>NZ_BMFG01000006.1:215156-241140 GCF_014638005.1 Flavobacterium orientale
ACAACTATTTAGAGTCATGCTCATTGAGAGTGTGCCGGGAACCAATATCACAATTAGTTACTACTATTTAGAGTCATGCTCATTGAGAGTGTGCCGGGAACCAATATCATAATTAGTGGCAACTATTTCGAGTCATGCTCATTGAGAGTGTGCCGGGAACGATGAAGGCAATTAGTAGGATCAATTTTGAGCTTTGCTCATTCAGATCGTTCCAGGAATGATGAAGGCAATTAGTAAGAATTATTTAAAAAAATCTTCTAATGTCGGCACCCGGTCGGCACAAATTAAAACACCCTATCTTCAAAGTATTGAAAATAGGGCGTTTTTTGTTTTTCATTGTGGAGTCGGAGAGAATCGAACTCTCGTCCAAACAAGCAACCAAAGAGCTTTCTACGCGTTTATCCTCTGATTGAGTTTTCGACAAAAAGCAAGGCCAAAGGCAGCCACTTCTTGCTTAGCTTTATAGTTGTCAGAAGGGATTCAAAGCATTACCCTTCCTAGGTTTATTTTTACGGTTCACCTGAATCAAACGCCACAAACCAAGGCTTTTGAGGTGAATCCAGCTTTCCTACCTGGTAGGAACGAGGCAAATCTTACTATAATTCAGATTAAGCAGCTAAAGCGTAATTATTTTCGCCGTTTATAAGTTGTGAACCTTGATATTTACGAGCCAAATGTCCAATGCTCGACGTGCTTACCGTTTAGTTCCACCTGCTGTCAAAACCGGTCGACCCCATTTTTTCTGTTTTCCGTTATCGGTTATCAGTTATCTGTTGTACCAACTCGTAACAAAAACCAGACCGCAAATATACACCAAAATTTATAATGTTTATATTTGTCCAGAATAATCATTTTTGTTATATTTGAAACAAAATGAATTCTGAATGTTAAAATATAACATAATTAATTCGTTTACAACAGAATAAAACCTACTTGCTATGATTTTTGGTATTATAAAAGAAAGAAAAAATCCACCGGATAGAAGAGTTGTTTTCTCTCCTCAAGCTCTTCTTGATATTAAAACACAATTTCCCCAAATTAAAATAAAAGTTGAAAGTTCAGACATTCGCATTTATTCTGATGACGATTATAAAACTGTTGGTTTTGAGGTGACAACTGACATGAGTGATTGTGATGTGCTTTTTGGTGTTAAAGAAGTGCCAACTGATGCTTTGATTCCAAATAAGACCTACTTTTTCTTTTCACATACAATAAAAAAACAGCCCTATAATAGACGATTACTTCAAACTATTTTAGATAAAAACATTACTTTAATTGACCACGAGACTATTGTTGATAAAAATAATAGTCGATTAATTGGTTTTGGGAGATATGCGGGAATAGTAGGAACGTATAATGCTTTCAGAGCTTTCGGAATTAAATATGAGTTATTTAATTTGGCTAAAGCAGAAACATTATCAGGAAGAGACGAATTGATTACGCGTTTGAAACGACCCTTTTTACCGCCTATTAAAATTGTTTTAACCGGCAAAGGTAAAGTTGGTATGGGTTCCAAAGAAATTTTGGATGCCATGAAGATCAAAGAAGTTTCAGCGGAAGATTTTTTAACCAAAACCTACACTAATCCGGTTTATGTTCAATTGGACGTTTTGGAATATAACAAGCGAAAAGACAGTAAGGTTTTGAATAATCAAGATTTTTATTTAAATCCGAAAGACTATGTTTCGGACTTTGAACGATTTACTAAAGTAGCAGATGTTTTTATCACGGGTCATTATTATGCTAACGATGCTCCTGCTATTTTAACCAGAGCTATGTTGCAGTCGCCAACAAATAAGCTGAAAATTGTAGCTGATATTTCTTGTGATGTTAAAGGACCGATTGCTTGTACGTTGCGTTCTTCAACCATAGCAGATCCTTTTTATGGCTATTTGCCCAATGAAGATAAAGAAGTTCCGGTTACTCATCCGGCATCCATTATGGTCATGGCTGTTGACAATTTACCTTGTGAAATTCCAAGAGATGCCAGCGAAGGTTTCGGTGAAATGTTCATTAAGCATGTGATTCCTTCTTTCTTTAACAATGACAAAGAAGGTATTCTTGAAAGAGCAAAAATGACTGAAAACGGTAAATTAACTCCGAAATTTAGTTATCTTCAGGATTTTGTGGATTCTGATAAAGTAAAATCTTAATTAAAGTTAGCCAACTTTTTTTTTGACTTTTGAGTTATGAAAATTAATTGGTTAATAACTATTACTTGCTTGGTGTATTTTAAATTTATCATAGCTGTATATTTAAAAAATATTTGAATATGCATCCATTTAAATTGAATGAATTGGTATTCAAATTTTATTATTTTAACCAATTACTTTAATTTTTACAGCAGATGAATACAAGTCTAACCAAAACCAATTATCCTGCACTTTACACCTTAATTACTGTTTTCTTTTTTTGGGGATTTATAGCCGCAGGAAACAGTATTTTTATTCCATTTTGTAAAAACTATTTTTCGTTAGATCAATTTCAATCACAATTGATAGACTTTGCTTTTTATACGGCTTACTATCTAGGAGCTTTACTATTGTTTGCTTTTGGAGCGTTTAGTGGTTCTGATTTAGTCAGTAAATGGGGTTATAAAAGAAGTATTGTTTATGGATTATTGTTTTCTGCACTTGGAGCTGGGGCTATGATTCTAGCGGTTCAAGCTAATGTTTATGCCGGGATGTTGGTTGGATTATTTATAGTAGCCTTGGGATTTTCATTACAACAAACCGCGGCAAATCCATTTGCAATTTTATTGGGAGATCCAAAAACAGGAGCCAGTCGTGTAAATTTAGGTGGCGGAATTAACTCTTTCGGAACGACTATTGGTCCGCTGATTGTTGCCTTTGCATTATTTGGAACAACAGCTTCCGTTAGTGATGAGCAAATAAAAAGTTTGGGATTAGACAAAGTAATCTTATTATATATAGGTGTTGGGATTCTATTTTTAGTTGCAGCTGCTCTATTTTTCTTTTCTAAGAAAGTTCCAGATGGCATTTCTAATGAACCCATAGAAAAAGCCAACAAAGCTTTAACCACATTAGTGATTATGACCGGATTATTGGCTATTTGTTTTGCTCCGGTATTTTCAAGTTATAAAAGTGAGGAAGCATTAAAGATAGCTGCTTTGCATGAGGAAGTAGCAAGCTTAAAAACACAAACGTCATTAGAAGCAGTTTCCTATGAATCACAATTAATCCAACTAAATTCTCAAATAGAGGTATTAAAACATCCTTTGGAAATGCAACGAATGTATTGGCTTTCTGCTGCTTTACTTGTGATTGTTGCCGGTTTGCTTTATGCGAATAAAAGTGCACAAAAAAATAGCGAAGGTTGGGGAGCTATGCAATATCCGCAATTGGTTTTGGGCATGTTAGCCATTTTTACCTACGTTGGTGTGGAAGTTGCCGTTGGAAGTAATTTAGGAGAATTATTAAGTTTAAAAGAATTCGGCGGATTACAATCTTCGGAAATTGCACCTTATATTTCAATGTATTGGGGAAGTTTGATGATAGGAAGATGGGCCGGAGCCATAGCTGTTTTTGATTTACGAGGCATCAAAAAAGCCATTGCTTTGGTTGTTGTGCCTTTGGTTGCCTTTGCGATAATTTTAACGGTAAATACTTTAGCTGATAAAGACATGACTCCTTTATACTACTATGTTTTTTGTGTTTTTATTCAAATCATTGCTTTTTTTATTTGTAAAGATAAACCGGCAAGAACATTAACCATTTTTGGATTAATGGGAATTATAGCTATGTTGATCGGTTTGACAACAGATGGAATGGTTGCTATATATGCTTTTTTAGCCGGTGGTTTAGCATGTAGTATTATGTGGCCGGCTATTTTCAGTTTGTCTGTTATTGGTTTGGGAAAATATACCGCTCAAGGTTCAGCGTTCTTAGTGATGATGATTTTGGGAGGCGGCATTATTCCGCCTTTGCAAGGTAAATTATCAGATATTATTGGTATTCATAATTCATATATAATTCCGGTTATATGTTTTGTTTATTTGACCTTATTTGCCGTTTTGGTTAAAGGAATTTTGAAAAAACAAGGAATAAATGTGGATGAAATTGAAGCGGAGGGAAGCCACTAAATGAACCAATTATTATATTAAAACCCAACAAGTGATTGTTGGGTTTTTTGTTTGTATTTACAATTAATATCTAACCGAAATGAACCTGTCTAAATTCTAAAATTTGTTAGTAAATAATAGATATCAAATGTCTCTGAAAGTTTTCAAAGCAATAATCATACAAAATATAGCTATAACTCTGTAACATTATCCCGCTTTATTCCAATTAATTTTACACCTAACAATTTAAACAAAAAAAAATGAAAAATCGAAGTCTGTTATTCGCCTTAGCCTTAAGTATTGGATTATTTACCGCCTCTTGTAGTGATGATGATAATGATGGTGAAACATTACTTCCTGTAATAGGAAAATGGAATATTACTAAAGTAGGGTCTGTAATTAATGGTCAAGAAGTATTATTTGATGCTCCACAAAACGAGCCTGGTTGTGATAAAGATTATATTGATCTTAAGATTGACAATGATGTAAATCAAGGTGAATATGATTCAACAACAACCGCTTGTCAGTTGATTACAAAAACCGGATCTTATTCAAGATCACATAATAATCTAACTACTACAATTGATGGTGTTACAAAGGTGCAGGATATTATGAATCTTACTCTTTCAGAGTTGAAATTAAAAGATGCAAGCGGTATTATTTCAGTTTATGAAAAAGACTAGTTAGCATTTTAAATGTACTATCTTAATGAAAAGGAATGAATGAGAAAAACGGAAACACTTTGATTAGTTGTTTCCGTTTTTTTTGTTTGTTATCCCGAAAGGTCACAAAGTACTATTGTAAACCTTTGTTTAATGCGAGAGATTTAATTCCCTATACTCCAATCAATCTTCCTAGAAAAATACATCACAGCAGCTAAGATCAAGAATAAACCAATACTTCCCACTAACAACGCATAATCTTCCATTTGAATGATCACAAAAATAAAAGTGTATAACCCTGAAAGCGATATCCCGATGAAAGCCGGAAACTTTTTGTTCTTTAAAATCGAGATGGAATAGAGTGAAATCAATACAATTACTGAAATCCCGGCAACTACATAAGCCAAAGTGAAACTACTGTGTTCGGTTATCGAAATTAGTAACGTATAAAACATAATCAATGCCAGTCCTATCATCGAATATTGAAAAATATGAATGTTGATTTTGCTGATACTTTGAATCAGGAAAAAGATTAAAAAAGTCAATCCAATCACCAAAAATCCATATTTAGATGCTCTTTCGTTTTGTTGGTATTGATCTACAGTTGTGATAAAATCAACACCAAAAGCATGTGGTTTCACATTGGGCAAAACTTCAAACGATTGTTGTGGAAAAGGTCGGTTGAGGTGCAACACTTCCCATTCGGCTTCGAAACCTTTGTCGGTAATTTTTTTGTTTTTGTCATTGGGTAAAAAGTTGCCCGAAAAGCTAGGTGACGGCCAATTGGAAGTCATTTTTGCTGAAGTCGTTTTGCCAATCGGAGCAAAATGAATCATCTTACTTCCGTTGTAATTGATGTTAAAAGTAAAATCTTGTTTTTTGTTTTCACGAAGCGATTGCAAGTTTACCAATCCGGTTTCTAACGTCGACATCGAATCGTTTTGTTTGTTTTGTGTAGGTTCAAAACGGTAGACGGAATCACCTAATTTAAAATTGACTTGACTTTTGATACTCTTCAAATTGGTGGTTCGAATCATTACGGTGGCTTTATCCCAAAGGATATTTTCATCTGCTATCGAGTTGATTTTAAAATTAGGAATTACATAACTTCCCGAAAAATCCATTTGTGCGTTAAACACATTCGATTTATACAAACTGCGTTGTAAAGGTTTCACCATTGTGACATCTGTAGTGTTTTTTAATTCCTCTGGAAAGAAATAAGCCAGTTTTGTTTCAGTGATGTATTTCTTAATTTGTTGGTTGGTTTTACCATCATATTCGATTACTTCGCTAGTTTGTTTGTAAGGAATTTTAATAATTGGTCCGTAGAAATAGATGTTTTCTCCCCATTTTGAAGAAGTTTCCGAAACGACTTCTTTTTGACGAACAGCTCGTTCTTCAATTAAACTTTTAACAAATTGAAGAGGTATTAATAAAATAAGCGTTAAAAAGCCAACCATGATGATTTTTGCGGTGTTGGACTGAAAGAAATTGGTCTGTTTTTCCATGAGTGAAATGTTTTAGATTGTTAGATTATTAGATTTTTGGATTAATAGAAATTAGAAAGTAAAAAGATTGATTCGATTAATAGTGATATAAAAATAGCCTACAGCAATGGGAATATTAGCCATTACGATTAGGATTTTGATACCGAAGTATTCTCTATGATTTCTAAAAAAAAGAAAATGATGCACGAGATTCAGAAATACAACACCATTGACAAATAAGGCAATCATCACATAAAAAATACCAATGATAAAGATGGAATCTACTTTTGGAAAGAGTTGACTCAATATGAATACTAGTGTTCCAATCAAAAATGAAGTGATGGCGACTTGAGTAGAGAATTTGCCGGTAACTGTGGCATACGTTTTTTTTGTCATAGTTTATGTGTTTTGATTTTTAAAAGTTAAAGTAGCTGCCACGAAATAGATAACGAATAAAAAAGTACCAAATCCAATAGTGAATTGTTGTACTTCAGTTGAAAATAAAGAAGAAAACAAATTTGTAAATAAGTCAATCGGATTTGTAATGACATCCCAGCTGTTGAAACGAAGATAACGACCTAAGTAAATACCAAATGCTGTTAGATAAACACTAAGAAATACAATTATCCGACTCAAATTTTTTGAATGATGTATAGTTAGTATTTTTTGAATGGTAAAAAGTGAATAGAGTCCAAACAAAAATCCGGTTATAGAAAATGTTGCAACTACTAATAAATCATACCAAACGGGAACACTATTGAATTTGTTTAAATGAAAAAAGTCAGTTAGAATGTAAAATGAATTAGGTAAGAATAGCAGCCAAACCAACAACGTACTAATTCGTAGCCATTTGTTTTCTTGAAATTTTATCGATAGTTTTAAAAATTGAGCAATGAAGTAGGGGATGCCACCTAAAAATAAATTCCAAATCAAAAAGAAAAAGAAAATGCTTTGGGAAGTTTTGGCCCGAATCAGTAACAATGCACAGCAAAATAGTGTTAACAAAGACAGCATAAGTGCTTCTTGTTTTTTTGTTTTCAAATAGTGTTTTATAATTTTCATATTAAAAGTACTTTGTATTTCAAAGTTAATAGATAAAAAAATAGATTAGTTTTTTTTGATTAATTTTTCAAGAGCTTCAATATGATCTTGAAATGCTTTTTTTCCCAATTTTGTGGCTTTGTAGCTTGTGTTTGGTTTTTTACCAATAAACTGTTTTTCAACAGCGATATATTCTTCAGATTCTAAGGCTTTAGCATGGGAGGCAAGGTTACCATCAGTTGCACCCAACAATTCTTTCAAGGTGTTGAAATCGGCACTTTCATTTACCATCAGAATCGACATGATACCCAGTCGTATTCGATGGTCAAAGGCTTTGTTTATATTTTGGATGATGTTTTTCATTTTGCAAAGGAAAGGAATTACTATTTTTTTTGGAACACAGATTGATAAAATTTGAAAAATTTGAAAAATTGAAAAGAATCTAAATATCCAAAAATCTTAAAATCGGATAATCCAATTATTTAATTTCTTTCATATTTAAAATACATAATACTACCATATAAAATGTGGCAAACGCCGAAACCTATTGCCCAAAATAATAAGCCATAGCCCAAAAACCAGGTACAAAGTAAGCCCAAAACAATAAAGGTTAATCCTAAATAACGAACACCTCCTATTGTATATTTACTGGCATTTAAACAAGCTAATCCGTAAAATATTAAGGTGAGAGGAGCAATTAGACCTAACATTTCTTTTTCAATAAGAAATAGTATAAAGAAACCTCCGGTAGCCAACGGAATTAAAAAGTTTATTACTAATCTTCTGGCTGTGCTGTTCCAAATGGTTTCGTTGTTCTTTTTTGCTTTTTGAATGCTTAATAGAATTCCGGTTAGCAAAGAAAGTAAAGCTACAGATGTGGCAATCACCAATAGTCGAATAACGGCCTCTTCTGATATTACTAAATTCTTATAAGCTCCCATTGTAGATGTATCAAAGTAAATCGTTTTATAAGCCAACCATGCTCCAATTAATGCATAGGTTCCGGCTAAAATCCCTGAAAGTCCACTCAACGATAAAAAGCGTGAGGAACGGTTCATCAAATTTTTGATTTCAGAAAGGTCGTTGAGGTATTTCTCGTTTTCCATTTTTAAAGTACTTTGAGATGCAAAGTAAAATATAATTTTTATTCTGACCAAAACATTTTTAGATTATTTTTGAAAAATGAAACCAGCCGAGGAATATATTTTAAATCAACCCGAACCCTATCGTTCTATTTTATTGCATGTTCAGGCAATAATTGAAGCGACATTGCCCGAAGTGCAACTGCAATTTAAGTATGCTATTCCGTTTTATTATTTAGATAAAAAGCCTTTCATCTATTTGAATGCGAGTCACAAACGCCAGTATGTTGATGTTGCCTTTTTTAGAGGTTATAGCTTGACATTACATCAAAATAAATTGATAGGCGAGGGGCGATCTCAAGTGAAATCGTTGCAGTATAAAAGTTTGGAGGAAATTGAAAATGACGTTATAATTGATTTATTATTGGAACAAAAAGGTTAATCAAAATTCACTTTTAATTCAAACATTTTGTCCCAATTTTTTCCTGTCACAAAAATAGTTTTTGTTTTAGGATTGTAGGCTATTCCGTTTAAAACATCAATATCCGGATGTTGTGTGACTTGCTTTTTCAATTCAGATAAATTGATGATGCCTTCAATAGCTCCGGTTTTAGGATTAATGATAGCGATAGCATCTTTTTGGTAAACATTCCCAAAGATTTTACCATCAATCCATTCCAGTTCGTTGAGAGCTTTTATTTTTGAAGCACCGGCATAAACGTTGATATAATCAGTCATTTCAAATGTTTCGGGATTCATTATCCAAATTTTTTCAGTGCCATCGGTTTGATATAAATTGGTTCCGTCGTTACATAAACCCCAACCTTGAATGCGTTTGGTATAATTAAATGTTTTGATACGTTCTAAATTATCGGCATTGTAAACAAAACCCACTAAGCTTGTCCAGGTTAGTTGGTACACTTTATTGTTTAAAATAGTAATTCCTTCACCAAATAAATCATCAGTAAGTTCTACAATTTGATGTACTTTACCCGTTTTATAATCTGTTTTTCTTAAACTTGATTTTCCTTTAGTTCGAGTTCCTGCACCTTCACCGTTTCCGGTTCCTTCGTAAAGCGTATCACGATGAAATTCCAATCCTTGCGTATAGGCTTTGATGTCATGCGGATAAACATTAACAATAGAATAAGACAGAATTTTCGGTTCAATATTTGAAACTAATTCGGAGCGATAAGTGGTTTCTACATATTCTTTTTCAAAATAAATCAGTGCTTTTATATTTTGATAACCCAACTTTTCGTTAGCAAAAGCAAAATTCAATTTTTCGTTACCGTTTACGCGACCTATTTTTTTATTGTTAACATAATAAATAATGCTGTCAATTGCTTTATTTTTTGCATTAACAATTTCGAATGTAGCCGATTCCGACGGGTTGTATTGTGATTTTATTACAGAAGTATTAAAAGAAAACCAATCGGATTTATCTTTTTTAGAATCGTCACAACTGAAAAGAAGTGTGCTTAATAAAATGAATGATAATAAGTTACGTTTTTTCATGAATTTATTTGCTAGTAAAGCCACAAATATAAGGATTTGATTCGACTAAAATTACTTGTAAAAACATAAAAAGATTGTATATTTGCATCGGCAAGTCCTACACGACCAGCTCCTGCAAACTCCTCCAGGGTGGGAACACAGCAAAGGTATGTGGTTGTAGCGGTGCGATGTAGGTCGCTTGCCATTTTTTATTTCTTCTCTGTTACCGTTTTTCGTTTTTACAATTACTTCTTCTTTTTTTATCCTAATTAAATCATTTGAGTAATCCTTCATTTGATTAAGTCTATTTTTAGTTTGATAGAAGATTTTTGAAAACAATGTCCAATTCACAAATCACTAATTACTATCTTTGACTTTTAAACCTAACCATGTCAAAAGTTATTCTCATCACTGGCGGTTCCTCCGGAATTGGTAAATCAATTGGCACTTTTCTGCATCAAAAAGGCTATGTTGTTTATGGAACTAGTAGAAATCCAAATCAAGTGAAAGATTCTGTTTTTCCTTTATTACAATTGGATGTTAGGGATGTGAATAGCATTGAATCGGCTATTTCCAAATTAATTCATAAAGAAGGTAAATTGGATGTTGTCATTAATAATGCCGGAGTTGGAATTACCGGTCCGCTCGAAGAAATCCCCACCCAAGAAATCAAAAACAATTTTGAAACTAATTTTTTTGGTCCTATTGAAGTGATAAAAGCCGTTTTGCCTCAAATGAGAAGTCAACAATCAGGTTTAATTATCAATATTACTTCCATTGCCGGTTATATGGGATTGCCTTATCGAAGTGTTTATTCCGCCTCAAAAGGTGCATTGGAAATTATCACAGAAGCTATTCGCATGGAAGTAAAATCATTCGGCATTGAATTAACCAATGTAGCTCCCGGCGATTTTGCCACCAATATTGCTTCCGGTCGTTATCATGCTCCATTAAATGATGATTCAGCCTATAGCATTCCTTACGGAAATTCACTAAAAATGATGGACGAACATGTCGATTCAGGGAGTAATCCTGACGAAATGGCGTTTGCAATTCATAAAATTATTGAAACATCAAAACCGAATGTTCATTATAAAGTAGGAAGTTTTCTCCAACGTTTTTCAGTTGTTTTAAAACGAATTTTGCCTGATAAAATGTATGAGAAGATGTTAATGAAGCATTACAAGCTTTAAATATAGGTTGTTGCTCCATCTCGCTATTTTCATGCAATGAAAAAATGAAAAAAAACATCTCGCAAAGTCGCAAAGAAGCAAAGACGCAAATTTCGAACTTAGTTTTTGCGACTCTGTGACTTTGCGAGAAATAAATTAAGTATTTTGCTTAACCAGAAACTTGAAACTTGAAATTTGAAACCTGAAACAAAAATAGTAACTTTGCATCCGAATTTAAACACAACTCACATATGAAATTTTTTATTGACACCGCAAACCTCGATCAAATCAAAGAAGCTCAGGCTCTTGGTGTTTTAGATGGTGTAACAACCAATCCGTCTTTGATGGCCAAAGAAGGCATCAGCGGAAAAAATAATGTTTTGAAACATTATGTTGACATTTGTACTATTGTAACCGGCGATGTAAGTGCCGAAGTAATCGCAACCGATTATGACGGAATGATAAGAGAAGGTGAAGAGTTATCGGAATTACACGAACAAATCGTGGTAAAATTACCAATGACTAAAGAAGGGATTAAAGCGTGTAAATATTTTTCAGACAGAGGAATTAAAACCAATGTAACGTTAGTGTTTTCTGCCGGACAAGCTTTGTTAGCGGCAAAAGCAGGAGCTACATATGTTTCCCCTTTTATTGGAAGGTTGGATGATGTATCAACTGATGGATTGATGTTGATTGAAGAAATCCGCGAGATTTATGATAATTATGGTTATGATACACAAATTTTAGCTGCATCTGTTCGTCACACCATGCACATTGTTAACTGTGCAAAAATTGGTGCCGATGTCATGACCGGACCTTTATCAGCGATTTTAGGTTTACTGAAACACCCGTTAACTGATATTGGTTTGGCTCAGTTTTTAGCTGATCATGCTAAAGCAAATCAATAATAAATAAGATAAAAAAAATCCCGCTTTTACTCGAAGCGGGATTTTTTTATTTTAAATAATTTGTAAAGTTGACTTCAAACAAGTTAACAAAACCATTTTTGATGGTACCATTTTGATCAATAATAATAGTTCTTTGTAGTTTATTAATGGCCCATTTGCTTTTTAAATCGTCAAAATCAGCAGCTCTAAATTCATTAACAACACCAAATTTATATTGTTTTAATAATTGAATCCATTCCTCATGATTGTCGTCAATGTTGATAGCGATGAACTGGTAATCAGGATATGCTTTTTGAAAATCAATTGCTTTTTTATGACAAGCCGTTATGTGAGATGAAGCGTTGGAAGTCCAAAAGAAAATAACACTTTTACGTTTTAAAATGGATTTGCTGCTAATTTTTGTTCCGTTTAAATCCAACAAACTAACTTCGGGTAATTCTGCTCCAACTTTAAGTAATTTAATCGAGTTGGCTAATTTATTTATCTCTTCTAAGCTTTCTTTATCTGTAGATAAATCATTAAAGCGTTTGATAAATTGTGCATTGTTTTCACTATTTTGATCTTCTAATAAATAAGAGAAAGCAACTGAATTTAGTATTTTGTTTTTCACTTTTGCAGATTTAAATAAAGTATCTGCAATATTCAATTTGTGCAAATGTATTTCTAAAGCTTCTGTAGTAGTGTTGGTTGAATTTACATTACTATAAGAAACATTGCTCATCATGTAAGTTAAATAGCGAACAAATGGCGAATAATTAGTCAGGTTAACATTATTGTAATCAATATTTTTTCTATGGTCATAATAATTCTTTGGTAAAGAATCGTTTATGATTTTTCCTGTTCTTAACTTGTGAGCAATCGGATATATTTCTTTTTTTGAATTATGATGAAATTGTAAAGTGGCATTGGCATAGATATCAAAATCATCATTCCATTTTATATTTTCTTTTTTCTTGGAGTAGAAGTTTTGATTTTTCTTGAAAGAAGCATCAATTGTAGCTTGAAATTTTTTAGTGTCGTAATCAAAAATATCAAACATTGTACTTCTATCTTCTTGATTTTTTAGATACAATTCCATCAAGAAATTGTTTTTTTCGTCACCTCTTCCGCAAAAAACAATAGATTCATCAAATTCAACAGGATTGATTCGGACCATCAAACTGTCATTTTTATCAAAATATACATATTGGTATTCCGGATCGTGCTTAAAAGTATACATTCCCGGAGCAAGCGAATCAAATTGTTTGAAGAATTGATTTTTTTCGTTCAAAAAAAGCGTGTCAATTATTTCGTCATTCTTGAGAAAAAGGACATAATTGCTTTTTGGATTTACAACTTCACCACCAAAATAAGCTATATAATTATCACTAGAGAACTCCTTATTACATGAAAATAATAAACATAGAGTTGCTACAGAAAATAATGGAAGTAATTTTTTTGAATAGGCAATCATTAAAGTATTATAAGGTATTATGAATAACAAATGTATTTTTATTTGTTGTTACTCCTTGTTAATAGACAGTTAAAATAAACCTATTTTTATTCTAAATAAGATACTTATAAAACTCCACTAATTTTTTCTACTTTTGCACCACATTAAAAATAAATAAAAAAGAATGTTAACAGTATCCAATTTATCGGTTCAGTTTGGAAAAAGAATTTTGTTTGATGAAGTAAATGTAACTTTTACCCAAGGCAATTGCTATGGAATTATTGGAGCCAATGGTGCCGGAAAGTCAACATTTATGAAAATTATTTCTGGTGATTTAGATCCAACATCAGGTAGAATTATACTTGAGCCCGGAAAAAGAATGTCGGTTTTAAACCAAAATCACAATATGTTTGATGAACATACGGTTTTGGAAACTGTCATGATGGGAAATAAAGTTTTGTTTGCCGTAAAAAAAGAAATGGATGATTTATACCTTAACTATACTGATGAAAATGCAGATAGAATAGGGGAGTTGCAAGTGCAGTTTGAAGAAATGAACGGATGGAATGCAGATTCCTCGGCTGCCACCTTATTATCAAACTTAGGTATTTCTGAAGAGTTTCATTATACGTTAATGGCTGATATGGATGCAAAATTGAAAGTGAGAGTGCTTTTAGCTCAAGCTTTATTTGGTAATCCTGATGTATTAATCATGGATGAGCCTACCAACGATTTGGATTTTGAAACCATTGGTTGGTTAGAAAATTTCTTAGCCAATTATGAAAATACAGTTTTAGTTGTATCGCATGACCGTCACTTTTTAGATGCGGTTTGTACTCATGTTTCCGATATAGACTTTGGAAAAATCACACACTATTCAGGAAACTATACTTTTTGGTATGAAAGTAGCCAATTAGCAGCCAAACAAAGAGCTCAACAAAACAAAAAAGCAGAGGAGAAAAAAGCTGAATTAGAAGAATTTATTCGTCGTTTTAGTGCCAACGTTGCAAAATCAAAGCAAGCTACGTCGCGTAAAAAAATGATTGAAAAATTAAATTTAGATGAAATAAAACCTTCCAGCAGAAGATATCCTGCCATTATATTTGATCAAGAGCGAGAAGCCGGAGATCAAATTTTGAATGTAGTTGGATTAAGCAGTACGCTTGAAGGCGAAGTGTTGTTTAAAAATGTAGATTTGAACATGGCAAAAGGCGATAAGATAGTTGTGTTTTCAAAAGATTCAAGAGCTACCACCGCTTTTTATGAAATTTTAAATGGCAATCAAAAAGCGGATTCCGGAACCTTTAATTGGGGAATCACTACGAATCAATCCTACCTTCCGGCAGACAATCATTCGTTTTTTGAAAATGATTTAACTTTGGTTGATTGGTTACGCCAGTGGGCAAAAACCGAAGAAGAACGCGATGAAGTATATGTAAGAGGTTTTCTTGGTAAAATGATTTTCTCAGGAGAAGAGGCTTTAAAAACCGGACGTGTTTTATCAGGTGGTGAAAAAGTGAGATGTATGATTTCACGAATGATGATGTTGCGAGCCAATGTTTTAATGCTTGACGAACCAACAAGTCACTTAGATTTGGAATCGATTCAAGCCTTTAATAATTCCTTGAAAAATTTCAAAGGTTCGGTGTTGTTTACAACCCATGATCATGAGTTTGCACAAACAGTTGCCAATAGAATTGTCGAGTTAACGCCAAATGGGGTTATAGACCGTTACATGACGTTTGATGAATATTTGGACGACGATAAAGTAAAAGAATTGAGAAAAAAAATGTATTCATAAATTAATTTCATAATCCCGTTAGTTACTAACGGGATTTTTTTTAAAACAAATCACAAAAAAATTATATCTTTACCAACCAAACAACGCACTATTATGAGTCAAAAAATATTGCTCACTTCAAAGGAAGTCAATATCATTCTCCACCGTTTGGCTTGTCAACTCATTGAAAAACATCTTGATTTTTCGGACACTATTTTAATTGGATTACAACCCCGAGGTTCCTTTTTGGCAAAACGATTAGCAAAAATATTAAAAGAAGAATACCAAATTGCTACCATACAAATGGGTTTGTTGGATATTACTTTTTTTAGAGACGATTTTCGCAGAGGAGAAAAACCACTAGAAGCTAATAAAACTGAAATAGATTTTATTGTTGAAGATAAAAAAGTCGTTTTTATTGACGATGTTTTATATACCGGAAGAAGCATTCGTTCGGCTTTAACGGCCATTCAATCCTTTGGACGTCCGGCCGAAATTGAACTATTGGTTTTAATTGACCGAAGATTTAGTCGCCATTTGCCCATTCAACCCGATTATCGAGGAAGACAAGTAGATGCTATAAATGATGAGAAAGTAAAAGTTTGTTGGATAGAAAATGATGGCGAAGACGCTGTTTATTTAGATACCACAACACAAAATAAATCAACCTAAACAATGTCTGAACTAACTGTCAACCATTTATTAGGTATCAAATACCTGCAACCAGAAGATATCAATCTCATATTTGAAACCGCCGATCATTTTAAAGAAGTAATCAATCGACCGATTAAAAAAGTGCCTTCTTTGCGTGACATTACTATTGCCAACATTTTTTTTGAAAACAGTACCAGAACCAAATTATCTTTTGAATTGGCTCAAAAGCGACTTTCAGCCGATGTGATTAGTTTTTCGGCAGCACAATCGTCAGTAAAAAAAGGAGAAACGCTTATTGATACTGTTAATAATATACTTTCAATGAAAGTAGATATGGTGGTGATGCGACACTCAAATCCGGGAGCGGCTTATTTTCTTTCTAAGAATGTAAAAGCCAGTATCATTAATGCCGGTGATGGAGCACACGAACATCCAACACAAGCTTTGTTAGACAGTTATTCTATCAGAGAGAAACTAGGCGATGTTGCCGGAAAAAAAGTAGTCATCGTTGGTGATATATTACATTCCCGAGTGGCATTATCCAATATTTTCGCTTTGCAGATGCAAGGAGCAGAAGTAAAAGTTTGCGGTCCAAATAGTTTGATTCCAAAACACATTGAAAGTTTAGGTGTAAAAGTAGAACCCAATTTACGCAAAGCTTTAGCTTGGTGTGATGTTGCCAACATGCTTCGTGTTCAAAATGAGCGAATGGATGTGAATTATTTTCCTTCAACACGAGAATATGCCCAACAATATGGATTGGATAAAGAATTATTGGATTCTTTAGACAAAGAAATTGTTATCATGCATCCCGGTCCAATTAATAGAGGAGTAGAAATCACTTCGGATGTTGCCGATTCAAAACAATCAGTTATTTTGAATCAAGTTGAAAATGGAGTTGCTATTCGAATGGCAGTAATTTATCTTTTAGCTTCAAAAATTAAATAAATTTTGTATATTAGGAGCAGAGTAACTCAGAACCTCACCAACTCAGCATCTCAGAACCTCAAAAAAAAATGAAAGTAGACATAAAAGGACATACCACTACACTGCGAAACACACAAGGTGATTGTTTGGCTTTTTTAGATAAAGTAACCACACAATATCAGAGCTATAAAGAACAAAACCTTATTTTGGACATGTCACAAGATAAAGATATTACTTTAAAGGAAATAAAACTTTTTGGTGATTTGTCTAAAATGCATAAAAAAGCAAAAAAATCATTTGTTATCGTTGTTGATGGTATTGATTTTAATGCAGTTCCTTCAAAAATGACAGTTGTACCCTCTCTTTTAGAAGCACACGATATTATTGAAATGGAAGAAATTGAACGTGATTTAGGATTTTAAAAGTAGGGAGTTGTTAGTTTTGAGTAGAGAGTATTCAATATACTTCATTAAACAAAATCCCGCAACCCGTAACCCGCAATATTAATTGAAACTAACTATTCTTGGCTGTTATGCCGCAACACCACGAACCATCACCAATCCTACGGCTCAGGTTTTAGAGATAAAAAATCATTTATTTTTGATTGATTGTGGCGAAGGAACTCAAGTGCAGTTGCGAAAACAAAAAATTAAGTTTTCAAAAATCAATCATATATTTATTTCGCATTTACATGGTGATCACTTTTTTGGATTAGTAGGTTTAATTTCTACATTTATGTTGTTGAACAGAGAAAGTGATTTACATGTTTATGGTCCCAAAGGAATAAAAGAAATCATTTTATTGCAATTGCGATATGGCAATTCGTTTACGGGTTATAACTTGTATTTTCATGAATTAACCACAAAAGATCCTTCCGTTTTATTTGAAGATGAGAAAGTAGTTGTTTCTTCATTTCCATTGAAGCATCGGGTTTATACGAATGGATTTTTATTTCAAGAAAAAAACAAAGAACGAAAACTTAATATTGAGCAATTAGAAGCTTATTCCATCGATAAATTATACTATCAAAAAGTAAAATATGGTGGCGATATTACACTGGAAGACGGAAGTGTGATTCCTAATGAGGCATTGTCTTTTGATCCGGAAGTTGCCCGAAGTTATGCGTTTTGTTCTGATACAAGTTATGATGAATCGATTATTCCATACATAAAAGGAGCAACTGCAATTTATCATGAAAGTACGTTTTTAGAAAAAGAAATGCATTTGGCAGAACGAACATTTCATTCCACAGCAAAACAAGCAGCAACCATAGCAAAATTGGCAGAAGTTAAAGCACTGATTTTAGGTCATTTTTCTACACGATATGAAAAAATTGAATGGTTTGAAGAAGAAGCCAAAACCGTTTTTGAACCGGTTTATTTAGCAGATGACGGCACTGTTTTTGAAATTTCAAATGAAAAAATCACGGTTTTAAAATAGTAAAAAAAAGTTTAAATTATCAAATAAGCTATTGTGGATAACTTATGAAAATTGGTAACTTGTCAATCGAATTTTAAATTTTATATTTGCTATCCAATCCCATCAAAATGGAACAATTTATAGTATCTGCCTTAAAATACAGACCACAAACTTTTATAGATGTTGTGGGTCAGCAAGCTATTACAAACACATTGCTGAATGCTATAGAAAACAATCACTTAGCTCAGGCTTTGCTTTTTACTGGACCTCGTGGTGTTGGAAAAACTACATGTGCCAGAATATTAGCCCGAAAGATTAACCAACTGGGTTATGATGACCCCAACGAAGATTTTGCTTTTAATGTTTTTGAATTGGATGCTGCTTCAAACAATTCGGTTGATGATATCAGAAATCTAATTGATCAAGTTCGCATCCCGCCACAAACAGGACAATATAAAGTTTATATCATTGATGAGGTTCACATGCTTTCGCAAGCTGCATTTAATGCTTTTTTGAAAACATTGGAAGAGCCGCCTCGTCATGCTATTTTTATTTTAGCTACAACAGAGAAGCATAAAATCATTCCAACCATTTTGTCGCGTTGTCAAATTTTTGATTTTAAACGAATTACGATTAAAGATGCACGCGAACATTTGGCTTATGTGGCAACAAGTCAAGGCATTTCATTTGAAGAAGATGCTTTGCACATCATTGCTCAAAAAGCCGATGGAGCCATGCGCGATGCGTTGTCTATTTTTGATCGAGTAGTTTCTTATTGTGGAAATAATTTAACACGTCAAGCCGTCACTGAAAACTTGAATGTTTTGGATTATGAAACCTACATTAATGTAACTGATTTATTAATCGAAAATAAGATTCCGGATGTTTTGCTTTCCTTTAATGAAATCTTAGCAAAAGGATTTGATGCCCATCATTTTATTCAGGGATTGGCTTCACATTTCAGGGATTTGCTTGTTTGTAAAAACCCTGCAACTTTGGTATTACTGGAAGTTGGAGAGCAAACGCAAAAACTTTACGGAACGCAAGCTCAAAATTGTTCACAAGACTTTTTGTTAAAAGGAATCGAACTGGCAAATGATTGTGATTTGAAATATAAGAGTAGTCAAAATCAACGCTTGTTGGTTGAATTATGTTTGATGCAATTGGCCTCTATCACTTTTGATGGAGAAAAAAAAAAGTTAACGGATTTATAATTCCACCTTTTCATTTTTTAGGAAAATTAGGTTCCATTGAAGTAACCACTTCAGTTGAAGAAGAAAAACCTGCTTCTTTATCAGTTAAAGAGAATGAAATAGATAAGGTTCCTGTGCCTGAATTAGAGGTAAAGCCAACTGAAATAGTAAGTTCATTAAAGCAAGAATCAATTGGTTTATCGACTGGAGATAACAAAGTTTCTGCTTTTTCCTTATCAAGTATCAAAGCCAAGAGAGAGTTGGAAGCCCAACAAAAATCGATGGTTAAAGAAACAGTTCAGTATCCAACAGAACCCTTTAACGAAACCGATATGTTGTTGCAATGGAACAAGTTTGCCCAAAAATTAGAAGACAAGGGACAAATGATTCTGCACTCGTTGATGATGATTAATGATCCAAAATTAGAAGGAGCAACTATTGTTCATGAATTACCAAATGAAGGTACACGAATTGAATTTGAACGTCTTCAAAACGAATTGTTGGGTTATTTAAGAGGAATGCTTCACAATCATGATGTGTCAATCCAGCTGCATGTAAACGAATCCATGGAAAGTAAACGTGCTTTTACACCTCAGGATAAATTCAATCGATTGAACCAACTCAATCCAAATTTGGAGTTGTTGCGTAAAACGTTTGATTTAGATATTTAAATTCTTCCGTAATACATCGCTTTTACTATACCGTCAGAAAGTCCGATTTTAGGAACATAGATATATCGAGCTCCGCTCCATTTCATGGCATTCAAATAGATTTTTGTAGCAGGAATAATAACGTCAGCTCTATCGGGATTTAAACTTAATTCACTAATTCGTTGTTCATAAGTCATGGCATTCAACATGGCATATTGTGCATTTAAATTCAAATAGGATAGTGGTTTATCTTGTTGTTTTCCGGTCATTTTAAACAATTTGTTGATGTTTCCACCCGATCCAATCATGGTTATATTTTCAAATGGAGCCGTATTTATTTTAATCCATTTTTCAATTTCGATCCAAACTAATTCGTTTACCATATTGTTCAACATTCGAACAGTTCCGTTTTTGAAGGATTTTGAGGCTATAATTTTTCCGTTTGAAAACAGTGAAAACTCTGTACTACCACCACCAACATCTACATATAAGTAAGCTTTGTCAGTGCTGATGTATTCTTTTAAATCGGAAGTAGCAATAATTGCAGCTTCTTTTTTTCCATCAATAATTTCAATTTTAATGTTAGCTTCTTGCTGAATAATTTCTATAATCTCAGTGTTGTTATTTGCTTCACGCATAGCCGAAGTTGCACAAGCCATATATTTTTCCACCTTATGAACTTTCATTAAAAGTTTATAAGCTTTCATGGCATCAACCATTCGCTCGATATTTTCATCTGAAATTTCTCCAACAGTAAAGGAATCTTGTCCCAAACGAATAGGTACACGAACTAAGGAACTTTTATTGAATTGTGTTTCTTTGCCTTCTTGTTCCACGATGTTAGTTACTAATAACCTCATGGCATTAGAACCAATATCAATTGCGGCAAATGTTTTTAATTTTATCATGAGGTTTTTATAATTCTTCTGCGATTACATCAAGTTTATCGCGGTAATAATTGTAGGTTTCAATTTGTGCTCTAAAAATTCGCTCTTTTTCATTTCGAACACGATATTTATTATCTAATTTTTCAGAATGCAATCTTGCTTTGACATTGCCTTTCCATCCGAGGTCAAAGCTATCTATCAATTCTTTTTTAATATTTTCATCATATATCGGACAAGAAACTTCAACACGTGCATCAATATTTCGGGTCATAAAATCAGCAGAAGAGATATAAACTTCCGGTTTGTTATTGTTTCCAAATATAAAAACGCGAGTATGTTCTAAAAAATTATCTACAATACTGATGGCTTCAATATTTTCACTCATTCCCGGAACACCGGGTATTAAACAACAAATTCCTCTTATTATTAATTTTATTTTGACTCCGGCTCTACTGGCATCATATAATTTGTCAATCATTCTATAATCAGAAAGACTATTCATTTTTAAGTTAATATACGTTTCTTTTCCCGAAAGAGCATGCATAATTTCTCGGTCAATCAACTTATAAAATTTGTTTCGGGTATAATGAGGTGAAACCACCAAATGTTTGTAACGATGCACGCGATAATTCACTTCAAAGAAATCGAAAACTTTGGCAGCATCTTTTAAAATTTGTTGATGACAAGTAAACAACGTAACATCTGTATAAACTTTTGCTGTTGATTCGTTAAAGTTTCCTGTTGAAATAAATCCATAACGTTTAATTTTAGCATCTTCTAATCGTTCAATAACACAAATTTTACTGTGTACTTTGAGACCTTTAATTCCAAAAATCAACTCGATACCTTCCGTTTGCATTTGTTCCGCATAAGAAATATTGCTGGCTTCATCAAAACGGGCTTGAAGTTCAATTTGAACAACAACTTTTTTTCCGTTTTTAGCAGCATTTATTAGCGAACTGATTATTTGAGAATTTTTTGCCAAACGGTATAAAGTAATTTTAATGCTTACTACTTTTGGGTCTAATGCCGCTTCCCGAAGGAATTTTATCAAATAGGAAAATGATTGATAAGGGGCATTTATTAAATAATCTTTAGTGCTTATTTTTTGAAGAATACTACCTTCTAAATTCAGTCCTTCAACCGGAAGTGGAGTTTTACTTTGATATAACAAATCAAAACGGCCTAAATTTGGGAAGTCCATGTAATCTCTACGGTTATGATATCTACCCCCGGGAATGATACTATCAGTTGCATCAATATTCATCTTTTCGAGAAAGAATTTTAATGTATCTTTATCGATAGCTTGGTCATAAACAAAACGAACAGGTTCGCCAATTCTTCGGTCGCGAACACTTTCAGAAATTTTTTCTACCAAACTTTTACTTAAATCACTATCAATTTCTAACTGAGCATCACGAGTAATTTTAATCATGTGAGCTTGAATACTCTCGTAGTTAAAAATTGTAAAGATTTTATTTAGATTATATCGTATCACATCATCTAAAAGGATGATGTATTTTTTATTTGCAGTAGATGGCAATTCTACAAAGCGATTGATTGTTTTTGGAATTTCAATAACTGCGTAACGAATTTCTTTTTTTGGTTTTTTAAAACCTAAAAATCCAGATTTTACGTCGTCATTTTCCGGTTTCATCACCATTTTAACAGCCAAATAGCCGGAAGTATCTTTTAATATCGGAAACTCAGCTAAGTCATTAAGTATGATTGTTACCAGGGCAGGGCTCACTTTTTGAACAAATAAATCGTTTAGAAAGCTTTCTTGGTCTTGTGTAATCTCTTTTTCATTAATGATATAGATGCCTTCCGTTTCAAGTTCCTTTTCAATGCTGTTTAAAATTCGTAAACTTTCAGATTGTTGTTTGATTACAATTTCAGTTATGTCATTTAGTAATTGTTGCGAAGAGATGCCACCCAACACTTTTTCTCCGGTAAGACCAGATAAGCTCAATCGCCTAATTGCAGCGAAGCGAACTCTAAAAAATTCATCTAAATTATTTGAAAAAATACCTAAAAAACGAAGACGATCTAGTAACGGAACAGTTGGGTCTGCTGCTTCTTGTAGTACTCTCGCATTAAAATTTAACCAACTTTTTTCTCTGTCAATATAGCGGTACGAAATGGCTTTAATCATTTTAAATCTTTTGGGAATAGGGTTTTATTCGTTTTACCATTTTTTATTGATGACCAATTTAGTGTTTCAAATTGTATAGATACAAATCCTGAAGTTGGAACATTATCAATATAAATGTCCCCAAATTTATTAACAAATTCTGTGATAGCCTCATTATGTCCGAAAAGAATAACATTTTCATAACTATCTTGACATGATTTTATAATTTTCTCTAACACATTACTATCAAAAGTATAAAGTTCATCTCTAAAAATTATACTATCTAATGGCCATGACAAATTTTGGGCAAAGATAATTGCTGTTTCCGAGGCTCTTTTAGCGGTACTACTCCAAATTAAATTTTTAGAAGGTATGCTGTTTTTTATAGTTGTAGCAACTAAGTGAGCATCCTTAATTCCTCTTGTTGCTAATGATCTTTCTTTGTCAATTAGAGGAGAATCCCAGCTAGATTTTGCATGTCGAATTAAAATCAAATTTTTCATTTTTAATTCATTTTTAAGTTTATGTACCAATGTACAAAATTTATTGCAGTTGAATAAATTATTGTTCAAATTGTAATTATTTCTACAATTGTTAATAAAATGTTTAGATTTTACTTTTCCAAAAGAAGTATTTTATAGTCTTAATTTGCACTTCATCGATTGATAAAGTGATAATTTCTTACATAAAAAACACTTTTAACGCTTTTAATCGATAAAAAAATGCATTTAATCGATAAAATATTTTTTTTATTCATTTCAACTTTATACATTCGAACTCAGAAAATTTAGTTTTTCTGATAAAAGGACTGTTAATAACCTTGTTAAAAGTAACAATTTTTAGTCTAAAATGAAGGAAAAAACAGAAGGAATTGAATTTAAATTATGTGATTTTAAACCACTAAATTGTATAAAAATGTGTTTTTTATCGAGTTTTTAGGTTAGTTACAGAAAAAATGAACAAAATTTTTATTATGTATATAGCTTAGCTCCGTAAAAATAAATTTTCGAAGACAAGCATTAAAATAGTTTTAAACCCAAAATCTACAAAATGACAGTATTAACAAACACTAGTGTATTATGGAAAGAGAAAAAATATCTTCCTTCAAGACCCGGTCTCCACAAAACAAGTTAATAACATATTTACTTGTTTGCTCACTAGAGACTAAAATTAAGATAAGGTTACTAAAACCAATCTTAATCGATTTAAAAAAATTTTCAAATTCTATTTTGACCTTTTTTTTACCACAAAACATTTTAGTTGATTATTCATCTAAATCGGTTTTGTTAGCAAAAAAATATAATCAAAAATCAAATCATAGATTGTTAAAAGAGACAGTATGAAAACAAAATTATCTTTTTTACTATTATTAATATTCATTAGTTATAGTAATTTATACGCTCAATTTACTCCGCAAACACCAGATTTACGTTTGTGTGGTAATCCTCCTAGTTATTATTTGAATTACTTTAATTGTACTTCAAATAACTATACTTTGGATCAAGTGTATTTGAGTTTAACCAATGTGAATGGAGTTCCTATTAATAATACGACTTGTATACCCGGAACTACACAATCGGTTTATGTGATGTTAAATTATACATCCAATTCAAACTCTACTGTTCACAATGGTAGACTTTTTGCCGATTTGTATATTAACAATGTACTTACCTCTTTAAATGTGTGGATGGGGGATATAGCTCCCGGTGCAGGTCAACGCCAATTGTTTGGTCCATTTAATTGGGTTTGTGGTCAAGAAGTTTCTTTATCAAGAGTATTGGTAACTTGGACTACTAATAATTCTAATTTACAAAATTCTTATACTTGTAATGCTTATAACAAATCACAATGTGAGTTTGGTGGTAATACAATTATTGCTGCTCCTTTAGCAGTTCAATTTGATTATACTGCTTGTAGAGTAGGTAATCAAACTACTGTAAATTTTGATTCTACCACAAATGGTGGTATTCCGCCTTATACTTATGTATGGGATTTTGACACTAACGGCACAACAGATGCTACTATTGACAATCCAACACATGTTTATAATAGTTTGACTAATACGGCAACATTGACTGTTACAGATTCTCAAAATCTAACTAGTTCATTTGTAGTTGTAATTAATAGTCCGAATGAACTTCAGATTACAGGTGATGTAAATTCGCCAGGATGTAGTGGAGGTCAAACCGGCTCAATTAATTTGAATGTTTCAGGAGGAACAGCACCCTATACTTATTTATGGAGTAATGGTGCAACAACTCAGAATGTATCCAATTTAGCCCCAGGAAATTATTCCGTTGTGGTTAAAGATTCTTTTGGTTGTGAAAAATCATTTCAAGCAACTATTTCAGTTGGTGATCTTGTTCCACCTGTTGTAACTGCACCTTCAGCAACGACTGTTCAAGGTTGTGGAACGCAGTTTGTTTCAAACACGCCTCCTTATTCAGCAACTGAAACAGCAATTACGATTCAATTATTTAACCAATTGGGTGGAACTGTAACAGATACTTCAATTATTACATCAGTATATTATATTGATACTTTTACAGGTTCATGTCCAACAGTTATTTCAAGAACATATAAAGCATATGATGATTGTCAAAATGTTGGTACGGCTCAACAAACTATCACAGTTGAAGACACAACAGCTCCAAGCTTTGTTGAGACATTACCTGCAAACGTAACTGTATCTTGTGGATCAGTTCCTGCAGCGGTAACATTAACAGCAACAGATTCTTGTGGAACAGCAACGGTAACTTTTACAGAAAGTGAAGTAGCAGGTTCATGTGCAGGATCAACAATAATCACTAGAACTTGGACAGCAACAGATGCTTGTGGTAACTCAGTATCACATGTTCAAACTATCACAGTTGAAGACACAACAGCACCAAGCTTTGTTGAGGCATTACCTGCAAACGTAACTGTATCTTGTGGATCAGTTCCTGCAGCAGTAACATTAACAGCAACAGATTCTTGTG
>NZ_BMFG01000007.1 GCF_014638005.1 Flavobacterium orientale
TTTCTATAGCTTTTTAATCACAGTTTTTGTCGCTTGCGGAGGGCAAAGATAATACTCTTTTGCTTCTCCTACCAAATCTTTTTTCAGATTTTTTTAAACTCCATTTTAACTCAGAACGTCGCTCTCATTGCGGGTGCAAAAGTAGTACTCTTTTTGGGCTTTCCAAATCTTTTTTAATCTCTTTTGCAATCTTTTTTTTAATGCGTTGGTTATGAGATGGAAATGGAAAAAGTTTTTTTGTTCAGGTTAGGGTTGCGAGTTCGAGAAGAACTTTATTCTCTCAGAAAGCACGGAAAAGGATTGCTACGCACTATTTAGTTTTTGCCACTAAGAAAGAAAGACACGAAACTTAATTAGCTGAGATTGCTTCGCCAGTTCGCTTACGCTCGTGTCCTACGGAATGAACTGTGACTTGAAAATGGGCTTGAAAACTACTTCGCTGTAATGGATTGGGCCGATGGGTTTGTTGCTTCTAAGTAGCAGCACTATTTAGCACTTACTTATAACTGGCTCATTATCGTACTAAAGAGGTGTATTTTCTGTATTTAGGTTACTATATACTTACTATATTGTTACAATACACTTACATTATAATTACTACAATTGTGATTATACCTAAACTATTCTATACCTTTGCTCTTTATAATCGCTTTGGGTAAAAGCAACTTACTCTTTATATTATGGCTAGACAGAAGGTCTTCTTATAATTGACGTGAGAGGACGAAGAAAGAGTGGGAATAGATAGCGAGAAATAGATCTCAGTAAACTCTTCAAAATGTTGTTTTAATATTACCTATATATATTGTGTGGGATTTTGTAATCTTATATATTTGCAGTCCATAAAAATTTAGGCATGATAAAAATTAGTTTACCTGACGGTTCGGTTAAGGAGTTTGAGAAGCATTCAACTCCGATGGATGTTGCGAGAAGTATTAGTGAAGGTTTGGCGAGAAATGTGATTTCTGCGTCGTATAGCGGCACTATTGTGGAAACGACGACGGAATTGACCGCGGATGGTTCACTCCTATTATATACGTGGAATGACAAGGAGGGTAAAAAGGCTTTTTGGCATTCGACTTCGCACGTGATGGCTCAAGTTTTGGAGGAGCAATATCCGGGCATTAAGTTAACGCTTGGTCCGGCGATTGATAATGGGTTTTATTATGATGTGGATTTTGGTGATACAAAAATTACAGAAGCCGATTTTAAAGCCATTGAAGACCGGGTTTTAGAAGTTTCAAGAGAGAAGCATGAGTTTAAAATGCGTTCGGTTTCGAAAGCGGAGGCTTTGGAAGTATATAAAAATAATGAGTATAAGACGGAATTGATTTCGAATTTAGAAGACGGAACGATTACGTTTTGTGATCATGCTAACTTTTTTGATTTGTGTCGCGGTGGTCATATTCCAAATACGGGATTGATTAAGGCGATGAAAATCATGAGTGTGGCAGGTGCTTATTGGCGTGGTGATGAAAAGAACAAGCAGCTGACTCGTGTTTACGGCATTTCGTTTCCGAAGCAGAAAGATTTGACAGAGTATTTGGAATTATTGGAAGAAGCCAAACGTAGAGACCACAGAAAGTTAGGAAAAGAGTTGGATTTATTTGCTTTTTCACAAAAAGTGGGTCAAGGTTTACCGTTATGGTTGCCAAAAGGAGCTGCATTGCGTGATCGTTTGGAGCAATTTTTGAAAAAAGCTCAGAAAAAAGCAGGTTATGAGCAAGTGGTAACACCACATATTGGTCAGAAAGAATTATATGTTACTTCGGGACATTATGCAAAATATGGTGCTGATAGTTTTCAGCCGATACACACTCCGGCAGAAGGCGAAGAGTTTTTGTTAAAGCCGATGAATTGTCCGCATCACTGTGAAATTTACAACACAAGACCTTGGAGTTATAAAGATTTGCCAAAGCGTTATGCTGAATTCGGAACTGTATATCGTTATGAGCAAAGTGGTGAATTGCACGGATTGACAAGAGTTCGTGGATTTACACAAGATGATGCCCACATATTTTGTACACCTGAACAATTGGATGCCGAGTTTAAAAATGTAATTGACTTAGTGCTTTATGTTTTTGGTTCTTTAGGGTTTGAAAATTTTACTGCTCAGGTTTCAGTTAGAGATCTAGAAAATCCTGATAAATATATTGGCAGCGTTGAAAACTGGGAAAAAGCCGAAAATGCCATTATTAGTGCGGCTCGTGATAAAGGATTGAATTATGTTATTGAAAGTGGTGAAGCTGCTTTTTACGGACCGAAATTAGACTTTATGGTGAAAGATGCTTTGGGCAGACAATGGCAATTAGGAACAATACAAGTAGATTATAATTTACCGGAGCGTTTTGAATTGAATTATAAAGGAGCAGACAATGAAATGCACCGTCCTGTGATGATTCACAGAGCACCATTTGGTTCAATGGAACGATTTATAGCAATACTACTGGAGCATACAGCAGGAAATTTCCCACTATGGTTAATGCCTGAACAGGCTATTATATTGAGTTTAAGTGAGAAATATGAAAATTATGCCAAAAAAGTTTTAAATCTGCTAGAAAATCACGAAATTCGCGGCCTGATTGACAACCGCAATGAGACAATTGGGAAGAAAATCAGAGAAGCAGAGGTGAGTAAAATCCCTTTTATGCTTATAGTTGGTGAAGAAGAAGAAAAAAACAATACAATTTCTGTACGACGACACGGTCAAGAAGGAAAAGGAAATATCACATGTACAATAGAAGAATTTGCTACTATTGTAGATGAAGAAATAAAGAAAACATTAAAAGAATTTAAGTCTAACTAAAACTTTACAGTCATAGCAATTAGAAACAACAGGGGTTATCAACCCAGAGTAGAAAAAAAAGCGGCACACAGAACAAATTCAGAAATTCGTGTACCAGAAGTTCGCTTGGTAGGAGAAAATATTGAACCGGGAGTATTTAAAATTGGTGAAGCCTTACGATTGGCTGAACAATTTGAAGTAGATTTAGTTGAAATTTCTCCAAACGCAGAACCGCCAGTATGTAAACTTATGGATTATGGTAAGTTTATCTACGAGCAAAAGAAGCGTGAAAAAATGCTCAAAGCTAAATCGTCTCAAATTGTTGTCAAAGAGATTCGATTTGGACCTCAGACTGACGAACATGATTATGAGTTTAAGAAAAAGAATGCTGAGAAATTCTTAAAAGAGGGAGCCAAATTAAAAGCCTTTGTGTTTTTTAAGGGACGTTCTATCATTTATAAAGAACAGGGTCAAATTCTTTTATTACGTTTGGCTCAAGATTTAGAAGAATATGGGAAAGTAGAGGCTTTACCTGTTCTTGAAGGGAAGCGAATGATTATGTTCATTGCTCCGAAAAAGAAGAAATAAGTTCCTAAGAAACTGAGGTTCTGAGTTACTGAGAAGAATAAATCTCAAACACTTAACTTCTTAGCTATTAGAAACTAAAAAAAGTAAGTAAGTTGAATCACAAATAAATTTGGGAAATTATGCCTAAAATGAAAACAAAATCCAGTGCTAAGAAGCGATTCAAAGTAACTGGCTCTGGAAAAATCAAGAGAAAGCACGCTTTTAAAAGTCACATTTTGACTAAAAAATCTAAAAAGCGTAAGTTAGCTTTAACTCATTCGACTTTGGTTCACAAAACCGATGAGAAAAGCATTAAACAACAATTAAGAATTATATAATTAGTGATTAGTAACTAGTGATTAGTAATTAGTCATTGGTGCTTCATTAATTAATTCTTTAGGTTAAAAATTATTTAATAACCTTGGAGTATGGCCGATAAGTTCCCTTGATTAAATTCGGGACGCCTGCTACAAAAAAACAAGAAAATTATGCCAAGATCAGTAAATTCTGTTGCTAAAAGAGCACGAAGAAAAAAAGTATTAAAGCAAGCCAAAGGTTACTTTGGCAGACGTAAAAACGTTTGGACGGTTGCTAAAAACGCGGTTGAAAAAGCCATGGTTTATGCTTACCGTGATAGAAGACAAAACAAAAGAAACTTCCGTTCGTTATGGATTATGCGTATTAACGCAGGTGCAAGATTGGAAGGAATGAGTTATTCTCAATTTATCGGAAAAGTAAAATCTAACGGTATCGAATTGAACCGTAAAGTGCTTGCTGATTTAGCAATGAATCATCCGGAAGCTTTCAAAGCAATTTTGAATAAAGTAAAATAAACGTTTTTTAAACCCGATTTTAACTTACTTATATATAAAAGTGTTGTCTTTTCAGGCAGCACTTTTTTATTTGTATTATATTTATACAAAATTAATCTTTTCATTAAACTCAAAGGTATGTTTCGAATTGTATTAGGCTCTCTTTTAGTGATAGTAACTATGCTAGCGGTTCCTTCTGTGGAAAAAGCTTTGTTCTACTTACCCTTAGTATTTGCTTTATCTGTTAGTTTACCAAATTTAGATAAATTAAAAACAAGTCGTCCATTGGGTATACTCTTAACTTTAGGTCAAAGTTATTTAGTTTTCTTGGGATTAGCAATTGTCATTTATTTCTTTGACGAATGGTTAATTGCTATTTCATCTGAAGAAATTACAGAATATGAAGGAATTATAATGATAACCATTGGCGGATATCTTGCAGCATTGTTATTGTTTTACTTTCATTCCTTTCTATTTAAAGTAAATAATTTGAAATTTAGTTTTTTGGCAATTACAACATGTTATGTGTTGGTAGTTATTGTAATGTTGGTTTTCTCTAAAAATGATTACTTACAGTTTGGAGTAGAAAAGTTTCCCTCCTTTTTAATCTCGTGGTGTATTTTTATGAGTTTAGCGTATAGTATTTCACTAAACAAAGACGTTTTTTTATCCAAAACAAAATTGAAGCAAGGTTGAAATTTGAGTTAGTTATTTAAAAACCTCTTCTTTTTCCCCATCAAAACTTGCAAAAACCATTGAAGGATGTGAATCTTGATGGTACATATTTCCCTTTTTATCGATAGCAATTGCTCCTGCAAAACCATCAAAGGGTTTGAGTTCGTTAAATGTTTTTTCAAATGCTGATTCTAATGAAAAACCATCTGTTACGCGAGTTACTATTTTTGTAGCCACTGCCCCACTCACAATATCTTCGCCAACACCGGTTAAACTAACGCCACAAAACTCGTTAGCATAATTTCCGGCAACGGTTGCAGAATCAGAAATACGACCCGGAATTTCAAAACCTTTACCTCCGGTTGAAGTCGCTACAGCAATTTTTCCATTTGAATCTAATGCTACACAACCCACAGTTCCCGTTCGGGTTGCTTCTAATTTGGCTTCATATTCCGCTTTTCGTTGAGGGATTTCAGTTGAAAACTTTTCAAAACCGTGTTTTCTGGCAAAATTTGTAGCTCCACTACCACCTAAAATTCTATCGTCAACATTCATTAAGACTTCAGCAACTTGAATAGGGTTTTTTACCTCTTCAATATTAATTACACCACTCATTTTCATAGAAGTCCCGTCCATCAAAGCAGCACTCATTCTGATTTTACCATCACTTTGAATTTGGGAACCGATTCCTGCATTAAACAATTCATCATCTTCCAACAATGACACAGCATAAACCACTGTTTCTAAAGCAGAATGTGTTTTTAAATAGTCATATGCCTCTTTTACAATTTGAAGTAACGCTTTTTGCTTGGCGATTTTCGTTTCGAGATTGGTTGATGATTCTGAGAAAAAACCTCCGTGGATAATTATTTTTGACATAATCGAATATTATAAAAGAACACAGATTAAAGAAATTTTTAAAATTTATATAATTTCTTCAATCTGTGTTCCGAAAAATTTATTATTATTATTATACGTATTGTGACGAATGAATGTGCATTTTGTATGTTTCTAAATTAAACGTATCATACATGCTCATTACATGGGTTACTAAATGATTGATAGAAACGGGTTGTCCTAATTCTACTTGTGTAAGATTGGTATCTTTTATTTCGCGACCATCAACTAAAATCACAAGTCCGGAACCAATTGCTTCCATATTACTATTGTTGGTAATTAATAGTCCGGTGTCCTCCCCTAAACCAATTCCCAGCACTTTCGGATTTCCAACGACCGCTTGAAATAATCTTCCTATTCGGCCTCTTTGCACAAAATGGGTATCGATTATCACGTCATCAATTAAGCCTAGTCCGCTTGTTATTTTTACTTCTCCTTTTAATAAAGCTTCATGACTACTGCCTTGATAAATCATATTGTTGGAAGCCGCAGCAGCACCAGCAGATGTTCCGGCATAAATGAAATCTTCATTTTTGTATTTATCTAATAAAATATCATGAAATTTTGTTCCACCCAAAATAGACGACAATCGCAATTGATCACCTCCGGTAAACATCACTATATTGGCTGCGGTTAATCTTTCTAATACTTCCTTATCATTGGCTTGTTCCCTCTTTTCAATGTGTAATACATCTACATTGGAAGCATTCAAATAACGAAAGGCTTTAGCATATTCAGGACCCACTTCACGAGGAATTTTAGAAGCAGTAGTTACGACTTCAATTCTTGAATTTTCTTTATATTTAGATTCTTCGATGATTCGTTTGATGATTCCTTTTTCAAAAAAATTCATATTTTTTGAAACGTCTCGATCAAAACTTGATTCTGTAAAACTTCCCTTGTCTACAGCACCTCCAATAATTATTAATTTTCCTTTGCTATTCATTTGGTAAAAATAGCAAAAACTTAAAATTATACAATGTATTTTATTTGAATTTAAACGAATAAAAAAGGGACTTAAAACTATTCTACATCGGTTTAAAACTTTTGCGAACCCTTATCAATTGTATCAAACTATCCGTTATAAAAAATATTTTCAGTATAAAATTCTGAAAATCAATCATTATTTTCAATTATAGTAGTTAATTCAATTAAAAATCAGAAAACCAAGCAAAAAAAGTGTTTTAGTAAAGCAAATATTCCTTATTTTTAACAAATCCATTACACATTACAAAACATTACTCAATTAATCAATTTTTCTGATTTATGAAAATATTAAAAATTCAAGCTCTTCGTGGTCCAAATATTTGGAGTGTTCAACGCAAAAAACTCATTCAAATGCGTCTCGATTTAGAAGAGATGGAACAATATCCTACCAACAAAATTGACGGTTTCAGAGAACGATTGGAAGCTATGTTTCCAACTATGATAGAACATCGTTGTTCTGAAGGAGTTCGAGGAGGTTTCTTTATGCGTATAGAGAGAGGCACTTGGATGGGGCATGTTATTGAACATATTGCTTTAGAAATTCAAACTCTAGCGGGTATGGAAACCGGCTTTGGCAGAACTCGTGAAACCAAAACCCCCGGAATTTACAATGTAGTTTTTAGTTATACGGAAGAAAATGTAGGGATGTTTGCTGCGGAAAGTTCGGTTAGAATTGCCGAAGCTTTGATTGCCGGAACCGATTATGATTTGGAAGCCGACATTCAAAAAATGAAAGAAATCAGAGAGCGAGTTCGACTGGGGCCTTCAACCGGAAGTATAGTTGAAGAAGCTGTTTCGAGAGATATTCCGTGGATTCGATTAGGAACAAATTCCTTAGTTCAGTTGGGTTATGGTGTAAATCAGATGCGATTTCAAGCTACAATTACTTGTAAAACGAGTAATATAGCTGTAGATATTGCATGTAATAAAGAAGAAACTAAGCGAATGTTAGAATTGGCTTCCATCCCCGTTGCCAGTGGTTCGATTTGTGTTGACGAAGAAGATTTAGAACTCACCATTAAAAAAATTGGATATCCCATTGTAATCAAGCCTTTGGACGGTAATCATGGCAAAGGAGCTTCCATCAATGTTGTTACTTGGGAAGACGCTGTTGAGGGTTTGGCACACGCAAAAAAATTCAGTAGAAGGGTTATAGTTGAAAAATTTATAACCGGTTTTGACTTTAGAGTTTTAGTAATTGACAACAAGTTAGTTGCCGCAGCCAAAAGAGTTCCGGCTCATGTTTTAGGTGACGGCAAGCATACCATTCAAGAACTCATTGATATAACCAATAAAGATCCGAGACGTGGTTATGGCCATGAAAATGTGTTAACAGAAATTACTGTTGATAGAGATACAACGGATTTATTGGAAAAATTAGGCTACACCCTTGAAACCATTCCCAACAATGGTGAAACCGTTTATTTAAAATCAACTGCCAATTTAAGTACAGGAGGAACTTCTGTAGATGTCACTGATATGATGCACCCTGAAAATATCTTCTTAGCGGAACGTATTTCAAGAGTCATTGGATTGGATGTATGCGGTATAGATATTATGGCAGAAAATTTAACGCAACCCTTAAAAGAAAATGGTGGTGTCATTTTAGAAGTAAATGCGGCACCCGGTTTCAGAATGCATTTGGCACCATCAGAAGGATTACCAAGGAACGTTGCAGCTCCGGTAATTGACATGCTTTATCCTCCCGGAAAGCCAAGTCGAATTCCGATTATCGCTGTAACAGGAACAAATGGTAAAACGACCACTACCCGATTGTTAGCTCATATTGTAAAAAACAATGGTTATAAAGTAGGATTTACTACCTCTGACGGAATTTATATCCAAAACCACATGTTGGAAAAAGGAGATACAACCGGACCCATAAGTGCTGAATATATTTTAAAAGATCCAACGGTGGAGTTTGCTGTTTTAGAAACTGCCAGAGGAGGCATTCTAAGATCGGGGTTAGGATTTAGCCGCTGTGATATTGCTATCATAACCAATATTAGAGAAGATCACTTGGGATTGAATGACATAGACACACTTGATGATTTGGCACGTGTAAAAGCCGTTGTTGTTAGAAGTGTCAAAAAAGACGGTTGGGCCATTTTGAATGCGGAAGATGATCAATGTTTAAAAATAGCCAATGATTTAAGCTGTAATATTGCTTATTTTTCGATGGATGAAGAAAATCCGGTTGTAAAAAAACTAAGTAGAGAAGGTAAGATTGTAGCGGTTTATGAAAATGGCTTTATAACCATCAAAAAAGGCGATTGGAAAATTAGAATTGAAAAAGTATTACATATTCCGTTGACTTTGGGAGGGAAAGCTAAATTTATGATTCAGAATGTTTTAGCTGCAACATTAGCTAGTTATTTGTATGGATTTAAAACGGATGATATCAGTTTGTCGCTTCAAACATTTATTCCGAGTGTGGCTCAAACTCCGGGAAGAATGAACATTTTTGAATTTAAACGATTCAAAGTAATGATTGACTTTGCTCACAATCCGGCTGGATATTCGGCTATTGAAGATTTGTTGAGTAACATTGAAGCCACCAGAAAAATTGGAATTATTGCCGGTGTTGGCGACAGAAGAGATGAAGACATAAAAGATTGTGCTGAAATTGCAGCGAGAATGTTTGATCACATTATTATCCGTCAGGAAAAACATTTACGAGGCCGAACCGAACAAGAGATCATAGATTTGATTTTGGAGGGCATTCAAAAAGCGAACCGACCAGTTACTTATGAAATCATAACTAAAGAAATTGAAGCCATCAAACATGCTATCAATATTGCTGATGAAGGCACCTTTATAACGGCTTTAAGTGATGTTGTTACTAATGCAATTGATATTGTTCAAGAATATTTGGACAAAGAAAATGAAGAGAGTTTGAATTGATTTTACATTCATTTTTAAACTAAAAAATCCAAAATCAATTGAATTATGATTTTGGATTTTTTAGTTCTTATTAATTTATTTTAGGTTTTCTGTTTCTTTTTCTTAGCCGCAGGAAACAAAACATTATTTAAAATCAAACGATATCCCGGTGAGTTGGGATGTAAATCTAATACCGTTGGTGCATCCCCTACCAAGTGTTGGTAATCTTCAGGGTCGTGGCCTCCAAAGAAGGTAAACATTCCTTTTCCTTTGGTTCCGTGGATGTATCTTGCTTCGCCATTGTATTTGTTTTCGCCCATAATCAACACATTAGATTTGATTAAATCGGAATCAAATGAAGTGGTTTGCCCCATAAAGCCTTTCACTAATTGTGTATGATTTTGACATAACATAGTTGGAATCGGATCCCACTTTGCGGAATATTCCATCAAAGTGAAATAATCTTTTTCCATTGGAATTTTACGTTTGGTAGTCATGTCAATATCTGAAAACTCATAAATAGTTGGTCTTCGTTCCAGAATAAAATCCTTGAATGCAAATGTTTTGGAATAATCAATTTTCGATTGGTAATTGGGTTCACTTTCATCGCCATCAAACATGGGTTCGCAAATATCTACACCATCGGCAGACAAAGCAATATCAAAGCTATCGGTAGCCGAACACATGGCAAACATAAAGCCGCCGCCAATCACAAAATCTCTAATTTTTTTTGAAACCGCTAATTTGGCTTCAGAGACTTTAGAAAAACCTAATTTAGTTGCCAAAGTTTCAGCTTCTTTTTTTTGTTCAATGTACCAGGGTGCATTTCTATAAGCTCCAAAAAATTTACCATATTGACCCGAAAAATCTTCATGATGTAAGTGCAACCAATCATAAAGTAACAATTGGTCGGAGAGTACTTCTTCATCATAAACAGCTGTAAAAGGAATTTCCGCATAGGTCAAAACTAAAGTAACGGCATCATCCCAAGGCTTTTTCCCTTTAGGTGTATAAACTGCAACTCTGGGTGCTTTTTCTAAAACAACAGCCTCCATGTTTTGCGATGGACTATTAATTTCTTCAAGAATGGAATTGGTTTGACTGTCTGATAAAATTTCAAAACTCACCCCTCTTATTTGGCATTCTTTTCTGATTTCTTGGGCATCGGGCAATAAAAAAGAACCCCCTCTATAATTAAGTAACCAACTCACTTTATAATCTTGTTCTAAAGCCCAAAAAGTTATTCCATAAGCTTTTAAATGATTTTGCTGTGTCGTTTCATCCATTGGCAACAAAATAAATGAAGCTTTGGCATTGAATGACAAAATCAGAAAAAGTAGTAGCATATAGTTTTGAATGAAACGCATCGCCTTTTTTATTTCAAAGATAACTTTTTTAATGTGAAGAAAATGATAAAAAAAATCCGCTTTCGCGGATTAACTCTTAAAATGGCACTTCACTATCATCGTCATCATTGTTGAGATTGCTTCCAAAAGCCTCATTGGCACTTGGTAAGTTTTTCGTGATGAATGGAGCGTCATCTAAATTCATTTTTGAAGGCAAGTCATTATAACCTGACGTAAAATCATCTAAATTGTCAAATTTTCCTAGGTTTCCGATGAACTTTAATCGTATATTTTCCAAACTTCCGTTTCTGTGTTTAGCGATAATAAATTCTGCTTGTCCTTCTGTTGGCGATTGTTCATCGTCATCCCATTCGTCAATTTTATAATATTCCGGACGGTAAATAAACGAAACGATATCGGCATCTTGCTCAATTGCACCCGATTCACGTAAGTCAGACAAAAGAGGTCTTTTGCTAGAGCCACGAGTTTCTACGGCACGTGATAACTGAGACAATGCGATAACCGGAACATTTAATTCTTTAGCAAGAGCTTTTAAATTTCGGGAAATGGTTGAAATTTCCTGTTCTCTGTTTCCGCCACCTTTTCCGCCGCCGCCGGCTGTCATTAATTGGAGATAATCGACAATAATCAATTTGATTCCGTGTTGTGAAGACAAACGTCTGGCTTTTGCACGAAGGTCAAAAATCGATAGGGATGGTGTATCATCAATATATAGAGGTGCTTTTTCAAGGTTTTTAACCTTTACACTTAATTGCTCCCATTCGTGTTTTTCTAATTTTCCGGTTCGTAATTTTTCAGAAGACAATCCGGTTTCAGAAGAAATCAAACGTGTAATTAACTGAACAGAAGACATCTCCAGCGAAAAAACAGCTACCGGTTGATTGAAGTCAATAGCCATATTTCTGGCCATGGAAAGTACGAATGCGGTTTTTCCCATACCCGGCCTAGCCGCAATAATAATCAAATCACTAGGTTGCCAACCTGAGGTCACTTTATCCAGCTTTTCAAAACCGGTTGCAACACCGCTTAAACCATCTTTATTTGCAATTTCTTCAATTCTTTTTTTAGCTTGAATGACCAAACTTTGAGCAGTCTCTGAACTTCTTTTAATATTTCCTTGCGTTACTTCATAAAGTTTTGACTCAGCTTTATCTAATAAATCAAAAACATCGGTAGTTTCATCATAAGATTCTTCAATAATTTCAGAAGAGATTTTAATCAAACTACGTTGAATGTATTTTTGAAGAATGATTCGTGAGTGAAATTCAATGTGAGCCGAAGATGCAATTTTTTGAGTAAGTTGAATCAAATAAAAATCGCCCCCTACTAAATCTAACTTTGCATTCTTTTTTAATTGAGAAGAAACGGTTAATAAGTCAATTGGTTGTGTGTCGGTGAACAGTTGAACAATAGCTTCAAAAATATATTTATGAGCTTCTTTATAAAAAGCATCGGGTTGTAAAATATCAATTACCTCATCTACGCCTTTTTTGTCAATCATCATTGCTCCCAACACCGCTTCTTCAAGGTCTAAAGCCTGTGGAGGTAACTTCCCTTTTTCAAGATGTATAATCGTAGTTTTATCTACTTTTATCGGGTTAATATTTCTTAAATTTTCCATGAGGCTAAAGTAACCAAAAATTAAAATTAAACGTGTTCGAGTTGTTAGTAAACATTTGTTGAAAAGTAAATAAAAATGTTAATAACCGAAAAAAAATCCGAAGTTTCAAGGCTTCGGATTAAAAGGTAAGTATGTAGGATTTATTCTTTGTATTCTCCCATTTTACTGTATTTATCCATTCTTTGGCTTACTAACTCCTCTGTTGATAAATCTTTTAATTCGTTATATCCTTTTATAATATATTGTTCTACGGTTTTAAAGGTAGTTTCTCTATCATAATGAGCTCCCCCTAATGGTTCCGGAATAATTTCATCAATTAACTTTTGTTTTTTCATATCATAGGAAGTCAATTTCAAAGCTTCAGCAGCAATTTCTTTGTATTCCCAACTTCTCCATAAAATCGAAGAACATGATTCCGGTGAAATTACAGAATACCAAGTGTTTTCCAACATATAAACTCTGTCTCCAACACCAATTCCGAGTGCTCCACCCGATGCACCTTCACCAACAATTACGGTAATAATTGGTGTTTTTAAACGTAACATTTCAAAAATATTTCTGGCGATTGCTTCCCCTTGACCTCTTTCTTCAGCTTCAAGACCCGGATAAGCTCCCGGCGTATCTACTAACGTCACAACAGGAATTCCGAACTTTTCTGCCATTTTCATTAATCGAAGGGCTTTTCTGTAACCTTCAGGATTTGCCATTCCAAAATTTCGGAACTGACGGGTTTTGGTATTAAAACCTTTTTGTTGCCCCACAATCATGAACGATTGGCCTCCAATTTTTCCTAAACCGCCGATCATGGCTTTGTCATCTTTAAAATTTCTATCACCAAAAAGCTCTAAAAAAGTTCCGCCACAAAGAGCACGAACATGATCCATTGTATAAGGTCTGCTTGGATGTCTCGATAACTGCACGCGTTGCCAAGCTGATAAATTCTTATATATTTTCTTTTTGGTTTCTTCTAATTTCTTTTCAATTTGTTTGCAAGTAGCCGTTACATCCACATTGGATTCTTCTCCAATAATTTGGCATTTGTCCAATTGATCTTCCAGCTCTTTAATGGGAAGTTCAAAATCTAAATATTCCATAGGTCAAATGAGTTTAGTTTAGTTTGAATAGCAAAGATAGAATTTTAAATTGTTATGAAAAGTAAATTTTAATGTTATCCATCACTTTTTAATGTAAAATTAAATTTAAGCAAGACGTATTGTTTTTACTGCAAATTTACTTTTTTAGCTATGGCTTTGCGTTTCAGATAATATTTAACAATTCCGTTTAAAATAACGGTAACCACAATAATAACAGCACCTAAATAGAAGCCGGAACTCATTTGTTCTTTTTCTTTAAAAATTAAAAGAGCCAAAATTATTCCGTAAACCGGTTCCAAATTTATGGTTAGCATTACCGTATAAGGACTTAAAAATTTCATCACTTTTACAGATGCTATAAAGGCGTATGCGGTGCAGATTGAACTAAGTATAATCAAGTATATCCAATCGGATGATTGGAGTGTAAAAAATTCAGCCGAGAAACTATTCGTTAAGAGCAGGTAGATAGAAAAACACAAAACACCACCTGACAACTCATAAAATGAAATCACGGTTGGGTCGTATTTTTGAGCCAATTTTCCGTTTAAAACAGAAAATAAAGCGGATAAAAATGCTGATGTTAATGCCAGAACAATACCTAAATAATAATCGCCTTCAAAATTAAAAATGATATAAAGTCCGAATACAACCACCAATCCAAAAAGAACTTCATACCAAACGATACGACGTTTGTAAAAAATAGGTTCCAGAAAAGAGGTAAAAAAAGCTCCGGTTGAAAGACAAGCTAGCGTAACCGAAACATTTGAAACTTTAATTGCTTTAAAAAACGTCAACCAATGCATGGCAATCACCAACCCTAAGAAGAGAAAAAGCAGTAATAATTTTTTTGAAATAAAGAGTGATTGTCTTTTGAAAAGAAAATAAATAGCAATAAATCCAACTGCCATAATCATTCGAAACCAAACCAAAGGCAAGGCATCTAAAGAAATTAATTCGCCCAAAATGGCGGTAAAACCCCAAATAAAAACTATTAAATGGAGGTGTAAATAACTTTTACTATTATCGTTTAGCATTTCGAAGCAAAATGAAGGCTAATATACCAAAAACAATATTAGGAAGCCAAACCGCAACCAAAGGAGGCACACTTGATTTTTCTGCTAATGTTCCGAATATTTTATCAAAGAAAACAAACGTAAAAGCGATTACAATTCCGATGGCAAGGTTTACTCCCATTCCTCCCCTACGTTTTTTTGAAGAAACAGCGACAGCAATTAAAGTAAGAATAAATGCCGTTACCGGTAAACTATACTTTTTGTACAAAACAACCAAATATGTATTTATATTGGCATTTCCTCTATCTCTTTCTTTTTTTATAAAACGGTTTAATTCGGGTAAAGTGAGCGTTTCAGCTATGTAGATAACCGGTGTTAAATCTTCCAAATCAAACGAAAAAACGGTGTCTTTTTTCACTTCGCTTTCCAAGATATCTTCCAACTCACCAACTGTTCGTTTTTGATAATTGAACATGGTATAGGTGCTATCATTATCATTAAATTTTAATCGCCCTGCCGTGATTTTATATTTTAATTTTTCACCCTCAAATTTTTCCAATGAAAAATTGTACGCAATTTTAGAAACAGTATTAAAATTACTTACATAAATGAATTCATCATCGCTGATTTGTCTGAAAACATTTGAATTTTGGCGTACTTCAACATTGTTTTTAAGATAGGTATATCTAAAATCATTAAAACCTTTACTGGCTTTTGGCACAAGAAAAAAGCCCATAATTAATGCAAAAATTGAGACCAAAGTTGCTCCAATTAAATAAGGTCTCAAAAAACGAGTATAGGAAATTCCGGAACTTAAAATCGCAATAATTTCGGTATTGTTGGCCAACTTTGATGTAAACCAAATTACAGAAAGAAACAAAAATATGGGAAATAATAAATTGGCAAAATAAACCGTAAAATCCAAATAATAAATAGCTACCGCTTTAAACGGCACATCACTTTCTAAGATTTTATTGATTTTTTCGGCAACATCAATTACGATCCCGATAGGGATAAAAAGTAACAGCATTACCACAAAAGTAGCGATGTATCGTTTTAAAATGTATTTATCAATTATTTTCATTTAGAAAATCGGATTATTCGATTGTCGTATTTTTGAATTATTAAAGTCGTTGACTCATTTGTTTCACCATTTGTTCTTTCCAAACTCTAAAATCACCGGCAATAATGTGTTTTCTTGCTTCGCGAACCAACCACATATAAAATCCTAAATTGTGAATGGTGGCAATTTGTTTCCCCAGGTACTCATTAGCGGCAAATAAATGTCTCAAATAAGCCTTTGTGTATTCGGTATCTACAAAAGTAATTCCCATTTCATCTATGGGTGAAAAATCATTTTCCCACTTTTTATTTTTAATATTTATAGAACCGTTTGCTGTGAACAACATTCCATTTCTCGCATTTCTTGTAGGCATTACACAGTCAAACATATCAATCCCTAACGCAATATTTTCTAATATATTAATAGGAGTTCCGACTCCCATCAGATAACGGGGTTTGCTTTGAGGCAAAATAGCCGTTACTACTTCTGTCATGGCGTACATTTCTTCGGCAGGTTCACCAACAGACAGACCGCCAATGGCATTACCAACCGCATCTGCATTAGCAATATATTCTGCTGATTGTTGTCTTAAATCTTTATACGTACTTCCCTGAACAATTGGGAAAAAAGCTTGTTCATAACCGTATTTGAAAGGTAACTTTTCCAAATGATTGATACATCTGTCTAACCAACGATGTGTCATGTGCATGGAACGTCTGGCATAATTGTAATCGCATGGATAAGGTGTACATTCGTCAAAAGCCATGATAATATCAGCACCAATAGTTCGTTGAATTTCCATGACATTTTCCGGTGAAAAAAAATGATAGGAACCGTCAATATGGCTTTTAAACTTTACCCCTTCTTCTTTAATTTTTCGGTTGGATGAAAGGGAATACACTTGATATCCGCCACTATCGGTAAGAATATTTCGGTCCCAATTCATAAATTTGTGCAATCCACCGGCTTGTTCTAAAATGGAAGTTTGCGGTCGTAAATACAAATGATAGGTATTCCCTAAAATAATATCCGGATTGATGTCTTGTTTTAATTCTCGTTGATGTACTCCTTTAACTGAAGCTACGGTTCCGACAGGCATAAAAATTGGTGTTTCAATCACACCATGATCTGTAGTAATAGAACCCGCACGTGCTTTTGAATTTGGGTCTGTTGTGAGTAAATCAAATTTCATATATACATTTTACAATCGGCAAAGATAAAAGAAATAGCATTTATCATCTGAGATTTAGGAATTATTTATCTTTTAAAAAAAACCAGACTTACTAACAACTTTTCTTTAAAACTTTCCAAAAAATATAAACCCCCGACCTAGAAAATATAATAATTGAATTACCTTTGCAGCAGTTTAACAATTATAAGCATAATGAAACTTAACACACAACAACTAAACGACTTAGTAACTCAAGTCAGACGAGACATTCTTCGCATGGTTCATGCCGTAAACTCCGGACATCCGGGAGGTTCCTTAGGATGTGCAGAATTTTTTGTAGCCTTATATCAAAACCTAATGGATCGTAAGGAAACATTTGACATGGATGGTGTTGGCGAAGATTTATTTTTTCTTTCTAACGGTCACATTTCACCTGTTTTTTATAGTGTTTTGGCCAGAAGTGGTTATTTTCCGGTAGCGGAATTAGCAACATTCAGAAAACTCAATTCAAGATTACAAGGTCACCCAACTACACACGAAGGATTGCCAGGAATCAGAATAGCATCCGGTTCTTTAGGACAAGGATTATCGGTTGCAATTGGAGCCGCTCAAGCCAAAAAACTAAACAATGACAATCATTTAATTTATTCATTACACGGTGATGGCGAATTGCAAGAAGGTCAAAACTGGGAAGCCATAATGTATGCTTCAGCAAAAAAAGTGGACAATTTAATTGCCACTATTGATTTGAATGGCAAACAAATTGACGGAACCACTGACGATGTGTTACACATGGGAAGTTTGAAAGCAAAATTTGAAGCTTTTGATTGGGATGTTTTAGAAATCAAAGAAGGAAATTCATTAGAAGCAATCATTTCGGGAATGAACGAGGCCAAATCAAAAACAGGCAAAGGAAAACCGGTTTGTGTTTTATTATATACTGAAATGGGTAATGGTGTTGATTATATGATGCATACACATGCTTGGCATGGAAAAGCTCCAAATGATGAGCAACTTGCAAAAGCTTTGGAACAAAACGCGGTAACATTAGGGGATTATTAAAATTGCTTTACGCAATATGCTTTAAGCCTACGCTTATTGCCTATTGACGAAAGCTTATAGCAATAAAAAAATGAAAAAATACATAAATACAGGAAGTAAAGATACCCGTTCGGGTTTTGGAGCCGGATTGACTGAATTAGGTCAAAAAAATGAAAATGTTGTAGCACTTTGTGCCGATTTGATTGGTTCATTAAAGATGGATGATTTCAAAAAAAATCATCCGGAACGTTTTTTTCAAATTGGAATTGCAGAAGCTAACATGATTGGAATTGCTGCCGGTTTAACCATTGGTGGTAAAATTCCTTTTACAGGAACTTTTGCTAACTTTTCTACAGGAAGAGTTTACGATCAAATCAGACAATCAGTTGCTTATTCTGATAAAAATGTAAAAATTTGTGCTTCGCATGCCGGTTTAACGCTTGGTGAAGACGGAGCAACACACCAAATTTTAGAAGACATCGGATTGATGAAAATGTTACCGGGAATGACGGTTATCAACACCTGTGATTTCAACCAAACAAAAGCTGCCACTATTGCAATTGCTGACTATCATGGTCCGGTTTATTTGCGTTTTGGCCGTCCGGTTGTGCCAAATTTTATGCCTTCTGATGCACCTTTTGTGATTGGCAAAGCTATTTTATTACAAGAAGGAAATGATGTTACTATTATAGCTACAGGACATTTAGTTTGGGAAGCATTGATTGCTGCGGAAAAATTAGCAGAAAAAGGTATCTCAGCAGAGGTAATTAATATCCATACCATTAAGCCATTAGATGAAGAAGCAATTTTGAAATCAGTAGCTAAAACAGGATGTGTTGTAACTGCAGAAGAGCACAATATTCTTGGTGGTTTGGGTGAAAGTGTTTCCAGAACTTTAGTGGCCAACAATCCGTTACCGCAAGAGTTTGTGGCTGTAAATGACTCATTTGGAGAATCAGGAACACCTGACCAACTTATGGAAAAATACAAACTCAATAATCAAGCAATAGTTGAAGCAGCAGAAAGAGTTATCAAAAGAAAATAACTATTTTCTATCATAAAAAAATCCCGACAATTTAAAAACTGTCGGGATTTTTTATGTTTCTATTTTTTTAATTACAATCAGGATCTAAATGTTTTCGTAAACGTTCAGGATCTGTTGTATTACCACCACAATCCGGAATATCTGCATAAGGAATAATATTACCCTCGGCATCTTTAATTTCATCTCTGGTTAATCTAAAATCACCATCATCATCTACATCTCTATAATCCGGAATTCCATCACCGTCTGTATCATCTTCAATTGTTAAATAACCGTCGCCATTTATATCTTCTAAATAAGAAGGAATTCCATCATTATCATGGTCAATTCTTTCAATTTCGTATAATTTAAAGCTAAAAACTAAAGGTGAATAAGGAGGAATACCCGGTTGAAATAAATTAAAATAACCTAAACCAGACGGTATAAACATAACACCTGCACCAAAATCTGTAAAACTCACAGTTCCATCACCATTTGTTGTATAATTTCCGGTCTTGAATTGAGGAAAAATTTCACTCCATCCTCTGATTACATTGTCCAAACGAAGCATTGTTGAAGGAATGTCCATATAATCAAATTGAGAACCATTTAATAAAGTACCTCTATATGAAGCTAAAACAGCATCAACATTTGTTGGTGAAGGATTTTCAGCAACCCCTTCTCTTAATTTAATATAGTAAATTTTATACTCAACATCATTCAAAGTAACCATTCTGAAAGTTAAATCCGGATGGTCTTTAATCGGAGTTTGAGTTCCTCCTTCCGGAATTTCCTCGATAACCACGTCCATATCATTTTGAAAACCGGGGTTGTTGATTACTTCGATATAATGCTTTTCAAGAAATTCTTCTATAGCAGCAATATCAGCAGCATACTGCACTGCCGAATCACGAGGTGGTTCGGGTTTAGCACCATCATCTTTATTACAAGCTGAAAAAAATCCAACCGCAAGCATTACATATAAAAAGGCTTTTATTCTATTCATTATTATTATTTTTTGTGCCGCAAGATACAATTTTGATTTATTTTTGTATAAAAATTAACGCAGTATTCTGAATTTTTATGAGAGTAGATAAATTTCTTTGGTGTGTTCGCTATTACAAAACCAGAAACATGGTTACAGAGGCTTGCAAAAAGAATCAAATTACAGTAAATGGTCAAGTAGCCAAAGCCTCCAAAGAAGTCTTTCCTTCTGACAAAATTACTTTTAGAAAAGATCAAATTACGTATATAATCAGCGTTTTAGCCATTCCTGCCAACAGAGTTGGAGCCAAATTAGTAGATATCTATAGAAAAGACGAGACACCCGAAGCTTCTTTTGCCCATTTAGAAATGATTAAATTGAGTAAGGAACACTACCGCAAAACAGGAGAAGGTAGGCCAACAAAAAAAGACAGGAGAGATATTGATGACTATACAAATGATGTAATTGATGATGAAATTTAATAAAGCGTATTGGAATAAACGTTATGAAACGCAAGATATTGGTTGGGATGTTGGCACTATTACAACGCCACTAAAAGCGTATATTGATCAAATAGAAAATAAAACCCTGAAAATTTTAATTCCCGGAGCCGGAAATGCCTATGAATTAGAATACCTACACCAACAAGGATTTTCCAATGTTTATGTTGTGGACATTGCTGAAAACGCAATTGAAAGCAGCAAACAAAGAATCAAGAATGTTCCCGCCAATCATTTTCTTTTAAATGACTTTTTTGATCTTAAAAATTCATTTGATTTAATTATTGAACAAACCTTTTTTTGTGCACTTGATCCTGTTTTAAGAGAAAATTATGTACAAAAAACACATGAATTACTTACAGAAAAAGGCAAAGCAATTGGTTTGTTGTTTGACTTTCCATTAACTGAAATTGGACCTCCATTTGGCGGAGATAAAGAAGACTATTTAAAACTTTTCAGTCCACTTTTTAAAATTAAAACATTAGAAACAGCATATAATTCAATAAAACCCAGAAAAGATAAAGAACTGTTTTTTATCTTTGAGAAAAAATAAAAACAATGTCTCAAAATATCATTTTATCCCACAAAGAAATCGAAAATAAAATACGACGAATCGCTTATCAGATTTATGAAACATTTGTTGAAGAAGATGAAATTGTAATTGCGGGTATCGCTTCAAATGGTTATATTTTTGCTCAAAAATTAGCGGCTCATGTGACTGAGATTTCTTCTCTTAAAGTCAATTTGTGTGAAGTGATTATTGATAAAACGAATCCTACGCGAGCGATAAAAACATCATTGAGTGCCGAACACTACCAAAACAAAGGGCTTATTTTGGTTGATGATGTTTTGAATTCCGGGACTACTTTGGTTTATGGTGTAAAACACTTTTTAGATGTGCCTTTAAAGAAATTCAAAACGGCTGTTTTAGTAGATCGAAATCATAAAAAATATCCTGTAAAAGCTGATTTTAAAGGCATTTCACTTTCTACCTCTTTAAAAGAACATGTACAAGTTGTTTTTGAAGACAATAACAATCACGCTTATTTAGAATAACAAATCAGCTATTTCCTTTACAATTGTTTCAACAGATTTTGCATCGGTTGAAATGGTATGTTTTGCAAAGTTGTAATAATAACTTCTTTCAAAAAGGTGTTTTCCTATAAATTCTTTTAACTCGTCATTGTTTAAATTTGCCAGTAATGGTCGTTGTGATTTTGCCGGTTCTAAACGATTAATTAATGTTTCAATAGTAGTTTTTAAATAAATAGAAACAACATCGGGCTGTTCTAAAAAAAGATGATTTCCTGCATAACAGGGAGTTCCTCCTCCTAAACTCAAAACAAAATCAGTTTCATTGGAAAGCAAATTGTTTAAAAACTCATGTTCCTTTTTTCTAAAATACAGTTCACCTTTGTTCAAAAACAAATCAGAAATGGATTGATTTTCGTTTTTTTCGATAATAAAATCCAAATCCAAAGCCTTCAAATTCAATTTTTTTGCCAACTTTTCTGATACGGCTGACTTGCCTGAACCCATATAACCAACTAAAACTATTTTCATAACTAAATTAAATACCTATAAACTAAAAGGTTAAGAATAAATGATAAAAAAACGTAAAATTAAGCTAAAATTGCTTTGAAAAATAAATTATAAGACCGTATATTTGCACCCGCATTCAAGAAATTGCATTTGACTCGATAGCTCAGTCGGTAGAGCACATCACTTTTAATGATGGGGTCCTGGGTTCGAGCCCCAGTCGGGTCACAATTTTTTTAATTTCTGGAATAGCAATGACTCGATAGCTCAGTCGGTAGAGCACATCACTTTTAATGATGGGGTCCTGGGTTCGAGCCCCAGTCGGGTCACAAAAAGTAAAGACGTTGCATGCAACGTCTTTACTTTTTTCAGCAACGGCCACGTGGAGAAATTGGTAGACTCGCCATCTTGAGGGGGTGGTGCTGCAAGGCGTGTGGGTTCGAATCCCATCGTGGTCACGAATGAAGACTTTAAACTAAAAAACACCAAGTTTACTTGTGTGTTTTTTTTATCTTCCACTTATTGGCAGTATTTTTTTAATGCTTCAGTAGCACTATCGTGTTGCAGCTCTAGCGATTTTTTAAAATCAGCACAAGCATTTTCCTTTTGATTGAGCAGTACTTTTGACAATCCTCTGTTGTAATAGGCTTCCTTATTAGCACCATTAATTGCGATAGCATATGTATAATCGATAATTGCTCCTTCAAAATCATCTAATCTGTGTTTTGAAATTCCTCTTCCCACATAACTATCAGCATCCTCGGGGAAAACTTTTAAAATTTCATTATAATCATCAATAGCTCCATTATTATCTCCAATTAAAGATTTCACAACTGCTCTATTGTAATACGCTTCGCTATATTTTGTATTTAATTCGATTGCCAAATTATAATCGGCTAAAGCAGCTTTGTATTCTTCTTTACTAAATTTTGCATTCCCTCGATTGTAATATAACTTTGCGTTTTTGGAATCAAATTCAATTGCTTTATTAAAATCAACGATTGCTTTTGAATAATTCCCCATTTCAAAATAAGCATCACCTCTGTTACTTATTGCTTTTACATAGTTAGGTTTTAACTCTAAAACTTTTGTGTAGTCTGCAATAGCCTCAGCGAATTTGTCTTGTTTCATTCTTAAATTTGCTCTATTAAAATACACTTCCAGAAAATTATTCCTCAAAACCAATGCAGCATTATAATCCATCAATGCTTCGTTGTATTTTTTTAAGCTAAAATAGGCCAAACCTCTATTGCCGAACGCTTCTGTATAATTTGGATTCAATTTTATAGTTTCTGTAAAATCTTGAATAGCAAGATCAAAATTTTCAATTGCGAAGTAAGCAATTCCTCTATTATAATACACTTCATAAGATTCCTTATTTATGGAAATAGCATTAGTATACTCCATAATTGCCGCTTTGAATTCTTTATTCTCAAGTTTAAAATTTCCGTTGCGGAAGTAATTTTCATAGGTTGTTTGGGCATTACCGTTGAAAAATAAGAGCATTATTATTAAACTAAAATTAAAAGCAGGTTTCATTTCTATTTTTTCGGAAAAATAGTCAATTCTTTTTATCCACAAAAAAAAATTACTTGTGCTTCTATATTAGTTTTAATCATTATGAGGCTTGTTTTTTCTCACAAAAGCTAGTATAATCATAACTTTTATAAAAAAAAATCAAGTATGATGATTATAAACTAAAACTTTTAGTACTTTTGTTTAACTTATTTTAGTAAAAAATGAACAACGTTAAAAACATATTCAGTATTAAAGATCTTGAAAACCTTTCAGGAATAAAAGCTCATACCATAAGAATCTGGGAGAAAAGATACAATGTATTAGAGCCCATGCGAACTGATACTAACATAAGATACTATGATCTAGCTAGCTTACAAAAGCTTTTGAACATTACACTGCTTCATAACCATGGCTATAAAATATCAAAAATATCTAAACTTCCGGAAGACAGAATACCTGCCATGGTTAGAGAAATCATATCTGATAAAAGTGTAAAGAATCATGCCATAAATGCTTTTAAAATGGCTATGATTAACTTTGATCATAGTTTATTTTTCAATACTTATAATAATTTACTTGCAGAAAAATCTTTTAGAGAAGTTTTTTATGAGGTTTTTATTCCGTTGATGAATGAGATAGGAATGCTTTGGCAAACCGATACCATTTCACCTGCTCATGAACATTTTATTAGTTATTTAATCAAGCAAAAACTTTTAGTCAATACTGAAAAAATTCAGGTTCTTGAACCTACAAAATCAGATAAAGTTTTTGTTTTGTATTTACCTTTAAATGAAATCCATGAATTAGGATTAATGTATTTGAATTACGAAATTATATTGAGTGGATACAAATCAGTTTATTTAGGTGAAAGTGTGCCAATTGATAGTTTGAAAGACATAAAACGCTATTTTAACAACGTGGTTTATATATCATACATGACTGTAGAACCTGAAAAAGATAAAGTAAATGATTATCTAAAGGAATTTTACGAAGAAATTATCGATAATGAGACCGATGAATTATGGACAATTGGCAGAATTACTGAACATATAAATCAAAATCAATTCCCTAAAGTTAAAATATTTAGCTCTATAAAAGATTTAACATATATGCTTTAAAATAAATATAATTTTCCTTTTATTGTTTAACTTTTTTATTATTTTTGTTAAACAAATGAAGAGAAAAATATACATCATCGGCTCAGGGTTTTCGGCACTTGCCGCCTCCTGTTATTTAGCTCAAAAAGGACATCAAGTTACAGTCTTTGAAAAAAACGAAACAATTGGCGGAAGAGCACGTCAACTTATTAAAAACAATTTCACTTTCGACATCGGACCAACATGGTATTGGATGCCTGATGTTTTTGAGCGATTTTTTGAAGATTTTGGCAAGAAACCATCTGACTACTACGAATTAATAAAACTATCACCGGCTTACAAAGTTTATTTTGGAGTCAATAGTTTTGTCACTATTGCCGACAATCTTCCTGAAATTATAGCAACTTTTGAAACGGTTGAAAAAGGAAGTGGCGTTGTTCTTGAAAAATTTATGGCTGAAGCTCAAAGCAATTATGATATTGCCATTAAAGATTTGGTTTATCGTCCCGGTGTTTCTCCGTTAGAGCTAATCACACCTGAAACAGCATTAAAAGTTGGACAGTTTTTTTCAACTATCAGCAAAGAAGTTCGTAAACGTTTTACAAACGATAAATTAATTCAGATTTTAGAATTCCCGGTTTTATTTCTTGGTGCAAAACCTTCAGATACGCCGGCATTTTACAGTTTCATGAATTTTGCTGATTTTGGAATGGGAACATGGCATCCAAAAAACGGTATGTACAGCGTTATTTTGGCCATTGAAAATTTAGCTCGTGAATTAGGCGTTACTTTTAAAACGAATGCTTCGGTTGACAAAATTATTGTTGAAAACAAAAAAGCAATCGGAATTAGTGTCAATAATAAAATAGACTATTGCGATTTAGTTTTAAGTGGTGCAGATTACCATCATACAGAAACCTTACTTGATCCAATTGACCGAGCTTATTCAGAAAAATATTGGGAAAAGAAAACTTTTGCTCCTTCCTCCCTATTATTTTATGTTGGTTTTGATAAAAAAGTTGAAAATGTAGAACATCATACTTTATTTTTCGATGTGTCATTTAAAAAACATGCGGAAGCTATTTATGACAATCCAAGTTGGCCGGAAGAACCACTTTTTTATGCTAGTTTCCCATCAAAAACTGACGATTCAGTGGCACCCGAAGGTTGTGAAGCAGGGATCTTTTTAATACCATTAGCTCCTGGAATTGAGGATACTGAGGAACTACGAGAAAAGTACTTTTTGAAAATTATGTCACGTTTTGAAGAAATTACGCAACAGAAAATCAAAAATAATATTATCTTTAGGCAATCATTTTGTGTTAGTGACTTTATTAAAGATTACAATTCCTATAAAGGTAATGCTTACGGAATGGCGAATACCCTATTACAAACTGCTTTTTTACGACCTAAATTAAAGAGTAAAAAAGTTGGAAATTTATATTTTACAGGCCAATTAACTGTTCCAGGACCCGGAGTTCCTCCGTCGTTAATTTCAGGAAAATTGGTTGCAGCATTAATAGAAAAAAATAAATAATTCTATCAATCCATTACAATAAGCTATGAAATCATTATTTGACAAAGTCTCCTTTGATTGCAGTCGCAATGTTACAAGATCGTACAGCACTTCCTTTTCATCAGCTGTTAAAATGTTGGCTCCCTCAATTAGACAAGACATTTATAATATATATGGTTTTGTGCGATTTGCCGATGAGATAGTTGATACATTTCACGATTACAACAAAGAAGAGTTGTTCAATCTATTTGAAAATGATTTGAATTTGGCCTTAACTAATAAAATTAGTTTAAATCCGATTTTGAATTCTTTTCAACATACTGTACATACTTTTAATATTCCAAAGGACTTGATTGACTCTTTTATGTCAAGTATGAAAATGGATTTAACCAAAAAAGTATACCAAACTAATGAAGAATATGCCGAATATATTTACGGTTCTGCTGATGTTGTTGGACTAATGTGTTTGAAAGTGTTTGTAAATGGAAATAATGACCAATATGAAGAACTAAAGCAAAGTGCCATGCGTTTAGGTTCTGCCTTTCAAAAAGTAAACTTTTTAAGGGATTTAAAAGCAGACCATGACGATTTAAACAGAACCTATTTCCCAAATACTAATTTAAATCAATTGGACGAAGCTTCCAAAAAATTAATTATTGAAGAAATTGAAGCCGATTTTGCTGCCGGGTTTGAGGGTATTCAACGACTTCCGTTAGAAGCAAAATTTGGTGTTTATACGGCTTATGTATATTACAAAAAACTGCTTTCCAAATTAAAGAAGACACCTTCTATGGCTATCAAAACCACTCGAATTCGTGTTCCGGATTACCAAAAAGTTGGATTATTGGCCAAGTGTTATGTAAATTACCGACTTAATATTATTTAGATTTTAAATTTTCAGATTATGTGGATTCACATTTTAGTTTTCTTTTTGACTTTTTTTATGATGGAATTTATGGCGTGGTTTACGCATAAATATGTGATGCATGGTTTTCTTTGGAATTTACATGAAGACCATCACAAAAAAGACCATGATTCATGGTTTGAACGCAATGATACCTTCTTTATTTTTTATGCCATCGTTAGCATATCTTTCTTTTTGCTTTGGCAAAATAACATTCTTGAATTAGGATTAGCAATAGGATTGGGAATTTTTGCCTACGGATTAACCTATTTTTTAGTGCACGATATTTTTATTCATCAACGATTTAAGCTATTCAGAAATGCTAATAATCGTTATGCAAGAGCCGTGAGACGTGCTCACAAAATGCATCACAAACACATCGGCAAAGAAAAAGGAGAATGTTTTGGCATGTTAATTGTGCCCTTTAAGTACTTTAAATAAAAGCAGTATGAAAAAATTTATCCCAATCTTTATAGGTATTGTAAGTTTGTTAGTATTGACAAGTTGTTCGCATAGATTAGCAGATACTTGGCGGGTTACACACTATGAAATTCAAAATTCTAATTTTCAAACCGCAAGAGTAACCAATATCGGAACCATGTCTTTTGACAATAACAATCGTGGTAATAAAAATTTGGAATTTAATTTTTTCAATACCCAAATTAGAGATGTGAGTCCTTTTAGTTGGGATGATTCAAAAACCTTCATAGTTATAAAAAGTGACAATTCTGATTTATCCCGAACATGGAAAAAAGTTAAGAATAAGTCAAACTACCAAAAATGGGTTAATGAAGACACTTCGGACGAAAAAAGAATTATCATTTTAAGAAAATAAAAAAAAGGTGTCATAATTGACACTTTTTTTTATTTAAAATACACGAACTAAATTAAATCCAAAAGCAATTTCACCTTTGGACCAATCACCACTAGTTTGTCCTAAAAAACCTGATTCATGCATAGCTCTCGAATTGGTGAAGTGCATTTGGAAAACATGACCTCCCGTTTCTAAATCTACACCAATAGATAATGGATTTCTGTAAATTGACTGATGAGTTCTGTTTAAATGAGCTGCATAATCCATATTGATTGACCAACGACTGGTTAATTTGTACCTTCCTCCCATTCCTAAAGCAAATTGACTGTTATCTTGTGGATTGGGTAAAATTGCTTGGTTGTTTTCATCCAAAATATCTCGCAAGGTATTTTCATGAAAATAAGATGGAGCAATTTGAAGCGTTAGTTTATCTGAAAATTTTCTAGAAATTAATAATTGAGTTACATAGCTCAATCGATTTTCAAATTTTAGTTTGGGATAGTCTTTTTCCTTTAACTCTGAATTGATTGAAACACTGTTAAACCCGACAATTGTTACCGGAAAACCTTCTTTTATTTGGGATTTTATCAAATATTTGGCTGCCAAATCATACGTTTCCTGAAAACCACTTCTTGCTACGTGAACCGTTAGCCAATCTGTAGCTCCGTATAAAAATTTTAGTTGCGTATTGGCATTATCTAATCCAAAAAAATCATCAAAACCATTATTGAAATAGTCAAAACGATGTGCTACAACAAAGTAAAAATCTCCTTTTGAAGCTAATTTTGTAGATTCAAGATTTATGATCTTCAATGACTTAAATGCGGAAGTAACTCGCTGATTGGTTTCAATACTATCTAAACTATTTAATAGATCATCTTGAGTCCAACCAATAAAGGGCAACAAAAGAAATAGAAGTATTTTTCTCATATTTTGTAAATAAAAAAGGTTAAAACATAACTTATTTACGCAAAACGTTCCAATATAGTTTCAACCCTTTTTATTATTAAATTAGTTAACGATTATCTTTTTCCAAGATTTGTCTGTTTTGTTTTTTAGTTCAATAAAATAAATTCCGGATTGTAGACCGTTTACTGTTACTTCAATATTTTCAGAAGGGTCATTAACAGAAATTGTTCTAATCAATGCACCTGTTTGAGAATAAATGGTAATTACATCCAGATTTGTTTTTGTTTTAATACTAAAATTTCCATTAGACGGATTTGGATAAACCTCAGTAGCATTCAGCGAAAAATCAGTTACACTTAAATCAGTCAAAGGCACATTTAGGTAAACGCCTCTATTTGGCGGTCCTCCATGGTATTGTAAAGTAAAAGTTGCTGTTTCTATCACTGCATACGCCAAATCGATAGTGACATCTGAATAATTGAACAAATAATCATCAGTATCGCCAGAATTAAAAGGTCTTGTGTAGACAAGCGTTCTTAAACCTGCACTTGGTGAATTATTTGTATTACTAACTTGAGTCCAATTATTGACCGGATCAGTAGTTGGAGCGACACCAATACCATTATGTTTGGCATCAACTAAAATAGAGCCATTCCAGTAAACCACGTCTGTCCCCGGTTGCATTCCGCCGGTAAAAGAACCAAATTGTAATGCAAACCATCTGTCATTAGGACCAACTAAAGTCAAAGTCACTAATGAATTGGTTTGATTTAAAGAAAGTGTTGCTTCCATGTCATCATTTAAAGTGACAACACCCGTTGACTTTTGTGAAAAAGCCAAGCAACCGGTTAATAAGAACACATAAAAAGTAATTTTCTTCATAAGTTATTTATTTAAGTAAGTTAATAATTTCATCATTTCCTGAAAAAACAGCAAATTCAAAAGCAGTTTTTCCGTTTTTATCTTGTAACGTTTTATTTGCATTATGCTCCAATAAAACTTTAACCAATTCTATATTTCTAAATTGAACGGCATACATTAAAGCCGTTGTTCCTTTTTCGTCTGTTCCATCGGGATTTGCTCCGTTTTTTAGTAAAAGTTGAGCCAGATCAGTATATCCTTTTACGGCAACCGCCATTAAAGGCGTTCCCATTGTACTTTTTGAATTTAAATCTTTTGAATTTTCAATTAAGAATTGAGCTACTTCTTTATTTCCTCGATAACAAGCTAAAACCAATGGAGAAAATCCTTCTTTAGTAACTTCATTACCAGCATTTGGGTGCAATTCTAAATAAGCAATTAGTTCTTTTACATTTCCATCTCTTGCAATTGAGAAAATATCGCGTTGCGAGAAACACGGTAAGGATTGTATAAAAATTAAAACAAAAATAATTTTCTTCATAGCTTTTTTTATTTCACAAGTTCACATTGGTCCATTTTTAATTCCTCTAACAAATCATCAAAACCAATAAATCTACCTTTAAATTTATAGGATTGGCCTTCTATTAACTTCTCGAATTCAATTTTTTCACCACTTAAAAATAATTGTTCGTTTAGAACTATTGTTCTATTTTCTAAATCCAACGAACTTAAAACGCCGTATGTGATAATAGTTTTGTTAGCATATTTTAAATTTGAAGCTTCTGGATTTTTTCTAAATTCTTGAAATAAATCAGTAACTCCAATAGAAAAAACCGCAACTTCAGAACTTATATTTCGATGGTTTTTATAAACATAATTATAGGTTAGTAAAGCCCCAAGAGCAATCACTATTAAAATTATAATAACTATTTTTTTTTGCTTATTTAATTTCATTATCATACAAATTTATTTAAATTCATCAATATAGTTACAACAAAACAGTTAATTCTTTAATTTTACATAAAAATGAAAATGAAACGCCTTTTTCTGATCGTCTTAGTAACTCCATTTTATAGTTGCACATCTGATAGTATTTCTGATTTAACTGATGAAACACCTATTGTATTGAGCACCTATAACAGTAATGTAAAAGTTATTATAACTAACCACTGTTTAAACTGCCATGGAGCGACTCCAGCAAATGGAGCCCCAATGTCTTTAACAACATACGAAAATGTGAAGGAAGCGGTTTTAAATAGAGGATTATTAGACAGAATTTCCAGAGCGGAAGGCTCTCCCGGAGCCATGCCATTTGGTGGTCCTCGATTGCCTCAAGACCAAATAAACGCGATTGAACAATGGAATACTGACGGATTACTTGAATAAAATTAACAAACTTATGAAGACAAAAATTTTTTTAATTCTTTTGATACATTTTCAAATTGGATTAGCACAAGATAAACTAATTACTAAAACAGGCACTATTGTTTTTGAAGCTTCTGTGCCTTCATTTGAAGAGGTAAAAGCAAAAAACGAAGCAGTTAGTTGTGTATTGAATACCACTTCAGGTGAAATTGCTTCATTAGCACTTATGAAAGGTTTTCGGTTTAAGATTGCTTTAATGGAAGAACATTTCAACGAAAACTATGTAGAAAGTGACACTTATCCAAAAGCTAGTTTTAAAGGTACAATTGAAGATTTTGATTATCGTAAAATTGACCAAAATCAAAAAGAGTATACTGTCAATGGAAAAATTGAAATGCACGGAAAAAGCAAACAAATTTCAGTTACGGCAAAAATTAAAAAAACAGAAAAAGGTTTAGAATTTTTATCAAATTTTGATTTGAATGCTGATGATTTCAATATAAAAATTCCGAATATTGTAAGTAAAAAAGTTTCTAAAAAAGTAAATGTCGATTTAAATTTTAATTTAAAATAAAAAAGAAGCCTCACTAAATGAGGCTTCTTAGATTTTATAACGTACTAAACTACCTGCTTAAGTACATTTTACGTCTTGAATATAATTCATAAAACTGATCGTCTTTTAAATCTTCAATAAATAAAATACTCTCACCCGTTGATTTCATTTCCGGCCCTAATTTTTTGTTTACGCCATGGAATTTTCCAAATGAAAACACCGGTTGTTTGATGGCATATCCTTTTAATTGTGGGTTAAAAGTAAAATCGGTTACTTTATTTTCACCTAACATTACTTTTGTAGCATAATTTACATATGGTTCGCCATATGCTTTAGCGATGAATGGTACCGTACGAGAAGCTCTTGGATTTGCTTCGATAATATAAACCGTATCATCTTTGATAGCAAACTGGATATTAATTAATCCGACCGTTTTTAATGCCAAAGCAATTTTGTGTGTATGGTCTTTGATTTGTTGCATTACAAACTCACCTAGATTAAACGGTGGCAATGTTGCGTTACTATCTCCGGAATGAACACCACAAGGTTCAATATGTTCCATAATTCCTATTATGTAAACATTTTCTCCATCGCAAATCGCATCAGCTTCCGCTTCTATCGCTCCATCCAAATAATGATCTAAAAGCAATTTATTTCCGGGAATGTTTTTCAATAAGTCAATTACATGTTCTTCCAATTCCTGTTTATTGATCACAATTTTCATTCCTTGACCACCTAACACATAAGAAGGTCGTACTAATAATGGAAAGTCCAACACATCTGCTAAGGCGGAAGCTTGATCGGCATTTTCTGCCACTCCAAATTGAGGAAAAGGAATTTTTAATTCGGATAAAAGTTCTGAAAAACGACCTCTATCTTCGGCTAAATCTAAGGCATCAAAACTAGTTCCTAAGATTTTTATACCATACCTATCTAATTTTTCTGCCAATTTCAATGCGGTTTGACCTCCTAATTGAACAATGACACCTTCCGGTTTTTCATGACGAATAATATCATAAATATGTTCCCAAAAAACAGGCTCAAAGTATAATTTATCGGCTGTATCAAAATCGGTTGAAACCGTTTCCGGATTACAGTTAATCATAATGGTTTCATAACCACACTCTTTAGCTGCTAAAACACCGTGAACACAAGAATAATCGAACTCAATTCCTTGTCCGATACGGTTTGGGCCTGAACCTAAAACAATAACTTTTTTCTTATCAGTAACAACACTTTCGTTGTGTACATATTTTTCACCGGTTGCTGTTTCAATTTCAGCTTCAAAAGTAGAATAATAATAAGGTGTTTGAGCTTTGAATTCGGCAGCACAAGTATCAACCAATTTATAAACTCGATTAATAGAAAGTTCTTCTCGTTTTTTATAAACTTGACTTTCTAAACAACGCACCATATGAGCAATTTGTCTATCGGCAAAACCTTTTTGTTTGGCTTCCAGAAGTAATTCTTTTGGTAATGTATCAATTTCAAACTTTGAAATTTCTTTATCTAACAAATAAAGTTCTTCATATTGCTTTAAGAACCACATATCAATTTTAGTAATTTCATGAATTCTGCTCAAAGGAATTCCCATTTGAATAGCATCATAAATTACAAAAACTCTATCCCAACTCGCAAAAGTTAGTTTTTCAATAATTTGTTCGTAGTTTTTGTATCCTTTTCCATCTGCACCTAATCCATTTCGTTTGATTTCTAAAGATTGTGTTGCTTTGTGTAACGCTTCTTGAAACGAACGACCAATTCCCATCACTTCACCCACCGATTTCATTTGAAGGCCCAATGTTCTGTCGGCTCCTTCAAATTTGTCAAAATTCCATCGAGGTATTTTTACAATCACATAATCAATAGTTGGCTCAAAAAGTGCTGAAGTAGATTTGGTAATTTGGTTTTGCAATTCATCTAAGTGATAGCCTAAAGCTAACTTTGTTGCAATTTTAGCAATCGGATAACCTGTCGCTTTTGATGCTAAAGCAGAAGAACGTGAAACACGAGGATTGATTTCAATAGCTACAATATCTTCCTTTTCATCGGGAGAAACAGCAAACTGTACATTACAACCTCCGGCAAAATTTCCGATGCTACGCATCATCAAAATGGCCATATCTCTCATTTTCTGAAATGTTTTGTCGGACAAAGTCATAGCAGGAGCCACAGTAATACTATCACCGGTATGAATTCCCATTGGATCCATATTCTCGATAGAACATATTATTACGACATTGTCATTTTTATCGCGAAGTAATTCCAATTCATATTCTTTCCAACCCAATAAAGCCTTGTCTATCAACACCTCATGAATTGGTGATGCTTCCAAACCTCTAGTTAATAATTCATCAAATTCATCTTTATTATGAACAAATGAAGCTCCGGAACCTCCTAAAGTAAAAGAAGGACGAATCACCAATGGGAATCCAAATTCTTGAGCAATTTCTTTACCTTTCAAGAAAGAAGTAGCAATTTTAGCGGGAGCGGCTCCTACTCCAATACGTTCCAACAATTGTTTAAACTGTTCTCTATCTTCAGTAATATTGATGGCATTGATATCAACACCAATTAATCGTACATTAAAATCTTTCCAAATTCCTTTTTCATCAGCTTCCAAACACAAATTTAAAGCAGTTTGACCACCCATTGTTGGCAAAACGGCATCAATATTGGGATGTTTTTTTAGAATATGAATAATCGATTTTGTGGTTAAAGGCAATAAATAAACATGATCAGCCATTGACGGATCGGTCATAATTGTTGCCGGATTGGAGTTAATAAGTATCACTTCAATTCCTTCTTCACGAAGTGAACGTGCAGATTGTGAACCTGCATAATCAAATTCACAGGCTTGACCGATTACAATTGGTCCTGATCCGATAATTAATACTGATTTAATAGAAGAATCTTTTGGCATTGTGTATGTAGTTTGTTGTGTTGTAACTATTTAGTTGGTGTTTGAGTTGACAAGTTATAAAAAAAAGGCGTTACTAAAAAAAGTAACGCCTTTATTTATGATTTCACAATCATTATTTCTTATGTCTTGGTTCGCAAGAAACAGTTAATTTGTGTCTTCCTTTAGCTCTTCTACGAGCAAGGACTTTTCTACCATTTGCAGTAGCCATTCTATCCATAAACCCGTGTTTATTTCTTCTTTTTCTTTTCGATGGTTGAAACGTTCTCTTACTCATTACTGATATCTTTAAATCTTATTATTTTAAAAAAGGATTTCGGTCTCTCAAAAACCGAGTGCAAATATACAAAGACTTTTTTTTCCCACAAGCAGTTTTATAAAAAAAATTTAATTTCCTTTTATTACCTTTGCAAACACAAAAAAAGTCATTACCATGTTTAACAAGAATATCAAATTAGTTATCACCGCCTTATTGATTGTTGCTTCCTTTTGGCAATTTTATGATCGCAACATTGGAAACGGAATATTTTTATTACTCTTAACTGTATTTCCGATTTTCTTATATTTTAAAAATGAATTCATATTGTTATCTTTTTTACGATTAAGAAAGCAAGATTTTCCGGGAGCAAAAAAATGGTTGGATAAAATTAAAAATCCGGAAACTGCATTAGTAAGAAAGCAACAAGGTTATTATAATTACCTTCATGGTTTGATGGTTTCGCAAACCAATTTGAATCAAGCCGAAAAGTTTTTCAGAAAAGCAATTGAGTTAGGTCTTTCTATGGATATGGATTTGGCTGTAGCCAAATTAAATCTTGCCGGAATTGCCATGTCAAGAAGACGGAAAATTGAAGCTACGAATTTATTAAATGAAGCAAACAAGCTTGACAAACAAAAAATGTTGAAAGAGCAAATTACTATGATGAAACAGCAATTGAAAAAAATATAAGTTAAAATATTTTTGTTACGATTATAAATCGATTTGCAGCTATCTGTAAATCGATTTTTATTTTAATCAATTGACAGAAATGTTGAAAATACTTTAATTAGAGCGTTATTAAGAATTCTTTTTTACCTTCACTATACCACTATTTTTCAATATTAATTTGTCATTTAATGATTAATTGATGAAGAAAACGTTGTAGTTGAAGTTAGCTAGTCAAAAAATACCTATACATCACCTATACAACTGATAAAATATTCAGGAACACGCCAACAATTAAAGACATGAATTATAAGGAAATACCATGTAATTAAAGCTATTTCAGGGATTCATGAAAATAAAATACAATGTATAGTTAGTATATATTAAAGTATGTTATTTTACTACATTTAATATTTAATTTTGGAATTAACAATTATTAACTGAAAAATTAAATATTATGAAAAAAATTACTCTATTTATTACCTTAATGGTAATTTCTGTAGGATTTGCTCAACAAGTGGTTGTGCAAAACTTTGAAACTCCCTCTTCTTTTACCTTTGTAGGTTTTGAAGGTTTGGGAAGTGCTAGTATAGAAATGGATCCTGAAGTTGGTGGAACAAGAATGAACAATTTAAGATTGGTTAGTCAATCAGGTGGAAACCCATGGCAAGGTGCTGAGGTTTTACAACAAAATACTTTAATCAAATTGACTACCGTTAAAACTGTACAAATAGATGTTTATGCAACTCAAGCATTTACTTTATTGGCAAAAGTTGAAGTGGGAGGTCCTAATTCAGCTGCATCACAGAATTATACTACCCCAAATACTTGGCAAACACTTACATTTACCTTTACTCAAGGTTTAGATGGAACTACAACTGCTGATGGAAATTATCAAAAAATTGTGTTTTTCCCTAACTGGAATCCAAATAATGCTGGTTTTTTACCACCAGGTAACTTTACTGTTTACATAGATAATATTACTAGTGAAGCTACTCCGATTCTTCCTCCTGCAGAGCCTGCAACTGCTGCTCCAACACCACCTGCAAGAGCTGCTGCTGATGTGCGATCAATATTTAGTGATGCTTACGCTCCTATTTCAGTTATTGGCTATACCGGTGATGACAATACCTATAACAACTCTTGGTGTGGTGCAAATACAACTTTAGTTCAAATTCAAGGAAATAACACGCACAAAGTAACCGGATTAGGTTGTGAAGGTGTTACCTTTTTAGCCGGTAGATTTGACGCTACTACTTTTACACATTTCCACATGGATATTTGGACAGAAACAGCAACACTTGACAAAAGTTTTAACGTTAAATTTTCAAATTGGAATGGTGGAGCCGGAGAAGCAAATGCTATTGAATTTTCAATAAATAATTCAAACTTTTTAACTAATCCAAATCCAGGAACATGGATTTCTTTAGATATTCCGCTAGCTAATTTTGCACCAATTGTAAATGCAAACAGAAATGATTTAGTACAATTTGTAATTACATCTGATTTAGGTACTGTTTTCTATGACAATTTATATTTACACAAAAACACTACATTAGGTGTTTCAAGTTTTGAAGCTTCACAAATTAAATTGTACCCAAATCCTGCTTCATCTAACTTCACAATTGAAGCACAAGAAATTTTAGAAAAAGTTGCCGTTTACAATTTGTTAGGTCAAGAAGTTATTACGACAACTCCAAACAACCAACAAGCAGCTATTGATATTTCAAATCTTCAAGTAGGTGTTTATGTAGTTAAAGCAACAATTAACGGTGCTGTATCCACTACTAGAATTGTTAAAGAATAAATAAAAATAAAATTTTATAATTCAAAGGCTGTCCATCAAGGACAGCCTTTTTTTTATGTCTTATATAAACAGTTATGGGCATTTACTTTTCAATTTGGTATTAGATTAAAAGCACATATAAGATTCTAAGTAGTTAAATAAACTACTTAGAATTTTATAAAAGCGATTGATATAATTTTAAAAAAAAACAATACAAAATAGTAGTATATGGTAAATAATTATTCCTATAAAAATGTACAATTCAATATATTTAGTTGTACTAAATTATTAGATTAGATTGCATATTACATTAATCTACAATACACTCTTAGTGATTGGCAAACCTTTATTATCTATCATCAAAGATTTGATTTTCAAATAAAGTAGTTTAATCGACAAGTCTTTGCTTGTTGAGTTTAAAAAAGATGATGTACACAATGCATTTTTAGCTTATATTAACTATACATCACCTCAACATTAACGTTTGAAATTACTATATTTCAATATAAGGTATCATATATTTTTACAATAAAAAACAAATAATTTAAACTTCATGATTTCTTCAATTTGCAGTTGACTTTATTGATCAATACCCATACCTTCTATTTTAAATAAAATGGAATTTCCTCACTATTTATAAGACTTCAAACAACATAATTGTTAATTTTAGTTAAATATACTTGAAGACCTTTAATTCAATCTGTCCTTCAATTCATAATTACAAATCCAATTGGGTTTTCTTTTTTTGAAGTTTAAAAACAACTTATATATCCAATTTTACAAAAATGTATATTTTTTGTTGAGGTCAGTTTACTAATAATGTAATATTTCATTAGTATTTTTATAGAATCGAAAATTTAACTAACAACTTTTTACATATTTCATTAATCTTTTTAATCAAACAAACCAAATGAAAAAAATAATTTTATTACTAATTTTTTGGTGTTATTCCTCTTTAATTTTTTCTCAAACAGAAAAAGTTACTATTGATAACAGTAATTCCGGAACAAAACTTAAAGTTAATGGAAAAGACTTTATGGTTAATGGTATGAATTGGGATTACTTTCCAATAGGCACTAATTATGATTACAGTCTTTGGAATCAACCTGAAACTGTTATCAAAACTGCCTTAGACGATGAGATGGCACTCCTCCAGAATATGGGTGTAAATTCTATTCGTGTTTATGCAGGTATACCCAAAAAATGGGTAGAATATATTTATGACAATTATGGAATATATACAATGCTTAACCACTCTTTTGGTCGTTATGGTCTTACCATAAATGGTGTTTGGACTCCAGTAACAGACTATTCAGACAAAAAGACAAGAGACTTACTTATGTCTGAAGTAAAAGAATTAAGTGAAACTTACAAAAACACTCGTGGTTTATTATTGTTTTTACTTGGAAACGAAAACAACTATGGCTTGTTTTGGGCAGGTGCAGAAACAGAAGACTTTCCAGATGATGATGCCCAAAAGGCTTATATTGGAAAAACAAGAGGAACACCGATGTATAACCTAATGAATGAGGCGTCTAAAGCCATGAAATCTATTAATCCTAATAACCCAGTTGCAATTTGTAATGGTGATTTATTATTTTTAGACATTATTGCCAAAGAATGTCCTGATGTTGATATTTTTGGTATTAATGTGTATCGTGGAAAATCTTTTGGTGATTTGTTTGAAAGGGTTAAAAATGAATACGGAAAACCTGTCTTGTTAACAGAATTTGGTTCTGATGCCTTTAATGCTAGAACACTACAAGAAGATCAACAGGCTCAAGCCTATTATTTAAAAAGCAATTGGAAAGAAATTTATGAAAATGCTCAAGGGTTAGGAAAAAGCGGTAACTCTTTAGGTGGTTATACCTTTCAATTTAGTGATGGTTGGTGGAAATTTGGTCAAACCACAAACTTAGACAAACATGACAGCAATGCTTCCTGGTCCAATGGTGGATATGAATTTGATTATGAAGAAGGTGTAAATAATATGAATGAAGAATGGTTTGGAATTTGTGCTAAAGGCCCAACTAATAATCAAGGAAATTATACACTTTACCCTAGAGCTGCATATTATACTTTAAAAGAGGTACATCAATTTAACCCTTATGATGGCGGTAAAACTCAAGCTGATATTAACAAACATTTTAATAACATCTATTTAATTGACGCTAAGTTAAGAGCTAGAGGCGACAAGGCAGCATTAGAAAGCAGTTCAACTAGCAAAATTCGTTTTAGCAGATTAACCGCTGAATTTACAACCTTTAGTACTGGTGGCCATTTAATAACAACTCCAGAAACAGCAGACTCTAATAGTAATGTATATCCAAACCAATTGGGTTTTGATCAAATGCAATCTTACTACATAGGAGTTGAAGCTAATCCGGCCTCTAATATGAGAGCTGAGGTAACTTTTAACGTTCTTGGCAACGTAGCTGAAAACCCTATTGATGAAATTTTCTATGAAAATGTTGGGAGAAGAACCACCTTTGTGGGTGTTGATGGTGGAAATAATACCGATGTTGTAATGAATGACTTGCAACGATTAAGAGTCTATCAAGCTGAATTTGAATGGAACGCCAAAGAATTTGATTTAAAAGGTTTTTACAGAACAGGACATTATCATTGGGGCTATGAAGGTGATTTTTTCGGACTCTATCCTGAAGCTAATTATGGTCCTAATTTAGACATCTATAATGGTGAAATATCCGGAATCGAGGTAGATGTTAAAGGAGCTTTTAAAGGTTTAAAAATAGCTGCCGGTCCTCAATTATGGTGGGGAGCTAATCCCAGTTCTTTATTTAAATACCAACGCAAAATTGCTAACTGGAATTTAACAGGTATCTATCATAGAGATTTCAATACAGAAATTACGTTTGATGAAACTGGAAGACGTGTGTTAAACCAAAACCAAGTGCGTTCGGGGGTTATTCCACCTTGGGCAACAGAACGTGCAACTATAGCAATTGAAAGAAAATTTGGTAAATTTGGTATTGTACTAGGAGGTATTTGGGGAGGTAATCCACTTAACGGAAGTTCTTATCAAGACATAACCGACGATGGTGTTGTTGTTGAAGATAAAATTAAAAGTAGTGACAATTGGGGTGGTAAGTTTAAATTAACTTATCAAAGTGGTATATTCAATTGGTACGGACAAGCATCTCTTATGGGATTAGTTGCAAGTGGTGGTGCTGACCAAACCCAAACGTTCACTGGTTGGAAACTTAAAGACTCAGGAAGTGGAAATATGGCAAATGTATTATCTGGATTTACTTATTCAGTAGGAAAAATTCAGATTGCACCAAACTTTATGTATCAAGAACCTTTGGTAGATGCCATCCCAAATAATTTTGGAGGACCTGCAAGATTGAGAAACTTAATTGACGACCCTTTTGCCGTTAGAAATGGTAACAGAGAAATGTATGGATATGAATTATTGTTTACTTATGACCCAACTCCTGGCTCATGGATGTATCAATGGGATAACGATAGAGCAGAAGATGCTAAGTTTGCAATGAATATGGGATTTGTCTATAGACGATTACCCACAACAATGGATGCTCATATCGGTTTCTTAGCAGATCGTACGTTTTTCGCATTTCCAAATTCAGCACCTGCAGAAGATTTATGGGAAGTACACTCCAGAGTAGTATCAAAAATAAGTCCTGATTTAGGTATTATTGGAAACTTTTATATTGGTAACGGTCAGGGTAATGGAGATTCTGACAGAACAATCAACAGGTTTGGCTTTGATGTAAGAGCAATCATGAATAAATGGAAATTTATGTATGCTCTAAAAATAAATGATTGGGGTCCATTTGATTACCACAGAGATTTTAACCTTACCTATCCGCTCCAAACCATGCTTGATGCATCTTTAAGTTTAGGAAAACCAGATTGGTTTATTTTACCCAATACAAGAATTGGAGTAAGAGGTACTTGGAGGGCGTTAGATCAATATTCACCAAGATATGCTCCCAATGCGGCAGCTGAATTTCAAAACCAGCCCATATTGAGTCCGGTAGGTTTTCCCAACGGAAGTGAATGGGAAATTAGAACCTACATCCAAATTAACGTTGGCAAGTAAAGTTGGAAATTTAGATTTAAATACTTAAACTATGAAAAATAAAACTAGCACCAACTATTACTTTGTAACTCAAATACTCATAGCTTTTTTGCTTGTTTTTTCGAGTTGCGAAAGAGATATATCAGAAGATGCTGTAGAAGCAACTTACCCAAGAATTGCGGACATCTTTACAGATAATTTTGTTGGCATGGGAGCTGACTTTATAAAATTTTATGAAGGTTCCAATTTTGAAAGCTTTACTATAGACAGAACCCAAGGTTACCAAAGTAATACTTCCATAAAAATAAACGTTCCCAATGCATCAAATCCCAACGGGAATTATGCCGGAGGTATTTTTATGATTGATGGAGTTGGTAGAAACTTAACAGGTTTTAATGCTTTGACTCTTTGGGTTAAAGCTTCTAGAGGTGTTACAATAGACCAAATAGGATTTGGAGAAGATTTTGGAGAAAATAAATACATGGCAACTCTTTTAAATGTAGATGTTGATACTGGTTGGTCAAAAGTGATTATTCCTTTTCCTGACCCTTCAAAATTAACTAACGAAAGAGGTGTATTCAGATATGCACTTGGAACTCAAGGAACTTCAGGTGAAGCCTACTCCTTATGGATTGACGAAATAAAATTCGAAAAAATAGAAACCATTTTACAGATGCAAAGTTCAATTGAAGCCGGAAACAATACTGAAATAAATACTTATCAAGGCACAACAAATCAAGTTAGAGGTATGCAAACCGTTTTTAATATGCCTAATGCTACTAATTTAGTCGTAATGTGTTCACCAAGTTATTTTGAATTTGTTTCCTCTAATCCTTCTATTGCTACTGTTAATTCAACAGGATCTATAAGCACATTAAATCAAGGAATAGCTGTTATTACTGCTTCATTTAATGGAAATGAAACAGTGGGTAGTGTAACCATTAACAGTCTTGGTGCTTTTTCATTTGCACCAACTCCCACAAGACCTAGCAGTCAAGTCATATCGATTTTTTCAAATGCCTATCCCAACGTTCCGGTTAATTATTTTAATGGTTATTGGGCACCATGGCAGACAACACTTTCAGCTGATTTTACCGTTAATAATGATAATATTTTACACTATACAATTTTTAACTTTGTTGGAATAGAATTTAGTAACCCTACGGTTAATGCCACTAACATGACTCATTTTCATGCTGATTTTTATTTTCCAGGCCCGATTGCTCCGGGTAGAGAATTAAGAATAATTATTGTTGATTTTGGTGCAAATGGCGTGTTTGGTGGAGGAGACGATACTAGACATTCAACAACTTTTTTAGCTCCAACGCTTGTTTCACAAAATTGGGTATCCATTGACATCCCTTTTTCAGCAATGCCTAACTTGCAAAGTAGATCAAATTTAGCACAAATTATTTTTGAAGGTGGTGATAACTCTTCATTATATGTGGATAACATATATTTCTACAACAACTAACTTTTAAAAACATTTAATTATGAAAAATATAATAAATAAAAATTTAAAATTTTTCAGTTTGATGGCATTTACTTTTACGCTCTTTTTTGTTGGATGTGAAAGAGAGATTTCTGATGATGCTGTTCTTGCAACTTATTCCAATACGGCTGATATATTTACAGATGCTCCTATAGGACTTACCGATGCTTTTTTTGAATCTTTTGACCCGGCCTCTGGTGCAAATCCTTTCGGATTTGGTGTAGATAATAATGTTGCCTATGTAGGTCGTTCATCAATCAGAATTGATGTCCCCGCCCCTAATGATCCCGAAGGCGGTTATATTGGAGGAATTTTTAGAGATAGAGGTGTTGGAAGAAATCTCACAGGATTTGATGCCTTAACATTCTGGGCAAAAGCCTCTACAACAGCATCTTTTGGAACAGTAGGTTTTGGTGTAGATTTTGAAGAAAGCAAATACGAAACTTCTGTGTCAAATTTACAACTTTCTACCGGTTGGAAAAAGTACGTTATTCCTATACCTGATCCCTCAAAACTGAACAAAGAAAGAGGACTGTTTATTTTTGCAGCCGGAACTGAAAGCACAAACGGTCAAGGCTATACCATTTGGATAGATGAATTGCGTTTTGAAAAGTTAGGCAACAACAACCTTTTATATCCTTACATGCTCGATGGTCAAGACCTTACCGTGTCAGGATTTATAGGATCCAATCAAGTTTTAGGTAATTTGGGAGCAGTATTCAACCTGTCAAACGGGCAAAATATTTCTGTTAATGCAGCACCTTCCTATTTTAACTTCAATTCTTCAAATCCTGCTGTAACGAGTCCTTTTGAATTAAATAATTTTGGCCAAATGACCACTCAAATTATTGGGTCCTCAGGTACAGCTTTAGTTACTGCTCAACTAGGAAATGATTTAGCTCAAGGCTCTCTAACTATCAATGCCGCAGGAGAATTCCCTCATGCACCAGTTCCAACAAGAAATCAGGCAACTGTAATATCACTTTTTAGCGATGCTTATAACAATGTTCCTGTAAGACATTATAATGGTTTCTTTCAGGGATCAAATACGCAAGGTGGTGCCGGTAATGATCCCAATAATGTAGATATCCAAGCACCTTTCCTAAATGGAACTATTGATAATATTATTCATTACACACAATTGGATTTTGTCAGCATAGGTATGTATGAAACTGTACCAACAGTAAATATTAGTGGTATGACTCATTTACATGTTGACATAAATGTCAGACAAGCTGTAACAGCCGGTAATTTTATTAGAATTGAACTTCATAGCAGCCTTGCTAATGGACCAACAACATCTTCCGGTTCTTTTGTAATTAATGCTGCTACTTTAACCAATGTTGATTCAAACGGATGGGCAAGTATTGATATTCCAATTTCAAGTTTCCCGGGTTTTAATGATGCTACCAATCTTGGACAGTTGTTTTTTGTATCCGGAAATCCAGGCGGTATCTTCAATATTTGGGTAGACAACGTATACTTTTATGCTCAATAATTAGTAAAAATTTTAATATAGAAAAATGAAAAATATAAATTATAAAATAAGTGTATTATCCCTTGCTTTTATAGGGTTAATCATCAGTACCTATTCTTGTGATCAAAATGAAACGCAAACTGTAGTCACTAAATTCAATTTGGTTATGGAAGATAATTTTGATGTTGATGGTGCACCAAATCCATCAATATGGACATATGATATTGGAAGAGGCTCGCAAAACGATGGTTGGGGAAATAATGAATTACAATTTTATACCGATAGACCTGAAAACGTAGTCGTACAAAATGGCTATTTGATAATCACAGCCAAACAAGAAGCCTTTGGTGGTGCAAGTTATACCTCTGCTCGATTGAAAACTCAAAATTTATTTGATCAAAAATATGGGCGTTTTGAAGCACGTATCAAGCTACCGCTAGGTCAAGGATTATGGCCTGCCTTTTGGATGTTGGGAAGTAATATTGATGTAGATGGCTGGCCACAATGTGGCGAAATTGACATCATGGAATACTTAGGAAATAGTCCTACTAAAATTTTAGGAACGCTTCACGGTCCGGGTTTTTCAGGAGCAGAAAGTATCGGTAAAACATATACTTTGCAAAATAGTCGATTTGATACTGAATTCCACGTGTTTGGAGTAGAATGGAGCGAAAACCACATCAATTGGTATGTGGATGATGTTTTGTATAATCAAATCACCAGAAAACAAGTTGAAGACGAAGGCGGAGAATGGGTGTTTGATAATTCATTTTTCATGATCTTAAATGTGGCTGTTGGCGGAAATTTACCAGGTAGTCCAAATAGTAATACAACATTTCCTCAAAGAATGCTTGTAGATTATGTTAGAGTTTATCAATAAAATTATAAATATAAAATCATGAACAAATCAATAAAAATAGTTAGTTTATTATTCATTTTCATTAGTTTTCTAGCTTGTGACAATGATGATGACACCATTGAAAACAACAAGTTAAGTGCCGGATATACCTATATAAGAGAAGCTTCGCCGGGAATGATCACGTTTATAAACACGTCTAGCAATGCAGAAAGCTATGAATGGGATTTTGGTGATGGAACAACTTCAATGTTTCAGAATCCGGTAAAAACATTTACGCAAACAGGCGAATATACTGTAACACTCACAGCAAAAAACAATGCAACAGGAGCTGTAGATTCTTTTAGTAGTACCGTTTCTATATTTGTTTTTCAAGGTGGATTAGTAACCAATGGCGATTTTGAAAGTGGCACTGCTCCTTGGACCTTTGGTGTTGTTAATCCCATAAATCCATCACTTCTAGTATCTGAAAATGGAAACACCTATTTTTCCGTTAATGTTGCCGCAGCTGGTAATCCATTCGATGTGAATCTATCACACAAAGGAATTGCTATGACTCAAGGAAAAACATATCGATTGACATTTGACGCTTGGTCAGACGTAAATAGAAGTATGGTTGTGGGAATAGGTTTAAGTGGTGATCCGTGGACCAATCAAGTTGTAACTCAAAACTTAACAACATCGGTTCAAACATTCAGTATTGATTTAGTAGCAAATTTTACAAACAATAATTCAAGAGTAATTTTTGACTTAGGAGCGGCAATCGGTAGAGTTAATATTGATAATGTAACCCTGAACGAACTGCCTTAGACGCAATTTATAATTTTATATAAGTACGTTTTCATTTTTAAAAACAATTACTTAAAAAATTCAACTTTACTATTTGTTTTAAAGCTGATTTAAATAAAAAACTAATTACAATCGAACTGATTTTATGCAATTAATTGAAATAAAAGGCGAAAAATATTATAAAATAGAAAACTCCGATGCCATGAGACCCTTTTTCATGAGTATCGTAAGTGATTCCAATCATTGGATGTTTATTTCCAGTAATGGAGGATTAACCGCCGGAAGAAAAAATGCAGAATTTGCCCTCTTCCCCTATTACACCGATGATAAAATCACAGAATTTGCCGATATCACCGGAAGTAAATCGATTTTTCAAATTCAGTTGGAAGACACTACTTTAATTTGGGAACCCTTTTCCGAACGCTTCAATGATAAATACAACATCAGTAGAAATTTATACAAGAATACGTACGGTAACAAAATCATATTTGAAGAAATTTTTCATGATTTGCAACTCACGTTTCGATACCACTGGAATTCAAGCAACGCATTTGGCTTTGTGCGAACTTCTGAAATCATAAACAATTCAAACAAAAATTACAAAATTACACTGTTAGACGGAATTCAAAATATTCTTCCTCATGGTGTAGAAAGCGGTTTGCAAGCAACTACCAGTAATTTGGTAGATGCCTACAAACGCAGCGAATTAGAAGAAACTAGCGGACTAGGAATTTTTGCACTGAGTGCAATCATCGTAGATAAAGCCGAACCAAGCGAAGCTCTCAAAGCCAACATCGCTTGGTCGTTGGGATTAGAAAATCCAACTTATTTACTATCATCAAAACAAGTTGCAGCTTTCCGTAAAAATCAAAAACCAAAAGTCGAAACAGATGTAAAAGGTGAAAAAGGAGCTTATTTTGTTTCTACCGATTTGAATTTAGAAAGTAATGCTTCTAAAAGTTGGAAAATCATCGCCAATGTCAACCAAAATCAAGCTCAAATAATCGAATTAGCTGAAACTATTTCTACCGATAAAACACTCGAACAAAAAGTGGTTGATGATGTGAATCTTGGGACACAAAACCTCATTGCCTTGAATGCAACAGCGGACGGTTTGCAATTTACAGCCGATTCCAGAAAAGATTCACGCTATTTTTCCAATGTTTTGTTCAACATCATGCGTGGCGGAATTTTTGATAACAATTATCAAATTGAAAAAAAAGATTTTACCTCCTATCTTTCCAAAGCCAATACACTTGTTTTCGAAAAACATGCTTCGTTTTTAAACAATCTTCCTGAAACATTTGATTATAAGTTCATTCAAGAATTTGCAAACCAAAGCGATGATGCCGATTTAATTCGTCTTTGCACGGAATATCTTCCGCTGAAATTCAGTCGAAGACACGGTGACCCGAGTCGTCCTTGGAACAAATTTTCCATCAATACCCGAAGCGAAATTGACGGTTCAAAAATTTTAGATTACGAAGGAAACTGGCGTGACATCTTCCAAAACTGGGAAGCGTTAGCTTTTGCATTTCCTGATTTTATTGACGGAATGATTCATAAATTCTTGAACGCTTCTACTTTTGATGGCTATAATCCGTACCGTGTAACCAAAAGCGGTTTCGATTGGGAAGCTATTGAACCCGACAATCCTTGGTCATACATTGGTTATTGGGGCGATCATCAAATTATCTATTTATTGAAATTTTTAGAGTTTATCGAAAAATACCAACCCGGAAAATTAAATTCTTATTTCGACAAAGATTGTTTTGTTTACGCTGCCGTTCCTTACATCATTAAATCCTATGAGGAAATAGTTCAAAACTCAAAAGATACCATTGCTTACAGCCATGAATGGGAAGCAAAAATCAACACAAGAAGAAATGCTATTGGTGCAGACGGAGCCTTGTTGCGAGATAATAATGACGAAATTTATCATGTTAATTTTATCGAAAAAATTCTGGCTACGGTATTGGCAAAAATGTCAAACTTTATTCCCGAAGCCGGTATTTGGATGAATACCCAACGTCCGGAATGGAACGATGCGAACAATGCGTTGGTTGGAAATGGTGTTTCTATGGTAACGCTCTATTACCTAAGAAGATTTTTGAAATTCTTTGAACAATTATTGGAAAATTCTAACCAAGAAACCATCAAAATTTCAAATGAAATGGTTGAATTTTATCATGCAATCAGAGAAAATCTTTTGGCATTTCAACCACATCTATCTTCTTCAATTGATAATGAAAATAGAAAAAAAATATTGGATGCTTTAGGAAATGCAGCTTCCGATTACCGTCATCAAATCTACAACAGTGGATTTTGGGGTAAAAAGAGAACGCATTCTATGGCTGGTTTAAAAACATTTACCAAAGTAAGTTTAGCTTTTATTGAGCATGCCATCAAAGCCAATCAACGACAAGACAAATTATATCATGCGTATAATTTGATGTCACTTGAAAATAACGGTGTTTCCATTTCCTATTTAGCTGAAATGTTAGAAGGTCAAGTAGCCGTTTTAAGTTCCGGATTTTTAAACGGAAAAGAATCGCTAGACGTTTTGAATTCATTGCGTAACAGTTCACTTTATCGCAAAGACCAAGAAAGTTATATTTTATATCCAAATAAAGAATTACCTAAGTTTTTAGAAAAAAACAGCATTCCAAAAGAAAGAGTTGAATCTTCTGAATTGTTGAAAAAACTACTGCAACATCATAATTTTCAATTGATCAATAAAGACATTAAAGGCGGCTATCATTTTAATGGAAATTTCCATAACGCCAACGATGTAAAAAATGCTTTGGAACAATTGGAAAAAGAAGAAAATTATAAAGAATTGGTTCAAAAAGATTCAGAAACTGTTTTAAACATTTTTGAAGAAGTCTTTAATCATAAAGCTTTTACTGGTCGTTCCGGAACATTCTATGGTTATGAAGGTTTAGGTTCTATTTATTGGCACATGGTTTCAAAATTGCATGTAGCTGTTTCTGAAGTTTGCGAAGCAGCTATTGAAAACAACGAAAGTCAAGAAATTATTGATGCTTTAATCGCTCATCATTATGAAATTGGCGAAGGAATTGGTGTTCATAAATCTCCGGAGGTTTACGGAGCTTTTCCAACCGATCCGTATTCGCACACACCCTTCAACAAAGGTGCACAACAACCGGGAATGACCGGTCAAGTAAAAGAAGACATCCTTGCAAGAATTAGCGAATTAGGCGTGAAAATGAAAGATGGAAAATTACATTTCCAGCCTGCTTTACTACACAGAAAGGAATTTTTATCACACACTACTGAGGCGACTTTTATTTTGGAAAATGGCAATAAAAAAGTAATGAAGCTTGATGAAAATTCGCTGGCATTTAGTGTTTGTCAAGTGCCGATAATTTATAAAATTGACACCTCAAATGCTCTGACTGTTTTTTATAAAAACGGAACAACAGAAGTATTTCAAACTTTGGAATTAGATAAAAAAACCAGTGAAAAAATAGTCCACAGAACAGGTGACATTGAATCTGTATTCGTTTCATTAACCGAAAATAATTTACGATAATGAAAAAGTTGATTTACATCATATTCCTCATGGTACTATCATGTAATCAAAAAGACAATAACAATTTAGTCTCAAAAGAAATTACGGCCCAAATGATTTTAGGAAATGAAAACTATCAAGCTATTTGTTACGGTGGATATCGCACAAATTCTCGCGAAATCCAGCCCACAGTAGCAGAAATAAAAGAAGATTTAAAAATACTATCCGCCATAAACATTAAATTTTTACGAACGTATAATGTGCATTATGAAGAAGTTTCAAATCTGTTGAAAGCTATTACCGAATTAAAAAAAGATGATGAAAAGTTTGAAATGTATGTCATGCTTGGTGCTTGGATCGATTGCAAAAATGCGTGGACAAACTTGCCTCCTATTCATCACGAAGAAAGTGATCGCAATGCCATTGAAATTGCAGAAGCCGTTCGATTAACCAATCAATATCCTGACATCATTAAAATTATTGCTGTGGGAAATGAAGCGATGGTAAAATGGGCAACCAGTTATTATGTAACGCCAAATATTATTTTAAAATGGGTGAATCATCTTCAGAATTTGAAGAAAGAAAACAAGTTACCGAAAGAAGTTTGGATTACAAGCTCCGACAATTTTGCTTCTTGGGGAGGTGGTGATAGCGAATATCATGTGGAAGAACTGAATCAACTATACAAAGCTGTTGATTATATTTCTATGCACACGTACCCAATGCACGACACACATTACAATCCCGTTTTTTGGGGAATTAAAGAAAATGAACTACAGTTGTCTGACAAAGAAAAAATTGATGCCGCCATGCTTCGTTCAAGAGATTATGCTGTAAATCAATACAATAATGTTATGGCTTATATGAAGTCAATTGGTGTAGACAAACCCGTTCATATTGGCGAAACAGGTTGGGCAACGCAATCCAACGAACATTACGGCAATGATGGTGCAAAAGCCACTGACGAATACAAATCGGCTCAGTTTTATAATTTAATGCGAGAATGGAGCAACAAAGAAAATATTTCTTGTTTCTATTTTGAAGCCTTTGACGAAAATTGGAAAGACAGTGCCAATCCACTAGGTTCAGAAAATCATTTCGGACTAATTAATTTGCAAAACCAAGCCAAACATGCACTTTGGAATGAAGTGGATAAAGGAACTTTTAAAAATTTAACCCGAAACGGAAAACCAATTACAAAAACCTATAATGGTGATGAAAAAGCATTATGGTTGGATGTAAAAATGCCTTCATCAATTTTAAAAAACTAAGCAATGAAAGACTGTTTCAACATAAAATTTGATTTAAAATTTTTAACCATTCCGTTACTTATCACCTTTTTTATGGCAAGTTGTTCTGATACTAAAGAAATAGAAATTGAAGTTTATGAAACTTCTGAAGCAGGAAATTCATTGACAAAAATTACTCAATTTTCAGAAAATGAAAATGCTGTAATCATCAACATCAATCCAGAAGAAACATTTCAAACCATTACCGGTTTTGGTGGATCATTTACAGAAGCTTCGGCTTATCTACTTAATAAACTTAGCAAAGAGAACAGAAAGAAAATTTTGGATGCTTATTTTAGTGAAGATGGTGCAAAATATTCACTAACCCGAACACACATTGCATCATGTGATTTTTCATTGAGTAATTATACTTATGCTAAAGTAGAAAACGATTTATTAATGGAACATTTCACCATCGAAGATGATAAAGACGATTTAATTCCGATGATTTTAGAATCAAAAGCGATTTCTAAAGATGGGTTTAAAATCATTTCTTCCCCATGGTCTTGTCCTCCTTGGATGAAAGATAACAAAAATTACGTTGGCGGAAAATTATTACCCGAATTCAACGATGCCTTTGCGTTGTACTTTTCAAAATATTTACATGCATATAAAAAAGAAGGAATTGATATTTGGGGAGTTACTGTTATCAACGAACCACACGGAAACGGAAACAACTGGGAAAGCACTCACTTCTCACCAGAAGAAATGACTTTGTTTGTACAAAATCATCTCGGACCAAAATTAGAAAAAGACGGTTGGAAAGACGTAAAAATCTTCGGCTACGATCAAAACAGAGCCGGGTTACCGGAATGGGTAGATGCGATGTATAAAAACGAAGAAACATCAAAATATTTTGCCGGAACTGCCATTCATTGGTATGAAAGCACCTATGATTATTTTCCGGATGCGTTGCAATATGCTCACAAAAAAGCACCCAATAAATATTTAATTGAAACCGAAGGTTGTGTGGATTCTGAAATTCCACATTGGCAAGATGATGCTTGGTATTGGAAAAAAGAAGCTACCGATTGGGGCTGGGATTGGGCTAGTGAACAAGACAAACACTTACATCCAAAATATGCTCCTGTGAATCGTTATGCAACTGATATTATTGGCTGTTTGAATAATTGGGTAGATGGTTGGATTGATTGGAACATGGTTTTAGACCGTCAAGGAGGACCCAATTGGTTTAAAAACTGGTGTGTAGCTCCTGTGATTGTTGACCCTGAAAAAGATGAAGTGTATTTCACACCATTATATTATGTGATGGCACATTTTAGCAAATTCATGCGACCGGGTGCCGTGAAAATTGGATGTACAATCAGCAATGATGAATTGATGACCACCGCAGTTAAAAATCCGGATGGATCAATTGCCATTGCCATTTTTAATCCAACTGACAAAGAACAAACAATAGAATTACGTTTTAATAACCAGAAAAAAAATAGCTCCATTAGTGCAAAAGCATTACAAACGGTGGTTATTAAACCTTAAAAAGTAAATTATGGAAAATCAACTACCTACTATAGAAAAAACGGTTACAAATGGCAGAAACAAAGTTCCCTTTTTACAAAAATCGGCTTTTGGAGCGGGTCATTTAGTACTTAACTTACTACCCGGAGCTTTGGGTGTCTTTAGTTTTTTCCTTCTGACAGCTTTTGGCATGGATCCTTTGTTAGCCGGTATTTTAGGTGGCCTACCGCGTCTTTATGATGCCATTTCTGATCCGATTATGGGATTTGTTTCAGACAACACCAAATCCAAATGGGGAAGACGAAGACCCTATATTTTTGTTGGAGCAATCCTTAGTGGTATTTTCTACATTTTGCTTTGGCAAATGAGCCCGGAAAATTCTCAAATGTATAATTTCTGGTATTTCTTAATTTTCTCTTTAATATTTTTAACCGGTAATACCATATTCGCAACGCCATTAGTAGGTCTGGGTTATGAAATGACCAGCGATTATAATGAGCGAACTCGTTTAATGGGATTTGCCAATACAATTGGTCAATTTGCTTGGATGATTGTGCCTTGGTTTTGGGTAATCATTGCCAATCCAAAAATGTATGAAACTCAAGTAGAAGGTGTTAATCAATTGGCCATTTATGTGGGTGTAATTTGCATGATTTTGGGTGTCTTGCCAGCCATATTCTGTAAAGGTATTGATGCCGCTCATATGGAAAACAGAAAGAAAATATCCTTTAAAACCATTGGTTCCAGTTTTAAAGAATTGATTATTGGTATAAAACAAGTTTCTAAAAACAAACCCTTTATGAAGCTTTGTGCGGCTACTTTTTTAGTATTTAATGGCTTTCAAATTGTGGCCTCTTTCAGCGTATTTATTATTGTTTTTTACATGTATAATGGAAGCTATGAAGGTGCAGGAACATGGCCCGCTTGGTTTGCAACCATCAGTGCCGTATTAACGGCTTTTATGGTAATTCCAATTATTACAAGAATTGCAAATAAGTGGGGGAAAAAGAGAGCTTTTATAATTGCTTCATTTATATCGATTGTTGGTTATTTGCTAAAATGGTGGGGATTTGATACCGACTTAAACGAATCATTTAACCAAACAGCCGTGGCTCAAAGCATGACTAATGGTTTGCAATCTTTTTTTGATGCTATTGGGCCAACTTTAGAATCTCTTAATATGTCGTGGTTCAGTGTAAATACAAGTCATGGTGTGCCGTGGTTAATTTTTATTCCAATACCTATGCTCGCTTTTGGATTGGGAAGTTTATTCACCTTAATGATGAGTATGACTGCTGATGTATGTGATTTAGACGAACTAGAAAACGGAATGCCACGAAAAGAAGGAACTTTTGGTGCTATTTATTGGTGGATGGTAAAATTAGGACAAGGACTTGCCTTGGTACTAAGTGGATTGGTATTAAAATTAATTGGTTTTGATGGGGGAGCAGCAAGTCAAACCGCAGAAACCATGCATAATTTGCGATTAGCAGATATTATCATTCCCTCTCTTACCGCAGGAATTGCAATTATCATCATGTGGAAATACAATTTGAACGAAAAGCGAGCAAGAGAAATTAAAGAAGAATTAGTTGCCAGAAGAGGTGAAATTTAACAGTAAAAAAAGAAAATATGTCATTTAGAGAAGGTCATTTTTTTTCATTCGATGAAAATAAAAATTATACTAGTGGAGAAAATAGTCTTCAGGAAATAAAAATCGCTGACTATACTTCTGAAGATTTATCCAAATTATGGCTAAAAACCTTAGAAGATGGAATGCATGGCATTTGTTTTAGCATGTATGAAAATCATCAAAAACCGGGTGATATCATTTATGGTGAACAAGTGAACAGAAGAATTCAAATCTTAAAACCTTATGCCAAATGGGTTCGTTCTTTTTCATGTATTGAAGGCAATGAATACATCCCAAGAATAGCTCATCAAAACGGGATGAAAACGCTGGTTGGTGCATGGCTTGGAAATGATTTAGAAAAAAATGAAATCGAAATAGAAGCCTTAATTTCACTAGCCAAAGAAGGTTGTGTAACCATTGCCGCGGTTGGTAATGAAGTGATGTACCGAAACGATTTAACCGAAGATCAATTATTGGAATACATACATCGTGTAAAAGAAGCTCTTCCAAACATTCCGGTTGGTTATGTTGATGCATATTATGAATTTTCACATCGTCCGCGAATTACTGAAGCTTGTGATGTGATTTTGACCAATTGTTACCCCTATTGGGAAGGTTGCCCGATTGAACACGCCTTTAATCACATGAAAAGTATGTTCGAATCGGCTAAACAAGCCGGAAACGGAAAACGTGTGATTATCACCGAAACAGGCTGGCCAAGTCAAGGTGGTTCACTCAAAGGTGCGGTAGCTTCACCTGAAAACGCCATGAAATATTTTATTGATACTCAAAATTGGTCAAAACTAAACGAAATTGAAATTTTCTACTTTTCCTCTTTTGACGAATCATGGAAAGTTGGTCCCGAAGGTGAAGTGGGTGCCTATTGGGGTTTATGGGATAAAAATGAAGAATTAAAATACCAAAAAAACGATTTATAAATCATCAAACAGACTAAGTTAAAAATAGGTAAATCGGTTTAACTTTTTTAAAAACACAAAAAACACAAAAAAATAAACTCATTTATCATGAAAAAAATTATACTATTCCTTCTTTTCTTATCCATTTTTATGATAACAGCATCCAGTAAAGCTCAAGTTGATGTAGTATATACTGATTTAGTTTGGTCTGATGAATTTGAAACGAACGGTGCTATAAATTCAACCAAATGGCATCATCAAACACAATTGCCAAATGGTGGAAGTTGGTTTAATGGTGAAGTGCAACATTACACCAATCTCATTAGCAATTCATTTGTCAATGAGGGATTTTTGACCATAAAAGCCATTAAAGAGCCTTACACCAATCAAGGCGTAACCAAACAATATACTTCGGCTCGATTAAATTCGAAATTCGCTTTTCTATATGGTCGAGTTGATATCCGAGCAAAAATTCCAACCAATCAAGGAACTTGGCCTGCATTATGGATGTTGGGTAAAAATGTAAACGAAATCGGTGGTTTTTTTAATGCTGAATTTGGAACCACCAATTGGCCTGCTTGTGGTGAAATTGACATTATGGAACATGGAATTACACCATCGCAACCTGCGGGTTTCATACAAAGTGCCCTTCACACACCATCTTCCTTTGGAAACACTGTGAATCATGGCGGAACTATTGCTTCAAATTTAGGTAACGATTTTCATGTCTATTCTGTGAATTGGTCTCCTTTTCAGATTACATTTCTTCTTGACGGTGTTGCGTTTTATACCTACAATCCTGCTGTTAAAAATGCTAGTACTTGGCCTTTTGACGCTGAACAATATCTTTTATTAAATATCGCAATGGGTGGAGTTGCCGGAAATATTCCTTCTAGTTTTACACAAGCTTCCATGGAAATAGATTATGTTAGAGTTTATCAAAATTTGCAAGTGGATACAGAAGCTCCTACTAATTTCACAGCTACAGTTGGCAATGTCACAAGTTCAACTATTGAATTGTTACTAAACGCCACAGATAACTCCGGAAATGTTGCCTATTCTATCAATTATGGTGATCAAACTATCAATACAGCAAATCCTTCCGGGGTTGAAAAGTCTGTTATTGTTCCAAATTTAATGCCTACTACAACCTATAATTTTTCTATTTCTGCCAGTGATGTCGCCGGTAATCAATACAGCAACAATCCCCTACTTTTAAGTGCCACAACCACTGGTGTTACAGGTTGCTCTGGAACAGATACAGAAGCCCAACAAGGTTCTTTTTCCACAGGATATAATTATATATTTGAAACTATTGGTAACGATGTGAAAATTACATTTGAATTACTTGATACTGACAAAGTGGGAGTGGTCGCCTTTTTATGGCGACAGACCCCATTTACAGAATATCAAATGACAAATGTTTCAGGAAGCACTTACTCTTACACCATTACCAATCAAACAATTGGTGCTACAATAAGTTATGCCGTTAAATTTGCTTATGCCGGAGGATTATCAGTAACTAAATATTTAACCTATGTAGTAGGTGACAATTGCTCACTAACAGTTAATGCCTTTGAATTGGATAAATTTAGTTTTCAAAACCCTGTAACAGATTTTATTAACATACATACAACTGTGGCAATTGATAAAGTAGAAATCTATACTTTGTTGGGTAAATTAGTTTTAAGTTCATCAACTCCCACTGAATCCATTGCCGTTAAAAACCTTGCAAAAGGAGTGTATCTGTTAGCTGTTTATCAAGGTGACAAAAAAAGTATCAAGAAAATGATAGTGAAATAATAGGGTTGAATCAAGAGACAGAGAAACTGTGATTTTGTAGTTTATTTTTTATTTAAAGACTTATTAACAGGTTGTTAACCGATAAAATTTGGTTTTGTTAATAAAATTAAATAGCTTTGTTTGAATCAAATTACTTAAAATATGAAAAAAATTATTCTCATATTAGTAGTTGTTGCCTCAAACCTAAACTTATTAGCTCAATCTAATCAAGAGCCTCCTAAACTATTTACGGAAGCTGTACGAACTAATTTTCTCAAATACAAATACCAAAGTAATGAAGCCTATCGAACAGGTGACTTTGAAAGAGGTCAATATCTGTTTGACAGTTTGGTTAATAACCAACTTGTGGGTTCAAAATTCAATGATTTTACTTTAAAAAGAGTTTCAAACAAAAAACTTAAAATCAGTAAACTTAAAAAGCCCATTTTTCTGGTTACTTACGCCTCTTGGTGCATTCCCAGTAAAGGAGAAATTCCTGCATTAAACAAATTAGCCAAAGAATTCAACAAAGACGTAGAATTTATAGTGATTATATGGGGAAAGAAAAAAGACGCTAAAAAATTCAGCAACAAATTCAGTTCAAGAATAGAAATCTGCTATGCTCACAAAAATTATAAAAACGATAATGAAATTGTGCAAAGTATGAGAGAAACACTTGGTTTTCCTACCTGTTATATGATTGATGAACACCTTCAGGTTGTTGACATTAAACGAGGTGCTGCCCAACCTGAATTGAGAACCCCAATAAAAAAAGCAATTGAAATGAACTACAAAGTGTTTGAAGAAAGACTTGCTTTGATTACATCGCCTGATGCAATTAAAAAAACCATTTTGGCTAAACAATAATTATTTGCCAAAAATCAATTTTCCGGCAACAAGTAATAATATAAATCCAAAGATTTTCTTTAAAATTTTCTCGTCTATTGAAACGGCAAATTTACTGCCGATATAACCTCCAATTATAAAACAAATTGCTATAATTGCCGGATATCGCCAATCAATATAACCTTCTTTATAATAATTTAATGCTGCTAATGCAGTTACGGGAACTGCCAAAACCGCTAAACTAATTCCTTGTGATTGATGTTGTGACATGCCCATTAACAATAGCAATGGAATCATAATAATCCCTCCACCTATTCCAATTAGTCCACTTAAAAATCCGGCTAATAATCCAATAATTAGCAACAAAATAATGGTTGTAGCTGTCATTTTGTTCATGATTTACTGATTAATATCCTTCCGTAGGTATTTCTAAAACATACAATTTCTTTGCCTTATTGTCCAATTTTTTATCTCTAAGCCAAGGATTATGCAATTTTAATATTTTATAGTTAATTCCCAATCCTTTTGCAAAAACGGCTAAATCGGTAATCGTTGAATCCACTTCAATTTTTTTTGTTTCGATTGGATGATACAATTGCTCAGTAGGAATATCAAAACCATATTTTACAGGGTTTTTCATAATTTCTTTCAAGGCTAAAATTCGAAAAACATATCGCGAAGTTTCTTCGGTTAACAACAAATCATAATAATCTGAAACTTTTTGATTTTCAATTTGTTTGTTAATTCCTCCCATCCCACCATTATAAGCGGCCGCAGCTAAAGTCCATGAACCAAACTTATTTTTTGCTTCCAAAAGATACTTACAAGCTGCTTCAGTAGATTTTTCTAAATGATAACGTTCATCAATTAAATCATTTACTTCCATTCCTTTTTCTTTAGCAGTTAGCGGCATAAATTGCCAAACACCTCTAGCTCCTGCAGGCGAAACTACGTTAACAAGTCCGCTTTCAATTACGGCTAAATATTTAAAATCATCGGGAATTCCATATTTTGCCAAAATAGGTTCTATTATTGGAAAAACACGATTCGCTCTCTTCAAAATAAGCGTAGTTGTAGAATGAAGATTGGTGTTTATCACCATTTCTCTATCCAAACGCTCTCTTACATCAACTATATGTAATGGTGTTTTTTCGTTAGCAAAATCAATGGTTGAAGGCAAAACAAAACTTTCTACTTTATCCAATAATACTACTTTTTTGGATGTACTATAAACAAAAAGTCCGGTTGTACATACCAAAACGATTCCAATAACAATTTTCTTAATAGGGTTCATAGGGCTTTTTTTTAGGTTACTATAAAACTACAAAAATCTATCCACTTTTATTCATTTAAAATTATTTTAGGTAAATTTTCATTTAACCATTTGAATTTATTCAAAATCATGATGTGTGTTCCTCCTTTTACAACGATAGCATCTTTGATATATTTTATAGGGAATATTTCATCCGCATCGCCATGAATGTGAATCACATTCGGATCCACATCAATTCTATCCCATAAAATTATTGTTTCAATAGCCCAGTCTAAATAGGATTTATCGCGAACAGACAAATAACGTTCATACAATTTTAAACGTTGGGTTACTGTATCTCCAAAAGCATATTTAGCCAAACTTTCTATGTTTTGAACCAATCCTGTTGGAAGCAACTTATAGGCTTTTGTTGTTTTTGCTACTTTCATACGTCGGGGAAATTCCAAACATGTTTTGACACTCGAAATTATTATTAACTTTTGAACTGTCATGATTTTTGCCATTTCCTGAACTAAAACGCCTCCAAATGAAACACCTATCAATACCGGATTTTCATGTTTTATTTGTTCCGCTAACCGTTGTGCATAGTCCGGAAGGGATTCCTTTTTTTTTGGGATAAGCCATTCTAAAAAATAAATTTCAAATTGGTCTTCAGGCAACTCAATTCGTTCGAAAATTGAAGTACTGGCAGCTAGACCCGGCATGAAATAAACAGGGATTTTTTTCATAAACAATATTTATGTTATAAAAATAAAATTTTAATAGTAATACCGATAAGAATGCACCTTTAATTTAGCACTAAATTAGTATATCCACTACATTAACACTTTATATACTTTTTAAAAAAATAAAAAGACGTATCTTTGCACCAACATAAAATCAATTTCCTAAATCCAAAAATACAATGGAAATTAAAGACAATCAACTCTTAAGACAATTTGAAATAATGACGCCAGACGGTTTGCTAGTGCTGGAATATGCTATTCAAGAGCGTAAATTATTTTTAACAAAATTGCACCATCCGGAAAATTTGGAAATAGACATTTGTAATGAATTTATAAAAACAGTTTTAGCCTTTGCAGAAGAAAAACGATTTAAGGTAGTTCCAACCCATCCAAAAATTGCTCATTTTTTCAGAAAAAATCCGGTTTATAAAGAATTGCTGCCTCCGGGAATCAAACTGTAATTATGAAATGTCCATTATGTGCTGCTGCTGCCAACCATTTTTACAGTCAAAAATCGAAAGAATATTATTTTTGTACTAATTGTTTCTCTGTTTTTTTAGATGCTAAAAATTATATTTCAGCAACTGAAGAACAAAAGCACTATGAGCAACACAATAATGATGTAAACGACCTAGGTTATCAAGAATTTGTTTCACCAATTGTCAATGCTATAAAAAAAGATTTTACTAAAAAACACAAAGGATTAGACTTTGGGAGCGGAACCGGACCGGTAATTACAAAAATGCTCACGGACGAAGGTTTTTCAATTGTTGAATATGACCCATTTTTTGCCAATAATCCGGAAGTTTTAAAAGAAAAATACGATTACATTGCTTGTTGCGAAGTGATTGAGCACTTTCATCATCCGTACAAAGAATTCAAAAAATTATATGATTTGCTTTTACCAGAAGGAAAATTATACTGCAAAACCGATTTCTTTTCCGAGAAAAATAATTTTGATACGTGGTATTATAAAAATGACCCAACGCACGTGTTCTTTTATCATCCCAAAACCATGGAATGGATTAGTAAAAACATGGGGTTTTCAAGTTATTCTATTGATGGGAGAATGACGATTTTTGAGAAATAAAAAATCATTATTAAACAACTACAACATCCCTCACAAACTCCATTCTAACCGAACCATCTTCATCAATCTTAGTTAATTTGATTTCGTGAAGTGTATTTGATAATTCCGGATTCCAAGGCGTTTTTATTTTCACATAATTTTCGGTAAAACCGTGAATGTAACCTTCTTTATTTTCAGCTTCAAATAAAACTGTTCTAGTAGTTCCGAGTTGACTTTCGTAGAATGCTCTTCTCTTCTTAACAGATAATCCTCGAAGCATTTTACTTCTTTTGGAGCGAACATTGGCCGGAATCACATTTTCCATTTCAGCTGCTTCAGTATTATCTCTTTCAGAGTAGGTGAAAACGTGCAAATAAGAAATGTCCAAATCATTCAAAAAATGATAGGTCTCTAAAAAATGCTCATCTGTTTCTCCCGGGAAACCTACAATTACATCCACACCAATGCAAGCATCGGGCATCACTTCACGGATTTTATTCACGCGATCTATATACAATTCACGCAAATAACGACGTTTCATTTTCTTTAAAATGTCATTGCTCCCCGATTGCAACGGAATATGAAAATGTGGCACAAACGTTCGGCTTTTTGAAACAAAATCAATCGTTTCATTTTTCAACAAATTCGGTTCGATAGACGAAATTCGCAAACGTTCAATGCCTTCCACTTCATCCAAAGCCTGAACCAATTCTAAAAAAGTATGTTCGTGTTTTTTGTTACCAAATTCACCTTTCCCATAATCACCAATGTTTACTCCGGTTAACACAATTTCTTTGATGCCTTGTTGCGAAATTTCCTTTGCATTATTCAACACATTTTGCAATTCATCACTTCGTGAAATGCCACGAGCAAGCGGAATCGTGCAATACGTACATTTGTAATCGCAACCGTCTTGCACTTTCAAAAAAGCACGCGTTCGATCGCCAATGGAGTAACTTCCGACATAAAAATTGGCTTCTTCAATCTCGCAAGAATGCACTTCGCCCATATCATTTTTACTCAAATCATTGAGATAATCGGTAATTTTGAATTTTTCGGTGGCTCCTAAAACTAAATCAACACCATCTACAGCGGCCAATTCTTCGGGTTTCAATTGAGCATAACATCCAACGGCAGCAATAAACGCTTTGTCATTGTGTTTCAAGGCTTTCTTTACAATTTGTTTGAATTGTTTATCGGCATTATCCGTAACCGAACACGTGTTAATCACATAAATATCAGCAACTTCTTCAAAATCAACGCGTTCAAAACCTTCTTGTTGGAAATTTCGAGCAATAGTTGATGTTTCTGAAAAATTCAGTTTACAGCCTAACGTATAAAAAGCGACCTTTTTTTGGTTTGATGTCATATTCTGCATTTCCTAAAATTGGAAAAAGGGTTTCTTTACTTATATTTACCCTATTAAAAAGAGTGCAAATTTACACACAATATTCGGGAAAATGAAATCATTACTTCGCTATCTATCACTATTTTACATTTTTATAGTATTGATTTCCTGTGGGAAGAAGAAAACGGAAGCAAATGACAACCTCGTTTTCAGATACAATGAAAGTGCGAACATTGCCACTTTAGATCCGGCTTTTTCCAAATCACAAAACATCATTTGGGCTTGCAATCAATTGTTTAACGGATTGGTTCAGTTGGATGACAGTTTGCACATTCAACCCGATATTGCCAAACGTTGGACGATTTCGGAAGATGGAAAAACCTATCAATTTATACTTCGTAACGATGTTTATTTTCACAAGCATCATTTGTTTGGGAAAGATTCAACCCGAACTGTGAAAGCAAGTGATTTTGAATACAGTTTGAACCGATTAAAAGATGAAAAAATCGCTTCTCCAGGAGGATGGATTTTACAAAATGTAGAAAATTTTGAAGCAATAAACGACACCCTTTTCGAAATAAAATTAGCCAAATCTTTTCCGGCTTTTTTGGGATTATTATCTATGAAATATGCGTCGGTGGTACCAAAGGAAATTATTGAAAGTCCAAATTATGATTTCAGAACCAAACCCATTGGAACCGGACCGTTTCAATTTAAATTTTGGGAAGAAAATGTAAAATTAGTTTTGAGACGAAACCCAATTTATTTTGAAAAAGACGAAAACGGAAAACAATTGCCGTATTTGGAAGCTGCTGCCATCACATTTTTACCCGATAAACAAAGTGGCTTTTTAGAATTTATTCAAGGAAAAATTGATTTTGTTTCCGGATTAGATCCTTCGTATAAAGATGAAATTCTGACGCAAAAAGGCGAATTGCAACCGAAATATGCCAACGATGTGAATTTGATTAGTGGTTCGTACCTCAACACGGAGTATTTAGGTTTTAGAATGGATGGTTCGGATAAAACGATTTTGGACAAACGCATTCGTCAAGCGTTGAATTATGGTTTTGATCGAGCTAAGATGATTACCCATCTTCGAAACAATATGGGAATTCCCGCAACAAGTGGGATAATTCCAAGCGGAATGCCGAGTTTTAACAACCAAAAAGGCTATGACTTCGAACCAGAAAAAGCCAAATCGTTGGTAGCTGATTATATCAAAGAAACCGGTATCAAAAAACCAAAAATCGTTTTAAGTACGAATCCAACCTATATAGATATTGGTGAATTTTTACAACGTGAATGGCAAAAAATGGGTTTGGATGTAGAAATTGATGTGAATCCGCCATCAACATTACGACAAGCGATTGCAACCGGAAAAGTCACCTTCTTTAGAGCCAGTTGGATTGCCGATTATCCCGATGCGGAGAATTATTTATCACTTTTTTACAGTAAGAATTTTGCTCCAAATGGTCCGAATTACACGCATTTTTCAAATGCAGCATTTGATACTTTGTATGAAAAAGCATTTTTAGAAACCGATGATGCCAAACGATTTGCATTGTATCAACAAATGGATAAAATCATCATTGAGGAAGCTCCGGTTATTTTACTTTTTTATGATAAAGTAGCGAGGTTTACACGAAAAAATGTGGAAGGTTTGGGGATAAATCCCTTGAATTTGCTATCTTTAAAAAGGGTTAAGAAGATTTAACCGCAAAGTTCGCAAAGGTTTACGCTAAGTTCACAAAGAAAACTTTGCGAGAGAATTTTAAAAAATTTAGAAATAAAAAAGAGGTCTATGGGTGGAGGTGGTTCAATGCTTCAAGCAATAATAAGTTTACGAAACAACAAACGCAATAGAATTGACAAACAAAAACGTTTGGAAAACACGTCCAACGAAACGTCTGAGTTTGTGGATCACATTCAAGCAACTCCTGAATTATTGGAATCCATCCGAGAGAAAATGCAAGCAGAACGAAAAGCGGAACAGAAAAAACTAATTAGAAGTGTCACTTTATTTATAATTGTACTTTTTATTGTACTTTATATTTTCAATCACAATTGGAAATGGATTGAGGGATTTTTTTATAAAGTAAAATAATTTTTTAACCGCAAAGTTCGCAAAAGTTTAAGCGAAGAACGAGAAGAAATATATTATTTATTGAACTTATATTCACGAAAAAACCACCCGGTATTATAATCTTCAAATCCTAAATATTTCACTTTTCTATTTTTTAATTCTTTTTCTAAAACATCAACTCCTGAAACGAAACTACTAAGTATTTCAGATGTTTTACCTGATTTAAAATAAATTACAAGTGATTTCGATTTCCAAGCATATCTTCCAAAATAAACTTCTGATTTTGAAAATCCTAAAATTTCATCAACATTAAATTTAGCTATCTTTAATTTATTCAATTCGAAAATTGAAATTTCATTTTCAGTTAATGAAATATATTTAAAATAGAAACAGAAAAAATAACCTAAATGAAAAATTATATAACCTATAAACAAAGAAAAAACTATTGCAGATATTATAAATCCTGAATCTATATGTGACTTTGGCTTATCAATGAATTTAACGATACCTAAAAAGAGAAAGTAAAAAAATCCAGTAATAAAAATCAATTTTATTGATGGCAATAAAATTTTAGGATAAAATATCTTTTTCAAAATATCATTTTAAATTTAAAAAATTACTTTGCGAACTTTGCGTAAATCTTTGTGTCCTTTGCGGTTAAACCCTTATTCCTTCCTCCACTTCTTCGTTTCCTCAAACACATGTTCTAAAATCCTAGCATCTTCTTCTGTAAATTCTACATGACGGCGAGACATGACTATTCGAGCAGTTTCAAAGGCTTTTTTAGTGATATAAGTTGAAAAACCTGCTGCTCCACCCCAACTGAAACTCGGCACAAAATTTCTTGGAAATCCGCTACCAAAAATGTTGGTTGAAACACCTACAACCGTTCCGGTGTTAAACATCGTGTTGATGCCACATTTACTGTGATCGCCCATCATGAGTCCGCAAAACTGCAAGCCGGTTTTGGCAAAACCTTCGGTTTCATAACTCCACAAACGCACTTCCTCGTAATTGTTTTTTAAATTGGAATTGTTGGAATCGGCACCAATATTACACCATTCGCCCAAAACGGAATTTCCTAAGAATCCATCGTGTCCTTTGTTAGAATAACCAAACAACACGGAGTTATTAACTTCCCCACCAATTCTACTATGAGGTCCAACGGTGGTGGCTCCATAGACTTTTGTAGCTAATTTTACTTGAGCTTCTTCGCATAAGGCAAAAGGACCACGAATAACAGAACCTTCCATGATTTCGGAATTATAACCGATATAAATGGGTCCGGTTGAAGCATTTAAAGTAACAAATTCAAGCTTTGCCCCTTTTTCAATAAATATATTTTCAGGATTGATAACGTTGACACTTTTAGGAATGGGTTGCGAAATTCTATCTTCGGTTAACAATTCAAAATCTTCACGGATGGCGGCATCATTCTTAGCAAAAATATCCCAAGTGTATTCAATCCGTAAACCTTCTTCGTTATAATCGATGATTTCATACGTATCAAAATCTACTTCTTCTTGGGTATCATTGGTATAGAAAGCAACCACTTCATCGCCTTTAAAAATGGCTTGATTTTTTTCTAAACTTTTTATCATTTCTACTAAAACTTCATTAGGAAGAAAAGAAGCATTGATTAAAATATTCTCTTCCATTTCAACCATTGGATATTTTTCAGACAAATAATCTTCGGTGATGGTTGTGGTGGTATAGCCTAAATATTTCTCCCATTTTTCGCGAATGGTTAAAATTCCGATACGAATATCTGCCACCGGACGTGTAAATGTAAACGGTAAAAGTGCATTGCGAACCGGTCCGTCAAAAAGTATGTAGTTCATAAGTTAGCCAATTTGAAATTCAAAGGTACTAAAAAGCCTTCTGAAAAGAAGGCTTTGCTAATTTGTAATTCAGAAAATTGTTATTTTTTAATGATTTTTTGAGTTGTTTTATTTCCATCACTATCTGTAATGGTTATCAAATACGTACCATTAGCAAGACTTCCTAAAGATACCGAATCTGAATTTAAAGTTGGTTTCAATACTGATTTCCCATTCAAATCAAACAATTCAATTCTTGCAATTGATTTGTCTAAAGAGGATTGAACTGTTAACCTATCAGAAACCGGATTGGGATAAATTATAAACTCAGTTGTATTGATTTCATTTACATTCAAAGTAGCTCCTTCAACTACATTCAACACTTGGTTAGTGGCCGGATTCATAATGGTATCAACAACTCCCGAGGGCCATCTTATGATAACTTGCGTAATTGCTGTTGCAGTACCGATTCCAAAATGAGCATTTAACGAATTCATATAACGAAAACCATCTCCACTTCTGATGTCACGAATTTGTTTTCCCCAAGCTCCGTAAATTTCAACACGAGCTCCAATTCCTTGTTTATTACTTAAAATGCCGTCTAACGTGATTTTTATCCATTTATTAGCATTTCCATTATTGATACGAAGGTTGTTTCCGTTCATAACATCAATAAAACCATCGTTGTTTAAATCGCCTAAAGCACCCGCAGAAAATCCGGTAGCTACAGGTGAAAATGTCATGTTCCCGTTATTATACATAATCGTGTTACTTGCACCACAAAACACATCAATAAAACCATCGTTATTAAAATCTTGTGCTACATATTCTGTACTAACTCCATTAAAATTATGAAACCCTGAATTAGGGGTTACATCGGCAAATGTTCCGTTTCCATTATTTCGCATCAAACGGTGTCCGCCGGCAGTAAATGAACTCGCTCCAACTAAAGCATCCATATAACCATCATTATCAAAATCGCCCCAAGCTGAAGACCACGTTTGAACACCGCTAGCCATATTAGCTGCAGCGGCAACATTAGTATAAACACCACTTCCGTTTTTCTTGTGCAATTCGTCAATAGAAGCCGGAGATCCCGCACCTCTACATTTTGCTATGAATAAATCAACTTGAGAATCATTATCATAATCAACCCAAATAGATCCATAATTCCCTCCATCGGCAACATTTCCTAAACCGCCTTGATTGAAAACTAAATTTCCGTTTCCATCATTTAAGTAGTAAACGTTTGGAGCCACATCATGACATACAAAAGCATCCAAATGCCCGTCGTTATTGATATCCACAAAATTAGTGCGTTGCGAAAATACATATTGAGGAAATGTTATTTTTTCAAAAGCAGTTCCATCAGCATTAGCTTTCATAAAAGTAACGCCACTGCCTCCACCATATAATAAATCGGTTCTTCCGTTACCATCAAAATCACCGGCTGCTAAACTCCACGAAGGTAAATTTTCTGCAGTTGGTGTTGGAATATTTACAACTGTAAATCCACCTCCAACATTTTGATATTGAATGTGAACATTAGCTGATCCTACTGAAACAATATCGTCCAATTTATCACCATTCATATCAACAACGCCATTTTTATAGGTTCCTGCAATAGAAACCACTTGAGTTGTAAAACTAATTGGTACAGCGATTTGTGTTACAGGAATTTCAGGTTCAGGAGCTGCATTCTCAATCAACTGAAAAGTGATGTTGTTGGCTAATGCTCCCCAACGGTTATCAAATGCAATGGTGTAAGTTGTACCAGCTGTAACGGCAAACGTGGCCACAGACAAAAAACCTGAGCCACTGTCATCATCTCCAGCCACACAAACCAACGAAGCACAAGTACCTGAATAAACATTAAAACGGGTATCTTTTCCATTATTTATGGGTAAATCAGTAGTTACAGTTACGCTTAAATCTTCATCCGGAGTATAACTATACCACAAAGCAGCAGTAGCAGTACCAGAAGTTGTACAATATACTGTTGGGCCAGTCCCATTCACAAGACCCATAATATGAGACCCGGAAGTAATTTCTAAAGCAGTTGCACAAGAACTCTGTGCTTTTGTAATTCCGGCTGTAAAAAAGAATACTAACAGGAAAAAGTAATTTTTTTTCATTTAATTAAATTTAATTACATGGGTTCAATGTTTCTATCCATTGTTCAATTAATTCAACACCTTCTTTATGAATGACAGATCTACCGACAATTGGCATTCGCAATGCTTCATCTGTAGTGTTCATTCTAAAGTGCAGAACTGATCTTTCAATATTATTTGGTGTAACAATAAAAGACATAATATCATTTATATTTTCATCCGGTGGAACACAAATTCCCATATTAACCGGATTAGACGATTCGCTAAAAGCAAAACGCATAGGTCTGTAATCACAATGACTATTTTGTTGATGACAATGAGCACAATTGATATCGATATAAGATCTTACTCTCAAATCTAAAGGCTTTGAAGCATCTTTATAATTAACAACGGTTGCTATGTTTGAAGGAATGGATGCATCCAAATAACCCATTTCAATCCATTTTGACAATTGATTTTTTGAGCCTTCTTTGAAAGTGTATAAACTATTCAGGTTTTGAGGTTTTGGCCCAATTGGAATAGCCGTTTGCAATGATTTATGACAGATTAAACATTCTACTTCAGAAGGAATTCTGTAATTCACATTTTGAGTGATACCGGCTTCATCTTTCCATGATACGGGTGTATAACTTCCCTCCATTTGAAGTGATGCCTCAGTTTGATCAGCATTCCAAACATATTCAGCAAAAATCCATCCGGACTCTTTTTTGACTAACAGTCGGGTTTCAATGATACGACGACCATTTCCCGGTTGAACATTGTCGTAATAAAAATTCTTTATTAAAACAGAACCAGTAGGAAAATCTAATATTTCTCCATCAGAACTATAAGTTGCCTTAGTGTTTTTTGGCATCCATACAAAACGCTTTTTCAAAGCATAATCTGTAAACAAAGAGCTAATAGGTTCATATGGTAAAACACCTAATGAAGGCTCCTGATTTTTGATGTCACCTTCAAAAAATTTATATTCAGAAAGTGTAGCATAAGGTACTTGAGCTAAATCTAAAACAACAGGTGATTCTAAATCAGGAACATCTTGATAATCATCGTTTGACGAACAAGAGAATACAATGACCACCATTACAGTAGTAAGTAGTGAAACTAATAGGAAATTCTTTTTCATGCCATTTTGCAAAATTCAAACCAAATGTAATAAAAAATAAGAGTCTTAACAAAAAATTTCGATTATTAGCAAGTTATCAATGTTGAAAGGTAATTATATTGAATTAAATGTCTCGAGAGTTCTCAATTTCATTGCTAAAGTCTTCGCCTGCTCTTTTTAAAATGGTTTCAGGAAGTGCTTTTTTGGCTTTGGCTCCCATTTTTCTCAGACGCTCTACGCTACCCACAAGATTCCCTTTACCTTCTACTAATTTCCCCATTGCATTTCCGTATTCCACTTTTGCTTCATCCATTTTTTTGCCGATTTTGATTAAATCGGAAACAAAACCTTCAAATTTATCATACAAAGCTCCAGCCTGACGAGCAATTTCTAAAGCATTTTCTTGTTGCTTTTGATTAGTCCACATGCTGTCGATGGTTCGTAAAGTGGCTAACAAAGTTGTTGGTGTAACGATAATGATATTTCGTTCAAATGCTTTGTTATACAACGAATTATCATCATTCAAAGCAATCGCAAAAGCGGATTCAATCGGGATAAAAAGTAACACAAAATCAGGACTTTCCATTTGATACAAATCGTGGTAATTTTTATCACTCAATTGTTCTACGTGACGTTTGATAGAATTGATGTGTTCTTTTAGAAACACTGTTTTTTGCAAGTCGTCTTCTTCATTTGCATAACGTTCATAAGCCGTCAGCGAAACTTTTGAATCGACTATCATTTTCTTTCCGTCAGGTAAACTAATCACGACATCGGGAAAAACACGACTGCCCTCTTCAGTTTGAAAACTTTGCTGAACGTGGTATTCACGACCTTTTTCTAAACCGGATTTTTCGAGAACGCGTTCCAAAATTAATTCGCCCCAATTTCCTTGCATTTTACTGTCGCCTTTCAACGCTTTTGTCAAATTGAGCGTTTCTTTACTCATTTGCTCATTCATTTCTTTCAACCCAACAATTTGCTGACGAAGAGCAGCGTGATAATCAATGCTTTCCTTATGCGTATCTTCCACTTTCTTTTCAAAATGCTGAATTTTTTCCTGTAATGGCGATAAAATATTTTTTAAATTTTCTTTATTTTGCTCGGTAAATTTTACCGTTTTTTCTTCGAGAATTTTATTGGCTAAATTTTCAAATTCTTTCGTAAATTTTTCCTGTAACTCCTCTACTTCTTGTTTTTGTTCTTTGTTGCGTTGCCAAAGGTTTTCAAAATCGGCTTCTTTTTTGGTCAATTGCATCGATAAAGAATCTTTTTCGCGACGAATTTCTTCTTTGTCTTTTCTTTCTAATTCTAAATTTTTTGAGAATTGGTTTTGCTCTTCCTGAAAACGAATTTTCAATTGGTCAATTTGTAATAAAAGTCCATTCACACGTTCTTCCAAACTAGATTTTTCTGATTTGGATTGAGCTGTGAAAAGTAGTTTTCCGATATAAATTCCGATGGCTAAAGCAAGAATAAATACAATGGTAAAAAGAATAATATCTGACATTTGGCGATGATTTTTTGAAGAGTAAAAATACGTAAAAGAAAAATGCATATCCAAAGAACTCTTTCAATTTGAATGAAATAATTTTTATCTTTAACAAAAATAGGTTCACTATGCAAGACAAATCGTTACTCCGCAGTCAGCTTTTTCAACATTTAGACGGATTAGTAACCGCTCCCGTAGCTTATGCTTTATGGGAAAAAGGTGTTTTGAGTTTCTTATTATCCGAAAAATCGGTTTCTTTAAAAGATTTGTCAACGCAATTCAAATCCAACGAAGGTTATCTTAATGTGGCGATGCGGGTTTTGGCTTCGCAAGGTTTTATTGAATTTAATGTAGATAACCAATCAAATGAAGTTACCTATTCGATAAATTCAAAAAGTAAAATTGCATTTGATTTGTTTCCGTTGTATAAAGATGTGGTGGAATTATCCAAATTTGCAGGAAATTTTCATAATCGGGTTTTTCAGGAAGAACCGTTTTTACGTTTAAAACCATTGTTTGAAAAATATAAAAACAAATTCGGAATCACTTTTTCGGATGATGAAACGACACTTTCCATTCAAAAACAAGTTTTACGACATATTGAAGGGAATTTAGTGGGTTCAACTTTAGTACGATTGGGAATGAACGGTATGTTTCATAAGTATTTTATGGAAACGAGTTTTAAACCGGAAGAATTTCACAAACAACCGGAACATTTTACGCAAATTCTGAACTTTTTTGTCCATTTAGGTTGGTTTACCGAAAAAAATGGATTTTATCAATTTACGGAAGATGGATTATTTTTTGCCAAAAAAGTAGCGGCTTATGGCGTTACGGTTTCCTATTTACCAATGTTTCGAAAAGTAGATGAATTGATTTTTGGTAATCCAAATGTGATGCGAAATGTAGGTTTAGGCGAAGATGAATTGCACGTGGACCGTGAAATGAACGTTTGGGGAAGTGGCGGAGCTCACGCAACCTATTTTAAAGTAGTTGATGAAATTATAATTGAACTTTTTAACCGTCCGATTGAGGAACAACCAAAAGGAATTTTGGATATGGGATGCGGCAATGGAGCCTTTATTCAGCATATTTTTGAAGTCATTGATCGACAAACATTACGAGGAAGAATGTTGGATGATTATCCGCTTTTTTTGGTCGGTGCCGATTATAATCAAGCGGCGTTGAAAGTCACACGAGCCAATTTGATTAATGCTGATATCTGGGCGAAAGTGATTTGGGGCGATATTGGTCAACCCGATTTATTAGCGAAAGATTTAAGTGAAAATTACGGTATTCAATTAAATGATTTGTTAAATGTTCGAACCTTTCTGGACCACAACCGAATTTGGGAAAATCCGAAAACGAAAACACCAAATCGCTTAAGTTCATCAACTGGAGCTTTTGCTTCTCGAGGTGAGCGAATTACAAATAATGATGTGGAAGATAATTTATTAGAACATTTGAAAAAATGGTCCCCTTTTGTGGCAAAATACGGTTTGCTTTTAATTGAATTGCATACTATTTCACCTGACTCAACAGCAAAAAATTTAGGCAAAACAGCAGCAACAGCTTATGATGCTACACACGGATTTTCCGATCAATACATTGTGGAAATTGATGTTTTACACAAAATTGCTGCGGAAGCGGGATTGCAACCCGACGCAAAATTATTTCATAAATTCCCAAATACAGATTATGCAACCGTGAGTATTAATTTGTTGAAAGGGAAATAATTTAACCCAAAAAAGCAATTCCGAAAAAAGTAAAAACTAAAACTAAATGCACCATCAACCACGCTTTTTGCCAAGTTGGTCGTTCGTTAAAAGGTTGTAATTGATTGAAAGGATCAAAGGCCAACGCAATTCCTAACATCATTCCAGCATCGCTGTAGTTTTGCGAAAAAATCGCATAATACAATCCGAATAAAACAAAACCTCCGTATAAAAATCTGTAAAATTTAGCATCCATAATCTACTCATTTTAAGTTCATTAATTAGTAGATTGTCTCTTTATTATGTTACTTCAACGAATGTAAAGAAATGGTTAAATTTTAAATGATTACAAATTTTCCTTTAGTTGCATCAAACTGAATATGCTCATTTTTAAATAGTGAAGAAAAAACACCCTTTGAAATTAAATTACAAGGCTGATCTTGTATGACGGTTTTGCCATCCATCACAATCATTTCGTCACTCAATTGAATGGCTAAATCAATATCGTGTGTGGAAAATAAAATGCATTTTTGGGTTTCAGCAGTTAATTTTTTCAAAAGTTTAAACAAGGATACTTTGTGAAGTAAATCCAAATGCGTAGTGGGTTCATCCAAAACAATCAGTGGTGTATCTTGAGCTAATGCTCTGGCTATTAAAACTTTTTGCAATTGTCCGTCGCTGATTTCGTAATGCTTTTGATGGATTAGATGATTGATTTCTGTCAATTCGATGGCTTTATCAATTTTACTTTTATCGTCATCTGTTAATTTTCCGAGCCAATTGGTATAAGGTTGTCTTCCCAATGCAATTAATTCATAAACGGTTAAATTACTGGGTGGTAATTTTTCGGTTAACACAACACTGATTTGTTGAGCTAAAGCTAATAGTTCAAAAACTTCGATTGATTTTTCGTTTAATAAAACGGTTCCCGAAAGTGGTTTTTGTATTCCGGTAATCGTTCGCAACAAAGTCGATTTCCCAATTCCGTTGGCTCCTACTAAACCGATTAATTTTCCGGGCTCCAAACTAATTGCAACGTCTGAAGCTACCGTTTTGGAAGCTCCTTTGGAAGAGTAGCCGATGTTGAGATTTTTGGTTTGGAGAATCATTTTTTTGAGATACTAAGGTTCTGAGGTGCTAAGGTACTAAGGTTTTTTTAAATCATCATTTTACGTTTTCTAACTAATAACCAAACCACAACTGGTGCTCCAACCATAGAAGTTATGGCATTAATAGGTAAAGTATAATAGCTGCCGGGAAGTTGGGCGATGCTGTCGCAAGCCAACATCAAAATGGCTCCAATTAGTAATGTGCTCCAAAATAGAATGAAATGATTGCTGGTTTGAAAAAGCAATTTTGCTAAATGAGGAACAGCCAATCCGACAAAAGCGATTGGTCCTGCAAAAGCGGTGATGCTTCCGGCTAAAATACTGGTGGCAAAGATGATTATCAAACGCGTTTTTTTGAAGTGTAAACCTAAACTTTTAGCATAATTTTCTCCTAATAATAATGCATTCAAAGGTTTGATGCTGAAAATACTCAACACTAATCCCAAACCACAACATATAGCTAAAATTAAAATGGAATTCCACGGTAAATTAGCCAAACTTCCCATTGACCAAAAGGTGAATTTTTGTAGTTCTTGAGCAGTGCTGAAATAACTCAACACACTGACAATAGCACTGGTGAAACTACCAAACATCAATCCGACAATTAAAATAGCCATTGTATCTCGTAATTTTTGAGAAACGACCAAAACGGCTAATAAAACCAGAAAACTTCCGATGGAAGAAGCCAAAACAATTCCGTAATCGGAAACTAAAAAATTAGGTAAAAAACCGGTTCCCATGATGACAAAAGCGACACCCAGACTTGAACCTGAACTTAGTCCAAGTACGTAAGGGCCGGCTAATGGATTTCTGAATAACGTCTGCATCAATAACCCGGAAATCGATAATCCCATTCCCACCAAAATGGCTGTGATGGCTTTTGGAAGGCGAAAATTCCACAGAATGATTTCCCAAGAACTTTTGATTTCGTTTCCAATAAAAGAATTAAAAATTTCACTTGTTGGAATAGAAACTGAACCTAAACTAAGGTTAAGTAAAAACGTTCCGATTAAAGCGAAAGTTAAGAAAAGAAAAAGTATTTTATGTTTTTGAGTTGGCAATTTTTTAAACCATTAAGTAAGTTGTAAATATACTAAGACTTTAATTAAAATAGTATTCTTTGATTCATTTCAATTTCTCAAAAAAATACAATTCATACTCCGGTAATAATTCCGGATGAAGAATTTTGATTAAATCTTTGAGCACTAAATCAGGACGATTAGACGCTAATTCATAATAAATTACGCCTCCGTTTTTTCCTTTTTTGGAACTAAACGAATAGACATTTTTGTTTTGTACTGCTTTAAAATGTTTGTAGTTTGGATTGGCTTTTTCAAGCTCTTCAAAAGAAGTAAATTGTCCGGGGCCAATCCAAAAATCGGCATCTTGGGCTTTTTCGAGAACGGTTTCAAACGATAAGGATAAACTACCGGTTCCTTCGGAGTCTTTCCACAGATAATTGGCATTTGCATTGTCTAGAAATTGTGCTGCCCAACTTTTTCCTTGTGGTAAATACCATTGATCTTGGTAAATGGCTCCACTCAAAATGGTTGGTTTTGAAGTGGCTTTTTTGGCTAATGCAATGGCTTCCAAATAATCGTTTTCGATGGTTTTGAAAACTTGATCTGCTTTTACTTCTAAACCAAATAAAACACCAAAAAGTTGAATCCATTCGGAACGACCGAGTGGATGTTGTTCTGTCCAATCGCCGTTGTAGAGAATTTTTAGTCCGTTTTGTTGCAAATTGTCATAGGCTTTCTTTTCACCATCTACGCCAAAACCGATGATTACGTCGGGTTGCATATCGAGTAAAACTTCGGTGTTTAAACTTTGGTTGGTTCCGATTTCGCGTACTTTTCCGGTTTCGATTAAGGCTCTGGTTTTTTCTGAGGAAATATAATCTGTGTTTGGAAATCCGACTAATTTGTTTTCAACTTCTAACAATTCTAATGCCGGAATGTGTGTGGTTGATGTGACTACAATTGATTTTATGGGAACTTGAATAGCTGAATATTTTTGTAAACTATCCGGAATTTTGGCTGATTGTTTGTGTAAAATGTAGGTGTAATTTTTATCGGCTGTTGGCCAAGGATTGGAAACGGTTACAATTGAAAAATCAGCATATTTTTGAATGGAAAGTCCGCTAGCATAACGAATGTAATTTTCGGGAGAATTATTTTCTTGACTATTTTTCTGCTTTTGTTGACAGGAAAGGAATAAAAAAGAAACTATAGAAAGTAAAAGGTATTTTTTCATGGAATGCTTTTTTGCAAAGGTAACGGTTTGTAACAAATGTTATCTTCAGAAAAAAATTGACTTTTTACTTTTACATAAAAAATAAAATGCGAGATTCAAATTTGTTTATGTATATCGTTGGTGGAATTATTCTCCTTCACTTTGTAGTTGGTTTTATTTGGTTGTGGATCAAGATGAATAAGAAAAAAGACGAATGATAATAAGTTTTTTTAGTGAGGACTTGGAACGGAAAGCCGGAACAGTTTCTAAAAAATTTTATGAATTGTTTACTTAAAAATGTTTACTTTCGCATCGAATTTTGGTTGCAACGCTTTTATTAAGCCGAGCATTAAAAGGGAATCAGGTGAAAAAGTTGGCAGTTGTCAGTTTTCAGTTAACAGAAAACAAATTACTCCAATCTAAATCCTGAGCTGTACCCGCAACTGTGAGCTATTTAGCTTGTTGTTATCTTCAAAGCCATTGTTCGCCTAGGCGAATGAGAAGGCCAACAACAAGACGCAAGCCAGGAGACCTGCCTTATTCACGAGTAACAAACTTTCGGGAAAAAAGGTTTGGGTATGGGTAAATTCTATACTTTTCTCCCATTTTAGTAAATTATTTTTTAATTAAAATGAATCAAAAATTCAGCTACTGTACCGCTATTTTAGCGTTATGGGGAATGTGTGCTTTTGCACAACAAGAACAAGACACGATTGAGTTGAGTGAGGTCGTGATTTCGGACACCAAATTTGAACAGTCCAAAGAAAAATCAGGTAAAATTATTGAAAAAATTTCAGCAAAAGATTTGGAGCGAAACAGTGGACAATCAGTCGCAACGATTTTGAGTCAAGCCGTTGGTTTGGAAGTCAATGGAAACCAGAGTGCGAATGGAAAAAACTTGAGTTATTTTATTCGTGGTGGACGAAATCGCCAGGTTTTGATTGTGATTGATGGTATTCCGATGACGGATGCTTCGGGGATTAATTTTGAGTATGATTTGCGATTGCTTCCTGCGGAACAAGTGGAAAGCATTGAGATTATGAAAGGTGCAGCGAGTACTTTGTATGGAACAGGAGCGGCTTCGGGTGTGATTAATATTACGTTGAAAAAATCGGCAAAAAAAGCAATTTCCGGAAATGCGTATATGCATTTTGGAACGCAAAATACAACAGAAAGTTTTAAAGCGAATCCGCAAGATTTTAATCAAGGTTTTGGTTTGAATGGAACGGTTGACAAAATGGATTATTATGCTTCACTAAACAGCACCGAAACAAAAGGGATTTCGCAAGCAGCCGGAGAAAATTTTGAAGAAGACCGTTTTTCAAGAGTGAATGCGTTGGCTAAAATTGGTTTTCAAGCTACCTCAAAATTGAAGTTAGATTTCTTTAGTAATTACGACCGAATGAAAACCGATTATGATGGTCCGTTTGATAATTTCAGCAGTCCGGATGTGTTGGAAAATGTTTCGCTGTCGGAGCAATTTCGGTTTGGATTTAATCCGAAATACAAGTACAACAAAGGTGAGTTCATTGTTAATTCCGGTTTTACTTTATTGGAAAGAAGTTATGATGAATTTAGTTCGTTTTCAGGTACGATTGACCAATATGTTTATACTTCAAGAAGCGTGAGTGTGGATGCGATGAATAAATATAACTTTCATAAAAATTTCTTTTTGATTGTGGGGACGCAATTTCAGTTTCATGATATGAATACACAAACCCCTTTTGATGTGATTGAGCGAGAAAGTGCTAAATTAAATTTAATTGATCCTTATGTAACGGCGGTGTATAATTCTAATTTTGGATTAAACATTAATGCCGGAGCTCGAATGAATTTGCATTCGGTTTATGATAATCAATTGGTTTACAATGTTAATCCGTCTTATCACTTTAAAAATTTTCCTTTAAAGATTATTACTTCGTATAGCACGGCTTACATCACTCCGAGTTTGTATCAACTCTATTCACCTTATGGAAATTTAGAGTTGACACCGGAAGGAAATGCAACAGCTGAAGTTGGTTTTGAAACCACTTTAGTAAACAAAAAAATCACGTTTAGTGCGGTGGGTTTTTACAGAGAAGAGTCTCATTCGATTGGTTTCTATTTTAATCCCAACACTTTTGATTCGTATTATGTGAATTTGGAAGGAGAAAATAATGTTCGCGGAATTGAAACTACGTTGAGTTACAACATTACCTCTAAACTGAAATTAAACGGAAATTATTCGTTTACGGATATTCCTGAAGAATTGAATCGATTGATTCCAAAACACAAAGGAAATTTGGCTTTGGATTTTAGAGCTAATGATAGAACATTATTAAGTATAAACTATCAGTATGTTGACGGAAGAAGAGATGCTTTTTTTGATGGTGGAACTTTTGCTACAACTTCGGTACATTTAGGCTCCTATCAATTGGTTAATGGATTAGCAAAGTATGATGTATTGAAAAACCGATTAACGGTTTTTGGAGCGGTTAACAATATTTTAAATGAAGAATTTGTAGAAACAATTGGTTACAACACCCGAGGTAGAAATGCCCAACTGGGTTTTACTTTTTTATTCTAAAAACAAAAAAGGGCTTGAAAAAATTCAAGCCCTAACTTTTTATTTTAGCAATTCAATCAATCCTTCGGGAACTTCATCCAAATACATTTCGGTGCCAAAAGGTTTCATTTGCTTTACATCTTTAAAATACTTGAATGTTCTTTCGGGTTGTTGTCGAATCATTCTTCCGTTTGCAGAAATATAACCCAAAGCGGTACTCAAAAGTGGTTCGTCACTATTTCCTAAAACGCCTAAATCAGCAAAATCTTCTTCCAAAGGAATTGTTGGATTCAAGCCATCTTGATAATCTCCAAATCCATTTTTATCAACAATTTTTAAAACAATAGGTTGCATCGCATAACGATGACTCGGATTTCTATTTTGAGTGCCAAAATTAGGCGAATCATACAGTGTAACTGAACCCACATTTTTTCCGGTGGTTACATCGCCTATTTGAATTACATCAATGTAAGGCTTTAAACCATTAATCAATAATTCACTAGCTGAAGCCGAACTTTTTGTGGTTAAAACATACACTTTGTTCAAATTCAAACTGTTTATTGCTGCACCAGAACCAATTGATGTTGTAAATTTGTTTAACAAAGCTTCAGGATCATTTTCATTGAAATAATCTTCTACTTTTTGATTCCATTCTTGCTTAGCAAAAACTTGACCGCTAAATTGTCCCGTTATCATACTGGCCAATCGAGTTGCTGTTGTAACAGATCCTCCGGAATTATAACGTAAATCTAAAACCAAATGTGTAACTCCCTGTGAAGCAAACTGTCCAAACGCTTGATTTAACTGTGCTTCAAAATTGGAAAAGAATCCGTTATACACTAAATAACCGATTTTTTTCTCTCCTATTTCATAGACATTTGTAAAATAAACCGGATTTTCTGAATACTCTGATTTAGTCAAAGTAACGGATTGATTGTTTGGTGTAATGGTACCATTATCAAAATCTGCCAAATTTAAAGTATAGGTATCTTGATCCAAAAGTTCTCTAAAATTGGAAGTTGTTAAAGGCGTTCCGTCAACCGCATAAAATATATCTCCTCTTTGAATTGGTTTTGAAGAGGCATCAGAATTTGGTAAAATATAACGAACCCATCCAAAAACTTCCGTTGTGCTTCCTGACTTTAAACGCAATCCATAATCGACTCCATTATTTTTAGAACTTCCTTGAAGCAAACCTTCTAAAACTCTATAGTCACTATAGATAACACTAAATCGATCGATGGTTGGAGCCACTTTTAGGTGTTCAAACAAGGCTTCCGGTTGTGAATATTCAGATAAGAAACTATTCAACTGCGATTGTGTAGCGAATCGATCATCGGCTAAATCAGGCGAATCGGCTTGCCAATAATAATAGAGATTCAAACCTTTCCAAATAAAGTCATTTACTCTTAAATTGGAGGGCACTTGTGAAACATCATCCTTATCTTCACAGGAAAATAATAGTAATGCAAATGCACATACCAGTAAAATTGATTTTAAAAAATTATTCATAGCTTTTATTTTTAGAAACGTAAATTTAGCAACTTTAGTTTTATTTTGAATTTATTTGTAACAAAAAAAAGTATCAATCGTCTTGACTATATAACCAATAGGAAAAACATGAACCAAAATGAGTTCGTTAGTATCATTCAACCTTTTAAAGACAAAATGTTTCGTCTTGCAAAAAGGCTATTGGTTAGCACCGAAGAAGCAGAAGATGCCACGCAAGAAGTTCTGGTAAAATTATGGAATAAAAATCAAGAGTTGAAACAATTCAATAGTATTGAAGCTATGGCCATGACAATCACTAAAAATTATTGTTTGGATCAGTTAAAATCAAAACGGGCTTCAAATTTAAAAATTGTGCACAACAATTATACCGATAGAGAAGCCGGATTACAGCAAAGAATTGAAGATCAGGACACCTTAAGTTGGGTAGAAAAAATCATCAATGACCTGCCGGAACAACAAAAAATTATCATTCAAATGCGTGATATTGAAAATTGTGAATTTGAAGAAATTGCATCAATTCTGGAAATGAATGAAACCGCAGTGCGAGTAGCATTGTCGAGAGCACGAAAAATTATTAGAGAAAAAATTACAAATACCCACCATTATGGACTGGCAAAAAATTGAACAATTAATAGATAAATACTTTGAAGGAACAACTTCATTGGAGGAAGAAATGGTATTAAAAAACTATTTCTCTCAAGAAAATGTAGCTGATGAACTGAAACAATTTCAACCATTGTTTAGCTATTTACAACTAGCTAAAGAGGAAACCGCTCCGAACAAAACTGTTTTAAAATCTAAAAAACCATTTAAAAAATGGATTTCAATTGCAGCAGTTTTTATTTTAATTGCCAGTTTAACCACAATTTGGAATTTAAAAGCTACAGATTCTCAAGATTTAGGCACATTTGATGATCCGGAAATCGCATATGCCGAAACCTTGAAAGCACTTGAGCTATTAGCGTCAAATGTCAATTATGGCATGGAAAGTGTAAACTATATCAACGAATATGAATATTCAAAAAATTTAATCTTTAAAAACTAGAAAACATGATAAAATTCCTAACAACCCTAACCCTATTTCTTGTCAGCACGATAGTATTCAGTCAGAGTGCTTTTGACAAATTTGAAAATGATGAAAACGTCACAGCCGTTATTGTAAACAAAAAAATGTTTGAAATGATGGGTAAAATGAAAATGGACGCATCAGACAAACAAGCTCAACAATTCATGAGTCTTGTAAAAAAATTAGACAATTTAAAAGTATTTGTTACTTCAAATGCGAAGGTTACTAATGAAATGAAAACGGCAACCGACCGGCACCTTAAAAACGGCAATTTAGAAGAATTAATGCGAATTACTGAAGGTGGCAAAAGTGTAAAAATTCATTTCAGACCCGGAGCAAAAGACACACAAGTAAAAGAATTGTTTATGTTTATCGAAGGTGGTCCAAAAGATAAAGAAACTGTTTTATTATCACTTACAGGTGATTTTGATTTAAACGACATTTCTTTACTTACCGAAAAAATGAACTTACCCGGAGGTGATGATTTGAAAAAGGCATCAACAAAAGGAAAAAAATAAGCCATGAAAGTTTTAAAAATATTAGTTCTGATACTAACGGCAACTCTACTTTGGAGTTGCCAATCAGAACCAACATTACAAAAATATTTTGTAGAAAATTCAGAATCATCAGATTTTATAGTGGTTGATTTAGCCACTAACATGTTAAATATTAAACCTGAAGAGCTTTCAGAAAACGAAAAAGAAGCTTTTCAATCGTTAAATAAATTAAACATATTAGCTTTTAAAAAATCGGATTCTCTAGAAACAAAATACAATTTAGAAAAAACTAAAGTTGTTGAAATTCTGAAACAGGAAAAATACGAACAACTGATGAAAGTAGGTTCCGGCAGTAGTGGAGCCACTATTTATAGTGTTGGTAATGAAAATACCATTGATGAATTTGTAATTTATGGCAATAGTAAAGAAGCGGGTTTTGCTGTTGTTCGCATACTTGGAAATAGTATGAAACCCGAACATTTGATGACGCTAATTGAAGTAATTAAGAAAGCTGATATTCAATCGGATCAACTTAAACCGCTTGAAGCTTTATTAAAATAAAAAAAACCTCATAAAAAAATCCCGTTTACGATTGTAAACGGGATTTTTTATATTTATAAAAACTAAATTATTTAGCTCTTGTAGCATATTTAGTTTTGAACTTATCAATACGACCTGCAGTATCAATTAATTTAGACTTACCAGTATAAAATGGGTGAGATGTTCTTGAAATCTCCATTTTAAACACAGGATATTCAACTCCTTCGTGTGTGATTGTTTCTTTTGTTTCAACAGTAGATTTAGTAATAAAAACATCTTCATTAGACATGTCTTTAAATGCTACTAATCTGTAATTTTCCGGGTGAATTCCTTTTTTCATTTTTCTAAATTATTTTTTTGTTATGAGGTAGCTGTTCTGATGCTTTTAATTAAAAAGGTATAAACTGGCTACAACTTTTAATTCTTCTTTTTTTATTGAGGTGCAAATTTAAATATATTTAAAGAATTGACAATAACTTTTTTGAATTATTTTTACCAAATAGGAATTAATTTATTAAATGTAACATTAAATGAATTACAACTACTAATTTTGAAATAACCTAAACTTAAAAACATGGAAACACAAAAACAATCAATCAAAAATTTAATTTTTACTTATGGATCAATTTTAGCTTTATTGTCAATTCTGGTAGCTGTTGTAAAGTATGTCATGGGAAGACATCTTGAAAACAGTGCCGTTGACAGTATTCTAGGCCTTGTTCTTTTAATAGCATTGGTAGTTTATCCCATTCTTCAATTCAAAAAACAAAACAATGGAAGAATAAGTTTAAGTGAATCATTAAAGATTGGAATGGGAGTTGCTGCTGTGGCTGCAGTTTTATCAGTAATTTATTTTATCATTTTTGCGAACTACATAGAACCAAATTTTGTAGATGATGTGTTAAATGCCGAAATATCCAAACAAATAAAAGCCAACCCTAGTATGTCTTCAGAAGATTTAGCAAAAGGAATGGAAATGGGTAGAAGTTTTGTACTTCCAATGTTGTATGGAGGTATCATTGTAGTTAATTTGTTTTTAGGTTTTATAACTTCTTTAATCACAGGATTAGCAATTAAAAAAGACTAAAATTGAATTGTTCTTTGTATTTTTGAACGCTACATAGACATTCAAAAAATGGACATATCCGTTGTTATACCACTTCTCAACGAAGAAGAATCGATAACTGAACTACAAACCTGGATAGAAAAGGTATTGTTAGCTCACAATTTTTCATATGAAATAATTTTTATCGATGACGGTAGCACCGATAATTCTTGGCCGGTCATAGAGGGTTTATCAAAAGAAAATTCAAATATAAAAGCCATTCGCTTTCTTAAAAATTACGGTAAATCACAAGCTTTACATGCAGGTTTTGCTAAAGCTCAAGGTGATGTCGTTATTACTATGGATGCCGATTTGCAAGACAATCCGGAGGAAATTCCGGAACTATATGATTTAATCATGAATCAAAAGTTTGATTTAGTTTCAGGCTGGAAGAAAAAGAGATATGATTCCGTCGTTTCCAAAAACTTACCTTCAAAATTATTCAATTGGGCTGCCAGAAAAACATCGGGTGTTCAATTGAATGATTTCAATTGTGGGCTCAAAGCCTATAAAAATATCGTAATTAAAAACATTGAAGTTTCCGGAGAAATGCATCGCTACATTCCGGTTTTAGCCAAAAATGCCGGTTTTTCTAAAATTGGTGAAAAAGTGGTGAAACATCAAGCCCGAAAATACGGTGAAACAAAATTCGGAATGGAACGCTTTATCAACGGCTTTCTTGATTTAATCACCATTTGGTTTTTGTCCCGTTTCGGAAAACGACCAATGCATCTTTTTGGTGCTTGGGGTGTTTTGATGTTTTTAATCGGATTTTCCACTGCAGGCTACATCGGAATTTCAAAATTATACCGACTATACAATGATTTACCTTATGATTTAGTAGCTAATAGTCCGTATTTTTATATCTCATTAACCACGATGATTATTGGAACACAATTATTTTTAGCCGGTTTTTTAGGAGAAATTATATTACGAAGTAAAGAATCAAATGAAAATTATAAAATTTCAAACCAATTAAATATGAACTAAATAAAATCAAAGCCATTTAAAATTTATAAACGCCAAAATCATGAAATTAGAAAGTATTCAACAACAAATTTTCGAGTTAAGAAATCAAAAAGTAATGCTCGATTTTCATTTAGCCGATTTGTATGAAATCGAAACAAAAGTTCTAAAACAAGCTGTCAAACGACATATAAATCGTTTCCCAAGTGATTTTATGTTTGAACTCAATAAAGAAGAGTTTGAAAGTTTGAGGTCACAATTTGTGACCTCAAAAAGAGGTGGAATACGTTATATGCCATTTGCCTTTACGGAACAAGGAGTTGCCATGCTTTCAAGTGTTTTAAATTCTGATAAAGCAATCGCCATAAACATTGCCATCATGAGAACATTTGTTACGCTAAGGCAATTTACAATGAATTACAAAGAGTTAAGTGATAAAGTAACTGAAATAGAAAAGCAATTTCCTGACATCTATAAAATTTTAAATTTTTTGATGGATAAAGAAAAGGCAACTTCATCAAAAGAACGAAATAAAATAGGATACAAAAAATAAAATTATGCACATTCCTGAAAATATCTTAACGAAAGTAAACGAATGGTTAACCCCAGTATTTGATGCGGAAACGCACAAAATAATCGAAGAAATGATGACTTCTTCACCGAAAGAATTGGAAGAAAGTTTCTATAAAAATCTGGAATTCGGAACGGGTGGAATGCGTGGAATTATGGGCGTTGGAACCAACAGAATTAATAAGTATACACTTGGAAAAAACACACAAGGTCTTTCCGATTATATTCTAAAATCTTTTCCTAACGAACAAACCAAAGTTGTAATTGCCTACGATTGTCGTCACAACAGCGACACATTAGCCAAAGTGGTTGCCAATGTTTTTTCGGCCAACGGAATTAAAGTTTATTTATTTTCGGCATTGCGACCTACTCCTATTTTATCGTTTGCCTTAAAATATTTAAACTGTCATGCCGGAATTGTTTTAACCGCATCGCACAATCCGCCGGAATACAATGGATACAAAGTATATTGGCAAGATGGCGGACAATTAGTTCCGCCACAAGATGAGGAAATCATCAAATTAATTGAAGATTTAAAATACAGCGAAATCAAATTTTCAGCTAACGAAGATTTAATCGAATATATTGATACGGAAGTTGATCAAGCTTTCATCAAATCATCTATAGAAAATGCTAGTTTTAACACGCCAAAAGCAGCGAAAGAAAATTTAAAAATTGTTTTCACATCGTTGCACGGAACTTCCATTACTTTGGTTCCTGAAACATTGGCAAAAGCAGGTTATACCGATGTAAATATCGTAAAAGAACAAGAAGTACCAGACGGAAATTTTCCAACAGTAAAATCACCAAATCCCGAAGAACCGGAAGCATTGTTGATGGCAACTGATTTAGCTGAAAAAATAAATGCGGATATTGTCATCGGAACCGATCCGGATGGCGATCGATTAGGAATTGCCGTTCGAAATTCTGAAGGAAAAATGACTTTATTGAACGGAAACCAAACCATGGTCATCATGACCGCATTTTTATTGGAACAATGGAAAAGAGCAGGAAAAATTACCGGAAATGAATTCATTGGTTCAACGATAGTTTCAACGCCAATGATGACAGAAATTGCATCCGGTTATGGCGTAGAATGCAAAGTGGGATTAACCGGATTCAAATGGATTGCCAAAATGATTAAAGATTTTCCCAACCAAAAATTCATTGGTGGTGGCGAAGAAAGTTTTGGTTATATGGTTGGCGATGCCGTTCGCGATAAAGATGCGATTGCCGCTACCCTACTCGTTTGCGAAATTGCCGCTCAAGCAAAAGCGGCCGGAAGTACTTTATACCAAGAACTTCTAAACTTATACGTAGATTTTGGTTTTTATAAAGAATACTTAATTTCATTAACCAAAAAAGGAATTGAAGGAGCCAATGAAATCAAGCAAATGATGAATGATTTACGCGAAAATCCGTTGAAAGAAATCAATAATCAACGAGTGGTTTGTGTGGAAGATTATCAAAATTCTACCGTTTTAAATTTATTTACCAATGAAATTGAACCCTTACATCTTCCAAAATCGGATGTATTGATTTATTATTTGGAAGACGGAACCAAAATTTGTGCTCGTCCGAGTGGAACAGAACCTAAAATTAAATTCTATTTTAGTGTGAATGAACCTTTGGATTCTGTTGATAATTTCAAAAATGTTGAAGCCCACTTAGACCAAAAAATTGCAACTATCGTAGCAGAAATGCAACTTAAATAAATGAATTACTTTAAAAAAATATTTCGCTTTGCGAAACCCTATAAGAAATATGCCTATCTGAATATTTTTTTCAATATTCTATATGCTCTTTTTAGTGCATTGTCTTTTGTGGCTTTAATGCCAATGATGAGTGTATTGTTTAAAGAAGGGAATAAAATTTATGAAAAGCCGCAATACAAAGGACTTTTTAAAATAGGTGACTATTTTGAAAATTACATGGCTTATTTTATTACTATTTCTAATGATAAAAACGGAGCTCTTTATACATTAACCATTATGATAGTAATTATTATATCCATGTTTTTACTAAAAAACATGTTTAATTACTGGGCAATGTATTTTATAACCTATTTGAGAAACGGTGTTTTAAAAGATATTCGAAATGCTATGTATCAAAAAACAATGGACTTACCTTTAGCCTATTATTCAGAAAAGCGAAAAGGAGATTTGATGGCACGAATTTCATCTGACGTATTGGAGATTCAACATTCATTTCTTTCCATCTTGGAATTGATTGTAAGAGAGCCCTTAACCATTCTCTTTACAATTATTACCATGTTTACAATTAGTGCAAAACTCACGCTTTTTGTTTTTATTTTTATTCCTATTTCAGGTTTTATCATTTCAAGAGTTGGAAAATCACTTAAGAAAAAATCAGATAGAGCTCAAAAAGAACAAGGCTATTTTCTCTCTATAGTTGACGAAACTTTGAGTGGGTTAAAAGTGATTAAAGGTTTTAATGCTGAAACGTATTTCTTTAAAAAGTTCCAAACTTCAACAGATCGTTTCTATAACATGTCAAATTCAATTTTACATCGTCAAAACTTATCTTCACCAATGAGTGAATTCTTAGGAATCTTAGTAATTGGTGTTTTATTATTATATGGCGGAAGCATGGTTTTGGTTGATAAAACCTTGACCGGAGCTGCTTTCATTGTTTATATGGGATTAGCTTACAACATATTAACTCCTGCAAAAGCAATTTCTAAGGCTTCTTATGGTGTTAAAAAAGGGAATGCAGCTGCAGAACGGGTTCTTGCGGTTTTGGAGGAAGAAAATCCTATTATTAGCAAACAAGGTTCGGTTAAAAAAAATACTTTTGATACTAGTATTACCATTGAAAACATCAACTTCAAATATGAAGACGAAAATGTTTTGAAAAACTTTACGTTAACTGTTCCAAAAGGAAAAACCGTAGCTCTTGTAGGTCAATCCGGAAGTGGAAAAAGTACCATTGCTAATTTGCTAACTCGTTTTTATGATGTTAACGAAGGAAACATCAAAATTGACGGAACTGACATACGTGATTTTAACCTACAATCCTTGAGAGGTTTAATGGGATTGGTGACACAAGATTCCATCTTATTTAACGACACTATCAAAAACAATATTCTTTTAGGGAAACAAGACGCTACTGACGAAGAAATAATTGCCGCTTTAAAAATTGCAAATGCCTATGAGTTCGTTAAAGATTTACCAAATGGAATAGAAACCAACATTGGAGATTCCGGTGGAAAATTATCGGGCGGTCAAAAACAACGACTTTCGATTGCTCGTGCTGTTTTGAAAAATCCTCCAATTATGATTTTGGATGAAGCAACCTCTGCATTGGACACAGAAAGTGAAAAATTTGTTCAAGTTGCGTTAGAAAATATGATGCAAAACAGAACATCAATAGTGATTGCTCACCGTCTTTCTACTATTCAAAAAGCGGATGTAATTGTAGTAATGCAAAAAGGAGAAATTGTTGAACAAGGAACGCATGATGAATTGTTAACCAAAAACGGAATGTACTCAAAATTAGTGATGATGCAGTCTTTTGAGTAATTTTAAAGTTACGAGTTGCGGGTTGCGAGTTAGTAAAAAAGGTGAAAATTAATAATAATAATAAAATGACACGAACTACTTTTACACTACTATTTATGGTACTTGCTTTTGTATTCCTTTATGCAATGGCACATTTTGAAAAATTAGATGTTGTGGCAGCATTCAGCTTTATTCTAGTTTTAGTGTCGTATACCGCCGGACAATACTCTACAAAATTTCCAAAAGAAAAAGAAAAATCGAACAATCCAAAAATCTAATAATCTAACAAACTAATAATTCAAAATGTTCGTTAAAAATCCAACTATAATTCTTCCTGAAGATCCGGACACTATTGTTTGGAAATACTTGGATTTGTCAAAATTCTTAGATTTATTGCTTTCTAAAAAACTATTCATGTCAAGGTCGGATAAATTTGAAGACCAATATGAAGGCACTTTTAGCGAACCTACTTATGAAGAAATCCGAAAAATTGCCGAAAATAATCCGAAGTTTTTAAATTACTACAAATCACATCGCGAAAAAATTGTGATAAGCAGTTGGCACATCAACGAATATGAATCGTTTGCGATGTGGCAAATTTTCACCAAAAACAATGAAGGTTTGGCCATTCAATCCACCGTAAAACGTTTGCAGGAAGCATTAAAACCGGAAAGAAAAACCGAGCAATTTATTGGCGAAGTAAATTATATTGATTACAAAAAAGAACACATTCCGTTTAATGATACGTTTTTCCCTTTTTTATTCAAAAGAAAAAGTTTTCAATATGAAAGAGAAGTTCGAATCATTTCCGATGTGACAAAAAACAACATTACCGTGAATGATGGTGTAAAAATTGACGTGGACATCAACCAATTAATTGAAAAAATATACATCCATCCCAAATCAGAAAACTGGTATAAAAACTTGGTAATTCAATTAATGGAACAACTTGGATTTAATTTTACTATTGAAAAATCAGATTTAGAAAGTGATATTCTGATTTAATTTTCTAACGGATTATAGGTTTCAACTGTCCATTCTTTTGCTAAAAGATCTACAAATTGATAATGAACAGCATCGTTTTTATCAAAAGCTCCATTTTTATTGATGTCTTCTGTAGTTCTAAAATACAATCTGTTTTTTACATCAACAATATTCCAATCAATCAACTCATGAAAAGCTACCGATAATTTAGTGAAATTAGTACCATCAATATTACTGATATATAACGATTTTATATCATTTGAATCTAAATTACCATCGCGATTGGTATCCATATCAACCAAAGAGTAAATCAAAAGCTGGCGTTTCGTTTTTTCTGCAAAATCAAAAGGATAGGTTACTGACTGAATTTGTACTTTCTTAGTGGTTAAAAGATGTAACGAAGTAGAATCTTTATGTTGAAAATTTATATTTTCAAGATAACCCGTCAATTCATAACGGTTGTAATTGGAAATAGAATAACTAATGGTATTCGTCTTTCCTGAGCTATAACTTCTTGAATTGTTTTGATACACTCGAATATCGCCAAGAGGATGAATCAAATAGGAAGTGCCTTCAAGATAAATGGGTAAATCCGCAATCCTGATGTTGGAAGAATCAATTTTTGATTCCACAACTGTGGGTTTGTTGGCTTCATAAATCACTTTAGGTTGTTCTTTTTCTTTGGCACAACCAATGGTCAAAAGTAAAACAAAGGAGAAAAAATATTTAACTAAAGTGTTCATAATACTACTAGATAGGCATCAAATATACTAAAATTAATCAACTTTTATAAACGGGCATTCAACTTAATATTAAAAACTCGTGTGGTCATATAATTAGGAATGCCATATTGGTTTTTGGATTCCACATCTCTAACCCATGTGTTTGTTATGGCATTTTGATTGTTGAACAAATTGAAAATTTCAAATCCAAGTGCTACATCTTGAAATTTCTTCAACCAATGTCCTTCGGGTCTCAAATGATTATTTTCGGTTAACACATAAGAAAAACCAACATCGGCTCGGGCATAATTTCGCAAACGTTGTTGGTAATCATAAACATCAGCATAAGATGGAGCACCTCCGGGCAAACCGGTATTGTATATCAAATTCAAATAAAGTTTCAAACTCGGAATATTAGGCACATAATCTTGGAACAAAATACCAAATTTCAATCGTTGATCGGTGGGTCGGGCAATAAATCCTCTGTTGTTTTGATTTTCTTCTGTTCGTAAATAACCAAAACTAAACCACGATTCTGTTCCGGGAACAAACTCACCGTTCAAACGCAAATCCAATCCATAAGCAAAAGCGGTTGCATCGTTGGTGGCTTTGTATCGAATTCTTACATTATCAAGGGTGTAGGTGTTTACATTTGTCAAATCTTTGTAATAAGCTTCACTTATCAATTTAAAAGGTCGGTCCCACATTTTAAAACTGTAGTCATTTCCAACCACAAAGTGAAACGATTGCTGGGCTTTTACATTTGACTGCACTTCACCATTAAAATCGCGAAGTTCTCTGTAAAAAGGCGGTTGGTGATACAATCCTGTTGCAAAACGAAAAACCATATCCTTATCCCAATTGGGTTTGACAGCAAACTGTGCTCTTGGACTAAAAACAGTTCCTGAATTCGATTCAATTTCTTGTCCTGAAATTTGCCAATGATGCATTCGAACTCCGGCATTGTACCAAATTTCATGGGAACCCCAAAGTGATTTTTTACTCCACTGCACAAATCCTGACAAACGGTCAATGGTGGTAAAATTAGTAGCTCGAATGTTTTGAAAAGGAACTAAAGGTCCTGTATACGGATTATAAGGTTGGTCATTTACAGGAATGATATTCTCCGGATTGATATTATATCCTAACGATTCTATCACCTCCCACTCTACTAAACGATCACGAATATCTTCGCGTGTAAACTTGGTTCCCCATTCTAAAGTGGCTTCATCGAACTTATGAAATCCTTTTACTTCTGCATTAAAAATCAAAGCATCCAAATCATTTCGAGCATGGTTCAATTGCGTACCAATTCCTCTATTAAAGGTAACATCGCCAAAAGTTTCTGAACCAATATTGGTATCAATTTCTCCTAAAAAATAGGCCGCAAAAATATCAAAATACTCTTGTTCAACTGTATGATATAAAGAACTTATGAATTTCAAGGTAAAAGTATCGCTAACATCAAAGGTTGATTTCAAAGCTCCAAAATAAGTGGTGTAGGAATCTTTTTCTTGTCCTTGATAAAAAACCTGTAAGGCAATTGGTTCGTCAATGGTTCCAAAATTGGTTTGTCTGGAAAGGGGTTGGTAATTGTATTTATTCTGCGATATATTTCCTAAAAAACTCCATTGCCATCTTTTGTTGGGTGTAAAAGTCACATAACTTTGAACATCAGAAAAAGTGGGACGAAAATTGGTTTCGGTCTCTTGACTGTTCACAAAAAGACTATTGTCACGATATCGCACTCCGGTAATAGTTGTCCATTTATTGTTTTTGGAAACGGCATCAACTGTTAAACTTCCACCCAGTAAACTGGCCTCCATAACAGCACCAAATTTTCGAGGAATTCTATAGGTAATATCCAAAACAGAAGACATTCGATCGCCATATTTTGATTGAAAACCTCCTGCCGAAAAATCGACAGATTGCACCATATCGGTATTGGTAAAGCTCAAACCTTCTTGTTGACCGGAACGAATTAAAAACGGTCGATAGACTTCAATTTCGTTGACATAAACTAAGTTTTCGTCATAATTTCCGCCTCTAACACCATATTGCGTACTCAAATCATTATTGGAAACAATTCCGGGTAACGTTTTTAAAATATTTTCAACTCCTGCATTGGCTCCGGGTATTTTTCGGATTACTGCGGGTTCTAGTGTGATTATTCCTTCTACTGTTTTTCTGTTCCCGGCGGTTACAACAACTTCGCCCAACTGCGACTCGTTGCTTTTCATAACGAAATTATATTCATAATCTTCATTATTTTTGAGCTCCACTTTCAGCGTAACCGGCTTTAAAGTAATGTGTGAAAAAACGATGGTGATTTTTTTATTTGCCGGAACAACAAAACTATAAAAACCCGAATTATCGGTAGTTGCACCTTTATCTTCAAAGGAAACAGATACATTTTCTACCGGTTGAAAGGACTCATCCAAAACAACACCTTTTATTCGGGCAGTTTGCGAAAAAACAGTTGTAACACTTAAAAACAGCAACGTTAAGGAAAATAGAATAGTTGTTTTCAAAAGATGGTTTTAGGGTTTTTGACTTCTAAAAAAATGTGTTTCAAATATAGTAGAATTTCCAACATTATCAACTACTATTACTTTCAAATCGTTTCTCCCCTCTTTAACGACATTATCTGAAAAATCGTGTGTTACTTTTTTTGTTTTATAATCATATTCAAATAAAATCCATTTGTCATTCAAATAGCCATTATAACTTTGAATACCTGACCCCTCATCTGAAATCAAAAATTGAAGGGTTTTTGACGCACTAATCCATTGTCCTTCTTGAAGTTGAACGGGTGTGACTTTTGGCTGTGTAGTATCTTTTACCAAGGCAAATTTTCCTAAATTTCTAGTGTAAACTTTAAATGTTTTCTCTTTTAAATACGATTTAATGTAGCTTTTTTTAGTTCCTTCAACTGTTGCAATGAAATAGTTTGACAACTCCTTTTCCGGAATTCCTTTTACTTCAATGAACAAAGTTAAATTAGAACGCAACGCAATATCACTGGTTCCAAACTGCACCATTCCATCAGAAACTTCAAAATCAACAGTGGTGTCTTCATAAAATGTCATCTCAGGAATATAAACTGAAACCGAATCTTTTATATAACTGTGTTCGTTTTTATGCTTGATTTTATAAATTGATTTTGATTCTTTTTTCAAAATTTTGGGTTGCATTACGGCATGCTGAATTGGGATAGTTACCGTTGTTTTATTTTTATTGAAATCTTCTATTATAATTTTATAACTGTAATTCATGTTGGGTTGCACATCAATAATTCCGGTTGTTGGGTTATTTTGAATCAAACTCAATTCATACGGATTTTTCACAAAAAGCTTTTGATAGCGTTGCGTTGTTTTTTTATAACGTTTATAATCAATATAATGATTGATATGTCTTGTTTCATCAAAAGAAAAAGTATCAAATTGCACCCCAAAGGAAGGTTTACCATTTAAAGTGGATTGAATTTTATAAACGCCGTTTTTTCCATAACTCCCATCGGAAACATCGTGAGTATGCACTCCAAAACCAATAGCTCCGCTTGAAAGCACTTTGGAGGCTAAATAACTACCATCTTTTTGTTGCACTAAATTGACTTCAACCGGCTCTTGAGAATAATTTACAATGCCATTTTCATCCAAAGGATAAGCAAGAATTCCAAGTAAAACCGGTGGTCGTGTATCTTTTAAAAATTGATTATAACCAAAAAGTAACGGATTTATAGTAAACTCCGTTTTGGTATCGCGAAACTCAAAATGCAAATGTGGCCCGCCGGAACCTCCTGTATTTCCTGAAAAAGCCAAAAGTTTTCCTTTTACAACCGGCAATTCATCAGGTTTTGGAAAAACATCAATTTCAAAAGATTTTAATTCATAATGTTTGGCTTTAATATACTTTTCAATTTCTGGAGCAGCTTTCAATAAATGAGCATAAACGGTTGTAAAACCATTCGGATGTGTCACATAAATGGCTTTTCCATAACCAAAAGTGGATATTTTTATTCGAGATACGTAACCATCAGCCACAGCAAAAACGTTTAAACCTTCCTGTCGGTTTGTTCTAAAATCCATGCCGGAATGAAAGTGATTATTTCTCAATTCACCATAGGTTCCCGAAAGCTGTAAAGGAATATCTAAAGGAGATTGGAAATAATCTTTCGGATAGCGTTCTTGTGAAAAGAGACTGAAAGAAATTAAAATAAAAAAAAGCAGAACTCTCATAGAATGGCGTTTATTAAGCTAATGTAGTAAATGGAACGCAAACTTACAACGGAACGTATGTTTTTTTGTAAGTATTTAATTATGTATGATTTAATTAATTTTTTAAAAAAAACTTTTTTTTATTGTATTAATCAATCAGGAATACTAAATTTGTGGATTAAGTAATGAATCAAGGCATCATATGAGTGAAATGGTTGAAATTATTGATTCGCTGGAGCGTAAACTCTTGAAGATGATTTCTAAAATAGATAATTTAGAAGTGGTTAAACAACAGTTGCAAGACGAATTGAAAAATGCAAACCAAGTTATTAATCAACAATCAGAGACGATTGAAGGATTAAAAAAACAATATGAAACACTAAAAGTTGCCAATTCATTATTAGGCAGTGACGAAAATAAAAGAGAAACAAAACTCAAAATAAATTCATTAATTCGTGAAATAGATTATTGTATTGCTCAACTGGCAGACTAACCAACATGAACGAAAAACTTAAAATTAAAATATCAATTGCAGACCGTGTTTACCCTTTAACGGTAGATGCTACGCAAGAAGAAGGACTCAGAAGTGCTTCCAAAAAGATTGATGTAATGATTAAACAGTTTGAAGAAAATTATGCCGTTCGTGACAAACAAGACGTGTTAGCCATGTGTGCTTTACAATTTGCTTCAAAGGTGGAACAAGAACAAATCGAAACCAATGAAGACCATCAGGAATCTTTCGAGCGACTTAAAAAATTAAATGATTTAGTTTCAAAATATATTTAATATTAGATACGTTCTTATAAATACATCAAGATACTGCCTACATTAGTTTCAATTTGATAAACTCAACACTAACAATTTAGAATGAGCAAATCTTCATTACTATAGCACGCCCAGCATTGCGATTGGGATCCTTGAACAATGAGTTAGCTCAAAACTTGTCTTATCGAGTTTATACAATCATCTAATGTAGGCTTTTTTTATATACAAACCTTAAACAAAAATGGAAACTACACTACTATTTATTATTGGAATCGTTGGAATTATCGGTGGTTTTGCTGTGGCAAAAATCATTGAAAAAAGCAATGTTTCAAATCTTATAAAAAACGCTAAAAAAGAAGCAGCATCAATTTTAAAAGATGCTAAAATTGATGCTGAAAACATCAAAAAAGATAAGCTTTTGCAAGCAAAAGAAAAATTCTTAGAATTAAAATCAGAACATGAAAAAGAGATTTTAAACAAAGACAAAAAAATTGCTGAAGTTGAAAAAAGAGTTCGTGACAAAGAATCGCAAGTATCGAGTGAGTTAGCAAAAGCTAAAAAATCTGCTGACGATTTTGATGTAAAAATTGCAGATTACACCAACCGAATTGAAATTTTAGAAAAGAAACAAGTGGAATTGGATAAATTGCACAAAAGCCAAGTAGATCAATTGGAAGTTATTTCCGGTTTATCTGCCGATGAAGCCAAAGAACAATTGGTAGAAAGTTTGAAAGCCGAAGCCAAAACCAAAGCAATGGCTCACATTCAAGATACTTTAGAAGAAGCCAAACTAACTGCTCAACAAGAAGCTAAAAAAGTTATCATCACTACCATTCAACGAGTTGGAACGGAAGAAGCTGTGGAAAACTGTGTGTCTGTTTTCAACATTGAATCGGATGATGTTAAAGGTAGAATTATTGGTCGTGAAGGAAGAAATATTCGTGCTTTAGAAGCCGCAACCGGAGTTGAAATCATTGTTGATGATACACCGGAAGCAATTATTCTTTCGTGTTTTGATCCGGTTAGAAGAGAAATCGCCCGATTGGCTTTACATAAATTAGTAACCGATGGTCGTATTCACCCGGCTAGAATTGAAGAAGTAGTTGCTAAAACAACCAAACAAATTGATGATGAAATCATCGAAGTGGGTAAACGTACCGTTATTGATTTAGGAATTCACGGTTTACATCCTGAATTGATTAAAGTGGTGGGTAGAATGAAATACCGTTCGTCTTACGGACAAAATTTATTGCAACACTCCCGTGAAGTGGCCAAACTTTGTGGCATCATGGCAGCTGAATTAGGACTGAATGTTAAGTTGGCAAAACGTGCCGGTTTACTTCATGATATAGGTAAAGTGCCGGATACTGAAAGTGAATTACCTCACGCAATTTTAGGGATGCAATGGGCTGAAAAATATGGTGAAAAAGAAGAAGTGTGCAACGCCATTGGAGCTCACCACGATGAGATTGAAATGAAATATTTAATCTCGCCAATTATACAAGTTTGTGATGCTATTTCTGGTGCAAGACCGGGTGCAAGACGTCAAGTGTTAGATTCTTATATCCAACGTTTGAAAGATTTAGAAGCGATTGCTTTTGGATTTAATGGCGTTAAAAGTGCGTATGCTATCCAAGCCGGTAGAGAATTACGTGTAATCGTGGAAAGTGAAAAAGTTTCTGACGAACAAGCGGCTAAACTTTCTTTTGAAGTATCACAAAAAATTCAAACAGAAATGACCTATCCCGGTCAAGTTAAAATTACGGTGATTCGTGAAACCAGAGCAGTAAACATCGCGAAGTAGACGCTGTTGTCGGTTGTCTGTTTTCGGTTGAAAATAAAGTTTAAAAGATAATTATAGTAATGACTTGCAGCAATGCAGGTCATTTTTTTTAGTCAAGGATTCTAAAACCGAAAACCGACAACAGAAAACCGACAACAGAAACTACTTCCTCGGATGAAATTGATTCACAATTTGTGTCAAATGCTTGCGATCCAAATGCACATAAACTTCTGTAGTTGTGATGGACTCATGGCCTAACATCAATTGAATGGAACGCAAATCGGCACCGTTTTCTAAAAGATGTGTGGCAAATGAATGACGGAAAGTATGCGGACTAATGGATTTTTTTAAATCAATTTTTACAGCTAAATTTTTAATGATCGTAAAAACCATCGCTCGGGTAAGTTGCTTTCCTCTTCGGTTAAGAAACAACGTATCCTCATGTCCTTTTTGAATAGATACATGTGTTCTAATATGATTTTTATAAAGCTCAATAAACTTTTGTGTAGTTGTACCAATCGGAACAAACCGCTGCTTGTTACCTTTTCCGGTAATTTTAAGAAAACCTTCTTCAAAAAACAAATCGGATATTTTGAGTGTAATCAATTCCGAAACTCGCAAACCACAACCGTAAAGTGTTTCCAACATCGCTTTATTGCGTTCACCTTCCGGCAAGGATAAATTGATAGCTCCAATTAGCGTATCAATTTCCTGCATGGATAAAGTGTCAGGTAATTTTCTTCCGGTTTTGGGTGTTTCTATTAATTCCATTGGATTGTCTTTTCGATAATCTTCAAAAATCAAATAGGTAAAAAAACTTTTTAAACCGGAAATCATTCGGGCTTGTGATCTAGGGTTCACTTCTTTTGAAATGGCATAAATAAATTCTTGAATCTGCTCTTCAGAAATAGTGATGGGATTGGTTTTTATTTCATGTATTTCTAAAAATTGAGTCAACCGAAACAAATCAAAAGAATAGTTATCAATGGTATTTTTTGATAAACCTCTTTCAATTTTTAAATACGACTGAAAACTTTTAATATACGATTGCCAATTCATGAGCCAAAGTTCGCTATTTTATCGCAATAAAAAAACCACGTAAAAAATACGTGGTTTTGAATGATAGAATAATAGGTATTAAAATCTAAATCCTAATCCAAATTGAAGTACTGAGTTTTTAACATCGTTATCGTCAGTGTCAGTATCGCCAATTTGAGCTAAACCTGCTGAATACCTTGCATTAAGAAATATTGCTTGGGTTACATCATAATTAAATCCAATCCCAAGACCAAAATCAGTTGATTTGAAAAAATCCTTAGCGTCTTCGGTTCCAGAACCAATAGACGATTCAACTTTAACTTTAGCAGAAGTTAGAAACCCAACATAAGGTCCTGCTTCTAAACTGAAGTCATTAGCAACATAATACTTAAACATTACGGGTATATTAATGTAATTAACTTTTAAAGTTGCATCAAAATCTATACCTTCAATGGTCAAATCTTCTTTTGCTCCTTGTGCAGAATATAACAATTCTGGTTGTATGTATAATTTTTGACTTAATTTAAATTCAGCAAATAACCCAAAATTAAAACCTACAAAAGATTTTGAACTTCCGGCATCATCTCCCACAAAATTGGCAATATTAATGCCCCCTTTTGCTCCAAAACCAGACGAATTAGATTGATCGACATTAGTCTGGGCTTGAGCAATTACAACACAAAAAACAGCTACCAATGATAAAAATATATTTTTCATTTTAATTCAATTTAAATATTAAAACTTATAACCTATAGAAACTTGCAAAACATTATTTTTTATATCAGCTGATTCTCCTTCAAAATCTTTAGCTATTGAAGACAATCCTAGTGTATAACGTGCTCCAACAGATAAATTTTCAGTAAATTTATAAGCAGCTCCGAATCCAAAACCAAAATCAATTGATTTCACCTCGTCTTTAATATCTACAGACCCAGATTCCGTTTCAACTTCAGTTACACCCTCAAAAGTCTCTCTGTAAGTATATTCAAAGTCAACTTTTGCACTTAATAAAAAACCAATTTGTGGTCCAGCTTCCAAACTAAAGTTTTCAGTTGCATAAAATTTTGCCATAATTGGTAAATTCAAATAACCCAATTTAATGGTTGTTTGTTCAGTTTCTTCAATAGTAAAACCTTCAAAACTTTCAAAATAAGTAAACTCTTGCTTTGCTCCTTGCATTGAAAAAAGCAATTCCGGTTGAACAGAAAATTTATCTGTAATTTTAATTTCTGCAAAAGCACCAACATGAGCACCAAATAATGATTTAGAATCTTCAACATCTCCTGTCAAATTTGAAAGGTTTAAACCACCTTTGACACCATAAGAAACTTCTTGTGCATTACTTAACCCGAATGCCATTAAGGCTACAACTGATAAAAGAATTTTTTTCATTTTATATTTTTTAAAAATTAAAGTGCAATACTACAAAAAAAACAATAATCAAATACTTACAGTAATTAAAATAATAGCAATTTAACAAAAAAAAGAAATCCGCTACAAAAGCACTGATTCACTTTAGTAACGGATTATTTTTATTAAAAAATTATTTTCTAGAAAAAACGATAACCTAAACCAACTTGAATAGCTCTATTTTGAACAGAAGCAGAACCTTCTCCATCATAAATATTTGCTAATCCCAGATTAAATCGTCCATCAATTAGTAGTCCGTTTTTAAATTCATAACCCAAACCAAATCCCAAACCGTAATCTAATGTTTTAACGGAATCTTTAAAATCTCTTTCCACGGTTGAAGTTAAAATAGATAAATAAGGTCCGGCTTGAAGTGAAAAACCATCCGCTACATAATATTTAGCCATTACGGGCACTTTAATGTAATTAATACCTAAATCAATTTCGTCATCTGCACCTTCAATACTATACAATACCTCGGGCTGAAGGTGAAACTTTTCACTTATTGTAAAATCAGCTAAAAAACCAAAATAATAGCCGGTTCGCATATCAGAATCTGCATCTCCACTAAAATTTGAAAAATTGGCTCCGCCTTTAACACCATAAACAGGCTCCTGTGAGTGAACTACTCCGAAAGAAAACAAAGCAATACTAAAAACAATAATTTTTTTCATGTTTATATTTTTAAGTTGCAACAAATATAAAAGTTATTCATAAAAAAACCACGCCTAAGCGTGGTTTTTAGCATAATTCTATTTGAATTAGAATCTATAGCCTAAACCAACTTGTAGGTTAGTATTTTTTGCATCAGCTCCTTCAATATCACTAATGTTTGCTAAACCTAAATTATATCTAAGGTCAAAGAACAAACCACCAGATAATTCGTATCCAGCACCTAACCCTAAACCAAAATCAATAGATTTAACAGCCTCATCAAACTCTTCCTCTACTGTTCCAATTTTAAAAGCAACAGATGGACCCGCTTGTAAACTGAATCCTTCAGCTACATAATACTTAGCCATAATAGGCACTCTTAAATAATTAACACCAGCATCAAAACCATCAGTGTCACCACCTTCCATAGAGTAAAGTAACTCTGGCTGTACATGAAATTTTTCTGAAATAGCAAAGTCAGCAAGACCTCCTATGTAAAAACCTGTTCTACCGTCTGTGTCGAAATCTCCGGTAAAATTTGAAAAGTTAGCTCCGGCTTTAACACCAAAAGTAACATCTTGAGCATTAGCAGTACCAAAGGCTACGACTGCTAAAATTGATAACATGATTTTTTTCATTTTTTAATTGTTTAAAATTAGTAAAACAAATATATATCTTATTAAAAGACTTGTTTTATTGAGTATTTCGCAGTTGTCAACAATTTTATTAACATTTAGAATTATTCAATAATTTAACATTAATAATTTTATAGATATTTATTCGTTATAAAATCATTCAACAAAATAAAATTATTAAATATGAAAAACATTTTTCTTATTTGTAGCATAGCATTTTTGATGCATACTACAGCAAATGCACAATTTTTAAAATTTGGGGTTAAAGCAGGAGCTAACTTTGCGAGCTTAGACGGAGATGATGTAAGTGGATTAGATACTTACACCAGCTTTCATTTTGGTGGATTGGTCGAATTCAAAGTATTGGAAAACTTATCCATTCAACCTGAAGTTTTATACTCCTCTCAAGGAGCAAAAGTAAATGAAGAAAATATTAAAGATATTAACTTCAATTATATCACCGTACCTGTTTTAGCTAAAATTTATTTAATTTCTGAAAAGCTAAGTTTAGAAGCCGGTCCGCAATTCTCATTTTTAATGAATGATAATCTAAATGACCAATTTGAATCCAAATCATTTGACTTTGCAGCAGTGGGTGGTCTTGGCTTTCAAATTACGGATAACGTATTTGTTCAAGGCAGGTATGTTTTGGGTCTAACAGATACAACTAGCGATGCTGAAATTAAAAACAGAGTAATTCAAGTTTCTGTTGGTTACCGATTTTAATACATTTAATAGGAATAAGAAAGGCTGTGAAAATTCACAGCCTTTACTTTTTTATTTTAATTGGAAACTTTTGAAGTAACAACACCGCCTTTGGCACTATTGACTTCTACGGTAGCTCCATTAGGATTGCCTTTCACTAACCAACGAACTTTAACGTTGCCCATTCCTCTAATGGTTGGCACTTGAATGGAAGCTGGTTGAAATTGCTGTTCTGTGAATAAATTTAAATCTTCATTTTCAACGGTCATACCTGCAATTACATTGGCCCCTTTTAAGGTAATGGCGTTAGGTCGTTCTATTTTATTTTTCACATCAAAAGTAGAATGTGTCGGAATCACTCGTGTGTTCATGATTGTAGCTGTTACAGCAGTAATATCACCTGAAAGTTTTTCGGTTTTAATTGCTACAATTTCTAATTTTGGTGTTTGATATGCATGATAAAGTGTGAAAGCCATATTTCTATGGGCGTCTTCTTGCAACATAAAACCCGGATGGTTTCTGATGTAATTCTTTTTAGGTCCACCAATTTCTATATCACCAAATTGTGGATGTTTGAAGGGTTTCCATTCCACATAACCATCGCCGAAGAGTAAGTATTTGTCAAATTCATTAAATTCATCATTGTCCCATCTTCCCGTTGCTGCTTTTTGATTGAATAATTTATAGGAGGTCATCAACTCATTACTAAAAGTAAAGATACCGCGTGTTAAACATAAAAAGTCAATTTCTCCTCCATAAACGGTATATAAATCTTTGTATAACACAAAATAATTATAGCCCGGAATCATGCGTTCGCCTAATTTTCCAATTACATCATAAGCAGCAACATCTTCTCTACTGAACAATCCTTCGTCTTCTGCGGCACCGGGACCACGTAAAAACATGCCTCCATAATTGTGATAACTTTGAGCTCCTGCAATATTCGGATGGTTAACAACAAAATCTTTTACAGCTCTTGTTTCAGGTAAAGTTCCCGGATAAAATAAAGCTCCTCGTTGTACATAATCGGGTTGCCAATTCCAAGCCCAATCTCTGTTGGGATCATAAGTACCTTCGCCATCTTCATTAACCAATCCATCTCCATCATTGTCTATTCCTTCATATCCTAACATTTCATAATCACCCATCTCATCGCCTCGAAGCATAATCATTCTGCTTGGATATTTTGGATCTATTTTCCAACGACCGGTTTTCGATTTTCTTCGCATCATAACAATGTTGCCATCACCATCTAAATCATCCAACAAATCTTCGTTCACCAATCCGTCGCCATCATTATCAAAAGGACGCATTCCCGAACGCGAGGTATTGGAATTATTGGGTTTATAAATAAAATGTTCTCTAGAGTCCGGACTAATAGTAGGAAGTATATAAAATACCTTGTCTTTTAGCAAACGATTAATAAAAGGAATTGTTTGAAAACTCTCTGCCAAATACCAAGCCGTGTACATTGAAACCTCAACGCCCTGTAATTCGTTAGCATGAATACCACCATCAATATAAAAAGCCGGTTTTTCTTTTTCTTTTCCGGTTTTTGTATCGGTAATGGTCAAAGCCCAAATATCGCGGCCTTCAAAAGATTTCCCTATAGAGGAAACCGAAACTAAATTAGGATAGGCTTTTGCTAAATCATTGCAAAATTTAGTGATTTGTGCATAATCGTGATAGCGATCCCATGACATCCTTACTTTTGGATTTGCCGGGGAACCGATTGCTCGCATTCCGTTTAAATCTTCGGGTGCTATTTCTTTATTTTGAGCCATTGTAGCACTAAAAAGTACTAAACTGATGAAACTTATTATATATTTTTTCATATGTCTTTCTTTTACTTCAATTCAACAATTAGTTCTTTTACTCCTGCAGTTGCACATCCGGTTAAAATGGTAATTTTACCTGAACCGGAAACCAACCAAGTATGCGTTTCTGATTCATCAGCTTGCAACGCATCCCGCAAGGCTATTTTTCTACCGGAAATCATAGTTTGGCCTTTGTTTAATTTTAATTCGGTTTTCATACGAGAAGTAAATCGCACTTTATCTCCAATGGAAGCATAGGTTGGTAATAATCCTTTGTTGGCTACTGTTACCGTTACACGAAATAAATCATTTTGAACTTTTTCAACTAAAGGAGGGGTTGTTTCAATTTTTGGCATTGCAGCTAAAAGTGATTCTATGAATACTGCATGTTTAGCAACTACAGGTTCCAAATAAGAAACCGGTGGATTCAACATAGCATAAGGCACTATTCCTCCTACTTCCACTTTTTGATTTGGAAAATCAGGATGCTTGACAGCGGTCCATTCCACAAAGACGTTCTTTAATTGTTCTTTATCAGCCCATTTTAAAAATTGCAATTCTGGACTCACTTCCTCTTTTTCGCCTTTTTTAGGGAGCTCCACTTTAGTTTCGGTGGAGTCTTTCTTCACCACTTCTTTAGGAATCCACCATCCCGGAGTTGAAAAACTGAATTTTCCGGCATGATAATAGGCCGTTTGAGCAAAATTACCTTTGGTCATTGGCGTTTTTGGACCGTCTTTTATTCCGGCTTTTTCGGTGTAGAGTTTTGAAACCTGTTCTGCGGCTTTGATGTCATTTTCTAACCAACCTTTTACAATTCGGGTTGAAGCTAATTTAGAATCAAACTTAGGTGCTTCTGATAAATTATTAGACAAACCAAAAGTAACAACTCCATAAATAGAAGGCGTGGTATATAAAAAATCCAATAAGGCTCTTACTTCGGGTTCTGAAGCAACATAAACACCGGCACCATTTTCAAATGCAGGATAATCAAAAGTGAAGTTTTTATCAATGTTTACACCCGCAGAACTGTCTTCGTTGAATTTTCCGTCTTTATCATTATCAATACCTTCACTAAGTAATTTATATTTTCCTATTTGATTTTTTGAAGCATTTGCCTTAACTAACAAACGAGAATCTTCACTACTAACAATATGAGTTCCGTCAATACTTTCAATTCGCATTTGGGTAATCCAACCGTCGTTATTTAAATCTTCAAATGGATCTTCACCAATTTTTCCGTCGCGGTCATCATCAGTTGGGGTTGCATTTCCACTGTGTTCTACTTTTACTTTTGCAAAAAAAGAAGATATTGCATCCGGACTTACTGATGGAATGATATAAATGGTTTTATCGGAATAAAGTTGCTTATTTTGAAGTAGTTGTTCTATCAAATTTACTGCAATTTGAGTTCCTGCTTGGTGTTTACCATCAATTCCTGCCGTAATAAGTAGAGCCGGTTTCGGAGTTTTTGACGCAGATAGAGTAACCAGCCAAATATCTTTATTGCCACTACTCTTTCCTATTGATTTTAAGTTTACAGAACTGTTTTTTGACTCAATCTCTTTTAATTTTTTTGTAAGATTATCATAAGTGAGATAATCATTTTGCGCATGCGTAAGAAACACAGACAACAAAACAAGTAAGGTTAGTTTTAATTTCATTGATTTTTGTTTAGTTAAAGGCTAAAATTAAGTTTTCGTCCAACAATAAATGTTAATAATAAATTAATATTGTAATTTATCTTTCAGGTTTTTTGATACTTTTACTTAAAATCAAACAAAATGCGGATTATAATTATTAACGGACCCAATCTAAACCTTCTCGGAAAAAGAGAACCTGATGTTTATGGCACGGCTACTTTTGAATCATTTTTTAAAACGCTTCAAGAGAAATTTAATGAGGTGACACTTGACTATTTTCAAAGTAATATTGAAGGTGAGTTAATTACAAAAATTCAAGAATCGGCATCTAATTTTGATGCAATAGTACTTAACGCTGCCGCTTATACTCATACTTCTATAGGAATTGGTGATGCCGTTAAAGCCATCGAAATTCCGGTAATTGAAGTACATATTTCCAATACTTTTGCCAGAGAATCTTTCAGACATCAATCCTATATTGCTCCTAATGCCAAAGGAATTATTGTTGGTTTTGGGCTACAAAGTTATACACTCGCCATTCAAAGCTTGATTTAAATTAAACCCTTCTTCATGAAAAAAAACAACCCCCAATCAACTTATCTATATTCTTTTTTATTATTCTTTATACTATTTGCTTTTAATTTTAACGGCTTCTCACAAGTAAAAGGCACTATTAAAGATGTTAATGGAAACCCTTTGCCCTTTGTCAACATTTATATTGAAAATACCTACATTGGAACTACTTCCAACGAGAAAGGTCATTATGAATTAGCCGTTCAAAATCGTGAAAAAGTGGCAATCATTTATCAATATTTAGGTTTTAAAACTCAAAAACACATAATAGACATAACAAAAATACCATTAGAATATGATGTTATTCTTTTGGAAGAAAATTATAATTTAAGTGAAGTGGTGCTGAGTTCAAAAGAAAATCCGGCTAATCCTATAATTAGAAATGCAATTGCAGCAAGAAAATCAAATTCAGATAAAACCGGAAGATTTACAGCCGATTTTTATTCTAAAGGGATATTTAAATTGAAAAATGCTCCTAAAAAAATATTAGGTCAGGAAATTGGCGACTTTGACGGAGCTTTGGATTCAACCGGAACCGGTATTATTTACCTCTCTGAAACCGTTTCAAAAATCACTTTTGAAAAACCCGATAACTTAAAGGAAAGAATATTGGCTTCAAAAGTTAGTGGAAACAACAACGGATTTAGTTACAACACCGCACAAGGAACCCGATTTGATTTTTATGAAAATTCGGTTGAATTAGGTGCAAATCTCATTTCACCTATTGCTGACAATGCTTTTTCGTATTACAAATACAGTTTAGAAGGCACTTTTTATGATGAATACAATCATTTGATTAACAAAATAAAAGTGATTCCAAAGAGAGATGTAGAACCAGTTTTTGAAGGTTATATTTTTATCGTAGAAGACACTTGGGCAATTTACGGTATCGACTTACAAACCAAAGGATATCGAATGAAACAGGAGTTTGTAAATACAATGTCATTAAATCAAAATTTCAGTTACAACGCAACAAACAAAATATGGGCCAAAAATGTACAAAGTTTAGCCTTTGACGCAGGTGCTTTTGGAATTACTTTCAACGGAAAATTCACACACGTTTTCAGTAATTATGACTTCAAAGAAAGTTTTGAAAAGAAAACGTTTACCCGAGAAATTCTTAGTTTTGAAGACGAAGCCAACAAAAAAGAAACTTCCTATTGGAATGAAAGTCGACCTGTTCCTTTGACGGAGGAAGAAGTGTCAGATTATTTAAAAAAAGACAGTATTCAACTGGTTAGAAAATCAAAACCATATTTGGATTCTATAGATGGAAAAAACAATAAATTCAAACTACAAAAATTACTTACGGGATATTCCTATCAAAATTCAGAAAAAAACTGGCGGATTAATTATGCCGGATTAATTAAAATTCCGCATTACAACACCGTTCAAGGTTGGAATTTATCTACTAATGTAACCTATACCAAACGAGATGAAGACAGCAGAAAATTCACCACTTTTGGCACTAATTTAAATTATGGTTTTGCCGAAAATAAACTAAGAGCCACCGGTTTTTTCAGAAGCCGACTCAATGCTAAAACTAATAGTTTTATATCGATAACTGCCGGAAAAGAAGCGGTACAATTCAATCAAAATAAACCCATCACTAATTTGGGAAATACTTTAGTAAGTCTTTTTTTAAAAGAAAATTACATGAAGCTATTTGAGAAAAGTTTTGCCGCAGCAAGCTTTGGACAAGAAATAACAAATGGATTGTATGCTTCCGCTAGTCTTGAATACTCTGAACGAAAACCGTTGTTCAATAACTCCGATTATGTATTTATAAATAATGACAAAACGTTCATTTCAAACAACCCGCTAAATCCTGATGATTTTATAAATCCCGGAATTGAAAAACACAATTTGATAAAAGCGAATCTAAATGCTAGAGTAAATTTTGGACAAAAATACCTCTCTAGACCTGATGGAAAATATAACATTTCAAATGATAAATTTCCAACACTGTTTTTTGGTTATGAAAAAGGTTTTGCAGGAAATGAATCAAAATACAATTATGATTTTATTGCAGCAAGAGTGAGTTACGAACAAACCTTTTCAAACAAAGGAACTTTTGCTTTTAACCTTAAAAGTGGAAAGTTTTTTAATGCTGATGAAATTTCGTTTGTGGATTACAGACATTTTAATGGAAATCAAATTATAATCAGCTCACAAAACAGGTATCTGAATGTGTTTAATTTGTTACCCTATTATACACATAGCACAAACGATAGCTATATCGAAACGCATATAGAGCATAATTTTGACGGATTCATCATGAATAAAATCCCTTTACTCAATAAATTAAAATCAACTTTGATTGTGGGATACCACCAATTAGCAACCCCTGAAAACAAACCTTATCGAGAATTTAGTGTGGGGTTAGACAAATTAGGTTTTGGAAAATTCAAATTGCTTCGCTTGGATTACGTTCGTTCATTTAACGGAAGTTCTTTTGGTACGGATGGCATCATGTTAGGCCTTCAACTCTTAAGCGTATTAGAATAATTCCGAAATCGATTTTAAAGCAAATGTTACTTTAGGATATAGATTTTAATAAGTTAATAAGTTAAATTTAAAAACCCCGATTCAGAAATGAGTCGGGGTTTTGTAGTTATTAAACACGAACAATATGAGCTCCAATAGCTCGCAATCGTTCGTCTATTCTTTCGTATCCTCTGTCTATTTGTTCGATGTTTTGAATAGTACTGGTTCCTTTTGCTGATAAAGCGGCAATTAGTAAAGAAATTCCGGCTCTAATATCAGGAGATGACATCACCGTAGCTTTTAATTGCGATTGGAAATTATGACCAATTACAGTAGCACGATGTGGATCACATAAAATAATTTTGGCTCCCATGTCAATCAATTTATCAACAAAGAACAAACGGCTTTCAAACATTTTTTGATGAATTAAAACATCGCCTTTGGCTTGTGTGGCAACAACCAAAACAATGCTTAATAAGTCAGGCGTAAATCCAGGCCAGGGTGCATCGGCAATAGTTAATATAGAGCCATCAATGTCTGTTTTTACTTCATAACCATCTTTGTGTTCCGGAATATAAATATCATCACCACGACGTTCTAACGTAATTCCTAATTTTCTGAAAACATTAGGAATAACTCCTAAATTATCCCAACTCACATTCTTAATAGTTATCTCACTTCGGGTCATCGCGGCCAAGCCAATCCAACTTCCAATTTCAATCATATCCGGCAAGATGCGATGTGAACAACCACCTAAAGATTCAACCCCTTCAATAACCAATAAATTAGAACCTACACCACTAATTTTTGCTCCCATAGAATTTAGCATGGAACACAATTGCTGCAAATAAGGTTCACATGCTGCATTGTAAATAGTGGTTTTACCTTCAGCTAAAACCGCTGCCATAACAATGTTTGCCGTTCCGGTAACTGAAGCTTCATCAAGCAACATATAAGCACCTTTCAAACGACCGCTGTTTTCAACACCATAAAAATGGTCTTCTCGGTTGTAGCGAAACTTAGCTCCTAAATTGATGAATCCTTCAAAGTGAGTATCCAATCTTCTTCTTCCAATTTTGTCACCTCCAGGTTTTGGTATGTATCCTTTACCAAATCGAGCCAATAAAGGCCCTACAATCATGATGGAGCCACGCAAAGAACCGCCTTCTTTTTTGAAAGCTTCGGTTTCAAGATAACCAACATTCACTTCATCAGCTTGAAAGGTGATGGAGCCCGGACCGTTTTTTTGCATTTTGACACCCAAATTACCTAACAAAGTAATTAGTTTGTTTACATCAATAATATCCGGTATGTTTGTTATAGTGACTTTTTCTGAGGTTAATAAAACCGCACACAAAATTTGTAATGCTTCATTTTTTGCTCCTTGTGGCGTGATTTCACCTTTTAATTTGTGACCGCCTTCAATTTTGAAAGTTCCCATAGATTTACTACCGATTTATGATGGTTTATTGTTTGTTCCCGGATTGCTGTTTTTCTTGAAAGGTTTTGCCTTTATGATTTTCTTTTTAAAAGAAGTATTGCTTTGAATTTTTGGATTGGAGGGCATGTTTTTGTTTGATACTTTTTTATTAGTTCGCATCAAATCGGAAGTGTTTAATAATTCCTCTGAACTGTGATGAAGGTTAATCTTCCCGCCTGAAAGTTCTACCAAATGATCAAAAATTGCCGTGTCTTCAACGGTATCTTTATTCCAACTCAAATAGGACTTCTTCATGTGATTGGCAATCACTTTTATTAAAGCACTTTTTAAATCACCATCTTCCCAACTGTTGGCTACATCAATCATATATTTGATGTTGTTACCATAAAAACGGTATTTAGGATTTTTTTGCGGATAATCCAATCGCTCAGGTTTAAGATTGATAACTTCTCTGGTAGGAATCGGATAGGGACTATCAACTTCTAATTTGAAACCAGACATAATAAAAAGTTGATCCCATAACTTGTGCTGAAAATCAGGAACATCTCGCAAATGCGGATTCAAGCCTCCCATTACTTTGATGATATAACGTGCCGCTTTATTGCGTTGTTCTCTATCTTCAATTTGTGATGCTTGGTCTATTAATTTTTGCAAATGTCTTCCATATTCAGGAATCATCAAATGCGTTCGCTCTGCATTGTATTCCAATACATGAACAATATCATTAGCTTGCTTATTGGTATTCATAAGTCGTAAGTTATAAAGAAATTATGCCTTCAATGGTAGAAACAGCTTTGTATTTTTCAATCACCTGATCAGGACTTTGCATTTCAACATTGATGGAAACACTGGTGAATTTGCCGTTTTTTGATTGCGTTGTTCGAATTACAGCACCTAAATTATCAAATGCAGTTTCAACTTCTACTATTTTGTTTTTATCGGTTGGAACAATAAATTTGAATAAATAAAGGCCTGGCCATTCGGAAGTTGTTCGTAATTCTTCTTTTAAACGCTCATAAAACGCTTCAGTCTTTTCATCCATCGTAGTAACAATTATACGCAAATATACAGTAATGATTTAATAAATGAAGTGTCCCTTTTTTGAATTGTGATTTTTTATGATTTTTTCATCCTTTTTTTTGTAATGTTAATCTGAAAAGGACGCAAAGAACGCTCTAAAAATCAATAGAGTTACGAGATTTTAAATGGTATTTCCGAAAGGTTTTGAAAAACTAAAGTTTAGAAAATGTTTGTTTTTAAACGAATTGTTTCTCTATTTTTGTCCACTTCTTTCTCTTTTGAAATGCAACCAAAACTAATTGTCATAACGGGTGGACCTGGAACTGGAAAAACAACTTTGATTAATCAATTGATTAAAGAGGGCCATATTTGCTATCCCGAAATTTCAAGAGAAATTACCGAAGATGCTCGAAAAAAAGGAATCGACCAGCTTTTTTTAAACAACTCACTTTTATTTAGCGAACTGCTTCTTGAAGGTAGAAAAAAACAATTTGAAGCCGCTGTTTCAGAAAAAGCTCCTATAATCTTTTTAGATAGAGGCTTGCCGGATGTTTTGGCCTATATGCATTATATTGGCGATAGTTATCCAAGTTCCTTTAACGATAGTTGTAAAGAATTACGCTACTCTAAAATATTTCTATTACCGCCTTGGGAAGAAATTTATACTTCGGACGAATACCGTTATGAAAACTTTGATCAAGCCAATTTAATCTTCGATCACTTAAAAGAAACCTACGAAGAATTTGGCTATAATCTCATAGAAGTTCCAAAAGATTCGATAAATAATAGAATTCTCTTTATCTTAGATGAAATTTCTAAGGAATAAGATGTCTGAAAGTCTTGAAGTACTAAAAAAATATTGGGGTTTTGATTCGTTTAGAAAACCGCAAGATGAAATTATCGCCTCTGTTTTAGCGGGACATGACACGTTTGCTTTGTTACCAACAGGAGCAGGCAAATCTATTTGCTTTCAAGTGCCAACCCTTGTAACTGACGGGTTGTGTTTAGTAATCTCACCTCTTATCGCTTTGATGAATGATCAGGTGGAGAATTTAATGAAACGCAACATCAAAGCAATGGCACTCACAGGTGAACTTTCAACCGATGACATCATAACACTATTGGATAATTGTGTTTATGGCAATTACAAATTTTTATACATGTCGCCCGAACGATTACAACAAGATTGGGTGTTGGAAAAAATAAAAAACTTGCCACTCGCTCTTATTGCTATTGACGAAGCTCACTGTATTTCACAATGGGGACATGATTTCAGACCGGCCTATTTAAAATGCAACACACTCAAAGTATTTTTTCCAAAAGTGCCGTTTATTGCTTTAACGGCTACTGCTACGGAACGAGTTAAAAAAGATATTGTTGAAAATTTAGAACTAAACACTCCCAATTTTTTCCAAATATCTTTTGCAAGAGAAAATATCAAATATGCTGTTATTGAAACAGAAGATAAATTTTTTCAAATCGAACAATTACTGAAAAACAAACTGGAACCTGCAATTGTTTATGTCAGAAACAGAAAAATGTGTCATGAAATATCAGACCAATTAAATCAGTTGGGTTTCAAGGCTACTTTTTATCACGGTGGTTTACAAAAATCGGTGAAAGAAAAAAACCGTTTGAAATGGATGAAGGAAGAAACGCCCATTATTGTTGCGACAAATGCTTTTGGAATGGGAATCGACAAACCGAATGTAAAAACAGTCATCCACATTCAAATTCCTGAGAATTTAGAAAACTATTATCAGGAAGCCGGTCGCGTTGGTCGAGATGGAAACCAATCTGTAGCAGCATTGTTGTATCATCCTTCTGATATTTTGACTGCCAGAAAACAATTTTTGAACAATTTACCCGACATCGATTTTGTAAAAAAAGTATATGTCAAATTGTGTACCTATTTTCAAATTGCTTACGGAGAAGGACTTTATGAACAATTTAATTTAAATTTAAATCAATTTTGTGTAAAATATGAGTTGCCGGTAAACAAAACTTTCAACAGCATTCAATTTTTAGACAGGCAAAGTATTCTGACTTTCAAACAAGAATATTCAGAAAAAGTAAGCATTCAATTTTTAATTGAAAGTAAAGAAGTAATTCGATTCATTAGTTTAAATTCGGTTTATGAACCAATAATAATGGCAATTTTAAGGACCTATCCCGGTATTTATGATATGCCTACTGCTATAAATCTAGCCTTAGTCGCAAAAAAAGCAGCGTGTGATGAAAGTAAAATTGAAGAAGTTTTGACTGTTTTAAATGACAAAGAAATTATTTCATACAAAGCCAAATCAAATGATGCTACCATCATTTTTAATGAAGTTAGAGAAGACGACCGAACAATCAATCGTGTTAGTAAGCATTTGGTGGCTCAAAATAAAGTGAAACAACAACAATTGGAAGCTGTTTTAAATTACATCACTGATACAACTACCTGCAAACAAAAAATTGTATTGCATTATTTTGGTGAATCCTATTCAAAAAACTGTGGCAATTGCTCTGTTTGTTTGTCAAAAAAAGCAACTAATAAAATGGTTTCGTCAGCAACACTAATTTTAGAAGAACTTAGAATACAACCGCTAACATCGAGAGAACTCCTTTTAAAAACGCATTTGAATGACGAAGAAATTTTAAAAACCCTTCGGGAACTTTTAGATTCAAATAAAATTAAAATCAGCTCAAATAATAAATTTTCAATACAATAAAAATGGAAAAATTAAAAATTGTTTTCATGGGAACTCCTGAGTTTGCAGTGGGAATTTTAGAAACAATAGTAAAAAATAATTTTGACGTAGTTGGGGTAATCACAGCTCCCGACCGACCTGCCGGAAGAGGTCAAAAAATAAAATACTCTGCCGTAAAAGAGTTTGCTTTAGAAAAAGGACTGCCTATTTTGCAACCAACAAACCTGAAAGACGAAGATTTTTTAGCGACATTAAAAGCATTAAACGGTAATTGTCAAATTGTAGTGGCTTTCAGAATGCTGCCGGAAGTGGTTTGGAAAATACCAAAATATGGTACCATTAATCTTCATGCATCGCTTTTACCTAATTACAGAGGTGCAGCTCCAATTAATTGGGCAATTATTAATGGTGAAACTGAAACCGGTGTCACCACATTCTTTATTGATGAAAAAATTGACACAGGTGCAATGATTCTTAATGCCAAAACAACAATTAAAAGTAACGAAAATGCAGGACAGCTACACGACCGTTTGATGGAGTTAGGAAGTCAAACAATGATTGATACGTTGCATTTAATTGAGAACGGCAATGTGCAAACTACAATTCAAACAGAAAATCCAAATCAAAAAACGGCCTATAAATTGAACCGCGATAATTGTAAAATTGATTGGAAACAATCAGGAGAGGAAATTGTCAATTTAATTAGAGGTTTGAGCCCCTATCCTACTGCTTGGTGCATTTTTCAAGATAACAATCATGAATGGAACATAAAAATTAATGAAGCAACTTTTGAAATGGAAGAACATGACTTTAAAACGGGTCAAATTATAACTTCCAAAAAAGAAATAAAAATTGCCGTGAAAAACGGTTTTATTAAAATTATTCAAATTCAATTCCCCGGAAAGAAAAACATGTCTTCGGCAGAATTGTTAAACGGAATGGTCTTTTCATCAAACGCAATTGCCTTGTGAGAGGCTAGAAACATTGATTTTTTAAAGCAAATACCGATGAATAGCATCCCTTTATCAACAAAAAAACAAAGTTATCAACATTACAAGCGAAAAATCATGAAAATCCTTGTGCGGTAAGGAATTCCTATTAAATTTGTTACTATTAACATAATGTTTAACCAAATTAAATAACTATTATTATGAACAAATCAGAATTAATTGATGCTATTGCTGCAGATGCAGGAATTACAAAAGCAGCTGCTAAATTAGCTTTAGAATCTTTTTTAGGTAACGTTGGAAAAACTTTGAAAAAAGGTGGTAGAGTATCATTAGTAGGTTTTGGATCTTGGTCAGTTTCTAAAAGAGCTGCTAGAGATGGAAGAAACCCACAAACTGGTAAGACAATCAAAATCGCTGCTAAAAACGTAGTTAAATTTAAAGCAGGTGCAGAATTAGAAGGATCTGTAAACTAGTATTTATAGTTCATATACAGAAAAAGCCGCGTTTAAAACGTGGCTTTTTTTGTTATAAATTTGGATTTCCAGATTTTTTTTCGTTAAATTTACTTTTAATTACAACGCAATGATTTCAGAAAAACTAAAAAAAGGACAACTGCTCATTGCAGAACCTTCCATATTTGGTGATGTCTCTTTCAATCGCTCCGTAATTTTATTGGCTGATCACAATAGCGAAGGCTCTGTGGGTTTTATCCTCAACAAACCTCTAGAATATACCATTAACGATTTGGTTCCTGATATTGAAGTGGAATTCAGCGTATTTAATGGCGGACCTGTTGAACAGGACAATTTATACTTCATCCACAATGTTCCTGATTTGATTTCTGATAGTATCGAAATTTCAAATGGCATCTTTTGGGGTGGTAATTTTGAAACCACTAGAGAGTTATTAAACAAAGGAGTTATCAAAAAAGACAACATTCGTTTTTTTCTGGGCTATTCCGGTTGGGATGCTTTACAACTTGAAACAGAAATGCAAGCCAATTCCTGGATTGTTAGAGATAACAATTATAAAAACGGCATTTTCAGAAAACCAACCATTGATTTTTGGAAAGACCAAATTGTTGAATTAGGCGGAGAATATGTAATCTGGTCAAACGCTCCGGAAAATCCGATGCTTAACTAACGGGAATCGACGCATTCAATTGTTCTATCAAAAGTGACCCAACTGTAGTTTCATACGTCTTCTTTCTGTATTTTGTGATGGATTGGATGCCTTGTATCACATTTGTTAAAAACAGTTCATCTGCCTTCTGCAAATCAAAAGGTGAAATAGGAGCTTCAACCAGCTCAAGTTCGTCATTCTTCTCAATAAGTTGCATAACTTGTTTTCGCATTACTCCGTTTAAACATCCTTCACTCAATGGAGGAGTTGTAATGGTTGTCCCAAATCGAATAAACAAATTGCCACTCACACCTTCAGTTACATTTTTGGATTCATTAATCATCAAGCAAGAATGATAACCATTTTCTTGAGCAAAAATCGCCGCTAAAACATGAATGGTTTTGGATGTTGTTTTTAAAGTAGATAACAAATGGTTTGAAACATGAAAATCCTTAAAAAGTTCTACTTCAAAAGAGGTGTTTGTTGATTGGTATAATTTCTCTGCAATAGGACTTGCCTGAATAACATAGGATATTGTGGAGTCTTTAGGGGTATAATAGCCACCATCATTTCGGTATACCGTAAAACGAATTCTACAACTTGTCAATCCGCTTTCTTTAGCTAAATTTAAAACTTCTTGTTCCAAAAATTCCATAGTGAATTGCATAGGAATCTTCATTCGTAGTATTCGCATAGAAGACATCAACCTGAAATAATGCGATTCAAAGAAAAGAATTTTCGAATCAACAATTTTTAATGTCTCAAAAACACCATCACCATATAAGAAGGACCGGTTGTTTGCTAAAATAAAATCAGATGTAACTAAAACGCCATTGTGGTTGATCATAAAAAAAGCCCTGAAAAATTCAGGGCAAATATAAGGCATTCTATAGTTTTTTTAAACAGAACCTATAACATGTTTTAGATCTGATATTTGATTTTCCCACAAAAGTTTGGATTCATCTAATTCTTCTTCTTCAGAAAAATCAGTAACAACTAAAGATACATCCTTAGTGATTTCATCTTCCATGATGCGGAGCTCGAAATAATAATCTGTGTCTTTATCATTGTCATCTAACCATTTAAACTTAATTCGCTCTCCTGTTTTTTTGGAAGCTAATCGAGCTTTCTCCTTGGAATCATTCCATATAAATGTAAAAAACTCACCCCTTGAATTCACATTGTCCGCAAACCATTCTGATAACCCTGATGGTGTAGAAATATATTGATATAATAATTGTGGCGATGAATTAATAGGGAATTCTATCTCGTAACGTACTTTTGAACTCATGTATTAAATTTTTTGGAAATATATTGAATATTGTGTCAAAAAACAAAAGGTTTTTGCAAATAAAATTTTTTATAAAATTATGTTTGCAGCCTTTAATATTAATTATATATTTGCACCCGCATTAAAGGGCTATCAGAAATGATAATTTGGTGAAGTAGCTCTCCTAACATTTTCGGTAGGTTAGAGCGTTGGATTCATATCCGCCTAGGCGGACCAGAGTTCAAATAAAAATAAAATATGGCGAGGTAGCTCAGTTGGTTAGAGCGTTGGATTCATAACCCAAAGGTCCCGAGTTCAAATCTCGGTCTCGCTACTAAAGTCCCCACAAGGGGACTTTTTTGTTATATGGAATTTGTTGTTTATATACTTTACTCTGAGAAGTTTGATAAAACCTACGTCGGATTCACCTCGTCATTAATCGATAGATTTAAAAGTCATAATGAACTTGCAACAAAAGGATATACAATTAAATTTCGTCCTTGGAAAGTAGTCTATTTAGAAGTTTATAACTCAAAAACCGAGGCAATAAAACGTGAAAAGTGGCTCAAAACTGGAAATGGAAGAATTTTTATTTCAAATATTACCAAAGAACTTGAAGACAAGTAATTCTGGAGAAACAGTACTGTTGTCAGAGCGTTAGATTCATATCCGCCTAGGCGGACCCGAGTTCAAATCTCGGTCTCGCTACTAAAGTCCCCACAAGGGGACTTTTTTGTTATATGGAATTTGTTGTTTATATACTTTACTCTGAGAAGTTTGATAAAACCTACGTCGGATTCACCTCGTCATTAATCGATAGATTTAAAAGTCATAATGAACTTGCAACAAAAGGATATACAATTAAATTTCGTCCTTGGAAAGTAGTCTATTTAGAAGTTTATAACTCAAAAACCGAGGCAATGAAACGTGAAAAGTGGCTCAAAACCGGAAATGGAAGAATTTTTATTTCAAATATTACCAAAGAACTTGAAGACAAGTAATTCTGGAGATACAGCTCTTTTGTTAGAGCGTTAGATTCATATCCGCCTAGGCGGACCCGAGTTCAAATCTCGGTCTCGCTACTAAAGTCTCTGAATTTTCAGAGACTTTTTTTATTTTCAATATTCTTACCAATTAATACTGATTACATTTCTAAATCAATATAATAATCTTTTTCTTATATATACTACAAATAACACGCATTTCATCGATATATTTGTTAATTTTGACGTGCTACTGAAAAATAAAAGTAGTTTTGTAACCATAATTAAATCGTTGAAATCTTCCTTTTAATTATTTGAAAAGCAAAGTAAGTTACAACAATATATAAAGTAAAAGTCATTTGTATATAGGGTTTAGATAATTGATTTTTAACAACGAAAAGTCCCGCAATAGCGGGACTTTTCTATTGTAATAAAAGCAACTAATGCTTAAGTCAGAAATGCAACAAGTTCGTCGAAACTTAACAAATGCTGTTCTCCTGTCTTCAAGTTTTTCAAGCTGTATTTTTGGGCGGCTATTTCCGATTCACCTACTAAAACCGCAAATGGAATGCCGCGTTTGTCGGCATACTGAAATTGTTTAGCCAATTTTGCAGCATCCGGATAAAACTCCGCCTTGACACCAAACTGCCGTAATTTCATCACCGCTTGGTTGGCATAAAAGGCTTCATTTTCACCATAATTAATAAACAAGGCTTTGGTTGTTGCAGTAACCGTTTCAGGAAATAAACCCAATTCTTCTAACACTAAGTAAATACGGTCCAAACCAAATGAAATACCAACACCACTCACATTTTTTAAACCAAAAATCCCCGTCAAATCATCATAACGCCCTCCACCTCCGATGGAACCCATAGCAACTTTTGGAGCGGCAACTTCAAAAATTGCCCCAGTGTAATAATTCAACCCTCTAGCTAAAGTTACATCCAAATCAACTGTTGCGGATTGCAATCCTAATTTTTCAATGGTTTCAAAAATAAATCGCAACTCGGCTACACCTTTCATTCCTTCATCTGAAGTAACTAACAAGTTAGAAAGTTTTTCTATTTTTTCATCAAGGGTTCCGGTAAAATGAAACAGTGGTTGCACTTTTTCTAAAGCGGCTGCCGAAATGCCTTTTGCTAACATTTCATTCTTTACACCTTCTTCACCAATTTTGTCTAACTTATCTAAAGCTACCGTAAAATCGATTAATTTATCAGAAGCTCCTATCACCTCAGCAATACCTGAAAGTAGTTTTCTATTGTTTATTTTTATAGTAACACCCAACAAGCCCAAATCGGTAAAAACCGCATCATACAACTGAACCAACTCCACCTCTTGCCATAACGATTTGGAACCCACAACATCGGCATCACATTGATAAAATTCTCTAAATCGTCCTTTTTGCGGACGATCGGCTCGCCAAACAGGTTGAATTTGATACCGCTTAAACGGAAACTCAATTTCGTTTTGATGTTGCACCACATACCTCGCAAAAGGAACCGTTAAGTCATAACGAAGTGCTTTTTCGGAGATTTTATTTGTTAACTGTTTATAATTTTGAAGTAACTCAGGTTGCACTTTATCTAAAAAATTTCCCGAATTCAATATCTTAAAAATCAAACGATCCCCTTCTTCTCCATATTTCCCCATCAAAGTTTCAGAATTCTCAAAAGAAGGCGTTTCTATTGGTTGAAATCCGTACAACTCAAAATGATGTTTCATTTTTGAACTGATATAATTTCGCTTTGCTACCTCTGCCGGTGAAAAATCCCTTGTCCCTTTTGGTATACTCGGTTTTTGAGCCATTATGATTTTATTTATATTTAGTAATTCAACTATCTCTTTTTTACTCCAAACTCCCTCCTCCTTACTCCAAACCCCATCCCCACCGCAAATATCTTACTTTTTTAAATATTCTACACAAACCTTGTAACAAATAGTGTAATTTAGTGACAAATGCTTTGTATGGCAAGTTTAGTAAAAGAAAACATAAAAATTGCATTGGGCTCCATCAAAACCCAATTGCTTCGAACAATATTAACCATTGTAATTATTGCAATCGGGATTACGGCTTTGGTTAGTATTTTGACCGTGGTATCGGCTTTAGAAAATACCATTTCCAGCGACTTTTCATCCATGGGGTCAAACACTTTCAATGTGAGATTATACGATTTGGAAGTTCGTGTTGGCGGCGGCGGTGGAAGAAGACAGGAACGCACCAAAATAAATCCGAATATTACTTACCCGCAAGCCAAACAATTTAAAGACGAATACAATTATCCTTTTACGAATACCTCCCTTTCTTTTCAAGCGTCCTCCAATGCAGAAGTGAAATTTGAAAACCAAAAAACAGATCCTGAAATTTCAATTTTGGGTGTAGATGAAAATTTTATGCCGAACTCGGGTTTGGAATTGGATTCCGGACGAAATTTTAACGGCTTTGATATTGAAAACAACAACTATGTTTGTGTAGTAGGCTCAGATTTCAGTAAGGGTTTATTTAAAGATGTCAACCCCATTGACAAAATCATTTCTATACGAGGGGCAAAATTTAAAGTAATTGGTATCCTCAAAGAAAAAGGTTCCACTTTTGGAAACAGTCAGGATTTAAGAGTTTTTATTCCACTTCAAATCGCACGTTCTTTATTTTCGCAACCCAACACCAATTATAACATTAGTGTTCTGGTAGATAAAAAAGAATTGCTGGAAAGTGCTGTGGACAACGCAGTGATTTCGATGCGTAAAATTCGAAATTTAAGCCCCATTGAAGATAATAATTTCAGCATTCTTAGAAGTGATGAGCTCATTAACAAAATTCTTTCGATCACTGATTATTTAAGTATTTCTGCTTGGGTTATTGGAATTATTACCATTTTTGGCTCTTCCATTGCTCTTATGAATATCATGTTGGTTTCGGTAACAGAACGAACACGAGAGATTGGGGTTAGAAAAGCCCTTGGAGCCAAACGAAAAACCATAGCTTTTCAATTTTTTACAGAAACCATTATAATTGGCCAATTGGGTGGTTTTCTCGGAATTATTCTCGGAATATTGATTGGTTCTGTGTTTGCTTCTTTCTTGGAATTTGCGTTTATAATTCCATGGAAAGCTATCTTTGCCGCCGTAACAACCAGCTTTGTAGTGGCGCTAATTTCCGGATTATATCCTGCTATAAAAGCGGCTAAACTGGATCCGATTGAAGCACTGCGTTACGAATAATCAACGAAGCGACGCCTGTATCATTCGGTCATTTCCCATAAAATCTTTTTTAAGATGTATGTTTTTAAAACCTAATTCTTGTAATAAAGAAACCGTTTCTGCACCTAAATATTGATTAATTTCAAAATACAATTTCCCTTCAGGGGTCAATGATCGTAAGGCTATTTCAGCTATTTTTCTATAAAACAATAACGGATTTTCATCAGAAACAAAAAGAGCCAAATGCGGCTCATGTTCTAAAACATTGGGTTTGATTTCCTGTTTTTCCAATTCACGAACATAAGGTGGATTTGAAACTAGTACATCAAATTGATTTCCCAAATTTTCTATTTTTAAAATATCTTGCTCTAAAAAAGTAACTTCAACTTGATTCAATGCTGCATTGGATGTGGCTATTTCCAGAGCTTTGCTACTGATATCCATCGCATAAACTTGTGTATTGGAAAGATGATGTGCCAAACTGATGGCAATACAACCGCTTCCGGTGCCAATATCCAGTAAGCTTATAGGTGGTTTTGCTGCATGATTTTGAAGTATCCAAGCTACCAATTCTTCTGTTTCAGGTCTGGGTATTAAAACCGAGGGAGTTACATGAAATGACAATCCATAAAAAGAAGTAGCTCCAATTAAATACTGAATGGGATGATGGGAAAGCAATTGCTCTAAAAAACCATTCCAAACGACAATTTCTTCATTACTTAACTGAAAATTGGGTTGCAACACCAAATCAATTCGTTGCAATTGATGTAAATGGTGTAGTACTAAATAAAAAAAAGAACTTGCTTCATCCAAACCATAATCCGGAGTTAAAGCAGTAATAAAGTGATCTTTATATTCTTTTAAAAGCAAATTGTATAGTCTTAAATTATAATTCTTTCAACATCCAAACCGGACAAGAACAATGTCCTGTATCGCCCATTGGTGCATCTAAATAAACAAAACCATACTTTTGATACAGTTTTTGAGCGGAAGTCATGTAGGGCATCGTTTCCAAATAGCATTGCTTAAATCCAAATTCGCTAGCTTTTTCTAAACATTTATCCATCATCATTGCCCCAAGTCCTAAACCTCGAGCTTCCGGCAAAAAATACATTTTTTGAAGTTCACATACACCTTCGGGGCCGTTTTCTAACGGACTTATTCCCGCTCCGCCAATTATTTTTCCGTCTTTTACAACTTTAAAATAACTGCTTTTTGGCTTTGAATAGGTTTCATACATAAAATCTAACGACACATCCGCATAAGCGGTTCCTACTTTTGGAACATTATGCTCTATCAAAATAGCACGAATCATTTGTGCAATTACTTTATTATCAGAAGCTAGAATAGGCTCTATGGCAATCATAAAATGAGGAATAAAAAGCAAAGTTAAGATTAATCTTTTTAGTGTTGGTGCAATCGGCTTAAAAAACTATTTTTGTGTGATGAGCACGCACGAATTCTATATGAAACGTTGTATCCAATTGGCCAAAAATGGCCTGGGGACTACCTATCCAAACCCTTTAGTAGGAAGTGTGATTGTATATAATAACACCATTATTGGAGAAGGTTGGCACCAAAAAGCTGGCGAACCTCATGCGGAAGTTCATGCGATTGCTAACGTGAAAGATAAATCGCTATTAAAAAAAGCTACGCTCTATGTAAGTTTGGAACCTTGTAGTCATTTTGGTAAAACACCGCCTTGTTGTGATTTAATCGTAACTAATGAAATTCCAACTATTGTTATCGGAACAAAAGACCCTTTTGCTAAAGTTGACGGTAACGGAATAAAAAAACTTCAAGATGCCGGAAGGAATTGTATTGTGGGTGTTTTAGAAAAGGAATGTGCCGAACTCAACAAACGCTTTTTTACATTTCATCAGAAAAAAAGACCTTATATCATGTTGAAATGGGCTCAAACTGCTGATGGTTTTATTGCTCCGTTAGAAAAAATGGAAAACCGACCGGTTTGGATTTCCAATCAATATTCAAGACAATTGGTGCACAAATGGCGAACAGAAGAACAAGCTGTTTTAGTAGGAACTACAACTGCTTTAGACGATAATCCCAAGCTGGATGTGAGAGATTGGAAAGGCAACAACCCTGCTCGAATTGTAGTAGATCGTGAAAATAAAATCCCAAATCACTATCATTTAAAAAATGATGCAGCAAAAACAATAGTTATAACAGAAAAAGAAATTTCAAATCCAACTAATCAAATTTACTACGAATCTGCTATCTTTGATAAATCGCTTGTAAACCACATAACGGCAATTTTATATAAACATGAAATACAATCGGTTATAATTGAAGGCGGAACAAAAACGATACAACAGTTTATTGATTGGAATCTTTGGGACGAAGCCCGAATTTTCAAAAGTAAATTCAAACTTCAATCAGGAATCAAAGCTCCGAATTTTGAAAACAAAACACCCTTTGACCGAATAAAATGTGGTGATGACGAACTTTTAATTATTAAAAATCATGATTAATGCCATCATTTTTGATTTTGGAGATGTATTTATCAATCTCGAAAAAGAAGCGGTTACCAAAGCTTTTAAAGAATTAGGATTAAAAGAATGGTCACAAGATCTTGACGAACTCAATTCAAAATTTGAAATCGGAAAAATATCTGAAATCCAATTTATTGAAGGTTTTCAAAAACACCTCCCCAATGCTTCTGTAGATGAAATTCGGAAAGCATGGAACGCCGTTTTAGGTGATTTTCCGCTGTATCGCTTAGAATTTTTACAAAACCTAAAAGGTAAATACCGCTTATTTTTACTGAGTAATACCGACGCCATTCATATTGAAAAATTTGAACACAAAGTAGGCATCTCTTTTGCCCGCGATTTCTATCAATGTTTTGAAAAAGTGTATTTTTCTTTTGAAGTAGGAATGCGAAAACCAACGGAAGATATTTTCAAATTTGTAATCCAAAAACAAGGTTTACAACCCAATAAAACACTTTTTATTGATGATAGAAAAGACAATACCGATACCGCAGAAAAACTAGGAATGGTCGTTTGGAACCTCAATCCAAACGAAGAAGATGTAGTAGATTTATTTGATAAAAAATTCTAAGCTAAAGTGATTTATATTCTTTGCAGTGTTGGACTGAATTCTTTATTATTCGTCATTTTTAAATGGTTTAGTCATTTTAATATCAACACAATTCAAGCTTTAGTTGCCAATTACCTTACTGCAGCCTGTCTCGGATTTTTCATAAGTTCCGGCACTTTTGAAGTAGCAGAGTTACCACAAAAAACTTGGTATTGGGGCAGTTTTAGTATTGGATTTCTATTTATAAGTGTTTTCTATTTAATCGCTTTAGCTTCACAACGAAACGGACTTTCAGCCACATCAGTCGCAGCAAAAATGTCGGTTGTGATTCCCATTGCTTTTGGTGTTATCATATATAAAGAAAGCTTGGGCTTTATTAAAATAATAGGCATAATTTTAGCTTTAGCAGCGGTCTATTTTACTTCAAAAAAAGAAGAAGGTCAAATAACCCAAAATAAAGAATGGTTACTACCGCTATTAGTATTTTTGGGTACAGGTGCAGTAGATACGAGTCTAAAATTCATGCAAAATTATTATGTGCCTTTGGATGAAATTGCTGTTTTTTCATCACATACTTTTTTTATGGCATTTTGTGTAGGTTGCTTTTTTATTGGTTATCAAGTAGTAAAAAATAAAAAAGCAATCAAAATTAAAAATATCATGGCAGGTATTGCGTTAGGAATTCCAAATTACTTCTCCTTATATTTTATGATAAGAATGTTAAATCATCCTACGTGGGACAGTTCCACTATATTTACCATTCACAATGTAGCTATTGTGACACTTACAACTTTGTTAGGGGTTATACTTTTTAAAGAAAAATTAAACGTTAGAAATACAATCGGAATTCTAATTGCTATAATCGCCATAGTTTTAGTTACCTTTTAATCATGCAAACAAATTCTGAAGAAAGCTATTTTACCATTGAAAATCCTATTTTAGATAATTTACTAAAAGAAAAAAACAGTAAATTCTTTAGTTATGCTTTTCCTGTTTTTTCTGAAGAAGATATTAAAAATCACTTAGTAATTATAAAAAAGAAACACCCGAATGCCAACCATGCTTGTTATGCCTATCAAATAGGATATAAAAACATAAAATATAGAGCCAGTGATGACGGCGAACCTAATAATAGTGCAGGAATGCCAATTTATGGACAAATTCAATCATTTAATTTAACAAATATTCTGGTGGTCGTGGTTCGTTATTTTGGAGGTGTAAAATTAGGGGTCGGTGGTTTGGTGACCGCTTACAAAATGGCAGCAAAAATGGTCTTAGAAGTAGCTCAAAAAGTGGAATGTATCGAAATGACAACTATAAACCTTCAGTATGAATACGAAGACCATCCAAAAATAATGCAGCTAATAAAAGAATGTAAAGTAACGATAAAGGAACAGAAAATGGAACTGAACTGCGAATGGACAATTGCAATTCCGGAAAAAGAATACAATCTGTTCCAAGAAAAATGTGAATCCTTTAAAACGTGTAAAATCACAAAAATCGATTTATAAGAATCAACTGATGCTGCTAATTTATATTCGATTTAAATTACATTTTTTCAGATAACAAATGGGTATTTAAAATGGATACTATTTGTTCCGGTGGCGTAATAGGTCGACCGGTTTTTATCGAAACAAATACCAAAATAAAGTCAGCCGTTGTTAATAACTCTCCGTTTTCATTTTCAATCTTACATTCAAATCCTATCTTTACTGAAGATCTGAATTTTAGCTTTGTAATCACTTTCAATAAGTCGTCATAACGGGCTGGTTTCTTGTAATTTATATTGATGTTTACTATAGGTAATGCTACACCGCTTTCTTCCAACTCTTTGTATGAAATCCCTTTATCTCTAAGCCATTCCACGCGTCCTATCTCAAAATAAGGCAAATAATTTCCGTGATAAACAACGCCCATTTGATCGGTTTCTGAATAACGAACGCGTACTTCTAATTGATGTTCTTTCATTTTAAATCTATTCTTTTTTTTGGTTTATATTTTGAACTTCAAATGTTCTTTACAACAATATTTTTATAAAATCAATACCCTTTTTATTTTTTTTTAAGGATTTTTGTTCACATATTTGTTAACCCAAAATTAACACCAGAAACTATCTGTTTCTTTTGTAGGTTAACTAGTAATAAACATTAAAATTTTAAAGATTCATGGACAAAACTGCGCAATCGGTATGGGAAAACTGTCTATCCTTCATAAAAGACAATATTCAGGACCAAGCATATAAAACTTGGTTTGAACCGATTAAGTCAGTTGAGCTTACCGATAATGCTTTATACATTCAGGTACCCAGCAAATTTTTCTATGAGTGGCTCGAGGAACACTATGTAAAATTACTAAAAGTGGCTCTTACCAGAGAACTTGGAAAAAACGCAAAGTTACTCTATAAAATTAAAATGGAAAACACTTTTGGCAATAAACAACCTTTTACGGAACAATTGCCAAGCTCAAACAGAAATCCATTAAAACCTCAAGAAGTTGATGCACCTTTTAAAAACCTGAACCCGGAACTCAAAAATCCTTTTGTAATTCCAGGTATCAGAAATTTAAAAATTGAATCACAATTAAATCCTAATTATAGTTTTGATAATTTCTTGGAAGGAGACTCCAACCGATTAGCAAGATCGGCTGGTATGGCTGTGGCAAATAAACCGGGTGGGACCTCGTTTAATCCATTATTAATTTTTGGAGGCGTTGGTTTGGGTAAAACCCATTTAGCTCACGCAATCGGCGTTGAAATCAAAGATAAATACCCTGAAAAAACAGTATTATATATTTCTGCTGAAGTATTTACACAACAATATATTGATTCAGTTAAAAAAAATACCCGTAACGATTTTATACATTTCTATCAATTAATCGATGTGTTGATAATTGATGATGTACAATTCCTTTCCGGTAAATCAGGTACACAAGATGTGTTTTTCCACATATTTAATTATTTACACCAAAACGGCAAACAGGTAATTCTTACCTCTGATAAAGCTCCCGTTGACATGCAAGATATCGAACAACGTTTATTATCTAGATTCAAATGGGGATTATCTGCCGAATTACACCAGCCGGATTACGAAACCCGTATATCCATTTTAAACAACATCCTGTATAGAGATGGTGTAGAAATGCCGGATGAAATAATCGAATATGTTGCCCGAAACATCAAATCAAATGTCAGAGAACTCGAAGGGGCCATCATTTCGCTAATCGCTCAAGCATCATTCAACAAAAAAGAAGTGACGCTGGAACTGACTAAAAATATCGTTGAAAAATTTGTTAAGAATGTAAAACGTGAAATTTCTATTGAATACATTCAAAAAGTAGTTTCCGATTATTTCCAATTGGATGTTGATACTTTACAATCTAAAACAAGAAAACGTCATGTGGTACAAGCAAGACAATTAGCCATGTTTTTTGCGAAAAAATTTACTAAAGCTTCTTTAGCAAATATCGGTTCTCAAATTGGCGACCGTGATCACGCAACTGTGTTACATGCCTGTAAGACAGTAGACAATTTGGTTACTACCGACAAACAGTTCCGAAAATTTGTAGACGACATTCACAAGAAATTATCCTTATAAATTAAATTACTGTGGTTAGTCAACTAAAAATGACTAACCATTTTTTTATATAATATGGCCGTAAAAATAATAATGGTTTGTTTGGGAAATATTTGTCGTTCCCCTTTAGCAGAAGGAATTTTAACTTCAAAATTACCTAAAGAAACTTTTTTTGTGGATTCTGCCGGCACGGGCCATTGGCATATTGGAGACCCGCCCGACCGACGGTCTATCAATATTGCTCAAAACAAAGGCATCGACATTTCCCACCAAAAAGGAAAATTATTCAAACCTTCTTTCTTTCGCGAATATGATTACATCTTTGTAATGGATGTCAACAATTATGAAGACGTAATTCAAATGGCTACTAATGAGGAAGACAAAAAGAAAGTACACCTTATTTTAGACCAATTATTTCCGGGAGAAAAAGTTGATGTACCTGACCCCTATCATGGTGTTCTCAGTAATTTTGAAGAAGTTTATGATATGTTGGAACAAGCTTGTGACGTTTTAGCAAAAAAATTGATTAAAAAACACACCTCATCATGAAACCAATTACCTTCAAAGGAAAATTATATTTAATTCCAACCACATTGGGTGAAGTAGCTCCCGAGGATGTGTTGCCACAAACAGTAAAGAGAGCTATTGATTTCATAACAGATTATATTGTTGAGAACGAAAAAACAGCTCGAAAATTCATCAAACAAATACATCCCGAAAAAGCACAACCTTCACTTCGTATTAGTTTGCTGAACAAGCATACAGAAGAAAGGGAATACGCAGCCATGTTACAACCTTGTTTAGAAGGCAAAAATGTGGGATTAATGAGTGAAGCCGGATGTCCCGGCGTTGCTGATCCGGGTGCTGTTATCGTAAAATTGGCTCATGAAAAAGGCATTCAAGTGGTGCCGTTAGTAGGACCATCATCCATTCTTTTAGCAATGATGGGTTCAGGTATGAACGGACAAAGTTTTGCGTTCAATGGGTACCTACCCATTGACAAATCAGAAAAAAAAGCAGCTTTGAAAAACTTAGAACGTTTGTCGTTTGAAAAAAACCAAGCACAATTGTTTATTGAAACGCCATATCGAAACAATAAATTACTGGAAGATATTTTACAGGCTCTTCAAAATAGTACCCGACTTTGTATTGCAACCGACATTACATTGCCAACCGAGTACATCAAAACGTTAACAATTAACGACTGGAAAAAAACAAAAGTCGATTTACACAACCGACCTACCATTTTTATTATTCAGAAATCGTAAGTGCATCTTGTCATTTAGCTTGATTTTTTTATCCAACATAAAAATCATTCGTGTGGAAAAGATTATTTTACAATCACACGAAATTATTCGTCTGTAAAAGATTATTTCTATTAGATAAAAAAACTATCCAATCATCTAACGAAGGAATTTCACACGTACAAGCTTGGCAACTATCAAGTTTTTTAAAATAAAAAAAGGTCGATGTTGAAATCGACCTTTTTTCTATACAACTGTAAAGTTTAAACTTGCTTGATTTTTACTCGTACCTTTTTTTGCGGCTGAATAATGGAAGTATCATACCCCCCGTAATTTTTAATATAACTTTTTAGGGAAGTACCGAAACCATCTTTGAAACCTCTGTTTCCATTACTCCTTAAAAATTTACGAACCGAACCAACACCACCTAAATGTGCGGCTGCCAATAATCCGGATTCTGTAATGGTCACACCACTAATAACCTTGCCTTCATACTGCTGAATCTCATTTCTAAGCTCCCACTTATTCAACGATAATAAAGCTTTAAAAGCTTGCTCCTGAATTCGAGGGGAACGCATAAAAGCCAAACTATCAGTAATACCTATGGTTCGAAGGGTTCCCATACCAAATTGGTATTTCCCCATATAACCAAATGGATTCACTTTGTGATACTTTCCTTGTGATTCTTTAAATGCCAAAGCTTGTTTGAAGCCGGCAAACGTTTTTCCTGTGAAAGGAACAGCGATGTGCTGGTAAGCACTTTCTTCTGAAGTTGGAACCGTATAAAACAATTCCTCAGTTTCGTCTACATGAAACCATTCTAAATACTGAAATTCATAAGGCTTAAAACCGGAGCTTAAGACCAATACTGTAAACACAATCGTTGTGTAAAAATACCATTTTCTAATCATAAAGTTGTTTTCTCAGGCCCTGTCACAACACTGAAATTTCACGGTGCAAATATACAACTTTTTTTATAAATGTGATTATCAAATAGTTAAACTTTTTTTAAAAGTAAATCCAATGAAATTTGACGCCTCGTGATCCCCTTATTTCAAACGTTGGAGCCGGAATCTTAATCGTATTAAAAACAGAAAATAAGGTGCGTAAAAAAGTAGATCTGGTATCGATTTTAGTCAAATCTACATCCAAACTCAAATAAAATTGACGATACCTTTCGTAATTTGGTAACAATAAATCCGAGGAGGAATCTAAATTTGCCAAAATCATACCTTCTGCTCCATAGCCAAAAGCGACATTTAACCAACGAGGTACTTTTGTAGCGGGTAGAAAAGAATGCAAATTAGCCGACAACCAATAGGTCTGCCCGTTATAATCTTTTAAAAGTTGCTCACTGAAACTGCTTCCCAACACTTCAGGTCGTTGACTTGCAAATTGAGTGGTATGAAAGGAAAACTTCGGAACAATTCGCTGCTCATGCCACAAAAGTTCTTGTGAAACATACAAAGCCGTTCCTGCTGCATTAGCTCCTACATCCCCCCAAGAAAAACCCCATTCAGCAGAATGACCGTCAAGAATTTCTACTGCCGTTAAAAAAACAAAGCCATAACCCGCTCCATAAAGCAATTGATTCTTCTTTGAAACACCTGACCATGCTAGCATTTCAGAACTAAACCGACCCAAATGATAGGAAGAAAAAACATGACCAACCTTATCCATTTGAAGCCAGTCAGCATTGTCATTGGTGAAATGAAAAGATGATTTTTCATAATCAGCATACCACAATTCATGCAATCCTACCAAAGCAGCAGAAGTCAAAACCACTTCAGAAACTACCACCAAATTGCGTCTCGAATTTACTAAAGAATCAGCCGGAGTTAAAAAAGAGGCAAACTTCGATTGAGCACACAACCCATCAATAAACAGAAAAAATAGTACAACTATGGCTAAATAGGCTCTCAATTAATTTCCTGCAGTTTGTTTGTTCAACCAAGCAGCATACTTTCTGGCATTCACATTGTGTTGCTCTAAAGTGGTGGCAAACTCATGATAGCCAAAACGTTCCACACTTGCACAGAAATAAATAAAATCATGTGACTCTGGATGTAGTACCGCATCAATTGCATTGACATCGGGCATAAAAATAGGACCCGGTGGCAAACCTGCATTTTTATAGGTATTATAAGGTGAAACTACTTCCAAATGCTTATAGTAAACCCGCTTGATTACTTGGTCAAAATCATTGGAAACCAATTTAAAGGCAAAAATAACGGTTGGGTCAGCTTGTAACGGCATGCCGATTCGCAAGCGATTCAAATAGACTTGTGCCACTTTTGGTCGTTCCTCAACCTTTGTAGTTTCTTTGTGTACTATCGAAGCCAAAATAGAAACCTCAGCTGGTGTTAATCCCAAGGCTTCAGCTTTCATTTTTCGGTCTTCATTCCAAAAGCGATAATATTCTTTTGCCATTTGATTACGAAATTTCTCAGCAGAAGTATTCCAATAAAATTCAAAAGTATTGGGTAATAATAACGTAAAAGCAGTAGCTTCTGTTAACCCATGTTCTTCCAAAAATTTTGGCTCTCTGAATGCATGCAACAAACTAATACTGTCGGCTTCTAACTGAGAGGCTATCCTTCCGGCAAAATTTTCCAATCGCTCTTGGTTATTAAAAGTAACTCGAACAGCAACCGGTCGTCGCAATGCCGATATTATGGAATTGGTATTCATGTTTTTCTTTAATTCAAACTTTCCGGCTTTCACTTCTGAGGAATAACCTCGTCGGTTAGCCAACGATTCAAACTTATCCATATCTTTCAAATAGGGAGCTACTAGGGCTTTAACCTCCTCAAAAGTAGAATTTGTAGGTACATAAACACTTACTTTTTCTTCTGAGAAATCTGTATTAGGAGTGAAAACGATTTGATAGACACGAAAGCCTAAAAAAGCCACAACAACCAACAACACCAAAACAATATAAAGAACTAATTTTTTTAAAGTCATAAATAAATTTTTAAAATAGTAACTGATACATAGCTTCATCAGTATAAATACCTTGATTATAAATCCATTCTTTTTTTACACCAATCAATTGAAAACCAAAAGAAGTGAACAACGCAATACTTGGTGAATTATGTACGGCAATATTGGCAAAAAGTTGGTGTACATGCAAATAATCTTTCGCGTAAGCAAGAAGCAACTCCAAAGCCTCCTTGCCGTATCCGGAATTTCTGTTATCTTGATTTTGAATGACAATACCGATTCCGGCTCTTTGGTTTTTAGGATCAAAATCAAATAAATCAATCAATCCAATAGACTCAAAAGATTCCTGTTTGCAAATGGCCAATCGCAATTGCTTGGCTTCATAAATATCCTTGTGAGCATTTTCAAGATAGTTTTTTATCAAAAACAGACTATAAGGTGTTTGCGTTTGACTAACTTCCCAAAGGTCCGTGTCATTCTCAAGCCGATAGACAAAATCCAAATCATCTGGCTCTAAAGCTCTTAAATAAATATGTTCCCCTTGAAGTGTACTCATGGTATTAGGTTGCTAAGACTAGTTGACCTTCAAAAACAAATTCGGCCGGCCCGATTAAAAACACTTGGGTGTACTTTTGGTCTTCTTTTTGAAAACGTACTTGCAATTGACCGCCTTCTACAAGTAACGAAATTTCATTGGAAGTTGTTTTACCGATAGCATTCATGGCAATGGCAACCGCAGTAACGCCTGTTCCACACGATAAGGTTTCATCTTCCACACCTCGCTCATAGGTTCGCACTGCAAAAAGAGTGTCTGAAATAGGTTCCACAAAATTGACATTGCTTCCCGCTTCTCCATACAAAGCACTATAACGAATAGCACTGCCTATTTCTTTTACGGGAACAGATTTTACGTCATCTACCAAAGTCACATGATGGGGCGAACCGGTATTCATAAAAACGTAATCGGAAGCCAATTGTATAGCATCAACATCTTTCATTTGTAATGAAACAATTCCTTTATCTGAAATTTTGGCATAATGTAGACCATCTATTGCTACAAAAGTAGTTTCATTTTCAATAACCCCTAATTGTTTGGCGAAAGCCACGATACATCTGCCTCCGTTACCACACATCGAACTTTCATGGCCGTCAGAATTATAATAGACCATCTTGAAATCGGAATTTTTGTCATTCTCTAACAAGATCAAACCGTCTGCTCCTATCCCAAAACGTCTGTTACAGAGTTGTTCTATCAGTTTGGTATCATTTTTGGAAAATAATTCCTGACGATTGTCAATTAGGATAAAGTCGTTTCCCGTACCTTGATATTTGTAAAATTGAATTGTCATTTTTGTAATTTCTGATGTACAAAAGTACAATTATTTTAAAGAAAAGTTAAGGTGCGTTAAAGTACGTTAAACCTATTTTACAAAAACAATAAATCAAATAATTTTACATTATCTAATGAATAACATTTAGTATATGAGAAACACAGCAAATTTATTTTTTGTCGCTTTACTGAGTGGTATAATTACACTTGGATCGTACAAACTTTTCGTAGAAGAAAACAACGCTTCTGCCGATAACATTATTACATCAGCACCTTCGTTAGCAACTAAAACGGTTGGATTAACCGCTGAAGCTATTGATTTTACAGAAGCTGCAGAATCAACATTAAACCAAGTAGTTCACGTAAAAAATGTTTCCTATCGAACTATTTCGAACCCAATCATGGAGTTCATGTACGGACAACGTGGCGGACAACAGCAACAACAAATCGGAACGGGCTCCGGAGTTATTATTTCGGAAGACGGATACATTGTGACTAACAACCACGTAATTAATGGGGCACAAGACCTTGAGGTGACGCTCAATAACAAGAAAACATACAAAGCCAAACTAATTGGTACAGATTCCAAAATGGACATTGCTTTACTCAAAGTAGAGGCCGATGAAAAATTACCGTACATCGTTTTTGCAGATTCCGATCATGTTCGTGTAGGTGAATGGGTTTTGGCTGTAGGCAATCCCTATAACCTTAACTCTACCGTTACTGCGGGAATTGTTTCAGCCAAAGCAAGAAATTTAGATACTAGAGGCATTCAATCCTTCATCCAAACCGATGCCGTTGTAAACCCTGGAAATAGCGGTGGTGCTTTAGTGAATACACGTGGCGAATTAGTGGGAATTAATACCATGATTTCATCCAATACCGGTAGTTATGTAGGGTATTCTTTTGCAGTACCTTCTAACATCACCCGAAAAATCATTGAAGACATCATGGAGTTCGGTAACGTACAACGGGGTATTTTAGGCATTGAAGGAGTTGAACTAAATGGTGTAGCCTCCAGAGAATTTAAAGTAGAAGATACTCAAGGTTTTTATGTGAACAAAGTAACCAAAAATTCAGGTGCCGAAAAAGCAGGCATCAAATCAGGTGATGTTATTAAAAAATTAGACAACCAAACCATCAGTTCGTTTGCTGAATTATCAGGATATATCAACACCAAAAGACCTAATGACGAGATTAAGGTAACGGTGAGTAGAAATGGGAAAACAGTGGTGATTCCGGTGGTATTATCTAAAAAAGAACTGTTGAATTATGAATTTTATGGTTTAGAATTGGAAGATTTGGATGCATCCGACAAACAACGTTTTAAAATAAATCAGGGTGTAAAGATCAAAGATATTACTAACGAAAAATTAGCTCCTTACAGTGATGAATTAAAAGGAAGCATCATCCTGAGCATCGACGGAGTTAAAGCCACAGATGTAGAAACCATATCTAGAGGTCTAGGAAGCAAAACAGAAAAAGAAGGCGTTCGCGTTGAATTGTTACTGAGAAACGGTCAGTTAATGCGAATAATAATTTAGTAGGAAGGCTAATTTTAGCTAGGGGCTATCCTGCAAGGTCGCATTTTGACCTTGCAGGATTTTTTTTGATTATGTCATGCTGATTTCGTTGCAGCATCAAACAAATCCGTCCAATTCGCGTCCTCCATGTTCCATTACACAAAAGCCTTAACCCCCCCTTAATGAAAAAAAAAAAGCGAAGCGTCTTTGCGTCTTTATACTTCACAGTTTTTGCGTCTTTGCATCTTTGCGAGAAAGAAACCTTAACCCTCATTAATTAAAAAAAGCGAAGCGTCTTAAATTCTTAATGTTGAAAAAAGCAAACAGTCCTAACACTATCCACGTAAAAATCCGTGAAAATCCGCCCAATCCGTGTCATCCGTGTTCCATTGCACAAAAGCCTTAACCCTCCTTATTGAAAAAAAGCGAAGCGTCTTAAATTCTTAATGTTGAAAAAAGCAAACAGTCCTAACACTATCCACTTAAAAATCCGTGAAAATCCGCCCAATCCGTGTCATCCGTGTTCCATTGCACAAAAGCCTTAACCCTCCTTATTGAAAAAAAGCGAAGCGTCTTAAATTCTTAATGTTGAAAAAAGCAAACAGTCCTAACACTATCCACTTAAAAATCCGTGAAAATCCGCCCAATCCGTGTCATCCGTGTTCCATTGCACAAAAGCCTTAACCCTCCTTATTGAAAAAAAAGCGAAGCGTCTAAATTTCTTAATGTCAAAAAAATCCGCAAAAATCAGCGTTGGCGAAGCCACCAGCGTCATCCGCGTTCCAATCTTCACAAGAATTAAAAAAATCCTAAAATACTTTACGAAAACGATTGAAATCAATACTTTTGCACCAAATTTATAAACAACACTAACTACAATACAATGAAAATCAATCAATCGTTATACGAAAAAGAACTTTCGTTTCAAGCGGACAGAAGAAGAGCAGGCGTAGAATTCATTAAAATTATCAGCGATTTATGGTATGACAAATCAATCGAAATCGTGCTTTTCCGAAACCAATTAATCGATAAAAATGTTTCTGAAATTCTAAACCTTCACGAATATGCCGGTGAATTTGTAGGCAAACCAATCTCCGTTTTTGATTCCGTAGAAATTGCCCGCGAAATGCTTTCTTTAGATTTACCTCCTTCTAAATTAGATATCGGAAAATTAACCTACGAATACCACTTGGAAGACGACAAATACCACAATACCAAATCATTTGTAATTGATAAATTAAAAAAAGCCAAAGACTTCCATATCATCAAACCAAAAGATGTTGTGCTTTATGGTTTTGGTAGAATTGGTCGTTTATTAGCTCGTGAGTTAATGTCTAAAACAGGAAAAGGGAGCCAGTTGCGTCTTCGTGCGATTGTAACTAGAGATAAAAATGACGCCACTATCTTAGAAAAAAGAGCTTCATTGTTGCGTTATGATTCCGTGCATGGTGATTTTCAAGGTTCAGTTACAGCCGATCCGGAAAACAATGCGTTAATTATAAACGGTACTACCGTGCACATGATTTCGGCTAACGGACCGGAAGATGTGGATTATACAAAATTCGGAATTGAAGAGGCTTTGGTGATTGATAACACAGGAGCATTCACTACCGAAGAAGCGTTAAAAAGACACTTGGTTTCAAAAGGAACAGCTAAAGTATTGCTAACAGCTCCCGGAAAAGGAATGCCTAACATTGTATATGGCGTAAACCACAACGAACACAATCCGGAAAATGTCGATATTTTCTCTGCGGCATCGTGTACAACCAATGCCATCACACCTATTCTAAAAGCGGTGGAAGACACTTTAGGGGTAGTAAAAGGACACTTAGAAACCATACATGCTTACACAAACGACCAGAATTTGGTGGACAACATGCATAAAAAATACCGCCGTGGTAGAGCAGCTGCGTTGAACATGGTAATCACAGAAACCGGTGCCGGAAGTGCTGTAGCTAAAGCATTACCTTCATTAGCCGGGAAATTGACATCCAATGCAATTCGTGTTCCTGTACCTAATGGTTCTCTAGTAGTGTTAAACTTAGAAGTTAGTAAAGAAACTTCTGTGGAAGATATAAATAACATCATGAAAAAATACGCCTTAGAAGGCGAATTAGTGGAACAAATTAAATATTCATTAAATAACGAATTGGTGTCTTCAGATATCGTAGGCACAAATGCACCCGCTATTTATGACAGCAATGCCACTATCGTTTCAGGAGATGGAAAAAATATCGTACTTTATGTATGGTACGACAACGAATTTGGATACAGTCACCAAGTAATTCGATTGGCAAAATACATCGCAAAAGTAAGACGCTACAATTACTATTAAAAAATTAACCTAACCAAACAACCCTAAAGCACTTCCTCTCTTCTGATGAAGTGCTTTTTTTCTCTCAGCACCTCAGAAACTCAGTACCTCCCAAAAATACTAATAACACAAATTCCCCGTTACTTTTATAAATAAATCTTGTTTTTTTGACAAAAAAGTATAAATTTGAATTCCCAATTTTTTTAATCACCGTTTTTATATGAAAAATTATTTTTTAGTGACACTGGCTTTGGTGTTGCCAACGCTCCTTTTTTGTCAAGAAGATTACACCATTACCATAAACGGAAAGAAAATGGATGTGGCTCTGGACAAAGAATTCACAACCACAATTAACGGAAAAAGCACTGTACTGAAAGTAAACATTAAAGATACATTATCTTATAGTGACGCGTTTTTTAATTTTAAATACCCCAGTGATTTTAAAATTTCTAAAATACAAGTCGAACAAGGTATTGAACAACTAACCATCATGAGTGCTGAAGGTTCCGGAATTATAATTCAACGCTACAATACTATCAATCCAAAGTTTTTGAACGAGATGATGATGAATGAAGTGACCAAAGAAAGTGTAAATTATGGCTACGATTTGGTTCGAAAAGACTATGATAGAAAATTAAAAAACGGAGTCAACCTGCAGGTTGCAAAAGCAGTCTTGACGTATGAAGAAGATGTGAATACTTATGAAATAGCCTCACATGGTTTTAAAGACAGTGGCGTATTAATCATGACCATGACTATGAATGAAGAAAGTAAAGAACAAGGTGAAAAAATCATCAAAATGCTATGGGATACTTTAGAAATAAAAATATAATTAGCGGACTAAACCAAACCACTCAATGAAAATATTCGGAATCTTTTTGATTTTATGTACACAGCTAACCTTTGCTCAAGCAAAAAAAGCAGAACCCTACAACCACGGTCATAACGGTATCGAACTGGTTTCCCGATGCAAAAAAGGGAATACCGTTATTGTGAGTACCTACAATGCTAAAATGACCATTCGGGAAGAAATTGCTCAAAGCATCTTCAAAATGTATGAAGCCAACCAATTGGAAAACAACCAATGGTTAACCGTAACCTGTAACGAAGCTAAAGTATATGGGAAATGTAACATCCGTACCAAAAACAAACTAACCGCAATCGACTTCTATTTCGAAAAAGTATATTGGAATTCCGGTACCACCGAAGTCTATGTAAAACCGGCAAAACCGTAAGCAATACAAAAGCATCTCAAATTCTGTGCTTTCTGTGTTTTCTGTGAGAGGTAACTTTCCTCCCTAAAAAAAGCGAAGCGTCTTTGCGTCCTTAGCGTAATTCTTTGTGAACTTTGCGGTTAAAAACCTAATCCTCTTAATAAAAAAAAGCGAAGCGTCTTAAAAAAATCTGCGAAAATCAGCGTTGGCAAAGCCACCTGCGTCATCCGCGTTCCAACCTTCGCAAGAAAAAAAATTTAACACTTAAAACAAAAAACAAAAAAAACTCCCGAATCACTTCGGGAGTTATATATAAAAAAAGAAAAACTTAAGCTCTTCCTGCCGCTGCAATCAAATTCAAAGCAGAACCTGCCACAAACCATCCAATCTGACTGTCATTATACGAATGATTAGCCATAATAACATCCTTGCTGCCATCTGCATGAACAAACTCTAACGTTAACGGTTTATCCGGTGCAAAATCAACTAAATCTACAAAATTGATAGTATCATTCTCTTGAATTTTGTCATAATCCGCTTCATTGGCAAAAGTTAAAGCCAACATCCCTTGTTTCTTCAAATTGGTTTCGTGAATACGAGCAAATGATTTTACCAATACCGCTTTCACACCTAAGAAACGAGGTTCCATAGCCGCGTGTTCTCTTGAAGAACCTTCGCCATAATTGTGGTCTCCCACAACAATTGAAGGAACACCTGCAGCTTTATAAGCTCTTTGAACAGCCGGAACAGCATCATAGGCTCCTGTCAATTGATTTTTAACCGTATTCGTTTTTTGATTAAAAGCATTTACGGCTCCAATCAACATGTTATTCGAAATATTATCCAAATGACCTCTGAAACGCAACCAAGGTCCGGCCATCGAAATGTGGTCGGTGGTACATTTTCCGAAAGCTTTGATTAATAATTTTGCATTGGTAATGTTTTTTCCATCCCATGGTGAGAAGGGTTCCAACAATTGTAAACGTTCTGAAGTGGGACTTACCGCTACTTGAACTCCCGTACCATCTTCGGCAGGTGCTTGATAACCCGGATCTTCCGCATCAAACCCTTTTGGAGGTAACTCATTTCCGCTTGGTTCGTCCAATCGCACTTCTTGTCCGTCCTCGTTAATCAACGTATCCGTTAATGGATTAAATCCTAAATCACCGGCAATCGCTAAAGCAGTAACTAACTCAGGTGAACCCACAAACGCTAGGGTATTTGGATTTCCATCGGCACGCTTTGAAAAGTTACGGTTGAACGAGTGAACAATCGTATTGCGTTCTTCTTTCTCCGCTCCTTCTCTATCCCACATTCCGATACACGGTCCGCAAGCATTCGCAAAAACAGTAGCTCCGATTTTATCGAAAGTATCAATAAAACCATCGCGTTCTATCGTATATCGTACGGTTTCTGAACCCGGTGTAATCGTAAACTGTGCTTTTGTTTTTAAGTTTTTCTCCGAAACTTGTTTCGCTAAGGATGCAGCTCTGGCAATATCCTCATAAGAAGAATTGGTACAAGAACCAATCAAACCTACTTCAATTTTCAATGGCCAATTGTTTTTAATAGCTTCTTCTTTCATTTTAGAAATTGGCGTTGCCAAATCCGGTGTGAAAGGACCATTCAAATGGGGCTCTAATTCCGATAAATTAATTTCAATAACTTGATCAAAATACTGCTCCGGATTGGCATATACCTCCGCATCAGCTGTCAAATAAGAAGCTACTTGGTTGGCCGCATCAGCAACATCGGCTCTTCCGGTGGAACGCAAATAACGATCCATCGAAGCATCATAGCCAAAAGTGGACGTAGTAGCCCCAATTTCAGCTCCCATATTACAAATGGTGCCTTTTCCGGTACACGACATCGCCAAAGCTCCTTCGCCAAAATATTCAACAATAGCTCCGGTTCCTCCCTTTACAGTTAGAATGCCGGCTACTTTCAAAATAACATCTTTCGGTGCGGTCCAACCGGATAATTTTCCGGTTAACTTTACACCTATAAGTTTTGGAAATTTCAATTCCCAAGCCATGCCTGACATTACATCTACTGCATCTGCTCCTCCTACTCCAATGGCCAACATGCCTAATCCGCCTGCATTTACGGTATGCGAATCGGTTCCAATCATCATTCCTCCGGGAAATGCATAATTTTCTAATACCACTTGATGGATAATTCCGGCTCCCGGTTTCCAAAAACCAATACCGTATTTATCCGATACCGACGATAAGAAATCAAACACTTCATTACTTTGTTGCTTCGCACGAGCTAAATCAGTTTTAGCATCTACTTTAGCTTGAATTAAGTGATCACAGTGAACCGTAGTGGGAACTGCTACTTTGCTTTTTCCGGCATGCATAAATTGCAATAAAGCCATTTGTGCAGTCGCATCTTGACAAGCAACACGATCCGGTGCAAAATCAACATAATCTTCACCTCGCTTAAAAGCTTGTGAAGGCGTTCCTTCCCATAAGTGGGAATATAAAATTTTCTCAGATAAGGTAAGTGGACGACCTACTAACTCACGAGCTTTGTCAACACGTTCCGCTAGATTAGCATACACTTTTTGAATCATTTCAATATCAAATGCCATAGGTGGTAAAGGTTTATTTGTTTGTGGTGCAAAATTACGAAATCGTAAGAACATTAGAAAATTAATAGGTAAATATCTCTTTTAGAAATCATTTTTTATTAAAAACGATTTTTTAAAAGGAATTTTTCAATAAATAGCAATATAACAATCGAATAATGAAAATTTGATAATTTCAAAGCCTTAAAATAACAATTTCATAAAAGGGAATAAAAAGAATAAAGAAAAAAAGAGTAGTTAATCCACTTCTGATTTGCTTCTGTCATACTGAACCCTGTCATATTGAACGTTGAACCCTTCATGCTGAACGTTGAAACCTGTCATGCTGAACTCGTTTCAGCATCTCCAAAAACCTAACTCCCTACTCCTACAAAAAAAAAGACCCCCGATTCCTCGAAAGCCTCCTATATCCTTTAAAACCGCTAAACTTTTTTAACCCGTAAAGTACCTCAGCAACTCAATACCTCAGTAAATCAGTGCCTCATCTACTCAGCCCTAAATCAACTCCCCAATAATCTTCTCCACACTCAACCCCTCAGCATCCGCCTTGTAATTCTTAACCACACGATGGCGTAAAATACCCTCCGCAACCGCCTTCACATCTTCAATATCAGGAGAAAATTTACCGTTAAAAGCGGCATGTGCTTTAGCAGCTAAAATTAAATTTTGTGAAGCTCTTGGCCCTGCTCCCCAATCAATATAGTTCTTGATAAAATCAGTAGCCATTGGATTGTCAGGACGGGTCTTACTAACCAAAGTAACGGCATATTCAATGACATTGTCAGCCACAGGAATACGACGAATCAAATGTTGAAAATCAATAATTTCCTGTGCAGTAAACAACGATTGAATGGTGGGATTGTGATCCGTAGTAGTATTCTTTACCACCTGAACTTCCTCCGAAAAAGAAGGATAATCCAATTTTATGGAAAACATAAAACGGTCCAATTGGGCTTCCGGTAAAGGATAAGTTCCCTCCTGTTCTATTGGGTTTTGAGTAGCTAATACAAAATAGGGCAAACTCAATTTATAGTTCTGTCCGGCTATAGTAACCGCTCGTTCCTGCATGGCTTCCAACAAAGCGGCTTGTGTTTTAGGTGGTGTTCGGTTGATCTCATCCGCCAAAATAATGTTAGAAAAAATCGGTCCTTTAATAAACTTAAAGGATCTATTCTCATCCAAAATTTCACTCCCCAAAATATCTGAAGGCATCAAATCCGGTGTAAACTGTATGCGTTTAAAATCCAAACCTAATGCTTGTGAAATCGTGTTGACCAATAAGGTTTTTGCCAAACCCGGAACACCAACCAACAAGGCATGTCCGCCGGAAAAAATACTCAGCAATACTTGATCGACAACCAAATCTTGTCCTACAATTATTTTGGCAATCTCGCTCTTGAGCTCGTGTCGTTTTTGAACTAATGTTTCTAGGGCTTGAACGTCTGACATGATGATTTTGGTGCTAGTTTACTATTTTAGATTGTTTATTTTACCCAACCGTTAACAAAGTCACAATTGCGGTAACTGCCGTTAACTTTGATAAACGTTTCGCCAATTTTTTCTTTGGTCCATTTATCGATTTCTATCAAACGTTTCTCACTTAAAGCCAATTCTTTAATTTTAATATAATCTTTAGAATATTCAGCTACGTGCTCGTCAATACGATTGGTAACCGTAATGATTTTATATTGCTTCTGACCAAGCTTATCTTCTTCTAAAATCGGTAACGAAATCTCTTTATCTTTCAAATTCGATACCTGATTATACAATGTAGGATCCATTTTGGTCAACTCAAATTTAGAATCTAAAGTTCTCGGATTTAAAAACACACCCCCATTTGCACGAGTTTCTTTTTCATCTGACATCGTTCTTGCTGCATCTGCAAACGAAATTTCTCCTTCCATAATGCGATTACGAATCAATGTTATCTTATCTCTAGCTTCTTTTAAAGCTTCATCAGTCACTTTTGGAGTCAACAAAATATGTCGCAACTCCAATTCTTGGCCTTTAATTCGTTCTAATAAAATAATGTGATACCCATATTCCGTTTCAAAAGGCTTGGAAATTTCACCCTCATTCAAACTGAAAGCTACATCTTTAAATTCTTTTAGAAAGGGGGTTTTTCTATTTATTTTATAAAAACCGCCATTTGAAGAGGAAGCTCTATCCTGTGTATAAATTACCGCTCGTGAAGTAAAACTGGCTCCTTCTTCTAATACTTCTCTTCGAATTTCGTTGAGTCGATCAATCACTTTTTGCTTCTCCGCTTCGGAAACTTTAGGTTGAATGATAATTTGTGACACTTCCATTTCTGCTCCAAAGGTGGGTAAATCTTCTTGAGGTATCTTTTTAAAGAAAGTCCTCACTTCTTCAGGTGTAATCTCTATGTCCTCAATTATCTTATTTCGCATTTCCGTGGTCAACTTGTTGTTCTTTAACACATCAAAAAAGAAAGAACGAAACTCCTCCTCATTTTTTTTGTTGTAAAACTTTAAAATCTTCTTCATATCACCACCAATTTGCTCCATCATGACACCGATTTTTTCATTCATCATGGCATTGATTTCCGCATCAGTAACAACAATTGTACTGTCTTGTGTGGCTTGATGAGCATACAATTTATCTTCTAACAAAGAACCTAAAACCTGACAACGTGGGATATCCGCAGCGGAAGCTCCTTGCTGAGCCAATTCAATATAAGCCAAATCGATATCGGAGTCCAAAATGATGTAATCGCCAACGGCTGCAATGATACCGTCAATTTTTTGACGATTGGACTTCTTAATCGTGTCCTTTTTTACCGGTGTAGACGGTGCTTCTTGTATTATTTCTTGTGATTGCCCTAATAGAGCTCCCAAAAGGAACAGGGAGGTTAAAAAATTACGGCTTTTTATAAATTTCATACTTCTTGTTTTTAATAGCATCTTCAGTGATTTCTCGTTCTATATTCTTTATTAATTCTAATTTTCGTTGATTAATCAACAATTCCTTTAAGGTCGGTTGCAGATAACCAAAAGGACTAATCTGATCTTTTTCTATAACCTGACTCACTTTTACAAAATAAAGGGAAGTCGAGTCGGGTTGCGTATAACCCATTCCGGCTTGTATAAATTTGTCCCTGTTATCAGGTGTTATAAAAGGCAACTTCCGATACACCTGATTCAATTCTACCCAGACGGAATCATTAAAGGCATAATTGATAAACTGCAATTGATAATTTTCCCAAAAAGCGGCATCTTTCTTCTTAAAATCAAAAAAACGTCCTTTTATTTGTTCCAATTTCGGATGATCCTTTGGCAAATGTATATAACGCAAACGTACTAACGTACCGTTTGTTTTAAAATTTTCTTTATTCAAGTCATAATAACGCTTCAACTCACTCGGCTCAACCACAGTATCAATGGATTGCGATACTAAATCTTCTAAATAGGCTTTGGTATACAAATCCGTTTTATACTGCTCAATTAGTTTATTAAAGCTGGCTAGATTTTCCGTACTTAAATTGAGTTCGGCTCCTTGAATTAACAACATCTGGGTGGCCCAACGATCAATGAAATTTCGAACAATGACCAGACTGTCTTCTGAGGTAGTGCCTTCCGGAACCAAATCCTCCAACGCTTCTTTAAACAAATAATGTTTTCCGACACGTGCCACTGCTTCCGGCTTTTCTTCAGATTTAAAATAATCACAAGAAGAAACACCAAACAACAGAACAAGTACAATCGGAAAAAGTAGTCGCATTTAGTTTTTAATTTGCTTTTTTACAGCGGTAAAAACATCCTGATTGACTTGAATCGTAAATTCCTTTTTCAACTCAGAAAGCCAATTAGACTCCAAATAATTCTGATAGTCATTGATGACCCTACCCTTGGTCTCATCCAACGCCTTCGGACCTGCCGGTAAGACTTCATTTACCAGAACAATATAATAATAAGCTCCTTCTTTCAGCACAGGTTGTAAACCTTTAGACAAAGTAACTGTTTTAGGCAAGGACTCATTCCCTTCTTCAAAAACGCCTTCTGCAACCATAATGGATACCGTTTCAGCAGTATTCAACTTTTCTTTTAAAGTGGCAGCAGTGGCTTTTTTCTTCAACAAACCATGTGCTTTTTGGGCTACGGCTTCATTGGTTGTTGTCGCAATCAAAACATCATAACGGTTTTTCCACTGGTAGTTTTTAAGATTGTTTTCATAAAACGATGTCAAACCAACCGTGTCGGTTTTAGCTCGCTGCCAAATTTCGGTTTCCATCAAATCAAACAACAACAAACCATCTCGGTACTCATCCATTACAGCAGAAAACTCAGGAAACTCATTTTCCAAGTTAGCATCATAATAGTGATTCAATTGAATTTCAATAAAATTGTCATAGTGATAATCAATCCATTTAGACAAGGGCTTAATCGGTTCACTTTGTTTTTGATAGGTCGCAATATAATTCAGAAAATCTTCTCCGGTCAATTGCTTTTTGTCAAAAGATACTAGCGTACCCTTATATGGGGTTAAATCAGTAGGTAAATCCCAAGATTGTGTATAAACGGCATCAGTAATGGCTTTTCGTGTAGCTTGATACACTTTTTCCTGACGCTTTACGGGGTATTTTTTACGTAACTTTTCATTCATCGACTCCGCAATAATTCGCGAACGATCATCTCGGGAAATTTTAGATTCTATCTCACCTTTCAAAGCATCAAACGATTTCATTTCATGCTTTTCAAGCAACTTAACGATATGCCATCCAAACTGCGTTTTTATGGGTTTGGATAACGGACTTTCCGGCGTCAACGAAAAAGCAGTGTTTTCAAACACTTCTGAACTCAATTGACCGGAACCAAAACGGGCCAAAGCTCCGCCTCGAACTGAGGAGGATTGATCTTGCGAAAATTGTTGAGCCAAGGTTTCAAATGATTCTCCTTGCTGCAATTTCTTATAAATATCTTGAATTTTTTGTTCAATTGTTGCGTTTTCTTGCGGATCATCTTTATCCGAATGCAGCAACATGATATGAGCTACAGAAACTTCTCCACGATTATCGCGAACATCGTGTATGTTTAGAATATGGTAACCAAATCGGGTGCGTACCGGTTTCGAAATAGTTCCAACGGGAGTGGTATAAGCTGCCGTTTCAAAAGGATATACCATTCGAAAAGCAGAAAAATAACCCAAATCCCCTTTATTATCTTTAGCAGAAGGATCTTCCGAATACTGTTGAGCTAGCGTACCAAAATCTTCGCCGGCTATAGCTCTTTTTTGTAAACCTACAATTTTAGTGTAAGCTGATAACGTATCCGCAGGTGCAGCATTCTCATTAACTAAAATTAAAATATGGGAAGCTCGGATTTCTTTTTTCATCCGTTCATAACCTTCCGTAATCAATTCGTTGGTCACCTTACTATCCGTAAGGTAGTTTTTGGCCAACTGCCCACGATAGGTATTTAACTCGTTGATATAATTGGGTTTGGTATGCAAATCCAACTTCTTGGCTTTGGCTACTTTTAATTTATAACCCAAATACAAATCCAAATACTGGTCCAAATCTTTTTGAGATTCGTCTTTTACCAAATCTAAATTTTTTTGATACACCCTCACAAATTCATCCGTGTAATAAGGGGTAGTGTCAATTGTAAATAAAGTTTCTTTTTTTTGCTGCTGCTGTGCCGTTCCATAAAATGCACAAGCCAAAAACAAAGAATAAAAGAGCGGTTTGAAAGTCATATCAGAATTACTTTTATAATCGTTTACTACAAATAGTTTAGATAATTTGCAATCAACAAAAATAACAATTCAATCGCATTTTGCAACTATAGCACGGACTATTAACAAAAAATTAGTAGCCACCCACGCTAAGCCTCTGGTAGTAAAGAAAAGTTCGTGTTTTTTTTCTACTACTCCCTCTCCATAAAACCAAATCACAAACCTCGTGACTTTTCAACTTTGTGGCAAAACCCGCAACCCGCAACCCGCAACTTCAAAACCCGCAACTTCAAAACCCGCAACCCGCAACCCGCAACCCGTAACCCGTAACCCGTAACCCGCAACTTCAAAACCCGCAACTCGCAACCCTATTGCCTCCCCTAAAAAAAAACACTACTTTTGCACTCCATTACCAATCTTATGAGTTTTACAAACGAAATTAAAAGAAGACGCACCTTTGGCATTATCTCCCACCCTGATGCGGGAAAAACAACACTAACCGAAAAATTACTGTTATTCGGTGGTGCCATTCAAGAAGCCGGTGCTGTTAAAAACAATAAAATAAAAAAAGGAGCTACTTCCGATTTTATGGAAATTGAACGCCAGAGAGGAATCTCGGTGGCTACTTCCGTATTGGCTTTCAATTACAAAGACAAAAAAATCAACATTCTTGATACGCCCGGTCACAAAGACTTCGCAGAAGATACCTTTCGTACACTTACTGCCGTGGATAGTGTCATCGTTGTAATTGACGTCGCAAAAGGGGTCGAAGAACAAACCGAAAAATTAGTGGAAGTGTGCCGCATGCGAAACATTCCCATGATTGTCTTCATCAACAAATTAGACCGGGAAGGAAAAGATGCGTTCGATTTAATGGATGAAGTAGAACAAAAACTAAAACTCACCGTAACCCCAATGAGTTTCCCAATCGGAATGGGGTACGACTTCCAAGGCATCTACAACATCTGGGAGAAAAACATCAACTTGTTCAGTGGCGACAGCCGTAAAAACATCGAAGACACAATCGCGTTTACCGACATCAACTCCAGCGAACTCGAAACGATAATCGGTCAAAAACCGGCTGACAAACTTCGGGAAGAATTGGAATTAATTAGTGAAGTCTACCCGTCATTCAATCGCGAAGACTACCTGGAAGGACATTTACAACCGGTGTTTTTTGGCTCGGCATTGAATAATTTTGGGGTACGCGAATTGTTGGATTCTTTTATAGAAATCGCTCCTTCTCCTCGACCAAAACATTCCGATACACGCCTTGTGAAACCGGAAGAAACAAAAATGAGTGGCTTTGTGTTTAAAATTCATGCCAACATGGACCCAAAGCACCGCGACCGTTTGGCTTTTATAAAAATTGTATCGGGTACCTTCGAAAGAAATAAACCGTACTTACACGTGCGTCAAAACAAGAACTTGAAATTCTCCAGTCCGAATGCCTTTTTTGCAGAAAAGAAAGAAATTGTAGACATCTCCTACCCGGGCGATATTGTGGGTTTACACGATACCGGAAATTTTAAAATCGGCGATACCTTAACAGAAGGCGAAAACATGCAGTTCAAAGGCATCCCTAGTTTCTCTCCGGAACATTTCCGTTATATTAATAATGCCGACCCTATGAAGGCGAAGCAATTGGACAAAGGAATCGACCAGTTAATGGACGAAGGGGTAGCCCAGTTATTCACGTTGGAAATGAACAACCGTAAAGTAATCGGCACTGTGGGGGCACTCCAATATGAAGTAATCCAATACCGACTCGAACACGAATACGGTGCCAAATGTACCTATGAAAACTTCCCCGTACACAAAGCCTGTTGGGTGAAACCCGATGATGCTAAGAACTCCGAATTCTTAGAATTCAAACGCATCAAACAGAAGTTTTTAGCTCACGATAAATACGGTCAACTGGTATTTCTGGCCGATTCGGATTTTACGATTCAAATGACGCAAAGTAAATTTCCAAGTGTGAAATTGTTTTTTACGTCAGAATTAGACTAGGGGATAGAAAAAACAGTTAAAGTTTAAAACAGCCCACCTCACCGTAAAACAAAAAGGTTTTAAAAAAAACAAAAAAGGTGGAGCAGGTATGGAGTGAAATAACAACGCTTAATGAATGAAATTTTGATAAAATAGTTGTTCCTTTGTTAAGCCCCAAATGAAGTCCTATTTTATAACCTCAACTCGTTCAATACCTATGTTTTTCGAAATTTTTAAAAAGAAACCACTATTAAAAGACCTTATTCCAAACAACTTCACTGACATTCACTCACACTTATTGTGGGGTTTAGACGATGGTGCTAAGACAGAAACAGAAGCACTTTCACTCATTACTCAAATGAATTCCTTAGGAATTAAAAATAGTATTACTACACCTCATTTCATATCAAATATTTGGGAAAACTCGAATGACACAATTAAAAACAAAGAAATCGAGCTGCAATCTAAAGTAGTAAGTTTGAAACTAAACTGCAACATAAAAGCGGCTGCAGAATATTTAATTGATGCCAACTTTGTGGCTAAAATGAATAAAGAACCGTTATTAACCTTAAAAGAGGACTATGTTCTGGTTGAATTGTCCTATAGTAACCCCCCAATAAATCTTAAAGAGTGTTTATATCAAATGCAATTGAATGGATATCGACCTATTATGGCTCATCCGGAACGCTACCTTTATTATGCAAATCGAATTTCAGAATTCAAACACTTGAAACATATTGGTTGTTTATTTCAACTTAATCTTTTGTCAACTACCGGTTATTACGGTAAAGAAGTGTTGCAACTGGCAGACGAATTACTTTCCAATAATTTGATTGATTTTGTGGGCTCTGATATCCACAATCAAAACCATTTGGACTACTTTAAAAATAAAGTACTTATAAAAAAAATAGCCCCTTTACAAGAGGCTATTGATAGAAATTCGTTTTTTAATTTTACTTTGTAAAAAGTCGTTTAAACCACGATTTTTGTTCTTCTTCAACACCATAACCATAGCCTCCATATCCATAGCCATACCCGTAAGACCTTATGGGGTCAGTGCCATTCAACAACACGGCCATGTTGGGTAACTTTTCTTGTTTACTCATTGACTTAGGCACATCTAAAGAATATTTTTTAAGATAATTGGCACGTATTATATACAATACCACATCAGCATATTTACTTATTAATAAGGTATCGGTAACCAAACTCACGGGTGCCGTATCCACAATAATATAGTCATACTGTTCCTTTAATGTGTCAAACAAAGTGGTAATCTTTTTGCTGTTTAACAGTTCTGCCGGATTGGGTGGTATTATCCCTGATGGCATGACCCAAAAATCAGCATAACCCTCTTGTTTGTATTGAATCGCTTCTAGGGTTATTTTTTCGCTAGACAAATAATTACTTACCCCTGTGGTATTAGTTAATTTTATATACTGTTCTATTTTTGGATGTCGTAAATCCATTCCAACTAACACTACTTTTTTACCATAAGAAGCTAACGTACTAGCAAGATTCACTGATATAAATGTCTTTCCTTCTTTGGGGATGGTAGAAGTTACAAAAATGGTTTTGGCTCGCTTTTCTTGCACGTGTGCCAGCATGAATTCTAAGTTGGTAAGCACAATTCGAAAGGATTCTGCAATACCGGAACGACTTTCGGAGGTGATAACTGCGTTTTCCTCTTCACTGGTAGGAATATCGCCCAAATACGGAATGCTCAACGCTTTCTCTACATCATGACGGGTATGAATTTTGGTGTCAAATAAATTAATAATGTAGAGAATTCCAATGGGTATTAACAATCCCAAAACCAATGCTATCAAGTAGATTTTTTGAGATTGCGGCGACACTTTCCCAACCCGGTAAGGGGAATCTAATATTTTTGCTTTTGGAGAGGTTACCGCTAAAGAAATGGCCGTTTCCTCCTGCTTTTGACGCAGGTATAGATATAGTGCTTCTTTAATGTTTTGTTGCCTGTCGATCGAACGGTACTTTCTGTCTAAAGTGGGTACTTCGGATACTTTCGAATTGTATTTTTGACCTTGCTTCGCTAATTCAGCACGCGTAATTTGCAGCGTACTTTTAAGATTCTGCAAGCTCTCGGTGATGATGTTTTTAAGCCCCTCTAATTGTTGATTATAATTTACAATAGAGGGATGAGTAGCACTAGTGGATTGCAACAATTTTTTTCGCTCTAATACCAGTTGATTGTACACTTGGATATCGCTACTGCCTGAACTTTCAGAAGGGATAATATTAGTAGGCAACGTCTCTTCGTATGTATTCTTCTTTAAAGCTGCCTGCATAAAATCGACGACACGAATGTCTTTTTCATTCTCAACTATGGCTTTCTCATAAGACGAAGAGGTCTCTAAATTCAATCCCGCATCGGATATTAGATCGGTTAAACGATTGTCTTTTTTAAAAGTCTCCGCACTTTTCTCCACTACGGTTAACTCTTCCGTTATAATATCCAACCGCTCGTTGATAAATTCCTGAGTATTTTTAGCTACCAGGTTTTTATCGGCTAAAGCATCTTCATTGAACTGAACTACTAAAGCATTTAAAAAATCACTGCCTTTTTCAGGTAGTGGATCCACTAAAGTTAATTGAAGAATATTGGTGTTCTTTCCCAAATTATCAACTTGCAAACGATTCTTAAACGAATTAGCAACAGCAGTAATCGTCTTAAAACGTATCAAAATAGAGCCTTCATTAGTGCTCTTTTTATTATTTTTAATAATTTGAATCGGTCCTAGGGTGGTTGGAATAGTGTCGGTATAACGATAGGTTTTTGCCTTGTCATTGGCAACATCCAGCAATTCAAAGCTATCTTTGTCTAAAGGTTTGTAATAAAACGAAGTGTCCTTTTGTTTGTAGTTAGAAGCTGCGTCTGTAAAATATACCTCAATAGGAGATTTAGCATAAAGTTCCGGACTTAAAATTCTACCTTCAGTATAATAGGTGACCTGTAATTGTAACTGGCGTACCACATTCTGAGAAAGTGTTCTTGATTTTAAGATCTCAATTTCGTTTTCTAAATTGCTTTTCTTTGCTCCTAAGATAAATAAGTCATTAAATGCATCCATTTCCGTAATGCCACCTTTTTTATCGTCCTTTATCAATATGGTTGTTGTAGTACCATATTGAGGTACTTCATATCGCAAATAAATATAAGCTATTGACAAGGAAAGCAACACACCGGCTACTATCCATTTCCAATGAATCAAATACTTATGTAGTTGTTCATTTAAATTGACACTAACGTCGGAAGTTTCTTCAGGTGGCTGTGGTAACTGCTGCATAACTTATTTGGTTAACAATAATATGGTGGTTATAGCAAATCCTAAAATGGAAATCCCGGCTAATATATTAGGCCCAATGGCTGTAGAGTTTATTCTTCTTTTGTTTGGCTCTACATAGACGACATCATTTTGAGAGAGGTAATAATAAGGAGAATTGATGATATCTGCACTAGTTAAGTCTAAACGTACTGCTGTTTTTACTCCTTCTTCTTCGCGTAAAACTAAAACATTTTCACGTTTACCAAATAATGTTAAATCGCCTGCCATGGCAACAGCTTCTAATATTGTGGTACGGTCGCTTAAAAGCGTGTAGGTACCCGGTCTATTTACCTCACCTAACACTGCCAATTTATAATTCATAAAACGAATATTGAGCACCGGATCTTTCATATAGACTACCAGTTTCTCCTTAAGCAGTTCACTTAACTGGGCCTTGGTTAAACCGGCTATTTTTACCGACCCTAAAACAGGAAAATCAACGGTACCCAGATTGGAAACCAAATAGGTCTGTCGTTGTACTTGTAATCCTTGACCTCCTCCACCTCCGATAGTAACATCTCCGGAATTTAGATTAAACGGCTCTGCTGCCTTGGGATCCGCAGCACTTATTGCAATATACAACATATCATCTACCTTTATTTTGGGTTCATAGTCAATAGCCCCATTAAGGGTTGCGGTATCAATATCCGGAAAATAGACTACTGATTTTTTAGAAACACATGACGTCATCACTCCCAAAATAAATAGTAATAGTAGGCTTTTAGAATTTCTCATAAACGTTAAAAATCATATTTTAGTTGTAAAAGTGGCAAATATAAGTATTAATTCAAGCGAATTACAAATCAAGTTTCTGATAGTGAGAATTATTACTTTTGAATTCCGGTACAATTTGTTTCATATGCGATACAATATTGTTATAGTTTTCGGTGTGAGCCAATTGAATTAAATCATCTATTTCTTTGGAAAGCTGTTTAAAATCTTCAAAGGTTTCTTTCGCTACTAATATCTTTTCATGATGGGTTGGCAATGTCAAAGAACTGTTATTCAGCAATTCTTCAAACAGCTTCTCTCCGGGACGTAATCCCGTAACTACAATGGGTATCTCTTTCTCTGGCTCAAATCCTGCCATACGAATCATTTTCTTAGCTAAGTCAATTATTTTTACGGGTTTTCCCATATCAAATAAATAGATCTCTCCGCCATTACCCATTGCCCCGGCTTCCAACACCAATTGACAGGCTTCGGGTATGGTCATAAAATAACGAATAATATCAGGATGTGTTATGGTTACAGGACCCCCCGCCTCAATTTGCTTTGAGAACAAGGGTACTACTGAACCATTAGACCCCAATACATTACCGAAACGGGTGGTGATAAATTTGGTAGTTTCTGTGTCTATAATATCTTTTTGTCCCAAGTATAAAGACTGTACATATTTCTCCGCAATTCGTTTGGAGGCTCCCATCACATTGCTGGGATTAACCGCTTTATCGGTGGACACCATAACGAATTTTTCTACATTGTATCGGTAGGACAAATCGGCTACATTCTTTGTACCCATGACATTCACTAAAACGGCTTGGTCCGGATTTTGTTCCATTAAAGGTACATGTTTATAGGCGGCGGCATGGTATACTTTATTCGGTTTGTATTTTTCAAAAACTTTCTCCATGGCCGCAAAATTTCTCACGTCTTGAATCACAGCATGCAAGGTAACAGTAGGATTGTAATGTTCCAGTTCCAAAAATAAATTATGCAATGGCGTTTCAGCTTGGTCTAGTAAAATTAATTCCGACGGGTTAAAATCCAGCAATTGTCGGGCAATTTCACTTCCTATGGAACCCGCTGCACCTGTAACCATTACCCTTTTGCCTTTCAATTGTTGTTCTACTTTCGTTTTATCCAAAACAATGGGTTTGCGTTCCAGCAAATCCTCAATTTTGATGGACTGTACTTTGCGGGAGATTTCTTTCTTGTTTTCCCAATCGGAAATTATCGGTACTGTAAAAACTTTGTAACCGTTTTCCAAACAATCATCTACAATGATTCTTTTTTCTTCAACGGTTAAATTATTATCCGCAAGAATTAATGCTTGAGCTCTGTGCATTCGGAGTATCACCGGAACCCTTTTGTTTTTTTGAATAAGGGGTAAATCCAAAATCGTTTTAGAACTCACTTTATTGTCTTGACTGATAAATCCCAATAACTTGAACCTACTCGGCACCTCTAACTTTAAAGCATTAGCAACTGCAATCGCATTGGCGTCTGTTCCATAAATTAGTGCCGGCATTAAACGTTCCTTATTTTTAACACTTAAGTAGCGTTCAAAAACCGATTTTACTAAAATGCGGAAGAGAAACAATAAGGAGAAATTCAAGATGAAGTTAAAGAACAGCCCCGGTACTAAAAAGATTTTATTACCAAAAATAAAATAACTACTATAATTGATTACTAATAACGAAATAAACGCAGAGAATGTGGAAAGAAAAAGTTTTATGCCGTCAATAAAAGTAGAATGTCTGATAATACCCGCATAGGTTTTGAAAATGGAAAAAAAGAAAATATTTACAATAATCATTAAAAAGTTACGCATTTCCCAACTTAAAGTAGTATAAAACTTCATCGTTAAATTGGACAAAAACAAATAGGTAATTAATGCGGAAAGAACAAGTATCAATACATCGATCAACAAGACAATCCATCGAGGTAAATAACCCATATTTACCAACTTAAATCCGGGATTTAAATCGGCAAAAAAGGTTTGAATTTCTTGTTTGTAATATTTTGAATGACTCTTTTTCAATGGCTTTAGCTTGTGTTTCACTTTTATTTTTTTCTTACTCAAAATAAGAACGGATGGATGTTGCTATTCGTTGGCGATCGGAATCGTTGAGATTGGACCCGGAAGGTAAACACAAACCGGTTGCAAACAAGTGTTCTGCTACGTCCTTTCCATAATAAGGACAATCGGAAAAGACAGGTTGCAGGTGCATGGGCTTCCACAAAGGACGACTTTCTATGTTTTCTTTTTCTAAAGCCAAACGCAGTCCCTCTGCACTAGTCCCTTTGGGTGCCAATTCCGGATGTATCCGAATAGTGGTTAACCAATAGTTGGAATAGTAAGCTGTTGTGGGCTCTGTCAGAAACGTAACAAAATCGTAAGGTTGCAACAGCTCTTTATAAAACGAATTCATGTTCCGTCGATTGGCCACATGGTCAGCTAATACTTCCATTTGACCCCTTCCTATTCCGGCACAAATATTACTCAAACGATAATTGTAGCCAATTTCACTGTGTTGGTAATGTGTGGCAGCATCTCTGGCTTGTGTAGCTAAAAAAACGGCCTTATTTTTTAAATCTTCAGTGGGTGTTACTAAAGCTCCGCCGCCTGAAGTGGTGATGATTTTATTTCCGTTAAAAGATAAAACCCCCAAATTACCGAAGGTGCCACAACTTTTTCCCTTGTAAGTACTGCCCAGTGCCTCGGCACTGTCTTCAAGAATTGGAATAGCGTACTTTTGGGCAACTGCAGAAATAGCTTCCACATTATAAGGCATCCCATACAAATGCACCGCAATAATGGCTTTTGGTTTTTTTCCTTTTGCCAATCGGTCTATTATGGCTTCTTCTAAGGCAATGGGACACAAATTCCAAGTAGTCATTTCACTGTCTATAAAAATTGGAGTAGCTCCTAAATAGACAATGGGATTGGCGGAAGCTGAAAAAGTCATACTCTGACAAAGCACCTCATCCCCCGCTTGTACACCCAATAAAATAAGACCCAAGTGTAAAGCAGCCGTACCCGAACTCAACGCCGCTACATGAACGTCATCACCCAAATAACTTTCAATTGCTTGTTCAAAACCGGTCACGTTCGGACCCAGAGGAGCTACCCAATTGGTAGCGAAAGCTTCATTTACGTAACTCAATTCTGTTCCACCCATATGCGGCGAGGAAAGCCATATTTTATCGTTGGTCATTGGAAGAAGTCAATTCAATTAATCCGAACAAAGATATAGTATTTTTTTATTTACGTTAACATTTGTAGGATTAAAATAAGGAGATGTAGTTGGAGTTGGAAAAGTTGTTTTAAAGGCCCAAAACACTGAGAGATCTTCTATAAAAGCACTTCTTTTGTTTTTTTCTTTCCCCAACCCGCCAAGGCGGGAGGAAAAAAACCGTGCTCCTAATAAAGAATGTGCTTTCTCACAATCAACCCTGATTTTGCCTCCCTTTAGGAATAGGCCTGCCTACCGCTAGGTCAATGTCATTAAGTTAAGGATTTTGTAATTTGAAAAAGTCACACAAAGCGAATCACCCCCAGTTTGTCATCCTGACGAAGGAAGGATCCCATAATCCAAGTCACACAAAGCTTATCCCCAGCTCGTGCAAGCACAATATCATTGAGTTAAGGATTTTGTAATTAGAAAAAGAAAGAAGGTCTTGAGAAGGATACGCTAAACCTAAATTTTAATACGTTTTTTTGCGACTTTGCTCTCGATAATTATCGGATTGCGAGAAAAAAAATAAGCTTAACTTAATGACATTGACCGCTAGGTAGGGCAAAACAAAATCAGGAAACATACTTTGTTTTTTTCTTTCCCCGACCCGCCAAGGCGGGAGGAAAAAAACCGTGCTCCTAATAAAGAATGTGCTTTCTCACAATCACCCCTGATTTTGCCTTCCGCCTCGGCGGATCGGGCCTGCCTACCGCTAGGTAGGGCAAAACAAAATCAGCACAAAAAAAAATAATTCCCCATTTCAAAAAAAATTCTCAATTTCACAAAATCAAACAAAACACCTCAAAATGATGTAAAACAATTCAAAATGAGTAACAACAAAACACCAAAACGAAACAAATAATAGCAAATAAAATGAACTAAAAATTCAACATAAACGATTGCAAATCAAATAATTATAACTTAAATTGCACGCCTAATAAAAATACAAATCCCTTAACCTCAAAAAAAAATGGCCCAAGTAATCGCACCCTTCAAAATAGTAGGCACAATAGACGACCTAAATTTTTACATCCTCGAAAACGAAAAAAACATCGTCAGAGAAAAAGGCGAATGCGGCATAACCTCAGAACAATTTTATGCCAATCCCGTATTTGACCCTATTAGAAAACAAGGACGAGAATTCGGACATGCAGCAAACAAAGCCAAAACATTCCGGAGGCTGTTCCATCCCTTTTTTGAAAGAGCTAAAGACGGTGCCTTTGCCGGCAGAGTCAACAAACTGTTATTAGAAATTTTGACAGAAGACCAAACCAACCCAATTGGTAACAGAACAATTACCGAAGGATTAAAAACACAGTATGGAAGAGATTTAATCGTAAACTTTCAAGGCAATCGCCTGAAACCGCTTAGCGAAATAATGCCTGAAAAATGGAATTGGAATCCCGAAAAACACGAAGTAAAACTGGAGGAAATAAACGTTGCAACTGACATCCGTTGGCCGGGAAAAGCAACACACGTCCACTTCGTAGCAGCTACTTGTCATTGGAATGAGGAAACAGACACTTTTGAAACCTGTTTCAGTGAAGAAATAATTCTCGAGAAAGAAGAACCAACACAAACAATTACCCTCAAAACAGAAGCCCCAAACCATCCCGGTCTGAAAATAACCGCCATCCTAATCGCCTTCTCAGAATACTACCGCCGAAGATTCAAACCGCTAAAACGAGGCCTCAACACCACCACAATTATTGATGTAACAGAATAATAAAATCCCATTTATCAGCATTCCAACCTTTGCATCTACTAGAACTTAGAAAAAAACGTAGAGAAACTTTCTGCCTCCTTTGTGGAACTTTGTGACACAAAAAAAGCGAAGTCTCTTTGCGTCCCTGCGTCTCTGCGAGAAAAAAACTTCGTAAAACTTTGTGCCGCCTTTGTAGAACTTTGTGCTACAAAAAAAAGCAAAGCGTCTGCGAGAAAAAAATCTGTGTAAATCCGCGTTTGGCGTAGCCAACCCGTCACGATAGCTATCGGAATCCGCGTTCCAAACTTTGCGTCCACTGCGAGAAAAAAACTTCGAGAAACTTTATGCCTCCTTTGTGGAACTTTGTGCTACAAAAAAAGCACAGCATCTCTACAACTCAGAACCTTAGAACCTTTTTTTCTCTTATAGTGGAAAATAATTCCCATAAACTATTTTTTAATGGAAAATAGCACGCTATTTACGAGCAATAAATGCTTTTAGTGGAAAATAAAAGTAATGAGACGGATATATAATGGAAAATTTTTGCTTAAAACAAGCTTTTAATGGAAAAATATTGATACTTTTTAGAAGTAAAAGCTTTTATAGTGGAAAATAACATCCCAATACACCTTCAGGAAATCATTTTTGCAACAAGTGATTATCTTTTTCTCAGAAACCAAAAAACAAATTAAGTACTACGTTTTTTTAGAAAGCTGTACTACAAACACTAGTCCGATAGCTCCTATGGCACCAATACAATATGTAATGCTTATTAGTATTTGCCCTGGAAAGGTTCAATAGTAGCCGAATCAACAGCATTTATACCCTCTCGTTTTATTACTTTTTGCAAGGTTTTAAAAATAATTTTTACATCTAACAGAAACGATAGATGGTTGACATACCAAATATCATACTCAAACTTTTGTTCCCAAGAGATAGCGTTTCGACCGTTAACTTGTGCCCAGCCCGTAATGCCTGGTTTTACTTCATGGCGACGCTTTTGAAAAGTATCGTATAGATGCAAGTAGTCAGTCAATAAAGGTCTGGGACCAACCAAGCTCATATCCCCTTTTATTACATTGAGTAGTTGCGGTAGTTCGTCCAATGACGTTTTACGTACAATGGCACCAATTTTAGTCAGTCGTTCTGCATCGGAGAGCAGCTTTCCCTTGGCATCTCGGGCATCCGACATGGTTTTAAACTTTATAATAGTAAACAATCGTTCCTCTTTTCCAGGTCTTACTTGCGTAAAAAAAGGAGAACCTCCATTGGCTATACCCAAAAAAAGCGTGATTAGAATAAACAACGGCAAAAGAATTACAAAACCAATTAGAGATAATGCAAAATCGAAGAGTGGTTTTATTATTTTGGTATACATAGCTATTTTTGTTCTAGAATTAAAATTAGACCGAGTACGATAAAAAGGTTATATTACATTTTAACGACATTGAAATTTTCATATCTTAATTAATCAAAACCTAAAAAAAATTACGTGTTATGGAATTTTATTGGTTTAGCGGGAATACCCACAGCTGTGCATGAAGGTGGTAATGATTTTGAGACTACAGCCCCTGCACCAATTATGGTATCCGCCCCTATCTCAACTAAATTTATAATCTTTACACCTGTGCCAACATAAACTCCTTCGTTTATTTTGACCTCACCGGAAATATTAACTGACGGCATAAACGCACAATAGTCTTCAATTACCGTGTCATGACCGACGGTGCACATTAAATTCAAAATAACAAAGTCTTTTATCGTTATATTACAGGTAATAATACAACCTTCACAGATAATGCAACCCTTACCTATCTTTATATCATCCTTTGAATAGGACGCTTTTGGATGGATGATCGAAGGAAATGAAATATTTAAATTAGTTATCGCATTAACAATCATTTTTTTTATAGCCGGGCTACCAATTGAAATAACCAACCCCAACTCGTCCTCGAAATTATTAATTTCTTGAAGGCCTCCTAATACCGGTAGTCCATTAACTAGTGTTCCTTTTTGAACGCGATCATCAAAAAAACCTATCAATTCATAGGTATTGGGTTTTTCAGCATTAATTGCATCAACTATAATTTTTACTTCTCTGCCGAATCCACCGGCTCCAAAAATTGCTAACTTCATAACTTTTCTTTTTAATGTCTTAAATTGATTATTATTCCACTGGTTTTAGACGCTTTGCTAAAAATGAGTATTGTATTCTGCAAGTATGGCTTCCCAAACTGCTTTTTGTTCGTATCGGGAAACAATACTGCTACGAGCCTTTTGTTTTAAATTACTGAAATATTCTTTATCCAGCAGCATCTTTTCCATAGCATTTTTTATTGCTTTCTCGTTTTTTACAGGGATTATAGTACCATTAGATCCTTCTTCAACAATTTCATTACACCCATTAATATCCGACACTATAGCAGGTAAGCCCATAGCACCGGCTTGCATCACCACATTTGGAAAACCTTCCCTGTAACTTGGAAAAACCAGTATATCTGAAATAGCAAAAAAAGGTCTAACCTCCTTTTGATAGCCCATCGTTATAATGTTTGGGTGTTGCTGTATACTATCTAATGTGCTTTCCGGTAACGGATCTAACTCCTGTTCAAATGGACCAACCAAAAGTAACTTAACTTTGTGGAACTTCATATGAAGATTGACAAATGCTTCTACAAGTTCCACAATTCCTTTGTCTTTTACAAGTCTACCAACAAATATATATACAAATTCATCCGGCAGAATACCAAGCTTTACTTTTAATTTTTCCTTTTCATTTGAATCGAATTGTTCTGAATTGAAATGATGTGTATCAATTCCATTACTACTCCCGTTAAGAATTACTTTCAACTTATCTTCCGATGTATACTTAGATTTTACTATAATATCCTTTAAACCTTTTGAATTAGGATAAACAAATGAAGCACATTGATAGGTTAACCGTTCGACTACATCGAGGATTTTTCTGCGAATACCCACCGCCTCCATCAAGGGTAAACCTGCTACCGTGTGTAACCTTACTGGCACTCCTGCCAGTCGAGCTGCTACCATCCCAATAATACCCGCTTTAGGAGTATGTGAGTGTAGAATATCCGGTTTGTTTGATTTCAGAAACCAATAAAGTTTCCAAACAGCAATCAAATCTTTTAGTGGTGTAATTTTGCGAGTCATTTCAATCTCAAAATAGTTCACTTCCTCACGAAGAGCAATTTTTTTAAGATATTTATCGTCACCTGAAATAGCTGTCACATCAAAATAGGTTGTCATAAACTTTAATTGACCCTCTAAAAGCTTATCGAGTGAAATTGGTACTGTTGTAATTCTGATGAGTTTCTTTTTAGTTGCCTTCATGTTGCTTTCTAATAACATTGGTACTTTGAGGTAATAACAGTATAATCAAATATAAAAGGGAAACAGTCCAAAAAGGAGCATACATAATTTTAGTCCTCATAAATATTCCTAAATTAGCATATCGCCATATATAAATAACACCACAAATTAACATAAAAATAAAAGAAACCCACCACATAAATGATAAGCGAAGTTTTTTTAACTTATGAAAATATAGTAGAAGCATACCTAGTGCCACCACGTGTAGGCTTAGTAAAACATAGTTCTCCACTGCAGCAAAAAACTGAACGAGACTCTTGACATCTGACGCTAAGGGTCTGAAATAAAAAGAAAACATCTTATAGAAAAGGGTATATGATTCCATTGGCACATAGGATCCGGAACTTGAGAAAGAGGATAATGAAAAATCATTAAATCTTTTAATCCTTTCCCAATCTAACCTCTTTATTCTTGCTATTTGCAGCACCTGATGTACAAGAAATCCTCCAACCAATAAGGCACAAACCGTAAAGAGTGATTTTCTTTTTAAAGTAGTCTTAAAATAAAACAATCCTACAATTGCATATGCCGTAAGCAAAAATAGTGCTACATGTGGCCTGATAAATGCCAGAAACAAAAAAGCAATTCCCATTTTCAGTAAAGATCGATTGGTCGATACTGTCGCCCAAAAGATATAGGAAAGCGAAAGAAAAACTATGGGTTCTTTACCTAAAGTAGCAGTCCAGTAATGCAAACTAGGCCATAATGCAACCAAAATGATAATTGGTGTGAGGTATTTTTTGGAACTATCTTTAAAAACTATCAGCGTAAATTTTAAAAAATAATAATAACCCAAATAGCCTATACAGCCATAGACTAAAAAACCAAACCAAAAAGGCAAGCCTAATTTTATAGGATAGTAGTTCAAAAACAAAATGAAATCAGTACTAAAATCTAAAAAACTAAACCAACTCCTTTCTGAAATATCTTTGTAAACGCTCCAATACGTATGAGCATCAGAATGACCTCTTGCGTCTCTATGATAATAAGAAACTACTACAAAAGGAATATGATAGACCCCTAATAACAGCATCCAAAAACCAGTTAACCATTTGGTATCCTTGTTCTGTTTACCTTTCATTAGATTTGTTATTTTACAAAACTTAAATCGCCCATAGTACAAGACTGCATATTAAAATTTTCGCGCAAATAACGAAAGTGTTCCAATATCAATTCCAATTGTTTTAAAGATTCATTTGGACTTGTCCCAAAGTTGTGGGGATGCCACCATAAATGATACACTTCGCCATTTTTTGCCGCCCATACCATTTCATTAAAAATTCTTTTAAGCCTTACATCATTAATGAAACTAATGGCATTCAAAGGCTTCAAAAACCTACTTGATGGTTGCTCTGTATGTGATGTTCGGATAATTTTATTCCAACTATATGATGTTTTAGTAAAAGGTATAACTGTATCTAGAGTACGCATTACTTTTGCTTGCATAGTAACTGCTTTTTTGTCTTGCCAAAACCAAGAATCGGGATTAGATCTGAGATTAACTATTCCTCTGCTCACGCATGCGTTTACATAGTTTTGATTAAACTGATTTCTAGGAAAAACAATTGACTGTATTGCCACTTCGAGCTTTTTGGTCATTTTTAATGCTACATCCAAATCTGTTTCAAATTGTTCCAACGTTTGTCCCTCTTCCTGACAGTAATAGTGTGAATATGTGTGTGTTGCTAACTCTTGTCCCGGTGTTGCCAGAATACGCTTCACTAATTGGGGTGCAAAAAAGAAATGATCGTAACCTGATTTCTCATGCGTAAGACCAAAAGTATAGGCATCCAAATTCTTATTGTTGTAGGAAGGTTTATCCTCAGGAATCATTGCACGCCATTGTTCCCAGTTTTCATTCAGTAACATCCCTACCGTGGCCCATGTTACTTTACAATTATTTTTTTCAAATAATTCTAAAATTCGAGGAATAACGTACAATGTATTTTGAAAATAGGCTTTTTTGTTCGGCAAGGATATGTGGTCGAAAATGCCCCAAACCAATTCAAAATCTAATGATATTACAAACTTTCCTTCTTTCATACCGCTTTAAGTCTTTGTTCTCTACGATACACTAAATAACTAAAAATAACGAAAAAACCGAAATACATCACCATTGCTTTTTGTCTCATAATTATTCCCAGATTAGAGGTTATAAATGTCATAGCAAAGGAAACACTGAGAAAAGCAATAAAAGAAGCCTTTACCAAAAAAGGGGAACTTTTCAAATATTTTAAAAATCCCATATTACAAGCCTTAAAGAAAATTAATAAATACATCAGATTTTCAACAGAACTAAACAGACCAACTATACTTGGTGCATCAATAAAGAGCGGTCGGAACCAAAATGTAAATAATTTCAAAGGGAGTGGATAACTATTAATATCCAGGCCTGAACCCGCCTTTGAAAGTTCTGTGGCTCTTACTGTAGCAAAAGCTTCAAAATCTGAAAATACATCTTGAGAATTTTCTAAGTTGACGATTGATAAGATAGAATTACTGGCTGCTATCAAAAAACTTACTGAAGCAATAATTACAAGCGCTTTTGTAGTCTGTGAAATTCTTTCTTTTCCAAATAAAATACCGACACAAACCGATGTTAGTAGGAAAAACATGATATGGGGTCTTACCATATAAACAAAGAAACTTGCGATGAGTAAAAGATGTAATCGTTGCTTGGGCTTTTTAATTGCATACATAAACATCATAATACCCATAAATATTACCGACCCCTTCCCTAAAGAAACAGACCAAAAATGCATATTGGGTAAAAACAATAGCAAGGTGAGAAAATCAACGTTACCAAATATTTTTATGGGTGTAGTAATATTTTCCTTAAAAAATAAATAAGCATAAACAAATCCCACATAACCAAACCACGAGAAAACCAACATTAAAGATTCATAAGAGAGACCTAATTCTATGAATGGTACAGCCAAAAAGTTTATAAAATTAGTCCCTGTTTCAAACAAACCCATCCAATCATCTTTTCGAAGCGTGGCTACAAAATAGTAATGCTTTGAATCTGACGGATTAAAAGAAGCATAAAGATAATAGATAAAACAAAATAACAAATGGTATAAAAAAACTTTGAAAATCAACGACTTATCAAAAAAAGCATGCTTTTTGGCCAAGCTCGTTAGGAATAACTTATTAGCCAAAAATAAAAGTAGTATGACAAGAACTACATCCATTAAAATAATTCTAAATCGCCCATGCTATATGCCCAATTTTGTTTTAAATCTCTATATTCAGCAATCATATGTTCTCCTTTTTCTAAATTTTTGAAGGTTAAGATGGGACCAAAGTTACGATATATACTTAATTTAAATAGTTTTTTATCTGTCGTACTTATCAATAGACAACCATTTTTCGCTGCATAACCGGCAATAACTTTTTGAATTTGTCTTCTTTTTACATTTGAATCCGCACCCAAGACCTCAGCTATTCGCACCTCTTTAAAGTAGTTATGCTTTTTTATATAAAGAGCCAGATACCAGTTGTCTCCTGTAAAAACCTGATAGGTTTGCATGGGATTGTTATGATACCTCCATCGCAGGTAGGCCACGCTCTTAGGCGTAAATAACCTACCCGTTTTTTTACATTTATCATTGTGATTCTCACATAAATTTTCCAACTCACTATTGTTCATCACTTGCAATAATGGGTTTTTTAAAAAAAATGCCTGAATAACATATACAAATGAAGGCACCAATGCCAACGCTATGTTTCCTAATGGCTGCCAACCCATTTTTAAGTAACCCGGACGGCTTTTTTCATTGGGTGTATTAAAAATAAAAGAGGCACCTTCTTTCGCAACCTCTTCTAAAGCTTGCAAAGTTAGTTTGCTGAAAATGCCCCTTCCTTGAAATTGAGGATGCGTAGCGGTATCAACTGCTCGGTAAGCAAGAAATTGCTTGTTTTCTCTTTGCCATTTCCATTGCATAAAAGCACGAACCCCAATAATTACATCGTTTTCTTCAGCTACAAGAACATATGATGGACCGAATGAATTGTGCAGGTGTTTATACTGCCACACGTTCTCGCTTTTCTTCAATAAGCTTTCCCCCAAACTCTCTTTAAGTAACGTTACAATCTTAGGAATATCTTCCTGTTTACCTTGTCTGATTATCATATTGTATACTCTTTATACCATTTTTCTAATATAGTAACCATAGCTTGAATACTGAAAGTAGTAGTTACTCTTTTCCGAGCATTTTCTGAGAGAAGTTGACGTGTTTCAGGCTTATTCTTCAAATAAAGTAGGTGTTCCGACATCGTTTGCCAGTTATCGACGTCTACCATCAGACCTTCCTTTTCGGATGTAATAACTTCCTTTATCCCTCCCGCATCCGTTGTTACAATAGCACACTCCATGCTCATCGCTTCCAATAATGCAATAGGTAATCCTTCAAATGATGAGGTCATCATAAATACATTCATCGCCTCATAATAAGGTTTAACTTCTGTTTGGAGTCCCACAAAAATAACTTTGCCCTGTAATCCCAAAGCTTCCTGTTTTGCTTTAATTTGTGGTTCTAAAATACCGGCACCCACAATAATGCCGTACACATTGGAATCGCTATCAATGGTTTGTTTTAAAATTTCAAGCCACAAATCCAATCGTTTTTGAAACCGGAAAACAGCGACGGTTCCAATTAAGAAGGCAGTTTCCGGAATCTGAAGTTGTTTTCTAATGGCTGCATTCTCCGGACGTGAAGTACGTACAAAACTAGTTACATTGACGCCATTTAATAACGTTCGAACATTTATTTTCGGTGCGATATTCTTAGTGATAGAATGCGTTACATCTTCTGAAACCCCAATCCCCAATGTTTGAAAGTTAAACGTATATTTATTCACTAATTTGGTTACATAATGATACCTCTCCTGCATGTTATGTTCAGTGTACAAAACCGGAATATCGGTTAATCGATGTACCAACCGACTCACAAATCCCGCCCAAGGTAAATGGGCATGAATCAATTGAATTTGGTTTTCTTTGCAATAGCGAATTATTTTTCGATACTGAAAAAGTAAAGCGATGTTGTTCTTAGCCGCTAAGCAAGTCACTTTACCTCCCGCTGCTTCAATTGCTTGGACCATTTGGTTTTTCCAAGGTAAAAAATAAATATAGTGAAATTCAAATGCCGAAGTGTCGTGCATTTTTAAAGTTTCAGGCAAGAGCATTTCGGCTCCACCACGACCTAAGGATTTGATGATATGAAGGACTTTAATTTTTGTCATGGTTAATACTATTTTTACTTTTATTTATGCTGTCATTTAATAATTTTGAGAACTCTAATCCTCCTATATCATTTAAATGATCTGCATCACTAAAAAAAGTATCATTATCAAAATATACTTTTTGAAAATCAATAATCTTAATTTTTTTGTCTTTTAGTAGATGATCAACATTTAAACTATCAAATTTCATAAGGTTTTTATAATAGTTTTTAGATATTGGAAATTTAATGGCAATAATTTCTACCTTATTTTTATTCGCAATTGAGATAATTTTTGCAAAATGATCAAGTAGTTTTTGAGAATTTTTTTTTGATTCAAACTGAACTTCCAAACGACTAATTGATTGTTTAGTTTTTTCCGATTCCGTCAAACTGTTCCAATTTTTTAAATTTGCTGAACCTTGTTTTCTATTTGATAACATTTTGAAAATATCAATTTTTATAATTGTTGGAGAATTACTGTTAAAAACCGGAAAGTAATAGCGAATGTATTTATTTTTAAAATTTTCATATGCTGAAGCGTTGTCTGAACATACAGATTCAAAATAAATTGACTTATCAATATTATTAATATTTTCACGATAATTAGAAAAACAATGATTATCAATAGAAATTACTATCTTTTTAATATTGGTTTCTTTGATTAAAAAATTAAGTTTTCGTTCAATATCAAAATAAGAATCACTTTCGTATGAGAAATTAACTATTCCAAAGTCATCTGGATATTTTTTTAAAGCTTCTCCATGCGAATCTGCCATTAAGTAGACCGATCCGTTTTTATTAAAATCATTATAGTCATTGTGCGTGTCATTTATAAATAGAAAATAAATAATAGCATTTATTAAAATAAAAAATGCAAAGAACAACACTATTTTTTTGATAAATTTTCTCATGTTAGAATTGAAAATAAATAAAATCTAAAGTAACATCATTTTTTCCATAAAAATATATTACAAATAATATCAGTAAATAAAGTGTGTGTTTAAGCAATCTACTCTTTACTGAATCAAGAATGTGAAGTGGATGGTGATAACTTTTCCCAACCCATTCAATCAATAAGAAGAAGATAAGTAAAGCAAAAATCTTCAGGTCAAAAAACTTAGGTGATTCTACTATTGATGGTGAGAAAATCTCAGCTAAAATTGAAAAGGCATGCGTTACATTTTCTGCTCTAAAAAAGACCCATGCTAAAACAGTGAGCGAAAAGGTAACACTGATTTTGATAAAATCTTTAAAGCTTGGCAAAAATTTTCCTTCGGCTACAATGTGTAAATTATTTCTATTGTTGTTTGTAATTAATAGAGGTAAAAAGTAAATAGCATTTAATAATCCCCAAATTACAAATGTCCAATTGGCTCCATGCCAAAATCCACTGACAATAAAAATAATAAATGTATTTCTAATTTTCATCCACATTCCACCTTGACTTCCTCCCAAAGGAATATATAAATAATCTCTAAACCAAGTAGAAAGCGAAATATGCCAACGTCTCCAAAATTCTGCGATATCTCTAGAAAAATAAGGGAATGCAAAATTTCGCATTAAATCAAATCCAAATAATCGAGACGTTCCTATAGCAATATCTGAATAGCCTGAAAAGTCACCATAAATTTGAAACGTAAAAAATAAAGCTCCCAAAACCAATGTACTACCCGAATACTCTCCAGAATTATTAAAAATTTGATTGGCCAATTCGGCACAATTATCCGCTATTACAATTTTTTTAAATAAACCCCATAAAATCTGACGTAAACCATCAACGGCTCTGCTGTATTCAAATTTTCTTTTTATGTAAAACTGGGGCAATAAATTGGATGCTCTTTCTATAGGACCGGCAACTAGCTGTGGAAAAAAACTAACAAATGCTGTAAAAGCAATAAAATCATTGGTAGGCTCAAGTTTCTTATTATAAACATCAATAGTATAGCTTAAGGTTTGAAATGTATAAAAACTAATTCCCACAGGCAGTATTATATGTAGAGAACCGGAACTGATTTCTCCGCCAAAAAAAGTAAAAGCAGTTTTAAAATTATCCAGGAAAAAATTATAGTACTTGAAAAACCCTAAAAAACCGAGGTTTACAATTATACTTGTCCACAAAAAAATTTTCCGTTTAGTAACATTTTCTTCTTTAGAAAGTAAAACGCCAATTGTATAATCAACTAATGTGCTAAATAAAATTAATGATAAAAACCGCCAATCCCACCATCCATAAAACAAATAACTTGCTACTACGATTAGCAAATTTTGAAGTTTCAAGTTGTGATTCGTAAAAAACCAATACAATATAAAAACTACCGGTAAAAAAATGGCAAAATCAATGGAATTGAAAAGCATATTCTAACTTATTTTGTAATAAATTTTTTCAAATTGTTGGGCAAGGTAGCTATTATTAAATTTTTGCACAACGAGCTCGTTTGCATTTAAAATATACCGTGCTACTTTACCCTCTTTTTTCACTTGCTCTATGGCTTGCAAAAAACCTTTTTCATCCCCTTTTTCAATTAAAAAACCGGTTTTATTATTCTGAACCACTTCTGAAACACCGCCCACATTATAGGCAATTACCGGGGTTTTGGCATACATGGCTTCTAAAATTACACCAGGCAAGCCTTCAATACTGCTTGGTAAAACCACAACATCGGCTTGGTGCATGTAGTTGATCGCTTCTTTGCTAAAACCATAAAAGGAAATTTTATCTGTCAGTTTTTTTTTAGCTACAGCTTGTTCTATTTCCTCTCTCATGGGACCATCGCCAATTAAATGCAAATGGGAATCAGGAAAACGATGCAACCATTGTTCAAAAATGGAAAGTAAACCATAGTGGTTTTTTTCAAATGAAAATCCGCCTACGTGCACCATTTGAAATGCAGTTGGCGAGGCATTTTTCCAAGCTACCGGCGTAAACGATTGCAAATTTATGCCAATCGGAATCACTGTTGTTTTTGATGTTGTTTCGGGAAATAACGTATTCAAATCTTTCGCAGCCAAGTGTGAAACCGAAACAATCGCTTGGGTTTTGCTATAGAACCAACGGTTGAGCAACTTAATAATTGGATTTTTAATGTAGGCACTCACCATACTGGCATTTCGGGCGATAATCGGTATTTTCCAACCCGTAAAAAGTTGCGAAAAAACCGCAAATTTCAAGGTGTCGCCGGCATTGCACTGCACTACATCTACATTGTGTTCTTTGATTAGCTTTGCCAAAGCTTTCCAACCTTCAACATCATTCCATCGTTTGTGTTGCGGTCTGTTTAAAAGAATAAAGGTGGCGTTTATGGGCAAAGTAGATTCGCCCGGAAACAAGGCTACAACCAAAACGCTATGCCCCATTTGGACCAATTCATTGGAAAGTTGACTGGCAAACATTTCTGCTCCTCGTAATTGGGGTCTTTGGATGAGTTGGAGAATGGTCATTGGGTGTGTTTTTGAATAATAGAGGTATATAATGTGTTATATTGCTCAACTACTTTGGCAATGCTGAATTTTTCAATGGCTGCAATTCTGGCATTTTTTCCTAACGCACTAAAATGATGTGGTTGGTTGATTACTTCTTGCAAAGTAGTTACCAAATTGGAAACATCTCCTTTTTTAAAAAAAACGGCTTCTTGTGCAGAAACACACTCCTTGTTTTCAGGAATTGCGGTGCAAACAATTGTTTTTTCAGCCATCATAGCTTCAATTAATGCTCCGGGTAAACCTTCGTAATGTGTTGGAAACACAAAAACGTCTGCCAATTGCAACAAATAGGGAATATCATTTCGGTTGCCCAACAATTCTACGTGTGATTGCAAATTATTTTCTTGAATGTAGTTTTCTAAGACTGAACGATAAAATCCTTCACCAGCAATATATAGTTTAACATTTGGATGTGTTATTACAATGCTTTTCATCGCTTGCAACAAATCAAGTTGTCCTTTTCTTTCTAAAAGTCGGCTCACATTTAATAGCGTAACTTGATTTTCTATGATATTTAACTCTTTTTTGGTTGTAGACAATTGTTCTTGAGACAAGGATAGAAATTTTGACAAATCACGACCTCTAAAAATAACTTTTATCTTTTCCAAAGGTAAACTTAATGCTTTTGCATTCGATTGCTTGATGGTTTGAGAATTTGAAATAAAATGATCTACTTTTTTAGCTGTCAAGGCATCATAACGCTGAATACAATTCAGTTTAAGCTTTCCAAGCAACGATAATTGCTGATAGCGTTCTTCGATATACGAGTTGTTTACCAAACTGGAAACTAAAGGTATTTTGAAATAACGTTTTACTTTCCGGGAAACAATGTCTGCACGAAACAATGTAGCATGAATTAAATCGGGTTTTTCCTCTTGAATAATTGGTTTGAGAAGTTGCGCGATTTTGCCGAAAGCATATTTTTCAGGACGGTTAAGCGAAATAACTTTAATACCTGCCTGCTGGGCCGCTTCTGCCAATTGATTGCCCTTGTATAAAGTTACAAAAACAGTTTCAACTGCTTTGTTTTGAATGGCAATATCAAGTAGGCTTTTTTCTGCTCCACCGGTTTCAAACGTATCTAAGATGTAAAGGATTTTTTTCAATTACTATTTTATGACATTTAATAAATATGTTCTGAATTGATTTTTTAAATCTAAAATGATAGAATCAAAATCATCAATTTTATGTGATTCAATCAAATCTGTAATTAGCAACTTAAAATCAATAGAGTCATTGTAAAATTGATGATACTGCAACTTATTTATCTTTGATAATAAATCAACAATTTTTCCTCTATGTTCGGTTGGATATTTTTTTTCTGATTCAATTACTAAAAAAGGAACCTTATTTTTAATACTAAAAATAGTTGAATGGAAACGGTCGGTTACACAAAAATCAAAATACTGATAGCATGTTGCCCATTCTAATGAATTTAAAACATCCGAAAAGTTCATTTCACAAAATTTATTATATTGTCCAATTCCTACCAATTGAATATTATTTTGTTTTGCATAATGATAAATTTGTTCGGAAGCTTTTGCAAACTCGGAATTGTTGGAGCTCAAATTTAATGCAAATCTTTTTCTAGTAAAATCAACCCCAACTTTTTCTAACTTTTCTTTCACTCCACTAGCATGCCAATCTACACCAAAAGTTGGGTCTGGAACTTGATAAAGTGGTGCATCGACTTCTAAACTCTTAATTAAATTCAAAGTGTACTGATCTCTAACTGCTATTGCATGAAAATTATTGACGATATTTTTTGCTTGATTTTTAATTTCGCTGTTTTGTAGCAATTTTGGATTTGAACCATTTGCAGATGCAGCCGAAGCTATTCTTTTGGCTTTAATACCTTCTGGTAACCAATAGATATTTGGAAATTGTCTGGCATATTTTCTATCTAATAATTTCCAAACCTCATCACTTCCAACAATTACATAATCATAATTTTGTCTATTGATAAACTTTACAGCTTCTTCAACATCATCAGAAATTAATTTTTCTTCTGTTAATGGCAAAAGTTCATTCACAAATTTTTTAAAACTGTAGTATTTTTTAATTTTAGAAAATGCTCCTTTTTTTAATTTTATTAAACTTTTAAAAGCTTCTCTTTTTTCTATTTTTTCAATTGTTTTATGTCTGTAATCAATCACTTCAATAGTTGCAGTAGGATACATTTCTTTCAAAGTCTTCACATGCCCCAAAGTTTGCAACACTGCCCCATCATTAATCACGTGATGATACGTTAATATTCCAATTTTCATGAATTTACATTTTTAAATTTATAAAAGTCTCCTGCCCAAGTGGCGGTATACAAATTGCCTTGCTCATCAATAGTTGGCACCGATAAAGCTTTAGCATAATTAATTTCCCAATTGATTTCTGCTTGTGGCGACAAACAAATTAGCGATCCTTTTTTAACCGTTTTTTTGGTATTTATCAACACCGAATGATTGGCCATGATGGAAGGCGAAGTCCATAACCCTCTGTCTTTTGAAGCAATTTCTCTGGATGCAAGTTGACTACCATCTTTTTTACTTAAAAAATAAACGGTTCCGTTTAAGCCCAAAAACACAATAAAATCGGAATTACTTATTCCAACTGTTGCTCTGCAACCAAACTGAAATTCCTTTTTCCAAATTGTTTTTCCATTGAAATCTGTTTTATATAAAATTGATTTTTTATTGAAATAACTTTCGGAATGATAAATACAATTTTCTGCTGCATCAATTGACGGATTGGCCCAAGCGTTACTTCTGCCAAATGCTTTTGTTTTCCATTGCAGGTTTCCGTCTGCATCAAACCAAAACAAACCACTGTTTTGTCCGCAAACGGCAATAAAATCTTTTCCGTTAACATTTGTAACAGCAACACCGGCTAAATGAAACGACGGACTGCCTAAGTCTTTTTTCCACTGCACATTTCCTGTGTCTTTGTCTAAAAGAACTAAACCAATGCCGTAAAAAACAAAGGCAACATACTGGTTGTTAACTAAATTTGGTGAAGTCCAGGTATTTATTTTCATGAATTTTTTAAATTCATAGTCATAGTTCAAATAAGTATAAGCGTTTAGTTGTAACCGCTTGAGTTTAGATTGGCTGGCATAGGCTTTATAACCGTCATATTGCCACACTAATTCGCCTTGTAAATTCAAACAGAGCAAAGTCGACATGTTGCAACCGATGTATAATTTATCATCGATTAACATCGGACTGGAATAGACTTTTGTTTCGGTTACAAATTGCCACAAAATTTTTCCTTCCGGAGAAAGAGCATAAATAGACCCATTGTGCGAACCAAAATATAAATTACCGTGTTGGTCAAAAACCGGAGTAGATTCGGCACAACGCACCGGATCTTGTTTAAAATGTATCCTCCACTCCTCTTGCGGTAATTGCTCAAAAGTGTGTGAGTTGGGTATTCTTCCCGTTCTTTCCCTATCAAATAAAAACATTACCGTTTGATTTTTTTATTAATTTTAGTAACTACCTCCATAATGGGTTCAAAGTCACTTTTTTTGTAGCCCAGTATTTCGCTGATTGGTATTTTTGTTTCTTTGCTATAAAAGTATAAAAAGAAAAATGCAGCAGACGAATAACTGATTAAAGACGAAATGGCTGCCCCTTTTGAACCATACAAAGGAATGAAATATAAATTACAAAGAACATTTATTACCAAAGGAACTGCCATTGATTTCATGGCAATATAGGGTTTTCCTTTTCCGGCTAAGTCCATGTTCATTACTTTAAAAACGGTTAAAAGCACAACGCCGGGTAATAAAATTTGCATCACAATCACACTGGGTAAAAAAGCTTCTCCAAAAAGTAATAATATAACTTGTTTGGATAACAGCATTAAAATAACAGCCACAAAACCTACTAACAAAATAGATAAACGCAACAGTTGAGCTACCTTTTTTGAAAAGGCTAATCCGTCCTTGGAAATAGCACTTCGAGCAAAAACTAAACTACTGAATAACATCGGAATTTGCCATAAATATTGCACGATGCTGGAACCTTTTGCATAAATACCTAATTCATAGGGAGTGCTTAAATTTTCCAACAAAACCACATCAATCTTATAGTTAAGATTCACAATTAAAAGAGCAAAAGCATAAATTAAACCCAACGACAACATTTTAGAAATAACCTCTTTTTCTATTTGAAAGGTTTTAGGCATTAAATTATCTTTTCGAATAGCAAGAGCGATAAAAATAGCCAAATGACCGAACAAATAAGCCAACATGGCTCCCATGACCTCAAGATCAAAGAAATAAATTAATGAAATGGTTGCTAAAAAAGTAACAAAATTTGGAATCCAATTTATTTTATTAAATTCTTTAATTTCATTTTTACCTAAAAATATACCGGAACAATAGGTATTGTGCAAACTAAAAGGAATGCTGAGAACCGAAACCAAAATAAGGGAAAAATCAGGTACATTTTTTGATAAAAAAAGGAATAACAAAACACAAATAAGCATACTGACTAGCGATGTCAACAGCCATATTTGGGTTACTGCTTGCTTAATTCGATCTAAACTATAGATCTCTTTTCCAACAAAATAGGTAGTAGACTGTCTAATTCCCATAGAACCCAACACCATAAAAAGGGAAGGATAAACAAGCAACATGGCAATCGTTCCATTTTGATCGGGAGTTAATAATCGAGCCGTAGCAATCGAGGTTCCCACACCAAAAATAATGATGTTTAATTTGGAAAAGCCGACCCTAATTAAATCCTTTACAAAAGATGCCATTATGATTTATCATATGATTTATACCAATCCATTAAGACCCAATGTTCATTTTAAAAAAGCTCCGGTTTTATAATCAAAAATCATGTGTTAAATTTTTTATATTAGCTCATTTTTGTTTCGCATCGTATTGAATTAGATTCATTTTCTCTTGCTATAATTTTTAAATTTTGTGCTCAATTACATCTATCAAAACTTACAATTAACCGGTTTCACTTCCGATTATTAGAATCTACCTTCTGCAATACAAATTACCATCCTATTAAGATTTTAGTCATCACAATCAAACCAAGTTTAGCGGTATACATCAGAGAGCTAAAACAATAGCTACAAAAAATAAATTCTTAACTATTAAACTATTGCAAAAAATCAAAAAGACTCCTAAAATGGCTTTCTTTCATAAACTTATAGTTTTAATACTAACACTTTAAAAAATTAAATCCATAAGCAACTAAACTTCTACACGCAACAAATGTACACTATTATAAATCAAGACCAAAAAGTTGTTTCTATAATTAAAAAAGAAAAGACCCCCGATCTCTCGAAGGTCTAGTCTATATAAACTTTAAAACCTCAGCACCTCAGTTTCTCAGTCCCTTAGCACCTATTTACTGCTTCACCACCCGAATCATCTTCACTTCCTCCCCTTGCGTCACAACCACGTTGTAAACACCAGTTGGGTAGTTGGCTCCAATGTTTATGTTGTTCGCTTGATCAACTGAAATGGTGTTGTTTTCCAACAAACGCCCCATCATATCATAAACGGTTACTTGAACCGGTGTGGTTTGATTGCCTTTGATATCCAAATTAAAACTGTTGTTGAATGGGTTTGGATACGCTATTGCACTAAATTCGTTAGAAAGTTGACTTTCTGAACCTGCATAACGTGTGAAAGTATCCGGTGTTGGAGGTGGTGTTCCTCCAGGAACTGTGATCGCACAAGTCTTCCCTCCGTAGTAATAGCCATATACCTTGTACTCAACATCTATACTATAAACACCACCAGGTGTTAAGGGTGATAAATCGTTGAAATTACTCAATCGAAAAGCACGTTGGGTGCTCTCGTAAATTTGATAGTAACCGTTGTCATCCGATAAAATGTAACGGTACTCTTGGATTACACCGCTTGGACGTACATAAATAACCGTGTTCAAACTTGCAGGAGCAATCCCTTCCGGTCCACAACCCTCAA
>NZ_BMFG01000008.1 GCF_014638005.1 Flavobacterium orientale
CTTGTTTTAATTTCTCTATGGCTGACTTAGAGAAAGACTCAAAATCGAATTGTTCGCTCATAATAATCAAATTTAAAAAATTTAAACATCCATTTTTTATATTTGACACAGTTTATTGAGCATACTCATTCTATGTTCTATATTCTATATTCTATATTCTATATTCTATATTCTATTCAATACAATCCCTTTGAAAAACATACCAAATTCCATATACCCACCCCAGACTAATCACTAATTACTAATTACTAATTACTAATCACTCCTAACCTACTAATTTTAATAAAAAAACAAACAATTATACAATTATATCGTTAAATTTATTACATTTATTTTTTATTTCGCACAATACTCCCTCAAATCGATTCATACGCTTACTTATAGTATAATACAGCATCGATGAATCTTTTACAAAACAAAACACTTGGATTGCTTTCGTTTTTCTCTCTTTTTTCGTGGGTAGTGTCCGCTCAAGACGTGCGTTTTCAAAAATTAACCATCAATGAAGGCCTTTCACAAAATGTTGTATTTTCTATCACACAAGACAGCGATGGCTTTATGTGGTTTGCTACCAAAGATGGCCTGAATCGATACGATGGCTATACGTTTACGATTTACCAACACAGCCCTTCCGATAAAAACGCCTTGGCTTCCAATTATATTACTACCTTATTTAATGACAGAAATGGAACACTGTGGATTGGTACAGAAAATGGCGTCTTGCACAACTACAATAAAAAAACCAACAACTTTCAACGTATTTATTTACCCTTGGCTCATGCGATGAGCAAAAATACCGCTGAAATCACCACCATCACTCAAGATAAAAACGCCACGATTTGGGTGGGCACAAAATCTAACGGTATCTTTAAAATCCCTTTTGACGAGGAGCACTACAACCTGAATCAAATTACTCAGATTTATAAAAATCCCAAAAGTAATTTCAATCTAAGCGACAACAACATTACAAAACTCCATGTAGACGATTCAGGTATGCTATGGATTGCGACTGCCAATGGCTTAACGCGAATGCACATCAAAAACGAAGCACTGGCCACCTTTTATTTTGAGGTACAACACAGAAGCACCTTCGGTCTCGACAAAGATTTTGGAATTGGCTCCATAGCCGAAGCGGATAAAAACAAATTGTGGTTGGGCACTCGCTCGGGCTTGGTGCTCTTTAACACCCTTGACTTTTCCTATGAATTCTACCCCCATCATTTAAACATCTTTCGATATGGCTGGGGCAATATAAAAGAAATTGTGGAAGATAAAAAAGGCAACCTTTGGCTGGCTACAGCTGCGGAATTGATGCGGTTTGACAAGACAACCAAAAAGTACGAAAGCTTTAAAAACGACCCGTTATTGCCGGAATCGTTAAATTACAACAGCATATCCAGTCTGTTTATCGACCATTCCCATATGCTGTGGGTGGGTACCACGGGAATGGGTATCAACTACTACGACCCCAAAGCCAACCGATTTGGAAAAGTAAATCGAAAAGACTTCTTAAATTCCAGAATTCCCGGTTTTAGTATCCGCTCCATTGTGGAAGAAAACGACCGGTATGTTTGGATTGGTGCCGAAGTACTTTACCGCTGGGACAGGAAAACAAACCAACTCAAAACTTTTGAAAGCAGCTCAAAAAATCTTAAGCATTTTGGCAACACCAGTGTTTCTTCCTTACTCAAATCAAAAGACAATGCGTTGTGGATAGGCTCCACCGAAGGGTTGTTTCGCTACAACCCCAAAACAGAAGAAACGGTTTTATTTGCAAATGACCCTACTAATCCCAATAGTTTACCAAAAAAAGGAGCTTCCTTTATTTTTGAAGCTCAAAATGGGACGATTTGGGTGATTACCGAAAACCACTTGTCTAAAATGATTGACCGCAACAAAGGTATTTTTAAAAATTATACCATTAAAAATAACAGTGCCGAAAACTTCATCGTGCAGTCCTTCATTTATGAAGATGAAAACAACATCTTATGGATTGCGTCCAAAAATGGAATGATGGCCTTCAATCCCGTAAAAGAAAGTTTTCGCACCTATTTAAACAACCCCGAAAATGAAAAGAGTTTGAGCAACAACAACGTGAATGTGATTTGTCCTGATCCTTATTATCCGTCTCGCTTTTTATGGATTGGTACCACCGGGGGGTTGAATTTATTTGACAAAAAACACCAAACGTTTACCCACTTCACCCAAAAAGACGGACTCCCCAACAATGTGGTGTACGGCATTCTTCCCGACAGTCAAAACTACCTGTGGTTGAGCACCAACAAAGGGATTTCTAAATTCAATCCGAAAGACAAAACCTTCAGAAACTATGATGTGCATGACGGTTTACAAAGTAATGAGTTCAATACGGGTGCTTTTTATAAAAGTGCTAAAGGGGAACTGTTCTTTGGTGGGATATCGGGAGTCAATTACTTTTTCCCCGAACAGATTCAAGACAACCCTTATTTGCCTTCCGTCGCCATTACAGGAATCAAAATTTACAGTGAGAACAAATCCAAAAAAGCCTATACCGAAACCCGAGAGATTCATTCCATTAACGGAGAAAAGCTCCAATTCTCTCATCGGGACAACATCTTGATTTTTGAATTTGCAGCTCTTGATTTTTCAGCCATTGCAAAAAATAAGTTTGCTTACCAACTGGAGAACTTTAACGACAATTGGATTTATATCGACAAAAGCCGATCGGCCACGTTCACCAACTTACCGCCCGGGAACTACACCTTTAAAGTAAAAGGAAGCAATAACGATGGGGTTTGGAATCAAAAAGTGACCACCGTCTCTTTTCAAGTGTTACCCCATTGGAGCGGCACCTGGTGGGCTTATTTGGGTTATTTCCTCATCCTCTTAGCGGTGTTATACCGCATAAGAAACTATGAAATGAAACGATTGAAATGGAAAGCCAAAATTGAAAAGGATAAAAATGAAAATGAAACATTGCGTAATCTCGACCAACTGAAAACGCGTTTCTTTACGAATATCTCGCACGAATTCAGAACACCGCTCACCCTAATTCGTGGAAATGTGGAACAACTGATGGAAGACCACAAGGCCTCAAAAATTAAAAACCAATTACATCAAATCGATCAAAACACGCAGCAGTTGCTAAAATTAATCAACCAACTCCTGGACATTTCCAAATTAGAAGCGGGAGCCATGCAACTCAACAGTAAGACCTACAACATTGTTCCTTTTATCGAACACTTGGTGTATTCGCTCGAAGCGGTTTGTCAAAATAGAGGCATTACCTTGAGCTTTACTACAGAAAGTCAAACGATTTATGCCAACTATGACGAAGAAAAAATGGAGAAAGTCATCCTGAATTTGTTGTCCAATGCGTTAAAGTTTACAAATGACAACGGCACCATAGAGGTGAGTGTTACTACAAACAACAACACTGTCCGGATTACGGTAAAAGATGATGGTGTGGGTATTGAACCTACCGCCTTACCCTTTATCTTCAATCGCTTTTATCAGGCAGACAACTCCGATACGAAACCATTTGCCGGTACGGGTATTGGACTTACTTTAGTTAAAGAATTAATTGAACTCCATAAGGGTAAAGTCCATGTAATTAGAAATGAAGAGTGTACTAATGATAAAGGAACCACCTTTATCATCGAACTACCTATCGGGATAGTAGTTGATATACCATTGGAACAACCAACTAAAAAGGAAATGGTATTTCATGATGCTGTACCTGATTTAAAAGTAGCGGCTATTAAAAATACTAAAGAAGTAGCTAAAAAAATAATTGTTTTGGTGGATGACAACCCACACATTCGCTTGTTTCTAAAACAACAACTGAAAGACAAATACAAAATCATTGAAGCCGAAAATGGTAAAAAAGGCATTCTAAAATCGCAAAAACACATACCGGATCTGATCATTGCCGATATCATGATGCCGGAAATGGATGGCTATACCATGGTACAGCAATTGCGTAACGACGAATTGACCAGTCACATCCCCATTATCCTATTGACAGGAAAAGCCACATTGGACGATAAACTAAAAGGGCTGGAATATGGTGTGGATGCCTACCTTACGAAACCGTTTAACAGTAAAGAACTTAAAATCACGATAGCCAACTTAATGGACCAACGGGAACAACTCCGCCTCAAATTTCAAAAAAGCTTTAAAGTAGAAAAAAGTCAGGTAGCCGTGTCTTCAGTAGACCAACTGTTTTTAGAAAAAGCGATACACTACATCAAAGACAACATGGATAATGCCAATTTTAGTGTAGAGCTGTTGGCTCAAAAAATGTGCTTGAGTCCTTCGCAACTCCATCGAAAAATGGTGGCATTACTCAATCAGGCTCCGGGACAACTGATACGCAGTATTCGTTTGGAACATTCAGCGGATTTACTGCTTCAAAATGCCGGAAATATTGCTGAAATAGGCTATCAAACAGGGTTCAGTGACCAAACGTACTTTTCACGTGCGTTTAAAAATCAGTTTGGTTGCTCCCCATCATCTTATAAAAAAACAGTAAAATGAAAGAAGCTTACCATGTATACAAACAGGAATTATAAATACGAGTACCAATGCTATAAAAGTACCTATTGTTGCAAGATTTGTACAACTTATTCTACCGCCATGTAATTAATTTTGGATTATTAATAACCAATTAAATAACCAAAAAATGAAAAATGTAATGTATTTGTTGCTACTTTTTCCACTACTACTAGTAGCTCAAAACCCGGGTAAGATTTTGAACATGACTGAAATTACAGTCAAAAGTGGCCACAACAGCCAGTTCAAAGCAGCAGTTAAATTGTATAAAGAATGCTACGAAAAAAACAACGGCACCGAAGGCTGGAATCTATGGCAACGCTTTCAGGGGGAAGGCACCGTGTATGTACTGACTAGTATGGTGGACAATTGGGCCGCGTTTGACAAAGAAGACAAAGCGGGCGACGATTGCCAATCGTTTGTAACTACCCACATCATGCCTCACGTGGAAAAAATCAGTTATTCCACCGCTCGAAACTTACCGGACTTGAGTAGAGCTCCGTTGGAAGGCACCAAAATGGTAGTGGTTTATTCGGTTAAAGTCAACAACGCTACAGCCTTTGAAGAAGGGATTAAAGAACGTCAGGCGTTCATAAGAAGAGCAGAAGGTAGCCCTCGTAGTTATATCTACCGCTTTATGGGCGGACATCCGGATTCTCCCTCCTATCTTTTCTCTACCCCGTTCAAAAGCTTTGCGGATATGGACATCCAACGCGACAACATCTGGAAAATAATTGAAAAAGAAAAAGGCTTGAAAGTAGCCAACCAAATGAGAGAAGCCAACGCCAAACTTGTTGAAAAAGAATGGTCGTATCTCTATATACTACATGATGAATTAAGTAAATAAAGTAAAGTAAAATGTAATGTTATGAAAAATGCTGTTAATTGTTTAAGTACGCTGTTTCTGTTTGTTTTCTCGCTATCTGTGGCCCAAAATTCGCTTCGCTATCGCGTGCATGTTGACAATGTCACCCCTAGTAAAGTAGCCGCTTATGAAGTATTGGCTAAAAAATTAGCCGATTTAGCTGCCGAAAACAAAGAAGAAAAAGGATGGGTCATGTTTGTTTCTGATGATTTCAAATACCATGCAATTTCTCCACTAAACAGCATGACGGAAATAGGAATGAACCCCTATCCGAATACGTTAGAAAAAATGGGTGGCGATGCGTTCATCAAAATGTTTGAAAGTTTTGATGAATGCTATCCCAGTCATGGCGATTACATTCTCAATTTGAGTACTACCCTATCCTACATGCCGGATGGCTTAGTGAATATGATTGACGGTAAAGATTTCAGAACCAATTACCTCTATTACTATGAACCAAAGGATTTTGATGCCGTTTTAAAAACGGCCGAACAATTCAAAACGTTGAACGAACAGAAAAAATCAAAATTGCACTACCGTATCTACCTGAGTGGTTTTGGAAATCCGGAAGCCTATATGCTGATTTCCTATGCTGCAAAAGACGAAGAGGAACTTAAAAAAATGGTAGAAGAAAACAACAAACTCCTTGGGGAGGAACGGGTAAAGCTCAACGATGCCTTAAACGCAACTACCTTTAAAATGGAAACACGTAGAGGCACCATGCGACGCGATTTATCCTATATAAAATAAAAAATGAAGCCGCAGGAAGCTAGTAATAATGATGTAATACAATTCTTGAATGCTCTTAGCTCTCTGTTATTTTAATTGAGCGAAGCGTCTTCAAAAACTATGAAAACTATGGATCTATGTGGTTTAAAAAAATTTGAAATAGAATAACATTTATGAGAACTTATATGCCTTATAGGGTAAACATTTTAGCCACATAGATACATAGGAAAAAGAGCATAGAACCAATGCTTGGTTTCGCATAGCTAGGTGCTACTTTAATTGAGCGAAGCATCTATTACGTCTCAAAAGCCTATGTCTCTATGTGGTTAAAAAAAAGTATCAACTAAAAAGTAAACACATAGGTACATAGTAAAATACATAGAATCAGTTCTAGTTTATGCATCGCTATATGATACTAAAAATGAGCGTAGCGTCTATTACGTATCAAAAGCCTATGTCTCTATGTGGTTAAAAAAAGTATCAACTAAAAAGTAAACACATAGGTACAAAGTAAAATACATAGAATCAGTTCTAGGCTATACATCGCTATATGATACTAAAAATGAGCGTAGCGTCTATTACGTATCAAAAGCCTATGTCGCTATGTGGTTAAAAAAAGTATCAACTAAAAAGTAAACACATAAGTACAAAGTAAAATACATAGAATCAGTTCTAGGCTATACATCGCTATAGGATACTAAAAATGAGCGTAGCGTCTACTACGTCTCAAAAGCCTATGTCTCTATGTGGTTAAAAAAAGTATTAACTAAAAAGTAAACACATAGGTACATAGTAAAATACATAGAATCAGTTCAAGGTTATGCATCGCTATATGATAAAAAAAATGAGCGTAGCGTCTTCAAAAACTATGAAAACTATGTCTCTATGTGGTTAAAATTTTAAAAAAAAGAACAACAATTAAAAATGATTAATAACCTAAAAACAATACAATGAAAAAACTAAACATCCTTTTGCTGGCTGTATTGACACTAATAGCCTGCGAAACCAAAAAAGACCGCTATACACAAACGGCTCCTGAAATTGAGACGTATAAAAAAGCACTGAAAGATTATGAAATGGCCAACTGGGACGAACTGGCCTCGCACTATGCCGATACGGCCAAAGTAATGATGAATGTCACGAAGAAAAATGCAAAAACAGTAGCTCAAATGATTGAAGCTAATAAACAAGACCAAACCTTGTTTACTTCCTATGGCTTTGTTCCCGAAGAATCGGAATATGAAATGGTGGTTACCGACAAAGGAGAAACCTGGGTGAACTACTGGGGGCTATGGCAAGGCCGCTTAAAATTGAACAACGAACTCTACGAAATACCCGTGCACCTAACCGCTCGTTTCAGTAACGGTAAAATTGTGAAGGAACACGGCTATTGGGACAACAGTGCCATAACCATGGTTTTAATGAAGCAGGCGGATACAACGGCTGTAGCGACACCATCGGTGGCCAACGAATAATACCACACCATTACCAAGTCCGTTTGATTTCAAACGGACTTTATGCAGTAATCTAAACCCTCTTATAATGAAAAAATACTACAGTAGTATCATATTCCTCCTATGGAGTAGTACCAGTCTATTTGCCCAACAAAGCACCTCCGAAAACAACATTAAAATGTACGCTAAAGTTTGGGATGAAATTGTCAACAAAAGACAAATTGACCAAATTAATGCCACCCACTTTGACACCAACATCACCATGGTAGCCAGTCCGCAAAACGTGGTAGGCCTTGAAAACTTCAAAGCCCACTACCAAAATTACCTAACGGGCTTTTCAGACATCCATTTTACCATCGTGGAAATCTTTGGTCAAGGCGATAAAATTGTCAAACATTGGCAATTTAAAGGAAAACATACCGGCGTCTTTTTTGGTATGCCACCAACGGGTAAAGCGGTAGCTGTGGAAGGTGTCACCATTGCTAAAATGAAAAACGGAAAGATTGCCTACGAACACGACTTTATGGACAGCCTGCCTTTTATGCAACAACTGGGTTTGCTTTCTGATCCGGCCAATGTGAGCGTGATTGACAACCTCTACAAGGCTTTTGCTAAAGGTGATATTCCCACCGTTCTGGGTGGTTTGGATGCGAATGTCGTTTGGAATGAAGCTGAAGGCAACAAATACGCGGACGGCAACCCTTACAAAGGTCCGGATGCTGTGCTCAATGGGGTCTTTGCCCGAATTGGTGCCGAACACGATTCTTTCTTGTTAGATGAAATCACGCTACACGAAATGTCAGATAATAAAGTACTGGCTACGTTACGCTATAAAGGAAAATATAAAAACGGGAAGGCTTACAACGCTCAAGTGGCTCATTTATGGACGCTAAAAGACGGGAAAGTCACCGCTTTTCAACAGTATGTAGATACCAAACAACTTAATGATGCTTTAGCTAAATAAACGGGGTATGAAAAAAATACTTATTACAGGGTGTAGTAGCGGTTTCGGATTTGAAGCCGCTAAATACCTCGCCGAAAAAGGCCATCACGTGTATGCTACCATGCGGAATGCAGCCGGTTCTAATGCGAGTGCAGCCGTGGCATTACAGCATTTTGCCACAACGCATAAGGCAAAAATTGACGTAATCGACTTAGATGTCACCTCCGATGAAAGTGTCAGCGTTGCGATGACGCGAATACCCACCGTGGATGTTTTAATCAACAACGCAGGTCGTGGATTTGGCGGACCCGTAGAAGCGTTTTCGGCAGCGGAATGTCTGGCACAATTGGACCTAAACATCGTGGGTACTATTCGAATGGCAAAAGCAGTGCTTCCCGGCATGCGTGCCCAAAAATCAGGACTAATCATCCAACTCAGTTCTATTGCGGGACGCTTAGCTGTTCCCGGGTTTGGTATTTACCATGCCAGTAAGTGGGGCGTGGAAGGTTTAAGTGAAGCCATGCGGTATGAACTTGCTCCGCTGGGTATTGATGTGGCTGTTGTGGAACCCGGTCCCTTTTCCACCAACTTTTTTCCAAGTCTGATAACGGCTAAAGACGATGAAATTGCAAAAGCCTACGAACATGTGGGGGCTTTTAGTGCCGAATTCGGAACCAAAACACAAGCTGCTTTTGCCGATGAACAGGCACCAACCGACCCAATGATTGTGGTGCAACTCTTTGAAGCTCTTATCAATGCTCCCGCAGGTTCACGACCGTTGCGAAATGTCGCAGGATTGGATTTTGGTACCCGACATATCAATGACGCCGTCGAACCGCTTCGTAAAGGGGTGTTAGAAGCCTTTCATTTATCCGATTGGGACGGCGTGAAAGCCTAAACTTGTAACCAAACCACAATTTGCATATGAAAACAAAATTTGTAACACTCTTACTGGTTATTACCGTAGTGGCTTGCAACGAAAAACAAGCGAACTCCGCTGAGGAAAACCCACCTTCCTCCTATTTGGATTATTCCAACAGCGACGACCAACTAACGGGCGGTATCAAAATGATTCCCATTACCACCGACAAAGGAACGTTTAACGTCTTTACCAAACGCGTGGGAAACAACCCCAAAATGAGGGTGCTGTTATTACATGGCGGTCCGGGCGGTACGCACGAATGTTTTGCTGCGTTTGATGGCTACCTGCCCAACGAAGAAATTGAATACATCTACTACGATCAATTGGATTCGTATTACAGCGATAAACCCAATGATTCCACGCTATGGACAACCGAACGTTTTGTAGAAGAAGTGGAACAAGTTCGCATAGCGTTACACCTCACCAAAGACAATTTTTATCTATTGGGGCATTCTTGGGGTGGCATTCTAGCCATGGAATATGCCTTAAAATACCAACAGAATTTAAAAGGATTGATCATTTCCAACATGATGATGAGTGCTCCCGACTATGGTAAATATGCCAATGAGGTATTGGGTCCGAAACTCGACCCCGAAGTACTGAAAGAAATTAAAGCGTTAGAAGCTAAAAACGATTTCAGTAATCCGAGGTACACCGAATTATTGATGAATCATTATTATACGAAACACATTTTACGTCTACCGCTAGAAGCGTGGCCGGAACCGATTAATCGGATGTTCAACCATTTAAACCCCAACATTTATGTCTACATGCAAGGGCACAGTGAGTTTGGCATGACCGGAGACGCAACATTAAAAAATTGGGACGTTACCGATCGCCTAAAATCGATTAAAACTCCCACCTTAGTCATCGCAGGTACCCACGATACGATGGACCCGAAACACATGGAATGGGTGGCCAACGAACTACCAAACGGTCGCTTGCTGCTTTGTGAAAACGGAAGTCATTTGGCTTTTTATGACGACCAAAAGACCTACTTTCCTGGTTTAATTAAATTCGTTAAAGAAGTTAATAACCAACAATTTAAATGATATACTAGTTATACGATGGTAAAACTTATAACCCCACAAAAAGACCGCATCCAATTTCTTGACGCCTTACGAGGCATCGCTATTTTAGGCATTTTAGTGGCCAACATTTATTATTTCTCGGGCTTGTTCTTTATGGACCCTGCGGAACAATACCCTTGGGCTGCGTCTTCTTGGGACATGCCATTCGACTTTGTGTTGTACACCTTGGTGGACGGAAAGTTCTATTCCATCTTCTCATTGCTGTTTGGCATCGGTTGTGCGATGCAATACCATAGTTTGCAAAAGCTCGACCATCCTTTTATTCCTTTCTTTACCCGACGGATGTTTTGGTTGTTCGTCATTGGGATGTGTCATCTGACCTTTATCTGGTTAGGTGACATTCTGACGTTATATGCCGTACTGGGGTTTGTAGCGATGCATTTTGTGCATACCTCCGACAAAAACCTCCTAAAGTATGCCATCATATTGCTGCTGTTACCCCTGGTAAATGATTTTGTCATCAACCACATCGGGTGGAACTACCCCAAGTACTTTTTCAAAATGAACCATGCAGTAGCGTCCTATTTCGATATTCCGATACGGGAGTTTGGGGAAGTAAAAACCACCAACATGAACCTGTACCTCAAGAACGAAGATTGGGCCGTGTTCTTCAAAACCAACCTCAGTAACGTGTTCATCAGAATGGGCCACCTGTTGGAAGACGGACGCCTTTTCAAAGTGTTAGGCATCTTTCTGATTGGCCTTTGGTCCGGAAGGGCTATTGTACACAACAACCTCCTAACCAATACCAAGTTGTTGCGTAAAGTAGCGGTACTCGGCATTACGATTGGTTTGCCGATTTGCTTTCTTCGCACCTATATCGAGTTCTTTGGTTATGAACTACCCTATGCGAGTACGTTAAAAACACTGACCTATGCTCTCGGCACCGTTCCGCTGGCTTTGGGTTATGCTGCCGTTCTTGCACTACTGCATCAAAAGAAAGCTACCCTATTCCGCTGGTTTGAACCTGTAGGGAAAATGGCGTTGACCAACTATATCCTACAATCCTTCCTGGCGATTGGCTTCTTCTACGGAATTGGCCTAGGCTTTGCCGGAAAGTTCGGAGCTATTCCCATCTTTGGTAGTGCGTTGTTAATCTACACGCTTCAAATCATCGGGAGCAACTTGTGGTTGCAACGATTTAAACAAGGACCCTTCGAGGGTTTATGGCGAAAACTAACGTATAAAAAATAAAAACCGAGAATTCTTTACTAACCTAAACCAATACTAAGTATGCATTTAAAAAAAACCGTAATCATTGCCCTTTGTGTCGGACTCGTTGCCGTAGGAGCCTGGGAACTCTTCTGGCGTTCCAAAGGCTATTTCCCCGACTTGGATGATGACAAACACTTGTGGGCTATCAACCGAGCCAAAGTAGACAAAGCCACTTCCAACGATGTGGTGTTAGTGGGTTCATCCCGCATCTTATTCGACATCCAATTGAAAGAATGGAAAGCGTTAACCGGCATTCAACCCATTCAATTAGCCAATGCGGGTGCCTCACCGCTCCCCGTGTTTAATGACATCGTAGAAAACAGCGACTTCAATGGCACGGTCATTCTGGGCGTGACACCGCCGCTCTTTTTCTCTACTACCTATCCGCAAGCTCCGCCTTGGTCAAGAGCTGGTTCGCGTACAAAGTTTTACCACGACCGTACCTATGCCCAACGGTTAAATTACAGCTTGTCCGTACCGTTACAAAACACTTTCGCGTTACTCAGTGACGATGAAGAAGGTTGGTACGACGACATCAACTTAAAAGCGTTATTGAAGACCATTAAAATGGAAAAACGTACCGCCACACCCGATATGCCGCCGTTTTATCGGTTTCAGGATATTGATATCGATAGAAATGTTCGGATGAAACAACGGGTAGTGACCGATACGGCCTTTGCAGGTTCGATTAAAAAGGTGTGGAAATTCTTTATGTTAGCCGATATGCCGCCACCGGATAAAGACGGTACGATTGTCTTTTTCCTTAAAGACCTCAAGAAGTTTCAAGCTCGGGGTGGGAAAGTCATTCTCGTGCGGTTGCCTTCTTCCGGTTTTTTCCATGATTTGGAAACGAATGTCTTTTCCCGCAAAGACTATTGGGACGTATTGGTGTCGCAAGCCGGGGTACCCGCGTACCATTATACCGATTATGAACCGCTAACGGGATTTGATACACCCGAATGGTCGCATTTGTCAGGACCGGATGCCTCGGTGTTTACGGAACGATTCGTAAACCTACTGTTGAAAGAAAATGTAATTCCTAACGCTAAAACCAACTAACCATGCTATTTAATTCCTTAAGTTTCATCGTCTTCTTGGTGCTGGTTTTGGCACTGTATTATTCGCCTATTTTCAATTGGACCTCCAAAAAACGGATGCTCCTCTTGGCGAGTTATGTCTTTTACGGGTTGTGGAATCCACCGCTCGTAGTATTACTTTGGATTTCGACTATGGTCGACTGGACCGCCGGTCAAAAACTGGCCGTTGAGGAAAACGAACGCAAGCGAAAAGGCTGGTTGGTGCTGAGTATGGTAGTCAACCTGGGCTTTCTCGCCTTTTTTAAATACAGAGACTTCCTGTTGGACAATTTTACCTCGGTGGTGAATACCTATGGCTACGGCTATCAGGCTCAACCGATGGATATCATTCTGCCGATGGGGATTTCGTTTTATACCTTCCAAACGATGTCGTATACCATCGATATGTACAAACGGAAAATCGAACCGGCTAGAACGTTTCTCGACTTTGCGTTGTACGTAACCTTCTTCCCGCAATTGGTTGCCGGACCTATCGTAAGAGCCAAAGACCTGATTTCGCAGTTTTATGAAGAAAAGAAAGCCACCGCCAATCAATTCATTTGGGGGTTGTTCTTACTTACTGTGGGTTTGTTCCAAAAGATTGTGTTGGCCGATACGCTGCTGTCTACCACTGCTGATGACGTTTTTGGTTCCAACAAACTGCTGCATGGCGTGGATGCTTGGGTAGGTACGCTCGCGTTTTCGGGACAGATATTCTTTGATTTTGCAGGGTACTCCACTTGTGCTATCGGGATTGCGTTGCTGTTGGGTATTGTTTTACCCGATAACTTCCGGTACCCGTATGCGGCGTTAGGGTTTTCTGACCTGTGGAAGCGTTGGCACATCTCGTTGTCCAGTTGGTTACGCGATTACTTGTACATTCCATTAGGGGGCAATCAGTTTGGGGTGGCTCGTATGTATGCCGCGTTAGTCATCACCATGCTCTTAGGTGGTTTGTGGCATGGAGCCGCATGGACCTTTGTGGTTTGGGGTGGTTTGCATGGGTTATACCTGATTTTGGAACGCTTGCAACGCAGGTACCTTCCGTTTCAGATTACGGCTGCAAATGGCATCTTCCTGGCGTTCCTGACGTTTACGTGTGTCAACATCACATGGGTGTTTTTTAGAGCCCGAGAGTTTGGAACGGCTTGGAACATGATTACCTCGATGAGCTTTCTGACCTCAGATGGGGAGAAAATTATTGAAACCTTTGATATGTGGAAAGTCCTTACGGTGGTTACCGTGATGTTCCTGTGTCATTGGTTCATGAGAAATACGTCAATGAAAGAAGTTTCGTTGAAAACGTCACCTTGGGTGATGGGGGTTATTTGGGGGTTACTCTTCTTCTTAATTGTGATTGCACAAGGCAGTGGAGAGCAATTCATCTATTTTCAATTTTAAATAACAACAGCCACAAGCTATTGAGTTAACCTAAATAAATACGGTAGTAAAGTTTTTTAAACCACATAGACACAGAGCTATGCGAAACCAAATAGTGGTTCTATGTCATTTTCCTATGTATCTATGTGGTTTATGGTTGTAATGTTTTTTTTAACCACATAGAAGAGAGACATAGCTTTTGATTTCTAAAAGACGCTTCGCTCAAGTAAAGAAACACATAGCTATGCGAAACCAAAACCCGAGCGGTCAATGTCATGAAGTTAAGGATTTTGTAATTTGAAAAAGGCACACAAAGCTGATCACGCCCAGTTTGTCATCCCGACGCAAGGAGGGATCCCATAATCCAAGTCACACAAAGCTTATGGAGACACATAGCTATGTGAAACCAAGCAATTGGTTGTATGTCCTTTTTCCTATGTACCTATGTGGTTAAAGGTTTTAAGTTTTTTTTAACCACATAGGAGACACATAGCTTTTGATTTCTAAAAGACGCTTCGCTCAAGTAAAGAAACACATAGCTATGCGAAACCAAAACCCGAGCGGTCAATGTCATGAAGTTAAGGATTTTGTAATTTGAAAAAGGCACACAAAGCTGATCACGCCCAGTTTGTCATCCCGACGCAAGGAGGGATCCCATAATCCAAGTCACACAAAGCTTATGGAGACACACAGCTATGCGAAACCAAGCAATTGGTTGTATGTCCTTTTTCCTATGTACCTATGTGGTTAAAGGTTTTAAGTTTTTTTTTAACACATAGACGCAGTTAATGATAAAAAGCGAACAGTAACAAACTATCCGGTTTATAAATGCACAAAATGGTAAACAAAAAAGAATACTAACATTTAAATTTTTAAAAGTATGGCAACAATTAACATTTTTGTAAGTAGAGCAGGAAACTCGAACCAAATTAAATTAAAAGATTCCGAGGGGCACAATCCCGGGAACGATGACATTACAACATTGGTGAATCCCGGCGATGTTATTATTTGGCAATTAGATGATAACAGTGGTTTGTATTCCTTAGATGGGGTAGAAATAAAAGGAGATAGCCCCTATAATTTATTATCGGTGGCTCCTACCGGTAGAGATAACGTTTTTACCGCATCCGTGACAAGGGCATCTCCCGGTCAAGGTGCTATTGAAAAATATAAAATCGGGTACACCATCAATCGCGGGGAACAAACGCAATGGGATGATCCGAAGTTGCAAATGAACAACTAATGTAATGTATGGAATCAGTAAAAGCTTTTAAATATCGCCTGGTACTTCTGTTGTTGGCGTCCGTTTGTTATGGACAGAACCAGCGAGTGGCGGATAGTTGTAAAGCACTTTATAAATCGAATACGGTAAAAACCAAAGAGCGTCAGATGGACTTGCTGAGGAGTATAGCAGCAAACGAAACCAATCCTGACACCACCGTTTACTATTCGGAGGTGCTTATTAAAAAAGCTTTTGCTGATTCTTCTCATGCCTTTTTACACAGTGGTTACCTTCAAAAAGGGAATGCACTGAAGAAAAAAGGTGATTTTCATGCGGCATTGGAAGCCTATTTAACCAGCTTGAACTATGCCAAGCGAATGAATTCTACAATTGGTTTGGGAGCCATCACTATATCCATAGCTGATATCTATTCTGAAATGGGGAATGCCGCTAATGCAGAACTTTATTATAGGCAAGGCATTGAAGTGCTTCGGGAAACCAACGACTCCATCAAACTGGCTACAGCCTTATTGAATGCCGGTGATGAGTTTTCAAGAGATAAAAAGTATGCCATTGCTTTGGACTATTTCAAGGAATCGGGGGCCATCTTCAAAAAGAAACAGCATTTGATTGGTACTGCCTATAACCTTGGCAATATCGGGATGGTGTATGCCCAACAGGGTAAAAATGAATTGGCTAAAGCTAACATACGGGAGGCAATTGCTATTTTAGAGGGCTTGGAAGATTATGCCGCCGTGACCGTCTATTTGATGGAGATGTCTGACATCTACCGCAGGCAGAACGATGGAAAGACGGCTTTGGAGTATGCCAACACCAGCTTGGAATTGGCCCAAAAATATGGCCTGAAAGACCAAATCAGCAACGCGAATTTAAAACTCTCGGAGTTGTATGAGCAGCAAGGCGACATGGCCCGCTCCTACCGGTATTATAAAGACCATATTCGGTATCGGGACAGTGTAACCAACCTGAAGACGGTGCAACAAATGGCCGATTTGCGAACGGATTATGAAGTGTCGCAGAAGCAAGTGGTGGTGGACCTGTTGGAAAAGGACATCGAGATACAGCAACTGAAGGACAAACGCCAGAAAAACATTATTGTGGCGACGGCCGGGACGTTGTTTTTGTTGTTTCTACTCGCTTTGGGGTTGTACCGACGCAATACCTACATCCGCAAGACGAATTTGATTATTGAAAAGGAACGGAACCGCTCGGACAGTTTGCTGTTGAACATTTTGCCGGAAGAAACCGCCCAAGAACTGAAAAACAAGGGCAAAGTAGTCGCCAAAAAGTTTGATGCCGTGACGGTGCTCTTTACCGACTTCAAAGATTTTACGCACTATGCCGAGAATTTATCGCCGGAAAAGCTCGTGGAGAGTGTGGATTATTATTTTTCGAAGTTTGATGCGATTATGGAGCAGTACGGTTTGGAGAAGATTAAAACGGTGGGCGATGCCTATATGTGTGCCGCCGGCCTACCCTATCCTACCGAGGATCATGCGGTGAAGATGGTGCAAGCGGCTCTTGATATGGCGGCTTTTGTGAAAAACGCCCACGAAAGTAACGGAACGTTGCACATCACCCGGTTTGATATCCGGATTGGGGTGCACTCAGGCCCTGTAGTGGCGGGTGTGGTGGGCACTAAGAAGTTTGCTTACGACATTTGGGGTGACACGGTGAATGTGGCTTCGCGGATGGAAACGTGTTCGGAGGCGGGACGGATTAACATTTCGGAGCGGACGTATGAGCTGGTGCGGGATGTTTTTGTGTGTGAGTACCGTGGGGAGTTGGAAGTGAAAAACAGGGGGTTGCTGAAGATGTTTTTTGTGAATGGGAGGGTTTGAGAATTTTTTGGTTTTTTGATTCTTTGATTTTTTTATTTTTTAGTTTGTTCCTTAAAATAACGTACTCCAATAACTGGAACTCAATGTTGACTAAAGAACTGCATACCGAAAACCGACAACAACAAACGCTGTTTATTTCTGCTAAAAACAAGGAAGGCATTGACGAACTCAAGCAAACCCTCCTCTCTTTTGTCAACACGGGAGCCTTGCGAAACAACGAAACCATAGCTACCAATTCCCGTCATTACGACTCGCTTTTAAAAGCGTTGGAAGAAATTCAGAAAGTAAAATGGGGCTTGGAGTCAGGCATCAGTGCTGATTTAATGGCGATTGACATTCGTGAAGCCTTGTACCACTTTGGTGAAATTACGGTCGAAGTAACGAATGATGAGCTGTTGGGAAATATTTTTGCTAATTTTTGTATCGGGAAGTAAAGAAAGCCAACAAATTAATTGAAAATTTAGTTATAGATTCAAAATATAAACCATTGTTTACAAAACAGGAAAGAATATTATGCAGAAGTAGACTTGAATTGTCAATAAGAGACAATGAAAACTGATTTACATAACATTTTTTTTGCTCTTCATAAAAGCTAATTGTCTTTTAACACCTGTCACGTTTATTCTATATTGAACCATTTCTAAACTACAATTATAATGTTCTGCTATGTTTTCAAGTGACATTTCATTTTTTAATGATTGAATTAAGGCAGGCTTTGGTAATTGTAAACAAGAACCTAACCATTCTGCTTCATTTTCTTGACCTTCATCAAAACTTCTTAAAAAGCCTGAAAGACCTGTACTTTTTGTTTTTTCGGAAACTTCATGTTTGCAAAGAATATGTGCTAATTCATGCATTAAATTACTCTGTTGTCTTGCAGAGGTATGAGTAGGATTATGAATTATAATGTATTTTCCCCCACTTAAAGGAATCGTAGCGGCAGACCAATGTCTAGAACCATTTACTAACAACTCATCTAATATATCTGTTGATATTCCTTGTATATTGGAAGGTTCAAAAATGGGAACATTTAAAAATTCACATAATTTAAATGCACACAAAGGTGAAGAAGCATATAATCCTAATTTTTTTCTTAATTCAACTACTTTTTCATCGGTCCATTTCTTAAAACCTCTTTTATATGTTTTCTTTTGTTGCAGAGGCATAAGCTAAATTTATCATTTGTATTAAGGCTTCAGAAGTTGAAGGAGGAAGAGATTTATCTGCTCTTAAATGTGCTATAACTTCATTCTGAACATCTTCTGAATTTGTATTTGAATTAGTAAAATAATCAGTTGAAACTTCTAACCAATCACATAATCGCAAATAAGTATCAATATCAGGTAAATTTCCCTGCTCAATTCTTGAAAGTGTAGATGCACTAACACCAATTTCAGAAGCAAGTAATCTTAATCCTTTACTACCTCTTTTTGATTTAATCATTTCAGAAAATCTCTGAGTATCTAATGAAGTGCTCATTGTTAATAACTTAAATTAATTGTTAATAATGTTTCGGCAAACATACAAATGTTTCTTTGGTAAAACAAATTTTATTTGTTTCTTTGCTGAAACAATTGTATCAAAAAAGAAACAGCGATTTCAATTTGAACAAATGTAATGATTTCGTCAAATCTTTCATGTCGAGAAGTTGAAAAGAATATGTTTAATTAAAAATTGTAATGCGATGGCAAAAAATCCACCAAAAGACAATTCAAGAATAGGTGCTGTAAAAGACAGAACTCAGGTTCAAAACCCAAAAACTGGACTTTGGACAAAAAGAGATTCTGATACAGGTAGATTTATGGATGTAAAAACATCTAGCCCTACACCTTTCAAAGGAATTACTAAAGAAAAGTAAACACAACTTTTATAAATGTGTTAGGTTAAGTTTTTCCACCTTAAGTGAAAAGCATAATTAAATTTAAATGAAATGATTAATACTTTGTCAATTTCAAAAGATAGTGTGAGTTTATGCTATAAAAATAGTTGTTTACACGCAAAAGGTTCAAACGCGAACTTATTAGCTATTGGTGCTTTTGCGATGTTGATACTTATTGGTATAGCTGCATTATCTAAATCAAATTAAAAACGATTTGGGGTGAAACGCCCCTATTTTAAATAAAACATTTAACTAATGGCAGAACTATTAACCACATTCTTAAAACCAATATTTACAAAAGGTTTAACAATAGCTTGGGAAAACAGAAATCATTTAGCAACTTATTTTAAAACAAAAATAGGAAGTTATAAAAATAAAGACATACGTTTTTCAATAAGCTATTTATTTAAAATTCAAATTCCATATTCTAACAAATATTTACTTGTAAAAAATAGAAGAATTGAAAATCAATTACAGCCCGTAGGAGGTGCATACAAAAGATACGGAGATGACTCACTTTTTAACAAGTGGGAGTATAAACCTGATAATAATAAAAATGGATTAAATGTAGATGAAAAAAGCAATTCGGATTTACGATTTATGGTAAGAGGAAAATATGCAATTGAAGTAATGAATTGGTTCGAAAGTATGAAAGAAAGAGAAACTGATCCATACAGAGAATTTAAAGAAGAATTGTTGGATACTAATATTTTAGACAAAAATATTTTTCAAAGTATTCAGCACAAACACATAAAAAGATTTTCTAAAAACTTGGCATGGAGTGATTTTTTCAGCTGCTATGAAATTTTAATTTTTGATGTTTTTGAACTGATACCAAATGATAAACAAAGGCAGTTTTTAATTGAATTAGAAAAAAAAGGCACAAATCTAAATAATGATTATGCAATTGTTGAATGTGATAATATTGAACAATTACGATATATGGAAAATGGTAAACAAGTTGCTCGAATCGGACAACACACAAAATTAATAATAAATAAAACTTTTTAATAATGATTGATATTTTTAAAGACTATGTTCTTCAACGAGAAGAACTTTTGGCAAGAATTGCTCAAGAATTACAACTTGACAAAACAAGGTTGGAACGAATGGAAACCGCATATAATGCAGTTGCAGAAGTTTTAAAAAATGATGATAATTTTTTTAATGATTTAGAAATTGAAGTTTATGCTCAAGGTTCAAAAAGAACAGGCACAACAGTAAAACCAATAAATGGTGATGATTTTGATTTAGATACGGTACTTCATATTTATGATATATATTATAATCATTCTCCTGAAAATATATATAATGCTTTGGTTAATGCGTTGAATAAAGACGAGTATTACAAAACTATAATGGAGAAGAAAAAAAGGTGTGTGAGAATAAATTATAAAAGTGATTTTCACATGGACATATTACCTGCATGTATGCCAAATAGTTTTGATAAAGAAAATATAAGAATTCCAGAAAAGGAATTAAGAAATTGGTCATATGGAAATCCCAAAGGACATGCTAATTGGTTTTTAAACATCGCAAATTCAGTTGAAAAACCTATGCTTCGTGAATTTTCATCTGTTCTCCTTGAAGCTAAAGTTGAAACTGAACCATTACCGGAAGAGTTGTATTTGAAAACACCTTTACAAAGAGGTGTTCAATTATTAAAACGTTGTAGAGATATTTATTTTCAAGATAAAGATAATAGAGTTTCAAGCATAGTAATTACAACTTTAGTTGCCTCGCTCTATCAAGGCGAAAATTCAATATTTGAAACAATAGATAACGTTTCAAGACGAATCAAGGAAAACTATTTAGAAGCAGTAAAAAAGGGATACAAATTTAAAGTCATCAATCCTGTAAATTCTTCAGAGGACTTTACTGATTCATGGACAAATGAACATTATATTAGTTTTTATGACTTTATTTCAGATTTCTATACAAAATGGCAAAATCTTAAAACGTCTTTTGAAACAGGAAAAGAGGATTATATTAAACTATTTGGTGAAGGAATTTACAAAAAATCATTAAATGAACAATTTAAAACATTTTCAAACTCTACAACGGATGGTTTAGCAAAATCAAGTGGATTAATTGTAGGTGGTTCTGCTTTAACTAATTCATCAGGAAATATTAACGAAAATCAAGGAATCAAAAATGAACCTCATCGCAATTTTGGCGGAAAATATTAAATCCAATCAAAAAAATCAATGGTACTCGTTTTTACAGAATGAAAAGTTTTTAGTCGAAAAGCATTTTGATTGGCTTAGTTTAAATATAAATATTGAAAGCAAATCTATAATTGGTAAAGGTACGTTGAATATGGCGGGTAAAAGTTACATTATTTTACTCTCTTATTCACCGTATCATTCATATAGATACGATAGAATTTACATCCAAGATTCTTCGATTGAATATAATAATGATATCCATTTGTATTGGGACAAATCATTATGTTTATATCATCCAAAATTCGACAAACCCCTATTAAATACAATTCCATTATATAAAATGATTCCTTGGATAAGTGAATGGATAGTTTTTTATGAACAATGGAAAAAGTACGGAGTTTGGTTAGGAGATGAAATCAAACACTCTTTATAAGTTGTTAATAGGTTAAAAACCTATTTTTTTTTATATTTACATTTCACTGAAAACCACTTTGATGAAAAATACTTCTAAATCAATTTTTTTTTTAATATCGTCAAAAGACTATAAGAAATGGAGAGTTTCAATAGATTTAATGAAACGCTAATTAAGTATATGAATAAATTAAACAAGTGAATAAATAGATAAAGAATTATTTAAATATGAGTAATCAACATAAATTTTGGCAAAAGAAAAATCCAAACTTAATATTTTATGATTCATTTGTTAAACCAATTTATAAATATGTTTCTTATGAAACTGCAATTAAAATTTTGGAATCAAATACTCTCAATTATTCGTCGCCCCTATCATTTAATGATCCGTTTGACATGACAACATCATTTATCGACTGTAATCTTGATGCTGAGGATATTGCTTTATTATTTAATGATTTAGACATGCCGTTAGAAAACAAGCAACATATGATATTTTTATATCAAAAACAACCAGAGCTACTGTCAAAACTTTTTGAAGAAACATTTAAAGATGAACAAAAGAATTTTGGTATTTCTTGCTTTTCAAAATCATACGAAAATACTTTGATGTGGAGTCACTATAGTGATAAACATAATGGAATTTGCTTAGGCTTTACTTTTAAAGATTATAATAATGAAAACTTTTTTCAAGCCTCTGTTAATTATGTTGATAAACTCGTAAAGAATCACATTATCAAAAACACAAAACAAACTATGTATGATTGGGCTTTTACTAAATCTCATGTTTGGCAATACGAAGAAGAAGTAAGAAGAATACATATTAATGGAAATGGATTGATTCCATTTATTAAAAAAGATTTATATGGGATTTATTATGGATTACGGGTTACTAATGAACGAATTTATTTAATTGAAAAACTACTTGCAAAAAATGAATATGATGTTAAAGAACGAAAAAAAATGGAAATTAATCCTGAAACATTCGATTTGATTGCAATTGACAACAAACTTCCTTAATTAAAATATTTAACTTTTAAACAATAAGCTGACTTTTTAAAAAATGAGGCATAATATTGAGGCGATTTAAAAACGCTATCTCTCCGCTGCTCAATGGAATGTTTTGTTATATTTGTAATAGCTTGGTGTTGGTTTATTGCCACCGAAAGCAAGCCACAGAACTTTCCACGGAGTGAAAGCTTTTTCAGACTTTCTCTTAACTTGCACCTTTCCGCAAGCGGAAAAATGCCAGCGGAAAGCTCCCGCTTATTGGCAATAATACAGCGAGAACCGAGACCATAAATCAACACAATATTACTTTGGATCATTTTTATTTCATTTCGGATTTCGGTAAAGCAACTCTTCCTTCTAAATTGGAATTAGCTGAATTTTCTAAAAATGGTGAAAATATTCTTTTAGTACTCGATAGTTGTGTTTGTATAGATATCGTAAATATATTTTCAGAAAAAGAAAATTCTAAAGTAGACAAAACAAGGATTTATAATTTGATAGAATATGCTCAAAAGCATAACATAAATCAGTTTTCATTGTATTCATTAGTAGAGTCATGCTATGATCGAAAAACAAAAAATATTCTACCAGGAAAATTTTTTGATTTTAAGAATAAAATCGACTTTGCTTTTCAGGTCCCAATTGCAAAGCTTAAAAAGAATAATTACAATTTTGAAAGCTTGAATTTTAAAGCCCCTGAAATTAAAAATCAACTGTTAAATTTACTTATGGACGAAAGAGTTAATATATTTTATGCTGGTCTACTTAAAATATGTGAAATTGCACAAAGAGGATTAAAGACAGATTGTGCAGAAAAAAATATTCTTGAGTTTATAGAATGGATGGAAAATGAGCTAGATGTCATTTTAGGTTATGAATACATGCTTGCTTTGCAAATATTTGGTGGCAATACAAAGTTTCGATCAATGTTAAAAATTGGGTCATCTGCTAAAGAAAAAATATTGAAAGCTGCTTGGGCAACAGCTTGGGATTTATTTCATGCAAAAGTGAGCTGTCATAGAGATCAATTAACTCAAATAGTCAATCAAAAAGTTTATCCAATTTTTGTCACGAAAGACTCAAACTTATTCGAGTTGATTTCACCACAAGTCGATTCTTATTTTAGATATGAACATACAAGGTTAAGTTTGATAGATGGGAATATTCCTCAATGTTATTCGAAAAGTTTTATGGATATTTTAAACAAAAAGTTCATTGAACTAAACTTAAAAAGAATACACAAAAACACTAACCGAACAATTGAATCTGAAAGAATTAAACTTATAATAAAAAGGCTTGAAGATAGTTTGAACTAATGATAATTTCTACTACTGCCAACAGCTGGTAAACACCATTTCTGATTTAGTTAAAAAAGCTAACAGTTTTTTCCATAACTTTGTTTTCGATAGACGAGAGATTCCGTTTTTTTTCCGGAACGTAGCCTACCAGCGAAACTTTGGAGAAAAAGTCTCCGACTTTTTCTCCAACAAGCGGGAACTTTGCACGGAGAGAAAGCTCTTTCAGACCTTCTCTCAACTTGCACCCTTGTGCAATCGGAGGTTTCTTCTTTTCCGAATATTGTTATTTTAAGGTCTACTAACGGTCTAGAATATTAGCATTAGCGGTTTAAAAACCACTATCTTTTCGGTTCTATACTTACCTTTATTAATATTCATTTTGTTTCAATTTAGCACTAAAACCGCTATTGCTTATATACATTGTTACCTGCTGGCTTTCTTCCGTTCTGCTTGGTTTTCAGCGTTGGCAAAGACATACTCTTTTGCAATTTTTAACTTGCGTGTCGGCTGGTGCGAATAGCAAATGTGTATGACTTAGCGTTGACTATTTATACAAAATCCAATGGTTCAAAATCAATATCCGCATTTGAAAAAGAATCGTAAATTTTAAATATTCCTTCTTCTAACCAAACAACTTTAATATTTTCAGCTGTACAAAATTCAATTAAACTTAATTGCGGTTTTTGAGAATAAACTAAAAATTCTTTTATATCCTCGTATTCCATTTGACTGCTTACGATTGAAAACTTATAATATTTAAGCTGTCCAATTCCTTTAATAGTCTGTTTTTCTTGGTCAGACATTGAGTTTAAAATAGTTTTAATTTCAAAAACTAAAGCTGTTTCTTCCATAGTCGACAAACAATCAAACTTACCTTCATAAAGTTCAAATGCTCTTTCCTCACAGAATAGTCCAAGTTGTCTAACTATTTCTTGATGATGTGATAATCTTTGTTGCCTAATCAAAATAGATTGAGTTAGGTCAATTGTTACTGATGAAATAGTATTAAAAATTGGGTCTATTGCAATTGTTTCCGCTGTTACTAGTCTATATTGTGAATATGGAATACCATCTTGATTTGTAGATCCTTGTGGAATTTCTGTCGATATTTCATCTTCTGTTACAATAAGCTGTCCAATCGGAAAAGAGTTGTTACCACGCCTTTCAATATCGCCTAATTGTTCTGCCAATGATGGTAATATTTTGACGGCATTTTTTGCCGTGTGTTCTGTTAAGTTTAAAACTTGTAATATATTATTAAACTCTTCATTAGATAAATCCAGGATTCTTTGATATTCCTCTACAGAATTATTTTCTGCGTCTAAAGCCAACATCAATTTTCGAGTTTCTATGCCAGGATTATCTCTTACCAAACTTAATAAAATAGGGTAAGGGTAACTAATTTCTCCATCTGCTCCTTCAATACCCATTTGTAGAATGGCATTTCTCCAAAGTGGTAAGCGTAAGGCTTCGTCGTTAGTTGAAAGTAGTCTAATTGCTGTAGGGCTTAAGTATGCCGATTTATCAGCCGCAACAGTTAATAAACCAAGTAATTGCAAAAACCTTCTAGTTTCTCTTGCAGCTGTGTAATAACTTCGATTTGAGGGTGTGTTAGCACTTTGTTCAATTAAATAATCTTCAATTGATTGACCTTGAGTTCGAGGAAATATAACTTGATTTACTAAAAGTCTTTCTCCTAAATTTTCATCTCTTAATGGGACTTCTTCTTCAATTAGTTCTTTAACAGTTACTAAAGCTCGGTAGAACTTATCTAATTGCACAAATTGATGTGGAATGTTTTTCATTGAATTAACAGAAATTAAATTTCTGCTAATATACCATTTGTATTAATTTCTATCTCAATTTTATTATTATCATTTAAATCTTCCAAGCGACTATTTGCGATTTTAATGTAATCTCTGTTTTTTTCGAATGCGATAAAATTTCTATTATTTTTTACTGCACTAACGCATTCACTACCAGAACCACCAAATGGAATTAGAACTAAATCATTTTCGTTCGAAAAATGTTTGATTATTCTATCACAAATTGCTAATGGTTTTTGAGTTGGATGGTCAACTTTTTCATTGGCAAATCTTTTACCTGCTAAAACAGGAATATTCCACACATCACCTGAGTGTTTACCATTAGGATTTGGTATCCAAACTTTACCGTTTTTGGTTATTTTATTTTTTAATCTTTCTTTGCTTTTATATGGCTCTCTTATTTGATGATAAGTGTAATCATCAGTTTTTGAAAACCAAAGTATAGGTTCGTAATTTGCCGAAGGTGAATTTTTATAACCTGAAAAACTATTTTCATAATGCCAAATTATTTGCCTTCTATATTTTAAATCTTTTTCATATAGATATACATGTAGATGACATAAATAATGGTGGATGCCATAAATGAAAATTGAACCGGTAGGTTTTAATTTTGTGATTGCAACATCAAGCCATTGTTTCGACCATTTTATCCATCCGTTTACATCGTTCCAATTATCTGATGAATTTCCAAAATCCTTGTTGAGATTGTAAGGTGGGTCAGCTATTATCAAATCAACAGAATCATTTGCTAATTTCTTCATTTGCTTAATGCAGTCTCCGTAATGTATTTTATTTGTCTCAATCATCTTTCTTGATATTTTGAAATATTAAAACGTTTTGATGGTGCATATTTGGAACGAATGAAAAGGGGTAACCGTAAGGATAAATACTTTTGTGTCTTTGATATAATATTTTAATTCCTTTTAGAACAAAATTTCCTTTTTTTTCCAACTCATTCGCTAAATCCGCGTGAAAAGTGTAGTATTTATCTTTTTTCCTAAAATCACTTACAATTACGCACATATACTTTCCAGACTTTAATGGTCTTGAACAGTCGTTGAAAAACTTTGCAAGTGTTGATAGAAATTTGTGATAATCTTCAATATTTGCCAAGTCCTCATTATTCTCACTATACTTATGGTCTAAATCATTATCAATTCTTTCTTTTCCTTTATGGTCAACAGTTTCCAAAATGTTCCAATATGGTGGGCTGGTGGCGATAAAATCTATTTCGTTTTTTTTAAACTTTTTAATTTCTCTCTGACTATTTCCATTTATTAAAGTTTGTTTGTTTTTTAAAGGGTAATCGTCAGGAACTTCCAAGTCAATTCGTTGTAATCCTAAATCGTGATATTTAGGATTTAATTCAATACCGTAACCAAATCTGTTATTGAAAGCACAGGCCTTTACAGTTGAAGCAACTCCAGAAAATGGGTCAAGAACTTTGTCATTTTCTTTAGAAAAAAATTGAATAAGTTTTCCAACATCTTGAAAAGAAAAAGGTGCAGGATGCTGTTTTTCAATTTGTGCATCCTTATTGCCAGCACCTAAACCTTTTTGACTGAATACTGATATAGTTTCTGGTAACCATTCTTTAGCTGTTAAATCATTTAAGCTATTATTCAAAGCAAAAGCTGATTTCTCATTAGGAAAAAGAATTGCGTTAGCTTTTTCAACATCTCCTTTAGAATGAAATAATGCAACTTCATCCCACGCCTCAATAAATCTATTTGGGATTCTCAATTCTATTCTTTTTTCAAAAAACTCGTTGAGTTTGGATTTCGCAAATTTATTAAGTTCAGCATCTTTAACTGGAACAACTTCTTTTCTATCTTTTTTATATAGTTGATATTTCATTTATTATTTCTTCTCGTATTTCATTTGTTTTTCTGCAACTTTTAAGGCGTTCAGTCCTTCCTTTTCGTCTTTAACAATATCATAAACCTTTGAGCCAATCCATAAAGCTTCTAATTCAGAAAATGAGCAATTGAAAGTTTCACTAATTGTCTTTAAGTGTTCTCGTTTTAAAGGTTTCTGGTCACTTTCAACTTTACTTAAAAAACCATCTCCAATTTCAAGTATTGAAGCAAGTTGCCTTTGAAACATTCCATTTGATTCTCTTAATTCCTTGATTTTCTGTCCAAGTGTCATTTTACCAAATTTAGACTTGACTATTAATGGTCAAATGTAATAAATATTATTTGAAATTCAATTCGTGCGGTGGGAAATTTTAGCTCTTTTGGTTTTTTGAGCGATGGTATTCAGAGTTGGTAAGAATCGAAAGAGCTTAAATATGCGGCTGGTTTCAGCTTGCAAGTAACTACCAAATATCCCCAAATATAAAAAACTTTTTTAACACTTCCCAAAACAATACAAGAGTTTTCTTATCCTTTTACTAACAAATAATCCAAAAAGTAAAAAGTGTAAAATCATTATTATCAAATAATCCAAAATTCCACCCACCCCACCAAAACCAAAAAAAAATCATAAGAAAAACCCTTTAAAAATCGGGAATTTTACCTGTAAAATTCGGGAGTAACCACCTTCCCCCCTTTTTTTTTATTTTCCCCCATTCATCGCAAAAAAAAGCCATTCAAAAACAAGTAATCCATTTATTTACAACACCTTACCACTACCCCACCACCACCACAAAAACAACTGATATTCCGAAATCAAGGTGTTTGATTCCGGAATCAAACACACAAGTTTTAGTTTTTATTGGTTTTTTATCCTAGTTTTGATTATGGCGTTACACCCGGTGCCTGGGTACCAAAAAGGAAGTAGCCCGTATCGGAAAGGAGTCTTTAAAAATGTAAAATGGTTTGGCGATGAAATCAAAAAAAAAGAAAAACGATGCCGTGTCCTCAAAGCAATCGAAACTTCTTTCGAAAGCGGTGACGAGCAAAAAAACAGTCCTCAAGAAAAATCTAACCCTATGGTACGATAACGCGGATGCCAAAATGGCTTTGAACATTAGTGACAGCACCTTGTCTCGCTTAAGAAAAGCCGAAAAAATTCCCTTCCTGAAAATAGGCGGTAAATACTACTACCCCCGTGACTACTTTGAAAAAAGTATGCTCCACCAAGTGCAAAACAAACACCTGATTACAAGAGCTTAATCCACCAAACCGACCACCTTCCCTACTATCGCACCGGGAAAAGTCCTTCCTTACGGGAAAGACTACCCCACAACCCTTATTGTGCAGCATCACCTCCTTTTCCACAACCCCACCCATTCACCCCATTTAGTGGGGCAATACCCCCATTTTTTCCGTTGTATAGCCCCTTACCTCTGGGTTTATTCGGGGTTTGTTCGCAAAAACCCCATTTTTGGCAACTTTTCTCGAACAAACCCCGAACAAATCCCGAACAAAACCACCCTTTTTGGCAAAAAAGTCGTCAAATCCGGTCAAATCCGGTCAAAACCCGTCAAAACCCGTCAAACTCAGTCAAATCTCGTCAAAGTCAGTCAAAACCTGTCAAACGCAGTCAAAAGCCGTCAAAGCCCGTCACGACAGGTCGCTTTTGTAAAACCTATGCTTTTGCTGGTTACTTTTGACCCGTTGCATGAGTGTGTACAGCGAAGCAACAAAAGTAAAATGTTCAACCCCTAAATTTACTCAAAATGGGAACTTACAACAAAGGCATATTAGGTGCCTTCTATGGAAAAGTAGGCACCGTGGTCGGTGCTACTTGGCGAGGAAAAGACGTGATGCGTAGTTTGCCTCGCAGATCAAACAGAGCTGCAACGATATTGCAGCGTATGCAACGGGATCGATTTACCCTGGTAGCCAATTTCATGTTGCCGCTTGCAACGATTTACGCAAAGTATTTCGGCACCAAGGGTACGCTAAAGACCCCAAAGAACCAAGCCATGTCCTACCTGATCAAGGAGGCGGTACTGGATGACGGTACGGAGGCCTACTGGGAATTCAACAAGATTCTGGTTACCCGTGGTGATTTATTGGGCCTAAGCACGCTTTCCGGCGTGGCAGGCACCAACCACGACGTCGACGTGACTTGGCAGAACAACAGTGGCCAAGGCAACGCCCTCGACAGCGATTTGGTTTTAGCCGTAGCCTATGAGAAAACGTCCAATCTAACGTGGTATGCCGAGGGCATCGCCACCCGCGACACCGAAGCCGTAACCCTTCCACTACCCGCCTACTGGAGTGGTTTGGAAGTACACGTGTGGATGGCCGTCGTTGCCGACGACGATTCGAAGTACGCCACAAGTCAGTACCTGGGTGCCATCACCCTGACCTAAGCAGCCGCAAAACAGCCGCTTCAACTAGCCCCGAGCTACGTAAACTCCCCTGCCTGCTATGGTGGGGGTTTTTATTTTTGTTATTTGAACCGGTCTATTATCCGGCGGACTACTATCCTGACACAAGCACATCCGCCGAGGCGGAAGGGTACTCCTACGCAGTAGGCAGTTACTTCGCTAGTTTGTCATCCCGCGGGATGTCGAAGACGAAATAGGGACCTCCTACGTAGTAGGCAGTAATCCCATAATCCAAGTCACCTCCCAGTTTGCTCAATATACGAAGTGTGCACGCTGCTCTTCGAATTCCCATAGCCATCGAAACCGACTTCGCAGCAAATAAACAATTCCAATTTTTAGTATAGTAAAATGGTGATGTTATATGTATAGGTTTTAAAAAAGTTGTATATATTTGATGATATCTAGTAATTAGTGGCAAGCTTAACAAAACGACACAGAAATATGAAACAGACATTTTTAATAGCATTAACGACAGTTCTAATTTGGAGCTGTAATTCGGATAAATCGAAAACGACAAATCCGAACAATAATGATAAACTAACAGTTGACACAACTGAATATTCTTTAAAATCAATTGACGACCTTCACGAAAGGTTAACATTGAAAGACTATGATAAGAGTTTAACTGAATTTATTAACTCAAGTCCTAATATGGTTGACTCTACTCGGAAAGTAGTTTACCTTCTTCCTTTTGGAAATATGAAACCTGAAGTTGAAAAGTTAATCCAAGAAGAAGTTGAATATTTAAAAGTGTTTCTTCAGTTAGAAGTTAGAGTTTTAGACAGAATACCTTACGACAGTATTAAAAAAATGACTTCGATTCAAACACGAATGGTTTCAAGTTCTGACTTTGACTATTACTCAAAAATGAAAGGTGGAACACCGACATTGACAGAACAAATTCAAGCGACTTCATTTATTGACGCAGTTTTAAAAAACAACAAGCCAAAGGACGCAATTGCTGTTTTAGGAATTACAGAACACGACATTTACAATCCAAAATACAATTTTCTTTTCGGTATTTCAGAACTTAAAGATGGTGTAGGTTTAGTTTCTACATTTAGACTTATTGACTATGGAAAAGAGACTAAAAACAACATACGAAAAGTAGTTTCTAAACAAATTGTAAATATGTTCTCAATTCCAAATGTGAAAGACTTTAAATGCCTTTTGAATTTCCACAATAGCATAGACGAATTATACAAAGGACAATTTGACTTATCGCCAAGAGCACTAGAAAAATTAAAGTATGCAATCGGTTTTGACTATTCAAAACGCTTTGACGACTTGGCAAAATTTTGGACAAAAGAAAACGACAAAACAGAAGCGAAATATTATGAAGAATGTTCACTAAGGACAAAGAAAGCCAGCCACTAATCGAGTAGACTGCCCTGTCAGAAACTGACAGGGAGAGCCTCTCACACCACCGAGTCCCGATAGCTATCGGGAGGTCACGTACTCGGCGGTTCGCAAAGAGATGGGTTGAGTTGAATGTAGCATTCTGTTAAGGATTCGTACCCTCTCTCCGAAGTGTGCACGTTGCTCTGCGTTTTCCAATAGCCATCAGAATTGACTTCACAGCAAATAAACAATTCCAATTTTTAGTATAGTAAAATGGTTATGTTATTTACAGAGGTTTTAAAAAAGTTGTATATATTTGATGATATCTAGTAGTTGTAATGCATTTGAATGAAAAACTTTGCCAACATATTAATTTCTATTCTAATCCTTACTTCCTGTAGTCAAAAAGAGCAGAAAGAAACAGTACTTTTAGCTGCCAGAGAAGCACCACTGGGTTGGGTTTATTTAAGAGTTTATAAAGACAAAACTTTTGAATTTGAGTCTCGAGGTTTAGAAAGAAGAGGTGATATTTATTCCGGAATTGTGGAATTGAAAAATGACACGCTATACTTTCAATATTCGGATTCAATTCCAAAAGCAGGTAATAAGGCAACATTAACAAAGAGATTTGTTTCATATTTTAATGGAGAATATCCTGAAAGATTAGAAATTAAAAAGAGTGAACTAAAATCTGACTGATATGGAAACCAAATATTGTTGGAGATGTAAAATGGAGGTTCCAATGTTGGACAAAGAAGAATTCGCAATCGCTTCTGAATTATATTCAAAAGGATTTAAGAGAGCGAAAGCCGATAGACAAGATAGATTTATAGAATTGTTGGATTACTATAATAATTTGACTGAATTTGGAGAAACTGAACCAAACGCAATAATGCACCACTCGATTGAACAAATCGGTCCAGATTGCGAAAAATGTGGAAAACCATATAGAACTCGCTTCTTCCGGATTTTCTTCGGAAAAATCTGCTGCTGAATGGCATGTTTTGTTATATTTGTAATAGGCTTGGTGTAGGCTCAACGCCACTGAGAGAAAGCCACAGAACGTTCTACGCATTTTAAAACAAACATTGTAACTAAATGAAAAACATACTTCTGACTTTATTAATTTCTATCCTAATTTCATCTTGCGGAAAAAACCGAAATGAAAAAGTAGTAGCAATTAATGGAACACAAAGTTCAAATGAAAGTTCAGAATTTAAAATAATTAAAGACACTTTTGACTTTTCAATAAACGGAGACTTAAGAAAAGTAACTTATTTTAATGATAAGTATTACTGTATGTTTGAAACAAATCGAGAAAACACATCAAAGTCTTTTAAGAAAATGGTTGTACTTGACAAAAACGGAACTTTTGTTGAGGATGTATTTGTTACTGGAGGAATACAGAATATGATTTACTATAATATCAGAATAGAAAATGATAGTCTATTTCTACAAAGAGCACAATTTGATGAAGAAAATTTTGTTTTGGGTAAATATGTTGCGGATTTTCAACCAACCGAAACAAGAGCGTTTAAAACGTACGAAGATGAACAATTTAATGTCTATGCAACTTGTCGAGGAGAATGGGGAGGAACTGTTTTTTTTCAAGACAAAAAGACAAACGAATTATTTGAAGGTTCTTCCACTTGCCCAATCGTTGTAAACAAAATCGGAAGTGAATATTTTGTTACGAATTATATGGGACATATGATTGGATTTGCAAGTGTCAATAAAATTTCTGATCCAAGAAAGCTTGAAAAATCGAAATGGGATTTTAAACAACGTTTTGGAAGTGAAAACCAAAAAGGAATTGAAAAAGTGCTAGATACAATGGGTTTTTACATTCCGACTTCTTTTGTTTCTAAAAGGAAATTAGTGCATATTTACAATGATGATGACGGAACTTACATTGCCGAAATTGAAAATGGAAAAATGAAACCAATCTATACTTTTGATTTTAAATTTTATCCTCAATTCAATCAACAATTAGAAAACGGAAAACAAGTACTTACTTTTGAGGTTGCAGAAAGCGAAAAGGATGGAGTTTTACTAATTGATGGAAATAAACTAAATTTTAAATTCTTACGCTGAAATAAAAACGGTGTAGAACACCGTGTATAATTAATGGCTAGTTCTCGCCTACTTACGAAAATCCTCGCGGATTTTCTATTGGGTTTTTATTTGCTAAATTAGGTGCTTAAACACGCCACTAATCATACACGAACACGTTGTGCAACATATGAAAAAACCTATGAAATACTTACTAATAATTGGATTTCTAATTTTTAATTTAGGAACAAATCTTATTGCTCAATCGACTTCTGACGGTCTAAAACCAAAAATGAAAATGGTTAAAGAAGTCATTTATAAACCAGAAAATGGAGAACTAAAAAGTCGAGAAAATCTTTTTAAATCCGACCTTAATTCATACACAGTTTACGATAAAAATGAAAAGCCAATAGAATTCGGTCAATACGAAACAGATGGTTCGCTTTACGAGAAAACAATTTATGAAAGAAATGAAGAAGGAGAAGCTCAAAAAGCTTTGAAAAAAAACTCATCGGACGAAACAAAAAGTTATTGGACTTATGTTTATGATTCTAATAACAATATGATTGAAGTCAATACATACGATTCGGAAAACAATCTAACAAATATCCAATCTAATAAATATGACGAAAACGGAAACAATATTGAGATGCTAACAAAGTCACCAGAAAGTGAAAATGGTTGGAGGAATGTTTACAAGTATGATCTTGACAACAAAATAATTGAACAATTTAAATATAAACCAGACGGAAGTTTAAAAGACAGAAGAACTTATTCTTATGATAAGGATGGAAATGAAAACACACAATTTATGTTCAAGCCTGATGGTAGTTTTACGAAGTTTGTATCTGAATATGACGAAATGAATAACTTGTTGATACAAAATTGGTTTAACGAACAAGACGACCAAACTCATCAAACATCTTTCGAATATGTTTACGATGAGAATGGAAATTGGATTACAAAAAAGAGAAGTTCAAATGGGGAATTGGGTATGGTTTGGGAAAGACAAATAGAATACTACGAATAAAGATACGTTTCACAACATCGGCTATAGTTCACTGCTACGTAATTTTTCCTTTGGAAAAACTACGCATCCGTGAATGGTTGGTGTTTATTTATTAACTTTATTGTTTAACCCAACGCAGCGAGCTATAACCGAGGAACTTTGTATGCAATTATACCTCGAAACTACGAAAACACTACGAAAATGATTCAAAAATTAATTGACAGAACTAACACTACAGAATTCTATCAAGATTCTGATTTAAAACTTGAATCTTACAATAAGAAATAATCTCAAACTAAATCCAATTTGAATTAAATATCAATTAATATGAAAGTTTTAAAAATATTTGGAATTGCAATTGGCTTGGCGATTTTAATTTTTTTTAGCATCAAAAAAATCAATCCGCTCTTGAAATTAGACGGATACACTGGACTTTTTTTACGAGTTTTGCTTACAACCGACGATTCTGAATATTCTAAAAATTATTCTCACCATAAATTTTTGCAAATTGAAAATGGAATGAGTGTCTCACAAGTTTACGAAATTCTTGGTAAACCAATTAGAGCAGATGTGAATGGAAATGAGTATTACTGTTTGTGGTATTCTTGGTCTCCACATTCAACACATTACAGACGAAGAAATATAATTTTTGAAAATAATAGAGTTTCTTTAATTCAATCAGAATTTTATGTTGATTAATTACAACTTCTGCTAATGAGGTATTGCCAAAAGCGAGGGTGAAATAATTCTAATAAACTTTTTGCTATATTTGAGTAGTGGTATTTCTAGTGAAGAACGGTGCTAAAATCCCCGCCTTCGGCAATACCCAATACATAGGCTTTCGTTAGCACAACCCACTCAAAACAGTAAAACATGAATAAAATAAAACTGACTTTAATTTTTTTGACAATATGCAGTTTAGAATGCTTTAGCCAAGATGCTGGAAACAATGGAATAAGAAACACTGCAATCAGTAGTGGAATTGGATTAGGAAGTGTTTTAGCTGTGGTAGTTTCTTGGGAAAGAAACAAATCGGTTTTATTGGCATTTTTGCACGGGATTTTTAGTTGGTTATATGTTATATATTTTGTGCTAACAAGAAAACCGGAAGAAAGATAATTAAAAATAAGACGGATCTTAAACGAGTTCATCTACACTAAACTTTGCGTGGAATTTAGCAAGTTGCGAAATTGCTCAATTAATCGCAATTGAAAAATAGTGCGGAATAAAACGCTGACCGAAGATACTCAAATGCGGAAAAGCCCAAAGCGTAAATTTGATGAATAATTTGACCCTCGCTCTCCAAAATGTGCTCGTTGCTCTGATTTAATTTGTAAATTATTCTTTTGAACACTCCTTAGTGAATCGGTCAAAAATCACATCAGATTCACTGACAGTATTGGTATAAAAATACGCACCATCACTATCTTCAGCAATTTCACTAGCGTCTGAAGTTTCCACTAGCTCTTTTTTAACTATTTTAGAAGTAGTGACAACTACTTTATATTTATATATCTTACCATTAAAATGATCTAATAAAAAATAGCCAAAATCGGTATAACTATAACTATAAACACGATGATTTAGTCCGTAAAAAAACTCTTTTATAAGAATCGTATCCTTAAAAACTTCAACTTTTTTTAAACCATTTTCATCGCAGTATATTTTATAAAAAATGGGAGTGTCTTCAACTATGTGTATGATTTTTTTACTATCAGCTGTAGTGAAGATAATTTCCTTTTCTAAAAATCCATTTTTTATAATCTCTAATTTATTTTTCGATTTAATCACTTTATTATCAATCAATATGTAATTATCAGGATTAAATGTATCTTCTTTAGAATTTAGTTTTTCATAATAGTAATATTTTTGTTCATCAACATTCAAAACTTTTTTCACATCAAAAGATGAAAGTGTATCATTTTGTGAAAATGAGACCAATACACTTAAAAGCATAAAAAAACAATATAATTTCATAGTATAAAAAATTTGAAGTTTACCTATGTTAAAGTTAATAGACCCTGAATTATTTTGCCAATAGGCATTCTGTAAATTGGGAAAGCAAAAATGAAAATCAATAAATGTGCCATCTATTCCCCCTGCTTACCACGCTCTGTCATCCCGACGAAGGAGGGATCCCATAATCCAAGTCACACCCAGTTTACCCCCAAAGTTTGTCATCCCGCGGGATGTAGAAGACAAAATTTTATCCCGCTTGGGCGGAAAGGACCTCCTACGCAGTAGGCAGCAACCCCCTTACCCGCCCCCGACCTATCCGCCGAAACGAAAGCACACATGCAGCAGCAAACTGGCCAAGCAACCCCATAATTCCAATAATTAAAAGACTTTTAACCTCCAAAAAAACAGAACTAAAAGCTAGATTTCTTTTTAAAAGGATAAAAAACTTGGTTATATTTGGAACTATTTAATAGTTAACCCAATAAAATAATACCCTAAAACAAGACAACAAAATATGAATAAAAACCTAAAAAAGATAGTAATCATTGTCGGCGTATGTTTTGTAACCTACCAATTTTTGGGATTTTTCGGGATTTTTAAAATTTATAATAATCCTACCGTTGCAAACGAGCCCAATTTGAAACAAGGAACAAAATTTATGGCTACAAATACTAGGGAACCGGAAATTGGTGATTTCGTTTGTTATAAATATGGTGATTCTTTATTCGGAAGTAATCTAAGAGTGCATAGACTATGTGCTATCGAAAATGATCTGGTAGAAATCAAAAATGGTGTGCTTTACGTGAACGGTACGAACAAGGATAAAGATTTTAAATTATTGCATTTTTATGCGGTTAACAATGTCCAGTATGAAAAGCTTAAACTTAGTAACGAGTATGAGGATAACAAATTATTGGTTTTTGGTTATGAAAACGAGCGTTTTATAGCATTGGAAGAATCATTTGCTTTAAAAATGGGTTTAAAAAGAAGTATTGAACCTGAAAATAAAACGGACAATTCCATCGAAAGACGGTATGGTAAAAAATGGAATAAAGACAATTTTGGTCCCTTGAAAATACCAATAGGAAAAATTTTCGTCTTAGGCGATAATCGAGATAATAGTGAAGATTCAAGATATATTGGTGTAATAGACGTTAGTGACATCAAAGGTGTGGTTTTAAATAAATAGCTTGCTATAAAACCATATAGTGTTCATTGTAAGTCCCCCCACTATCCGAAGTGCTCATTTTACTTGTATTCTATACTAGCATTAGCATATATAAAGGTAGTAATTACGTTCCTTGTTTAGCAAATGAAATCGATAAGAAAAGCTTGATTTCTTTTAGAAAGGGATAAAAAAGTTGGTTATATTTGATATTATTTACAAGTTGGCAGAGTTGCTTTAAATAGCAAACATTATATACTACTACTATGAAAACAAAATTACTTTTAATTGTCATCCTTTTTCCGATTACGGCTATTTGTCAGGACTATTTTCCGATGCTAAACAATTCGAGCTGGCATGTATTAATGGCGACTCAATTGGGACCTAGTCATTTTTCTATTACGCCGGACGGACAAGCAACTTTTAATGGCATAACCTATAATAAATATATTCAACCTTATTTTGGAGAGGTGTATCTCAGGGAAGATGTGGCTACTAAAAAGGTCTATAAATTTTATAATAATGCCGATGTACTCTTATTCGACTTTAGTTTACAAGCAGGAAGTATCGTTACGTTAGCCAACGGCGTTTCCTATTATGTTGAATCAATTACAAATATAAATGTCGTGGGTGGCCAACGGAAGAAATTTTTCTTATACAGGATGGATGGGTTTGGATTCAACGAAACGTGGATAGAGGGTGTGGGGAACATAGAACACCCGGTATCAGCTAGCTATGAATTAGTTAGCGACCCCGTATTTTATTTAGAATGTAGTTCTCAAAATAACACGCCAATATATAACAGAGGACTGGCAGATGGAACGGTACCAACCAATTGCGCAAGTCTTTCAACTGAAGATTTTTGGAAAGATGACATAACCATTAGTCCTAACCCGTTTAAGGAACAGGTAGTAATTTCGTCGTCATCCGGCTTTATTAACGCAAGCTACTGTTTATATAATTCCCTGGGACAAATCGTAAAAGAATCGCCAAGAAATAGTGACGATGTAATTGCAATATCCCGAGACAATTTGGAAGCGGGAGTGTATTATTTACAAATCACCCAAGACGGTAAAAAATGTAAGGTGGCTAAAATTTGTATTGCGAATTAGCACCTCTAAGGCCTCAGCTATAAAAAAATTGCCCGTTTTCTGAGCCCCCCTGCTTACCACGCTATGTCATCCCGCAGGCGTGTCCGCCGAGGCGAAAGGACTCGTGCGATAGCGAACAGGCGAAGCAATCCCATAATCAATATCACCCACAGTTTACCCTCAAAGTTTGTCATCCCGCGGGATGTCGAAGACGAAATAGGGACCTCCTACACAGTAGGCAGCACACAACCAACAACAAACTGGCGAAGCAATCTCATAATTCCTAATAATTAAAATATTTTTAACCTCAAATACGTTATTAAAAAGCTTGGATAGTAGTTGAGAGGGATAAAAAAAGTTAGTTATATTTAATTTCATTTACTAGTTTCCAATAATTTGAGAAAAATTAACTACAGTCTATTAGTAAAAGCAATCTTTCCGATTGGAATTTTGCTGTTTTTCATTCTTAAATCCGAATTAAGAACGGAAGGTGATTTTGGTGGACTTGTAGGTGGAATTAAAATGTTATGCTTCCTTTTTTTTGGCGTAGTACTATTTTTAGTTACATCAATTAAAAGTATCCGAAGAATAAAAGAAGGAAAAAATCGTAAAGAATCGAAAGTAATTTTGTTTAGTTTAGTAATTGCTACTTTAATTGGCGTTAGCTCTTTTTGGTTTCCATATAATTTTTTTGATAAAGAACCGGAGTTTATTGCATTGGATAAAATTGGAAATAAATTGACATTAGCCGATGGAAAATACATGTTGAAGTCAAAAGAAATTGAATGGACAACTATTACACGAGGAAAATATCGAATTAATACAGACACAATTTTTTTAGCTATTGACAATGAACGTTATTATTGTAAACGTGCTTTAAAATATTTTATTCAGGACGAGAATTTGATACCCATATATTTGAATAGAATTGAAACCGATTCTACCGAATTTTTAAAAATAGTTAGAAAAGTAAAAAACTAAAATGCTATTTTTATATTTGTTTTTATATCCTAGTTAGGCTCAACTTTAAAAAGACAACCACAATGAAAAACAGCACAACACTACTAATTGGATTGTTTTACACAATCACAGCTTTTTGCCAAGACGGAGAATTTAAAGTGCATCCAAACGGCTTAATTTATAGCGAGCAAACGATGGGAAAATTGAGTCATATAGTGGACTCTTTGAACTTGAAATACAAAACTTGCAATTTCAATACCGTATTTTATGCTAAAAGCCAAACTATTGGACACTTGGTAGAAGTGGACAAAGACAATTGTAAGGAAGCAATGAAAGATATAGAAGCCAATATTTCCTTTGACGACTTTATAAAAAAATATCCAAGTGCAACCATTGAGAGAAATGTGTTGATTATTAAGAGTCAAATCAAAAACTACGATAATAAAAATAGTATAGAATTTGAACATTTTGACTTGAAAAATGATTATGGATTTAGTATACATTCAGAAGACGTAGCTCTTTACCAAAAAGATTTTTCTAATAAGTGGCTTATTAAATACACAAAAAAAACAAAATATTCGGAAGAATCGCTTTCCGCCTTTTTCTTCCCGGAAAATTTCAGTTCAGTGGCTATTCCTCAAAAATATGCTCAAATGATAGGGTATTCCGATTGTTTAATAGACACAACAACAACAAAGTTTAAAGACAATCTAAAAAACGGTTGGGTAGAACTACCTAAAAATTGGACTTCATTATCTGATAAAAAGAAAGCAAAACTACTCGATGAGATGAGAAGTACAAGAGTAGTTGGAGGTTGTAGTCAAGATAGTAGACCAAGAGAACACGCAATCAACATGGCCTTGCTCTCTGCTGAAACTTATAATTGGGAAGTTTTTTTAAAATCACATTTGGATATTATGAACGACCGTTTTGATCGAGTGTCAGACGGTAGTTATGCTTGGAGACAAAGAAACACCTATATCAGAGAGCTTGAAGAACTAAATATTAATGTGACTGACCTGATTTTGGGTATTTCCTTTAGAATTGAAAATCCTGCTTCAAATCATTACTTCGGTAGTATCGGGCGTGTGGGAAGAGCATTATCTGAAACAAAAAACAGAGATGAAATTGAAAACGCAATGCTGGCAATTATAGCCGACACAGAATTAGACTATTTCAACAGATTGTTATTTTATTTCCTTTTCAAAAACTACAACTACCACATTGAAGATGAAACTATAAAAAAAGTGAGTAATGAAAAGTTGGTAGCTGCAGTTGCAACTTTACCGGATTATTTTAGTAACCAACTGACAGACAAATAAAAAATCCGACTTGTAATCCCGACGCAGGCGTGTCCGTCTAGGCGGATGGACTCGAGCGATAGCGAACAGGCGAAGCAATCCCATAATCCACATCACACCTAGCTTATCATTTCCCATCGTCCCCACCGTCCCCAATGTCCCCATCATCGAAAAGACGAAATTTTATCCCGCCTAGGCGGAAGGAACCTCCTACGCAGTAGGCAACTACCCTACTCATAATCTTAAAAACAACCAAGAATTATAACTATATAAAAACCATAAGAAAAAACTTGTACACTCTTAGAAAGAATTAGGAAAGTTAATTATATTTGAAACTAGTTACTTATTAACTGCAACTATTTCTAAAAACCTGAAAAATAAACAATCACATAAAATGAAAAATAAAACTATTTTTTACCTACTATTTTTACTTTTTACAAATGTAATGCTGATAGCTCAAAAAGACAATGAAAAGAGCCTTCAAGACTACAAAAACGCAAGCTTACAAGAGAAATTTGAAATGAATAAAAGCTATGCAATCAAAGTGCTGCCTATTTTGAGTAGTTATCAAACTAGTGTAGAAGATATATTTCTCGGAGTTAAAAATTTTGGTACGATGGTAACCCAAACTAACTTTTCTGAACAACAAGATGTTTTAAAGTTAACCAGTCATAATTCAGATTATTGGAGAGCATGTATGGAAATGGAAGCAGGAAATCAACTTATTCCAACAACAAAAATTTTTATGTTAGTGTCACAAGGAGAATTCGATTATGCATTCAAATACCTTGAAGTTGTTAAAATGTTTTCAATACCGGAAGCCTATGCTGATTTATATTTAGGAGAACTAAAAAACAGATTGGAGTTGTTTAACAAACAACTAAACTCAGAAATAGAAAAAGGAATTGCGGAACACGACAAAGGAAATTTCGAAAAAGCAATTTCGATATATGCAGAAATAATAAAACAATATCCAAATTCAGCTTGGACAAATTTTGAATTGTTTTATTCACAAAGTGAACTTAATAAAAAAAATGGTGAAGGAAAACGTAATACTATTGAAGATTGGAACAGTAAGAAAAAAAATATTCTAGATCACAATCCTTTTTTTGGATTACCCATAAGTGCGCAAAATGCAGAAGATGCTTATTTGTTGTTTCGAAGAAATTCAATCGGACAATTATTTAGAGATAAAAACGAAACCGTAGATGATATCTATAAATATGCTGATATAGCTATGGATTTAGAAATCTATGACTTTGCGGCTCAACTGTATTGGTTTTCATTAAGTCATACTGATAAAAATGAAGACTCCATCTATAAATTCCTTTATTGCATTGAAAAATTGGGGGTTACAAATTTGAAGCAGAATTTTAAAGGTAATATCGAAAAAGAGTTTAAAAACATAAAAAAGAACAAAGAAAAAGAAATGATTAAAAGTGAAGTGTACAAATCATACAAAAAGTAACAGCTGCCAATCGGGTATTGTCCTGCTTACAAAAAAAGTGAACTGATGTTTTAAGTAGGCCTACCACTAAACACATTACCAGTTAAAAAATGATCAAAAAGTTTTATATTTGGGTGGTTAGCACGTAACGGTTAACACATAACTATCAACTAAAAAAACATGAAAAAGCTACTATTGATTCTATTCTTAACAACCAACATGCTCTCCTATTCCCAAGATCTACCAACAGAGCCTGCAAAAGGTTTCGCATTTCCGTTAGGAACAAAGTTTACAATTAAACTCCACCCCACTGATGATGCTGACTTTGACTATTCAATCATTGCGTTCGAACCATTCCAAGAAATAATTGATATTTGGGAAAACGATACGCTATTCAATGAAAAAGGAGAAGAAGGAACTATTGAATTTTATTTTTGCTTAGGAACAAGTGGGATAAAAGAGGATGATAAAGAAGAGGATAGGAAAGTAGTACTTGTAATGAAAAACCGGACAAAGTATTCGCTTTCATACAAATCAGACATTCAAAGAAACGAAGATGGTGAATTTAAAGAAACGTCAAACGTTGGTACTTACTCCGGTGCTAAAGGTACAGAAATGTGGCCCTACATGATTTATCAAATTGGACTTCACGACTTTAAAATAATGGAATAATCAAAAATAATCAAAAAATGGAGTTGGTAATAGAGTGCCCATATACTTGATTAACAGAAATTACGGATGAGCAAGTAGAGAACCCTACTTTCTTAGAACTGACGCCTCCGCTTATTCGTATAGTTTCCGAATGAAACTCCGTCAGAGTTCCAAACGCTAACGGAGTTATTCGATTAAGTAATTAAAAAAGTTGCTCTCACCTTTCCGATGTCTGTACCCCTGCTTATCACGCTATGTTATCCCGACGCAGGCATGTCCGCCTAAGCGGAAGGACTGGAGCGATAGCGAACAGGCGAAGCAATCCCATAATCCACATCACACAAAGCTTATAACCTCCTACTTACCACAATCCTATTGTCCAATCTAGTTACTCCCATCTTTTAAAAAGCGTATTACATATCGCAACCTCCAAAACGATAATTCATCACCGCTAAACCATAAAAAATCAATCCGCTAACAGCTAATAGCTCAAAACGGTACAGCTATTTTAAATACTGAATCAAAAAAGCGATCACTACACTCACAGCAAGTCCAATATTTACTTTGCCGAAATCTTTAGCTATAATGATGTAAGTATATTTTATTTTTGTTTTATTCAATAAATACGTTATCGCTAACTCTCTACCCGCCAGAATCCCAATAAATACCCAAGTAGTGCTCATCGGAATTGAATTGAGATTTCCAAATACAAATAAAAAGACGCCATAAATTAAATCGATAATTGTAGCAGATCGAATATTCGCAGTATTTGATTTTTGATTGACTATTTCCTGAATTTTACCTCCTCCTTTCCTGAAAATGTACGCCATAATCAGAAGTATGATGAGTAATGATATCAAGAGTTGCTCGATGGAAAGTTTTCTTGGAAGAAAAACAAAAATATTTGCAAAATCCTGAATCAGCCATTGCGACCACAAAAAACCGGTAGAAAACCATTGAGCTACCAACCAATAATGCTTCTTGGCTTGTTTATCTAATTTATCTATTGAAAACTTGGATTCTAATTTTTTAGATAATACAACATATACAACAATGGCAAACACAAAGGCAATTGAATAGCCATAAACCGATTTCAAAATCATCTTTTCTACAATCACACCGGATGAAAATATACTTAAAATCATAAAAGTTGTACTCACCGGAATCCCAACACGTGTTATGACTAAAAGGGCGATTGGTGCTAAAAGGTACCACCATTCTAATTTTTCCGGAAAGGGTATAGTGTCCAATCTGCCATAAGATACATCGCCATCATTATAATACCATCCATAAAATAGCGTTATTGATAAAATGCTAATCGCAAACAACCAAAGCCACCACCACTTTACTTTAAAATTTGAAGCTATAAATGTGCCAAGAGTTTGTATAACGTCATTGGCTATTACCGCATACGCTGAAATAATAAAACCAATATAACCAATAGCTAATTCCATAATGAAGTGAATTAAATCGCAACAAATGTAGTGGGAAATTGATTTTAAAAAAACACTGTAATAAAGATTTTTTAGAAATTAATTTTTATGAATTTCTTAACACATAATACCTTTACATTTGTCTAATAAATTATTCAAAATGCTTGGCTTTAAGTATTTTATTTGCAGCCTGTTTTTAGGTCTGTCCGTTGGTGCTCCGCAAGATTTTAGTGGAGTACTCACAACAATTGATAGCCAAGGAGAGATTACTACTTCCTCAATCAACAACGACCATCAAGCCTTAATCGTTGATGGGTGTCTCAGAACTAATCAGGCTAATTGGTCGTTTAAAATAGTTAAAATACCATTCATTCCTGGTAACGATAAGGTATCGCTTCCTACTGCCGAAACCTACGATTATAAACTCCTTTATTTAGAGATTGGTAAAACCATTCCTCTAAAATTAACATCAAGTAAGCTCATCTTTCCCTTTCATTGTTTTACATAAACGATGGTCCGATTATTTCTTTTGACGCTGTTCCCATGCTTTGGTACTACAGACCCGCAATCACTATTTTGATCTAAAATCTAAAACATAATTACAATCAAAGTAGTAATGTCGGTTATCATTGTACGCACCACCTTATGGTGTTTGCTACCTTTTTTATGGCTCATGCTTATCGGAATAATCAATACCTAAAAAAGTAGCAACTTTTCAAGGATAGTATAAAAGGCGAAAACCTGTCGTTGAATGGTAAAGAACAAGGGAATACTAATTTCATCAGACTTAACCAATCTCAAAATAGCCTACTGTTCACAAAACGAATCAGCCTGGAAGCTGCCTTTTTAAAAATCGACCTTGACCAACTCAAAAGTGGTGAAATCAATAGAATGACAGGAGTATTTAAAAAGGAAAAGAAAATGGAAACTGAATTGCGATCCTTGGAACTAGAAGTTTTTAAAAACAAACAATTGCTATAGGTCAAAACGTAAAAAGAAATTTACAAGTACGATGCTAATCTTAAACAAAACACACTTTGGAAATTATCAATAATCTTTTGGATTTTATAGTACATCTTGACCATCATCTTTTTGAATTGGTTTGGGAGTACGGTGTATGGATTTATGTGCTATTATTTTTGATAGTATTTATGGAAACAGGACTTTTGGTAATGGCTTTTTTACCGGGAGATGTACTATTGTTCACCGCAGGGACGTTTTGTGCAGGCGTTCAAAATGATATAGGACAAACGGCAGAATTAAATCTTTTTTTTACGCTGCTACTTTTGGTTATAGCAGCAATTCTGGGAGATGCTCTCAATTATTATCTTGGTAAGACTATCGGTCTGAAAATACTCAATTGGAAGATAAGTGATAAGCAAATCATAAATCCGAAATACATTCTGAAGACAAATCAATTCTATGAAAATCACGGTCCAAAAACAATCATTATCGCTCGCTTCTTACCGATTATCAGAACGTTTGCTCCATTTGTAGCAGGAATTGCAGAAATGCCCTATGCCAAATTTGTTCGTTATAATGTGAGTGGAGCATTTATATGGGTTTTAAGTTTGGTTTTCCTGGGTTACTTTTTTGGTAATCTATCCATTGTTAAAAATAATTTTAAAATGGTTATATTGGGAATTATCTTGCTATCATTAGTACCCATGTGTATTGAAATCATTCGGAACAACAGAAAGAAAAAACAGCCCCGCTAACGAATTCCTTGGTGTGGCTTTACAACTTAAAATACTGAAAAACCCGTTGCCGCGAATAGCTCCCCTGCTATTCGAAGTGAGCACAGTGCTATTTTAGAAGGACACTTCTCGGAGCGGGTACGTATTCCGATGCAAAAGGGACAGAAATGAGGCCCTACATGAGGTGTCAAATTGGACTACACAATTTTAAAATAAGGGAAGAATAATTTTTGAATCGGATGTAAAAGTTGTATATATTTGGTGTGTATTTGGTTACGTCAGGCATTGCTTAATAAACAACAGTTACTAAAAAAAAACAAGCAAAACAAAATGACTTTATTACTGATTTATCTTTTTGCAGCATTAATTACTTCGTTTATATGCTCCATTGTGGAAGCAGTGTTGCTGTCCACTCCTCTTTCCTATTTAAAATCAAGACATGAAAATGGCGACAAAGATGCTGAAACCATGTTGCATTTAAAACAAGATATAGATAAACCACTGTCTGCCATTTTATCACTCAACACGATGGCTCATACAGTTGGAGCTGCGGGTGTAGGAGCCCAAGCTACAATCGTTTTTGGGGAAGCCTATTTTGGAGTGGTTTCAGCTGTATTAACTATTTTAATTTTAGTGCTGACTGAAATTATTCCCAAAACAGTAGGAGCTAACTACAGTAAGGAATTACTGGGAATAGCTACCAAAGTTATTAAGGCAATGATAGTAATCATTTATCCGTTAGTTTGGACTTCATCCATACTGACAAAAATGCTGGCAAGGGAAAAATCAGAACTTACAACAAGTAGAGAAGAAATCGCTGCTTTGGCAAGTATCGGAACACAGGAAGGTATTTTTGCAGACAAAGAAAATAAAATTATTCAAAATCTAATTAAACTTAAAAGTTTAAAAATCAAAGAAGTAATGACACCACGAATTGTGGTAGTATCAGCCAATGAAGAGATGACTCTGGAAGAGTTTCTGAAAAATAAAGAGTTTCTTCACTTTTCGAGAATACCCATTTATAACCAATATAGAGACAACATCACTGGCTATGTATTTAGAGAATTAGTATTTGAAAAATTGGCAGAAGACCAGTTTAATTTAAAATTAAAAGATATTAAAAGAGAGATAATTCACTTTCCTGAAAGTGAAACATTATTTGACGCTTGGGAAGAAATGCTTCACAAGAAAGAACATATCTCATTAATTATCGATCCATATGGTGGAATGGATGGTATTGTAACCCTTGAAGATATCATTGAATCACTTCTCGGTTTTGAAATAGTAGACGAAAAGGATCGCGTGGAAGACATGCAACAATATGCCGTAAAACGATGGCAAGAAAAACAGAAAAAGTACGAACTTTTGAAAAAAGAGCAATAACACCCCCTCTTTACCCCCAAAGTTTATCATCCCACAGAATGTCGAAGACAAAATTTTATCCCGCCTGGGCGGAAGGAACCTCCTACGCAGTAGGCAGCAACCCCATAATCCAAGTCACATTCAGTTTACCTTCATAGTTTGTCATCCCGCGGGATGTCGAAGACGAAATAGGGACCTCCTACGCAGTAGGCAGCAACCACATAATCCTACTCACACCCTGCTTAACACGCTCTGTCATCCCGACGCAGGAGGGATCCCATAATCAAACTCACCCACAGCTAATCACCCCCTTTTTTGTCATCCCACAGAATGTCGAAGACGAAATTTTATCCTGCATAGGCGGAAGGGACCTCCTACACAGTAGGCAGCAACCCCATAATCCAACTCACCTCCCTTTTTTCTCGTATAGTTTCCGAATTAAGCTCCGTCAGAGTTCCAAACTCTGACGGAGTTGTTCGAACAGATAATTAAAATAGACTTACCTGCTTATCACGCTATGTCATCCCGACGCAGGCTTGTCCCGCCTAGGCGGAAGCAACCCCATAATCAAAGTCTCCCCATCCCACATGTAAATTAAATTTTCTTTTTAAAAAAATAAAAACAGCTTCATAATCAGTTTAGATGAAATCAAAAGTGAACCAAAGCGGTTGTAATAAATCCAACAAACAATAGTAAGTACTTGCATATCATCACCTAAAATACGGGAATAACTTCACCTAAAAAACCATAGAATTTCAATTAAAATGCATTTTTTATTTGGAAAAATAATACAGAAAGTAGTATATTGGGGCTTTAAAATCGGAAAAAACGAAATCGGAAAAAATTAAATCATTATGAAAGTAAGCAATTTATTAAATTTTAAAAGGCTGTTAGTGGTAATACTGATAGTCGTTGGAAGTCAACAAATCATGGCACAACAACCTACAGATGTAAAAGTATTCAAAAACAACAAAGGGTGGTCTATAGGTGACATAAGTCAAACGGCAGTTTTGTTTGATGAAATTAGAGTACGATTTGAAGTTAAAAAAAGTCTTAATTCAGGCAGACATTATTATGTAGCGAGAATTGAAAATATTTCAAACAGAAAGATAAGCTTTGGTGCACGATTGACAGATAAAAATCCTACGAATACACAATTCAGCGTGAGTTTGGAGCCGGGTCAAGTGAAAGAATGGGGGGAGCACCTAACTGCGGATGCCGTGACCATCTATTTTTTAGCATCAAAACCAAAGTAATAGCTAGTATTTAAATTCTTAAACATGAAAAACATTATCATTATATGTTGTTTATTTCTATTTCAAACTACGTTGTTTTCTCAGTCTTCGAATATGATCGCTCAGGGAAATTACTACAAAGCGAAAGAATTGTATGAAAGTAGAGAGTATAAAGCAGCGATAGACTATATAAAGAAATCAAAAGAATCGCTAAAAGGAAGTAACTTCCAATTGCAATACCTACATATCATGGCAGAGGTTAAATTAAGAAATTACAATGCTGCAAATAAAGAAATTGAAAGGTATTTTAAGCTTGAAGATGGCGAAGAAAAACCTGTTGGATTTACAAAGAATGTAGAACGACTTACAGATGATGAAACGAAGCAACTTTCAAAAATTTTAATTGATGTCCAAGAAAGTGCGACAAAAGAGACAGAGCAAGAAAAATTAGCCGGCGTAAGAAAGCCAATAGCCAATGAAATATATAGCCTGATTGACAAAGCCGCAAATCTTATTTATTTTCATGAGATTAAAAAATTCAATGGAAATACAAGTACAACTTCTGAAACCTATTCTTATCAAAGAAAAGGAAATCTTATGTATGTTACAATCAAACACATCTATTATTATCAAAAGAATCCGGGCTATGAAGAGACTAATGAGTCTACTTTCATCATTGATATTTTGAATGATATAAAGAAAATTGAGTTGATTGGAACTACGGAAGGAATTAGTGGCGTTCGATTTATTTTTAATAAACAGATTAAAGGTAATAACAAATATTACTATCAAGCGTATACATCCAATAAAGAAGTAGTAAAAAACACCGTTATTTATAAAGGAGAACTAGTGTTTGAATCCAGATATAAGGGAGAAGAATATTATGCAGGGATGAGAACCGTTCTAAAAAAGGGTGAAGCCACCAAACTAAACCGGCTTTTGCATAAATATCATAATGATCCGTATGGTAAAAATGATAGTCAATATAGAGATGAAAGTGGATTAAAAGGCGGCTGGGATTAAAGCATCTAGGAAGAGGAACAGTTTTTTTATGGAGTTAATCTAAAAGTGGGTTATGTTTGCCGGTTTATAGTACCTATCGGAAAGCGAAACAAGCATCGTAAAGGAATGAAATACAATGGGTATTGAGCTACTACAACAAAAAAGTAACGAAAAGAGCCCCTTTCAAAGTGCAAAAAGTAAAATAATAATCTTTAAAATATGGAACACCATTTCCTTTTAACAGACCAAGAGTTTGAAGAACAATTTGCAAACGCTTTAGTAGACCCTACACTTTTTACCCATGAAGCACATTTAAGATTAGCTTGGATACATATAATGAAGTACGGTGAACCCATAGCAATTCAAAATATAACGACACAACTTCAGAACTATGTCAGACATTTGGGTGCAACAGGAAAGTACAATGATACCCTAACCGTAGCGGCTATTAAAGTAGTGAAACACTTTATGCAAAAACAAAAGTTAGCAACATTTCATGAATTCATCACCTCGTACCCACAACTGAAACAGAACTTTAAAAATTGTATAGACCAACATTACAGTACAGATATTTTTAAGTGTGAAAAAGCAAAAGAAAAATATTTGGAACCGGACTTACTGGCTTTTACATAGAGTTTACCCATTTTCATTATAGGCACTCCACGCTGCGTATATCCCCACACAGCAAGCCTTCTCTAATCCCCCCTTATCCTCCACTATCTATGCTCTAAATCACTAGTTACTAATCACTATTCACTATTCACTAATTACTAATTACTAATTACTAATCACTATTCACTAATCACTAATAACTAATAACTAGCCACAAACAAACCACCCCATAATAAGAGTAAATCTTTTAACTCTTTCATACAATTGTATAATGACTTTACCGCACCATAACTGTTACTTTACTGTAATCAAAAAAGGCTTAGAAAAAAGAGGAAAACATGAATAGAAAAGGACCCATAGTAATCATTGAAGATGATGCCGACGATCAGGAAATCATTAAACAGGCGTTGGATGCATTAGATTACGACAACGAACTTATTTTTTTCTTAGACAGTAATGAAGCACTGGAGTATTTGACCGAAAAAGATGTTGAACCGTTTATTGTTTTCTCGGATATCAATATGCCTAAGTTAAATGGAATTGAGTTACGGGAAAAAATCCATGAGAATGAATCACTTCGATCGAAGTCGATTCCTTTCTTGTTTTTTTCTACGAGTGCGGAGCAAAATCATATTGTAGATGCCTATTCAAAATCCGTTCAAGGCTTTTTTATCAAACCTTCCAAATATAAGGAGGTAAAGGATATCATGAAAGTGATTCTCGATTATTGGTCAAAATGCGTTTCACCAAATTATATAAAATAAACAATCGAATAGACTGTTACTGCTTAAAATGACCATTGATTTCACTATAACATTTATAGTCTCCTAATATAAACTCCGTCAGAGTTTGGAACTCTGACGGAGTTTTTCGTACAAGTAATTAAAAAAACCACTCCCTTCAGTTTCCCCCTTTTTTCTAAAAAATAACATCCACATAATATAAAAGTGCTTATATTTGAAAACAGCCGTTGTGCAACAACACAACCGCTACCCAATCTAATAATCCTGCTAAAAACAGTAAAAATGAAGCCTATTAAACTATTTGGATGTATCGTACTAAGTCTGTTTCTTTTAAATTCTTGTTCAAGCGATGACGGCCCTTCTTGTCCGCAAACGGAAACAATCACCATGAAAATTAACGGCGAGCCTATGGAATTCCAAATGTCGGGTCGAGGCATTGACTTAGATAATGACGGTTCAGGTCACACCTTAAGCCTATACTTATCTAACGGTACCTTTTCACCGCAGAACTCCTATTCCATCACTGTGAAACTGCCTTACAAAAGAAAAGGGACTAACATATTGGAAGAATTCATCTACACCCGAATTCAAAATACAACGGTTACGGAAGGTGATTTTGTTGCGGGAACCTTGTTGAGCAAAGTAAATGTAAATACAAAAAACTGCATCAGCATGACCTTTTCAGGGAGTCTTATTATCGATGGTAATGAAGTGGTTATTACGGATGGAAAGATCGAACACGTATACAACGATTCGTTTGAGGATTGATAATTAGAAATACAACGCTAAAACAAATACGTTACCTAACATTTTTAGTATGAATTTCCAAAAATATAGCATAGTTACTAGTATACTCTTTACATTTTTATGTTGCTGTTGTACCGGTAACGACAACTTTATAAACCTTTCTAATAAGTCCTATAATTTAATAATTGAATCTCGTGACACGATAGAAATTGATTTTTACGATACAACATACTGTCGTTTTGACTATTATAGAATAGATAATGAGTCGCAATGGAAAATTGAAAAGGTCGATAACACCTATTTTTTATTGTCTCAAAATGGTTTTAAAATAAAATTTGACAAACATTTTAATAAAAACAATAAGTGTGTTTTCTTCAATTTCACAGAAATTCCTATCGAGTTAAAAGAAAGAAAACCCAAATGGAACCGCGAAGAGATTTACGGTAGTTGGCAAAGAAAATCAGATGTAAAAATACATGAATTAATAAAAAAAAACAAGTACTCTTTACCTCCTCCTCCTCCTCATATAACATATGATGAAAATGATGAAAATATCGTATATCCTGCATTTCTTAAAATAGATAAAGATTCAATTAGTTTGTTGGAATGGAATCGCATAGAAAAATCAGACATTAGAATCAATTTATCAAATGATATTTTATTTTTTAATGTAAAAAAGCATGAAGGACTGGATAAAATGAGAAAAATAGAAATTAATAAAAAAAATAAAGATACATTATATGTTGAAATTACATATGAGACTTTTACCTACTATGAGACTAAAAAAGATACTTTAATAAAAGTAATACGGTAGTTAAAGTTAATCCGACACCAATTAAACTATATTTAATGAAAGGCAAGTTTTTAATCATAATAATCATAGTTTGGATTATATGGAAACTAATAGAACACTATCTAGTGCCTTATTTTGTTGTACCGATTCTTTGGTTAGGCCTTTCACTGTTACTACTGATTGTTTTGATTATGCAACTTTTTAAACTAATAAAAGAAAGGAAAGCAAGTACAAAACTGAGGTTTCTAAAAATACTGACTTTTGCAATCTTATTTTATTTAACTTTATACAGGTGGACCTTTGACAAGGTTATTGAAAAAATTGATTGGCATCTATTGTATGACAAACGAATGGAAATCGTAGATCAAGTCAAAAACGACAAACTTAAATCAAATGTGAGTTGGAATAATTGGATATGTAAACTTCCCTATGAATTCCCCATTGTTTCTCATGGGGGAAATGACATTGGTATTAGTAAAGACAAGGAAAAAGTAACGATTACATTTTTTGTGTTTAGAAATTTTTTTAGTGCCCCATCAACAAAATTCATTTACACCACACATGAAGAAGACATCAGATATTTTGAAGAGCAAGTAGCGAAAAACCCAACAAACAATTGGAAGCTTCAAACTAATTGGTACAGAATTTTAAGCGAATAAATGAAAGCTCCTACTACTAATTGAGTAGACTATCTTGTTAAAAAAACCACAACCACGATTCAAAACCAATAAAAAAGTTACCTATATTTGATGGTCTAACCGAATAACTAATAATAAAACACAACCCTATGAAAAGAATACTTATAATAGGTTTAGGAATGTTTTTTTCTGCCTTATCATTTGGACAAACGGCACAAACGAACACTCTAGATAGCTTGTTTACTGCTCTTTATAACAAAAATGCTTTCAACGGCAATGTGCTGATTGCCGATAAAGGAAATGTAATCTTTAAAAAAAGTTATGGTTTAGCAGATGAGGCTTCGAAAAGGAAATTAAACGAGACGACTATTTTTGAGTTAGCTTCCGTGTCAAAACAATTTACCGCAATGGGAATTCTATTGCTCGAAAAACAAGGAAAGCTAAGTTATGATGATAAAATTTCGAAGTACCTTCCCGAGCTTGCTTTTTATGAAGGTATTACCATTAGAAATTTAGTACATCACACCGGAGGATTACCGGATTACATGGAACTCTTTGATGAAAAATGGGACAAAACTAAATTTGTAGTCAATCAGGATATCGTCAACGAGTTTGCAAAACACAAACCGGCGATTCGCTTTAAACCCAATGAAAAATTTGAATACAGTAATACGGGATATGCCTTTTTGGGTTTGATTGTTGAAAAAGTAGCTAAAAAATCATTTGAAGCGTATTTACAAGAAAACATTTTTAAACCCTTAAAAATGAACAATACCTTCGTTTACAGAAGCAGGTATAAACCGATGAAAGTGGAAAATTATGCAAACGGCTATGTTTTGGATAGTTTGGGCAATAAAGTACTGCCCGATAGCTTCGGTAAAAAGTTTTATTCGTATTATCTCGACGGAATTGTTGGTGACGGGATGGTGAACTCCACCATTTCTGATTTATTAGTGTGGGACAGGGCTTTGTATAATGAGCAATTCATAAGTAAAAAGGGCCGGGATTTACTCTACCAATCCACAAAAACAACCGATGGAAAAGAAACCAATTATGGTTTTGGTTGGTTTATTACTGATGATGCCAAGTATGGAAAAATAGTAAGCCATTCGGGGGGTTGGGCAGGTTATTCTACATTTATTGAAAGGCATTTGACCAATGACAAAACCATAATCGTACTGCAAAACAATAGCCTTCCTACTACTAGATTCCCCACAAAAGAAATTCGGATGGTTGTATACAACGAACCTTTACTTGCTGAAAAAAAGATACAGTTGCAATCGGAAGATTTGGATAACTATTTAGGTGTTTATGGAAATGAAAATTTCCCGTTAAAAATTACAATAAGTAAAAAAGATAATACCTTATATGCCCAAGCAACCGGCCAAGGTGAAATCCCTTTGGATGCCTATGAGAACGATACCTTTAAGTTTGACCCTGCCGATATTACAATGGTATTTAACGTTAAAGAAAATACATTTGAATTGAATCAAAGGGGAATGAAAATAGTGCTTAAAAGGGAATAAATACCGATGATGAAAGAATCCAAAAAAAGAAATGTAGGCAACGGAATTGGTGTTGGTGCCGCATTAGGCGTTGCACTCAGTAAGGGAAAAATAGCACTAACTATATAAAACAACAAAATGAAAAGCAAAAAGTTAAGTGAAAGAACCATTGAGGAACTAAAAAAGAATGAAAAAGCATTGCGAATACTAACAGGTTTGCTTGTAGCTGCATTAACTGTTTTGTTTATTGCCAGCATGTATATCACTATAAATACAGGATTTACACCGCTTGTAGTGATGCCTATTACTTTAGTACCGGTTGTGCTTTTAAATTTAGGAACAATCAATAAGATTAAAAAGGAAATTAAGTCGAGAACGTAGAAGTCAATAACGATGGTTATGAGACTTCGTTGAGCGAAGTACAAATTGAATGATCATCGGAAGTTAGTTAGCAACCATTTCAGGCTCCTGATGTTGGTTTTTATAATCTCACTTTGCTATAACGAAAAACAACGTATCAAACTAGTACCAACCTAAAAAACCAAACCATGAAATTCCTACCCGTACTCCTACTCGTTTTCTGCAGCTTTGCAAACACTGAACCGAAGCATATTATCAAAGGCTGTAACGATTTTAAATCAGGTACCTTTGAAATTGTAGACGCCAAATTGGACCGAAGGTATGTTATTGAAAGAAGAGGAAATTGGCAATCAGAAGAGACGTTTACCATCGCCGGTGAAAGAATTAGAGGTAAAATGTACTTTAAAATACAATGGATCAACGACTGTGAATACAACCTATTTTGTGATACATCCAAAAGTACATTTGACGAAGAGGATTTAAAAATTAATGCGAATGGCGGTGTCAACATAAAAATTCTTACTATGAATAAAAATTGTGCTACGTTTCGTTGTAAAGTAATGGACTTTTCAATGGAAGGTGAAGTGTGTAAGATTCAATAAAAAGTTATGTTGGTGTTGTGTTTAGATAACCAACCAAATCAAACTCACCCCCAACTTATCACCCAACGCTTACCACGTTATGTCATCCCGACGTAAGGAGGGATCCCATTATCAAAGTCACCCAACACTTACCACGCTATGTCATCCCGACGTAAGGAGGGATCCCATAATCAAAGTCACCCACAGCTTATCACCCCCTGTTTACCCTCAAAGTTTGTCATCCCGCGGGATGTCGAAGACGAAATAGGGACCTCCTACGCAGTAGGCAGCAACCCCATAATCAAACTCACCCCCAACTTATCACCCAACGCTTACCACGTTATGTCATCCCGACGTAAGGAGGGATCCCATTATCAAAGTCACCCAACACTTACCACGCTATGTCATCCCACTGAAGACGTCTAAATCTGTAATGATTTGAATTCGTAGTCGTAAGGAATTCATAGGTCTTACCTAGAATAAAACATAAGAAAAAGCTTGATATTTCTTTTTATAGGAAGGGAAAAGTTATATATATTTGCGGGGTTTTAGTAAGAATGTGTAATCTTTTAAAAATAAAACATGAAACAAATGACTAAAATGCTGTTTATGATTGCAGTATTGGGATTTACAAGTTGTAGTCCAAAAATCACTTCAAATTTTGTTAATCCTCAACCGGCATTAAATAGTACCGAAAGCGTTGCACTTTTAGACATCGAACACAAATTACCGGCAAACTTAGTAAAAGTGGGCGATTTAAGATTTCAAGATTCGGGATTTTCTACAGACTGTAGTTTCAACAGTTTAATGACAAAAGCAAAAAATGAAGCACGAAAGAACGGAGCGAATATTGTAAAGGTTGTGGATAAAAAAAAACCAGACCTATGGAGTAGTTGTTATCGATTAAAAATTGAACTTTATAGATATGATGGAGATGTTTCATCTTTAAAACAATATACATTAAAACTTGACTAACCTTTAAACACAATTCAATGAAAATCATTTTTAGAATCCTTATTCTTTCATCTGTAGTACTACTTTCAAGCTGCGCAACTATTATTTCAGGCTCAAGACAAAATGTGGAAATAACTTCAGAACCGAGTGCTGCAAAAGTGTTCATTAACGAAGTTGAAATTGGCAACACGCCTGTTCAAAAAAATCTTAAAAGAAACCAAGAATATCAATTAGTCTTAAAACTAGACGGATATGAAACTTATGAAACTAAATTAGAGAAAAAGTTCAATGCCTGGTATATAGGAAATATTGCATTTGGTGGGTTAATTGGAATTATAGTAGATCCAATAACCGGGGCAATGCACAAATTAAAACCACAAGAAATTGATGGCAATTTAAAAAAAGGAACAACGTATAAAACAGAAAATGGTGATTTGTTCATAAAAATAAGTATGGATATCGACCCGAATTCTGAAAAAATAGGACAATTAAAGAAATCTGAATAAAACTACAAATTAATCGTATCAACTCCCTTTTCAAGAAAAATGTCAAGGGAGTTTTTTTATTCACACCTTTCTATAAGAGATAGCAAAATAGCATAATATATAAACGAAGTTTGTCAGATTAGATAAAAGTAGGTACTCTAGTATTGAATGTAGTTGATGTTTTGATAATCAATAAATTACACCATCACATTAAATTTTTAATTATATTTGTGTAACCACTATTGAAAATTTACCTGAAACACCAAAAAAGAACTTTTGTACCGCCCATCTAATCACTCAAAATCCAACAATCAAACAATCTAACAATCTAACAATCCAACAATCTAACAATCCAAAATTCTAAACCCATGAAAGTAAACGCATTTGCAGCCCTTGAACCCAAGGCAAAACTAACCCCTTATACGTATGAATTAGGAGCGTTAGGCACTGAACAAGTAGACATCAAAGTAGCCTATTGTGGCATTTGTCATTCAGATTTAAGTATGATTAACAACGACTGGGGAATGACGCAATATCCCATAGTCCCCGGTCACGAAATAATTGGAGAAGTAATCGCTGCAGGAGCTGCGGTAAAAAATCTAAAAGTTGGCGATAAAGTAGGATTGGGTTGGATGAGTGGCTCATGCATGAGTTGCGAACAATGTATGGACGGTCAACACCATCTTTGTGCTAACGGCGAAGCTACTATTGTAGGTAGAAATGGTGGGTTTGCCGATACGGTTCGTGGCCATTGGTCGTGGGCTATTCCACTGCCGGAAGCTATTGATATGCGTAAAGCCGGACCATTACTTTGTGGCGGAATTACGGTTTTTAATCCCATTATTTTAGCGGGAGTTAAACCTACGGACAAAGTAGGTGTTATTGGTGTTGGCGGTTTGGGACATATGGCCATCAAATTTTTAAAACACTGGGGCTGTGAAGTAATTGCATTTAGCTCCAATCCCGATAAAAAGAAGAACATTTTAGCGATGGGTGCGAGTAAAGTGATTAACTCCACAGCTCCGGAAGAACTGGAAAGCATTGCAGGTAAACTAAACTTTATTTTGAACACCACCAATGTCACATTGGATTGGAATTCCTATTTGACGGCTTTAGCACCAAAAGGAAGGTTCCACACGGTAGGTGCTGTTTTGGAACCGATGGCAATCCCTGCTTTCAGTTTAATTATGGGCGAAAAAACAGTAGGTGGAAGTCCAATCGGTAGTCCTGCACTAACGAAAACAATGCTCGATTTTTGTGTACGACACAACATCTATCCCGAGGTGGAGGAATTTCCAATGGCAAAGGTGAATGAAGCGATTGCTCATTTGGAAGAAGGGAAAGCAAGGTTTCGAATTGTGCTGCATAATTAAACAAGGTAGTCTAACGTGTGAAAACTTTTTAAATAAAAAACCATGGAGTCCGGACACCATCAAAAACGGGGCGTATCCCAAAAGCCATACGAGTAGGAACCAAAATTAAATAAGTATGCCAAAGTACGTAATCGAAAGAGAAATTCCGGGTGCAGGCACATTATCACCGGAACAATTAAAAGCTATTTCCCAAACTTCTTGTGGCGTGTTGAACGAACTGGGACCCGAAATCGAATGGGTTCATAGTTATGTGACCACGGATAAAATCTATTGTGTGTACAACGCACCGTCGGAGGAGCTGATTCTTGAACACGCGAAAAGAGGCGGGTTTCCCGCAAATGCTGTTTCAGAAGTGGCAACTATGATTGACCCTGCTACAGCAAATTAAACAAAATAGTTGTGAGGCATAACTGAAATTTGTTATTTTTATGAACTGAATAAAGCCGGTTAGGCTTCAGGATTGTATTGGCCTAACTAAAATAAAAATTACCAACTTCAAGCTGCGAATTACTAATCACAACTGGCACAAAATAAATGGAAATACTAATACTATCCGTAGCCGCATTCCTCGTTGCAATACTGACTTTCTTTTCGGGTTTCGGACTCGGAACAATTCTGACACCGGTATTCATGCTGTTTTTTCCCGTTGAAATAGCAATTGCCTTAACCGGAGTGGTTCATTTTTTTAATAATATTTTTAAACTGTTTTTAGTCGGTCGTAAAGCAAACAAAGAAGTCGTTTTGCGTTTTGGTATTCCGGCAGTTATTGCAGCAGTCATTGGTTCGTGGATTTTGATAAACAGCACCGATTGGCAACCCTTATTCGCTTATACCGCATTTGGAAACTACTTTGAAGTGTATCCGATGAAATTCATAATAGCCATTTTACTCATCATTTTTGCAAGTATGGACCTCATACCTTACTTCAGTAAGTTACAGTTTAGCAAGGACAAGCTTTCGATAGGTGGAGTACTAAGTGGTTTTTTTGGCGGACTTTCTGGGAATCAAGGGGCTCTGAGAAGTGCCTTTCTAATTAAAGCCGGCCTTTCAAAAGAAGCGTTTGTGGCCACAGCAGTAGTAGTTTCTACTTTTGTGGATCTCACTCGCCTAAGCATGTATGCCACAAAGTTCACCACATCCGGTCTAACCGACAATCTCACGCTGGTAATCGCAGCCACAAGTGCCGGAATCGCAGGAGCCTATTTAGGCAACAAACTCTTAAAGAAGGTAACCCTCCGCTTTTTACAAGTAACCGTAGCCTTATTACTCATAATCATTTCCCTAGCCCTCGCAGCAGGCCTCCTCTAATCCTCCCTTATCGCTCTTACCCCAACTTTACTAATCACTAATCACTAATCACTCCCAACTCCAGTCCTATATTTTTTAAACTTCGAAAGTGCTAAATAGTAATAAAAATGTCTTAATACTTAATACTATTATCTTAATACTAATCCTCACTAAACTAATGAACAAAAAAATTGCCTGACATTTTATAGTGTCAGGCAATATAATTAAAAGCCTACGGGCTTGTATAAGTAGTAAAATCTAGTGCTAACTTACATGTTGCAGCTTACTACAAGGGCAACAAATTTGATAAGCAAGATCACTAATTTTAAAAATTCCATAAATTCGAAGTTATCATTTTCTTTCATTTTTTCAAGGTTTTAAAAAGAAACCCTGAAAAATGAACTCAGGGTTTCGGTTATTTTACAAAAATGTCTTTCAACTGTCCGATGATGTTGCCGCTTCCGGCCACGGTAATTTCACCAATTTTATCGGCAATTTTCTCCACATATTCCATCTCTTTCAATTTCCACAACATTTCGTTATCCTCCATTAATTTGGCGGTGTTCAATAAGCTACGCATGGCAGCTGTTTCTTCTCTTCGCATGATGCTGTTGGCTTGGGCTTTCTTTTCAGCCACCAACACCTGGTTCATGATTTCTTTCATATCACCGGGCAAGATAATATCTCTAATTCCGGCATCTGTAATAGTCAATCCCAAGGCTTCGCATTTCATGCTACTTTGCTCTAAAATATCCTGAGCAATCGTATCTTTTCTGCTCAACAATTCATCCAAAGTAAAACTTCCCACAAAGGCTCGTAAAGCTAACTGCATCAATACGTACAATTGTTTGTCAAACTCTTTGTTTTCCACCAAAGCTTTGGTAATCGTTACCACTTGATATCGCACAAAAAAGTTGATTCGCAAAGCCGCTTTATCTTTGGTTAACAATTCTTGTCCTGAAATCTCCATTTGCTGCATTCGGATATCGGCGGTTTTTACCTCCACTGAAATTGCGTTATTCCAGAAGTAATAGGTTCCCGCTTCCAACTCTTTTACAAAAGTTCCGTTGACAAACAACAAACCTCTTTCATAGTTCATCACTTGAAATCGTCTGGTGTAGGCTCTTAACTTACTGTTTTCCAAAAGGGCTTCATTCACTGCTTCTGTGATGGCTACTTTAGACAAATCAACTTTAATGAAACTGTTTTCTTTGTAACCTTTCCAGAAAGCATATCGACCGGTAGCCAATACTTCACTAAAAATACCATTCACAAAATACAAAGCGATTTCAGCATCACCCACTTCTACGATCTCCAACAAAGAAGCTAAGGTTTCATTTTGCAATAAAAGAGTCAATTCAATAGGTGCCACAAAGGATTGCTTCATTTCATACAACATAATGTCTCGGTTGCCAAAAATCCAGTAATCTCCTTCTTGCAACACTTTTTCTAATTTTCTGTTTCTAAATACCAATCCTACTTGATAGGCATTAATTGTAATTTTTCTAATCATAATATTTCGTTTTAGTTTGTTTTTACTTTATTTTATTTTTTTACATAGAGGAAAAACATAGTTTTTCATAGCTTTTAAAAACGCTTCTCTCAATCAAAGTAACACCTAGCTATGCGAAACCAAGCATTGGTTCTATGTTCATTTTTCCTATGTATCTATGTGGCTAAAAATGTAAACCTTTTAAACTCTTAAACTCTTAAACTTTTAAACAATTTAAACTCTTAAACTATTTTTTAAACCACATAGACATAGCTTTTAAAAACGCTTCGCTCAATCAAAGTAACACCTAGCAATGCGAAACCAAGCATTGGTTCTATGTTCTTTTTTCCTATGTACCTATGTGGTTTAATTTTATATCTTGTTTATCATTTCTTTTTTTAATAAAAACCATTGATCCTTGTCCTCAAAAAAAGGACGGAATAAAGGAGGTTAACCCAAGCATTAAATTGGTTTCTGGCCTATTTTCTGAAAATTAGGAAGCCTTTCAGTCAAAGCAAAAAGCAAAAAAACGGTTAAGAGAACGGCACTTCATTCAGGTCTTATTTAGAGTGTGATGGGCCAATAAATTGACAAACCACAAACAAAGACCAACAGTTTTTCTTCTCATTCTTTTTTGTGAGTGAATGAAACTCGGCATAACAGTTTTTCAGACTGTTGGTGACAACCACTGTCAACCGCAATTAAATGTTGCGTGTAGGATTCGAACCTACGTTTCCAAAACTAATACTCTAACCAACTGAGCTATCCGCCTAGACGGAATGGGAGTCGAACCCATGACCATTAGTGTGGATGATTTTTTGGCAAACCACCGAAACCTCCAACTCAAGTTGCACAGTAAAACATCATCCGCAAAAGCGAAACGAATACTGCAAGGGTGCCATACAGAAACACGCAACAGGACTTGGTTAGTATTTTAATCCACCTTTGTTATTTCGACTGAGGCCTGTCCGCCGTGGTGGAAGTAATCTCATAAGCTTTGTATTCAAAGAACTTGTTTGTTAAACAAAGATTTCGCAACTACTACGCAATTATTTTGCGTAGCATAAAATTTGTCTGGGGAGCAATCCCGATTGCTATCGGGATCCCGCGTCCAAGGCGGGTAAACAACCACCGTTATCTTCCCAGTTTTGCGGCTCATACGGGAATCGAACCCGTTTCTCCCGAGAGACAGTCGGGCATCCCGATAATTATCGGGACCAATGAGCCGGTTCCTTTCTACAGAACTTCTTGCGATTCTGGAAGGATTTGAACCTTCAACCTTTGGGTTAACAGCCCACTGCTCTACCATTGAGCTACAGAATCTTTTTTTTTTAGTAAAAAAGCCGTTCAAATCAGCTTTTGGCAAAGCCAATCCGTTTAATCCGCGTTCTATTTTTTCGCCACGGATTACACTGATTTTAACTGATTTAATTTTACCAATTATTCTAATTTTTAAAATCTGTGTTCAAATTATTAGACATAAAAAAAGCACCTCATAAAAGGTGCTTCATATCATAACAATGGAATACTACTATCCCAAAGGCCTACGCTTTTGCACCTGCTTATTTTCATTTCCGAAATCGTAACTCGGATTATGATCTTGTGTACTATTTATTTTTTTTGAATAACACATATTCTATTTTTTTAAGTATTTAACTATTTCCAACTCTTTTTTCCCAACTCCCATCTCCAATCACCCATTACCCATCACCCATCACCTTTCTCAAAAATCCTCCGCAAAGATAAAGTCAAAAAATCCAAACCTCCAAATAAAAATGTAATTTATTTTACTGATTATCAATTACTTAAGCTAAAATTAAAACAATAAAAACCCTGTCCGTATTGCTACAGATTAGTTGAAATCGTCAAATGACTGTCTCTCATTTGGTTACTTTTCAAGGCTATAATTCAACCATTTGATTAATTGGTAAACATTTTTTTAAATTATTTTTCATTTTTTTCATTTTCAATCAGTTTTAAAACAAAAAAACGCCCTTTTTACAAAGGACGTTTTGGTATATAAATGCTTTTTTTAGCTAAAAATCAATTCATTTTCTCTTTAAAAACCATACCAACGTCCATACAAGTACCCGGGTTTTGCCCGAATAAACGATCACTTGCTATCGAAAGGATGTAATTCTTATGTTGGTTTGTGTTTTTCATGATGGGGCAAATGTAGGAAAAAAAGCTGGAACAAAACAAATGGGATGGTTGGAGTGACTTATTTTTTGAGATAGATCAACGAGACTTCTTATTCTTAGATTGACTTTCTTCACGCAATCGTTTTGCTTGAGCCCTTGCCTGTTCTAAAGTAACTGGTTCTTGTTTAGCCAATTGCTCCATACTTAACTTGGCTCTTTCCTGAAAGGATATTTTGTAGTTAATGCATCATGGAATTTTAACAATGATACTGATTTTAGTAGTTTATAAAAAACATCCTAAGACACAACCAATAAACTAGACTAAATCGCCTCACCAAAGGTCAACAAATTACTATCGGGATCCAAAAGTGAAAACTCTTGTTGTCCCCAAGGCTTTTTTTCTAGTAAACCATTCGGATGAATGCTCACTTTATGGTCTAATAAGGTTTGATAATAATTATCTATTTGATTCACACGTAGGTAAACCTGGCCATAATTTTGTTCAGGATCGAGGTCTGCAAACAGAAAAAAATGAATTTGAATGTTATCTTTTTCAACCATCAAATAGTCGGGATAATCGTGACTTCCGAAGATCTTGAAACCTAACTTTTCTGTATAATATCGTATGGTGATGGTTTTATTCCGCATTGGTAATTTTGGGTGGATTGCTGTGAGCATAGGAGTTGTTGTTTTTATTATATATTCGAAAATACAAAAATAAGAAAGTGTTTTTGCTGCAAAGTCAGAGGCGCAGATCAGAGGCAGTTTTTCTACCATTCTCTCCATTCTTCTGTAATATCTATTTCATTTATATTTTGTAATCCAGTTGATTTTAGAACTTCATCAATAAATTCACAAATTGCTTCTCTTTCGATTGTTTCAATTAATCCTATACCTTCACAATTAATATCATTTATCTTTTCTACAACATTTTTAACAGAGTTGATTATTGCTTTTGGATTTCTTGATTTTGTATATTTAGTACAGTTCTCAACAAATACAGCCAGTTCATTTTCTATTTTATTTGCTAATATTTTGTTTGTATCACTTCCAAAAGTCAAATCGGGAATTTCATTCTTTAGTTGTTTAACTCTTTCAACAAATTCTGGTTGGATATACTTTAGTTGCTCTTTAATTTTCTTATCAAATTCCATCTTACCTCTTTCTTCCATTGTAATTTTACCAAACAATAACTTATAAAGGCAATCATTCTCATCATACCACGATTCAACTTCGAAATTCGGACAATCAAAACTCTCTAAAGAACCTTCTTTCATCTCAGGTAAATAAATTTTTTGTTTATAATATGGTTTTAATCCTATTTTTCTATGTACTTCCTTTTTAGAATCATTGGCTTTTAACGAATATGGAAGTTTTAGATTTGGAGTTAAATTCTCAAATTCAACTAAATCTTTAAAACTTATATAATAAACTATTGGTTCATCATCTTTAGAAGTTGTGACACCTTTCGGGGTGGCAATTCTATTTTCGTGGTCACTTTTATAGTGGAAACTAATTCTAAATGTTTCTTCTTTATTTCTAATATTCCAAGATTCATCTAAATTTGAACAGTTTAAATATTTTATAGTATTTTTAAATTCATCAGAATTTATAGAATAACCAAGACAATTTACCAAACAATCAAGATTTATGATTTTCGTTTCGTTTTTCTTATTGAAATTAAAAAAATTAAATAGTTTATTAATCATTTGTAGAATCAATTTTTTTAATTCTCTAGTCATTTTTTAAAATTGCAGCTAACTAGTAAACAACATCAAATATATACAACTTTTTTAAAGAAATCACATACTAAGTAGTTTAATTCTTATACAAGTTGTTGACTTATAATTGGATATTTATAATCTCATTAATTCTAGTGGTAAAGCTAGGCGAGAGTATTTCCTGTTTCATTTTCCATTGGCGACCAAGGGATTGGGTGGAGAATTTTATTTTGTTGTGGCCGAAGGATTTGTTCATCTTGGCGATGACGCTCATTAGGGGTTGTTGTTTGGGGTTAATGAAGATTATAGGGATAAAAGTGAAATGATTTTTGAGTGAGTTATTAGGCATTTTCTAATGGATCATGCTAATTAGATTAATTAATTTAAATCTGAAATCGGAGACTTCGGATAGCATGGCGGGAAATCGATGTACAAAGCCGATATTATTACTAAAGTTCGATTAAAAAACTACCATTGAATTTTGGCCTTCAGTCCGCCAGATAAAAACCCTTGATGGAGGTTCGGGAATTTGTTAAATCATAATCTTTTGAGAACCTATGTTTAACTTTACTTAAATTATTTTTTAGAGTTAAATTGTTTGTTTATATATTCAATGAGTTTGTCGTAATAATCCCAGCCCAATTCCGGATTCTTCAAATTTATCGAACTCATTCCAGAACTAATATTATTTTGTTTACAATGGTTTATGTACTCTAAAAGGGTATCATATTTTTTCAGATAAACTAAATTTGTTAAAAATGTTTGTTGTATGCCAGATCCTTTTTTTTCTTCTAATTGTTCTTTTATAAAATTAAAGTAACTCTCATCATTTGTATATTTTTGAATTATTTCGTTTACATTTTTGTCTAGTTCACTTAATAAGTTATCTATTTTAGTTTCTGTTACTTCCTTTATATCAAAATTGAAATAGTTATAAGGATAAACCATTCCACCGCTATTAACTTTGTAAAACAGTGGGCCATTTTTGAAGTAATCTTCTTTGCCAATTATTTCATATTGTAAGTTGTCAATACGAATAGGCTTGAATTTTAAAGTGCCATTAAAAGAATTACTTTTCCCACTAGTAAAAATGTCCGTAGAAAAAAGAAATGGTTCTACTATTTTGAAAATTTGAAATCCTCTACCATTCCAATTATATATTTTCGCTTTGGTCTTGATATATTTAAGAATTTCATTTTCTCTTTGTTTATTCTCACTTATTGCCATAAAATAAAGTTTTACCTATTCGAGGTTGTTTCATTATTTATTTATGTTATACCAACTTACAAATCCTAAGCTATCTTCTTCTACTTCAAATGTTACCATCATTTCTTTCTTATAAACATTACTCTCGATTCTGTCGCAATTATTGCAGGGAGTTGAGGTGCCATTTGAAATATAAAATTGGCTAATGGTTACCATGTAAAATATAGTGCCTGGTGATACATATGAATCAATTGGTGGCCATAAACAAAATATTGGTGAACTAACGTAAAACCCTCCAGGTTCCAGCATGTTAGATAAATATTTTTTTACGTCCGCATTGAATCGGTCCTTTTTGCTTTTTAGCTTTTTTCTATCATATACTTTATCCAAATAGCTCTCTCTTGACATTTTCAAGTAACTATCCCTTATAACAGATGTGTCTCCACAATATGAATTAAAATATACATTTTCATTAATGTCAAAATGTATGGGATAATTCCATTTTTTCGCCTCAAAATATTCCTCTAAATCCGAATAGGTTTTAGTTGAATCGGAACAGATGATTAGTGTCAGTAGTAATGTTAAATATTTCATATGTCGTTGTTAAAGCATTGCAGCTAGCATCAGTCTGTCTAAAAACTATACGAATTTAAAGAAACATTCGGACATCTACCAGAGAAATTTTTCAAATAGGTAAATTTATGTTTTTAGACAGACTGACGTTTTGCGTAAATGACTTAATGCGATTTTTGAAGTATCTTCTTGTCGGCTGTTGACAAACTTCATTAAAAACACAAAGCTTGAAAATACCAATCTCCCCGCCATAAATTATATATGCTGTTTGTTATTATAATTAAGATAGTGTTATTTTTAACTGTACAACTCCTCCCGAATCTTAACCAACATTGAAATCACTTTTTCCTGATTCGGTTGATCGGGTATTGAGGAACGTTGATAAGCTGTTTCTATTTCTTCAATCAAACTACCTGCCAAAGTCAGCAAATCATCATATTCCATTTCGCCGGCTTTGATAGCTAACAACTCTTCTCTGTTTTTCACACGAATATCCAACGTGCCATCACCAAGAATCTGTTTTGCTGATTGCAGTAAACGAATCGTATGCATCATGTTTTTACTGTCGTAATTCTTGCCGTGTTGCAGATTGGTTTCATAACGGTCGTTGTTGCGTTTTTCAATCCAATCCCAATATTCCGTATATTCTTTACAATAAGTGGAATAAGCTTCTTTATTACAAAAAAGATAAGCAATAATCCGTTCTCCTTTTGGAATGGAAGAAACCGAAACGTCGTTGGAAAGGTCATTTTTAATCACACCTCGATAACCCAATACCGCAGCCTTATCATAAAAAACGGCATACATATCTTTGATATGCGACAATTTAGACAACCCGATTTGAGCGATGTTATAGTGCTGCTGAATCACCCATTTGGAAAATGGAATGGACCCGGCATCGGAATTGATTTCTGATTGATTTTCTTTTGCGATATCCCGCACGGACAGGTCGCGTACGGACAGGTCGTGTACGGACAGGTCGCGACCTGTCCCCCCCAAAGCCGGCAACACATAACAAAAATCCAACAAACCCTTCCGTTCCTTCTCCATCGGATTCACAATCTTCTTCTTCAAACCCCTCGCCTTTTTAATCTGCGTCATCGCATACCCCGCAAAACTATCTTTACACAATTTGGAAAGAAAATCTTCCAATTTTAGATGTTCCATTAGCGGATGTCTAAATAAAACACAATCTTCCGGTGTAGCCAATAGTTCTAAGATATTGGGATTATTTTTAAGTAACAATTCTATAAAACGACCCAGTTCATAATACACCTCATCATTGGTTTCATTACTGATTTGTGGCACATAATACAACCCATAAAATTGTTCTTTCGGCAAATAAAACACGCCTTTGATATCCGTGTCGGACGTTGGTGTGTCTAACCCAAACGACTTACTGCCCGAAATGACTTCGAAAAGGAGGAGGTTCTGGGATTTTAGGTCTTTGATGGTCATTGGTGAAATTGTTCCGTAATATAAAAAACGGTATCGATAAAAAATAAATTCCCTTGAGAAGTTAATACGTTTTCATCGTGTAAATCTTCTAGAATAATTCCTAATTCCGGATGGTAGTAATCGTTGTTTCTGGTATTCACAAAACCATTTGAATTTAAAAAACTTGTTACATTATTTAAGTCTGTATCGCTATCAGAAGCAACGAATCGTTGCTCTACAACAGCATATAAAGCTTCTTCTTGCTCATAAAAACCAATTAATTGATAAGCAGTATCGGGAAAAAAGAAATTGTTTAGCAATAAATTATTAAAATAATCCGTCCAGGTTTCTTAATAAATACTATCGTTAAGCTTAATTACCTTATGTTTATTGTAAAGATAAACTTTTTGCTCTGCTCCCGACGATACAAATGCATTGATATTTATTGCTGTAATCCAAAAACTGTTTTTAGTACAAAACTGTTTTATGAGCGTTGCTTCTTCACTTTTGATTTGCTTGCTTGACGCAATCGTTCCGCTTGAGCTCTTGCCTCTTCTAAGGTAACGGGAGATTGTTTGGATAGTATCTCCATACCTAACTTGGCTCTCTCCTGAAAGGATATGTTGTAGTTCATACTTCATGAAATTGATGATACAAATATATAGATTTTCTTTTTATAATTTGCTTAATGACTTACTGCCCGAAATGACTTCGAAAAGGAGGAGGTTTTGGGATTTTAGGTGGTGGATGGTCATCGAATTACTTTCTTTCGATTAATATATTAATCAAAAAGATTTAAACATTTCCAATCTTTATTAGGATCTTCTGAAATTATATGTGCTAATTGAGTTGAATCAAAAATCATGATTTTATTTTTAAAAGCAAAATCCTTAGCTGGTTGAGTAAAACCATTATGACTAAATACAATTAAGTAAAATGCATTATGTCTAATATCTACATAATCTAATTCATCAAAGGTTTTATTTACAGTAAATCTAGGATTGAATGGATCAATCATAATTTCCTTTAGTAAAATTTCTTTAGCTGTTAGTTTCATTATGTTTAGTTTAGTTTTAATAGTATTTCATCATTCCTCTAAAAACCCCATCCAACTCCTCACTCATCTTCTTCCCACTTCCCAAACCACTCGCGTTTTCCTGATTAAACTGCACCGTTTCCATCAAAAAATCAGTAATTAACACCTCTTTAGGGTGCAAATAGTTTTCGTCTTGGTTGGCTTTTATAGTCATCAGTTCTTTTACTTTTTCTTGTATGGCAAGCGGTGCAATGGGTAACAATTCCAAAAAATCTACTGGAGGAAAACTGTTATTTTCAATAATCCATTTACCGGCTAAAGCGGTTCGCAAAGCATAGAAATAACTTTTGAGTTTTACTTCTTCGGCTTGGCAAACGTCCATAAAATTCTTGGTCGTACCCAAGTAATGGTGCAAACACGCAATGGGTGAAAAACAATCTTTTGCTAAGGCTCGCATCTGGTTCACAAATACTTCATTTTCAAAATACACCACAGGCGAATACAACCACTCTAGCAAAGGTGCGTTGGATTTGGCTAACAATTTTACGGATTTCCGTAAATCCCATCCCGAACCGTCTAAATCTTCTTCGGTCATAAACTCAATCACATCCGGTTGCTCCCAAAGCGATAAATAATAATCTAAATCATGCTTATAAATAAACCGTATATCATAATCACTATCCGGCGAAGCAAATCCCCACGCACGACTCCCCGACTCTACGGCATACAAAACCTCTACACCTTTGGTGCGTTCGATTTCTTTTAATTTTTCTAGTATTTTATCTTTCATAACCTTAAACCCAAATTTAACAAAAAACCAACCACAAAATCAACATAACCCATTGACTTTATGGTTGATTTATTAACAACTGATAACTGACAACAGACAACTGAAAACAGACAACCGTCCTAATCCTCCCTACTCCCATCATCCGCCATCCGTACCAACTTAGGTGTAAACTTCGCCACTACATCCACCAATTCCTGTTGGGCAGCCATCACTTGATGAATGTCTTTGTAGGCCATTGGGGCTTCGTCTAGACCGGCACCAATTAAGGTAACGCCGTGGTCTTTCAATATCGTTTTCATGTCAGTTTTGGTAATGGTTTTTTCAGCCTGAGTTCTACTCATTTGTCGTCCCGCTCCATGTGAAGCGGAGTTAATCGCTTGCTCCTCGCCTTTTCCTCGTACCAAAAATCCGGGTGCCGTCATACTGCCGGGAATAATGCCCATCACGCCTTTTCCGGCCGGTGTTGCTCCTTTTCGGTGCACGATGACTTCTTCGCCGTTCCAAACTTCTTTCCACGCAAAGTTGTGGTGGTTTTCCACTTTGGCCAAAACAGTGGCTCCTAAAGCGTTGGCAATTTTGTCGTGAATCACTTCGTGACAAGCCGACGCATAATCACCGGCTAAGTTCATCGCCAACCAATATTCTTGTCCCAATTGCGAGTGTAAATCCAAATAGGCTAAGTTTTTGGCCACTTCGGGTAACTTGCAAACGTCTTTGGCCAGTTTGGTATAATGGCCCGCAATCGTAGCTCCAAAACCTCTGGAACCGGAATGGGTTAACAACGCCACATACGTTCCTTTCGGGATGTTTAGCACCGCATCGTCTTGAGCAAATTCTAAAATACCGAATTCCACAAAGTGGTTTCCGCCACCCGACGAACCCAATTGCGACCATGCTTTGTCTTTCAAATTCTTGATAAACGGATTGGTTTCAAAATCTTTGCTTTCCAACACAGCATGATCGGTTTTATACTGTCCGTGAAAACCGTGACCGGCTCCAAATTTAGTATGGGCAACCAATTCGCGTTTGAATGTAGCTTCGTTTTCAAAATAGAAATCTGCTGCAATATCATATACAGACAACGCCATTCTACAACCAATATCCACACCCACTCCATACGGTATAATGGCATTTTTGGTAGCCAAAACCCCGCCAATGGGCAAACCATAGCCTTGGTGAGCATCGGGCATCAAAGCTCCGGCAACGGTGACAGGCAACTGCATGGCAATTTCCATTTGTTTGATGGCACCTTGTTCAATGTGTTCCGCTCCGTAAGAGGCATAGGCTGACGGATTAGGATTTAACGGAATAAAATCTTCCGGCTTTTCATTGCTTTTTTCGATGATGGCAGTGGCTAATTTGCCAAAGACCTTGTCATCCAAATAGTTTTCTGGTTGAGCTAAAACGGCGGCATAATGCGTCATCATTTCGGCACGGTTGTATCCGGTTCTTTTTTTATTGATGCGTAGAGCAATGCCCATGATCGATCCTTGTTCGTAGCCCAAGGCTAATAAATCGTTTCCGTTAATTGGTGTGTTCATGTTTTCTTTCCTTTTGTGAACCCGACTGTCGTCCGTTGCAACAGCCGGGTTGATTTTCTGTTACAAAGATTTGTGATGTAGTACGCAATTATTTTGCGTAGTAAAATATTTTCTCTAAATAAACCAAAAAATTCTATATTTACCTCTTAACTTATTGCTTTATTAGATGCATTTTACACCGGATATTTTTCAAGCCTTTCAAACAAAATTAAAAGTAGGAAACCGAAGAACCATTCACTTGAATGCGATTCCGGGAAATTCGAGATATAAATTCGATGTAGCACGGTTGGCCACCATTCACAAAAGCTTACCCGAACATTTTATTTTGGATTTACTAACGTTGCGGAACGTGAATTTCAAATTTTCCATTCACGATAAACCCAAAACAGCTAGCGAACCTGAACTAAAAGAAAATGGAATATACCTAAACGATTACGGCGATAATAAACCAAAACCCGAGGTTAAAAATACCGACATGGATAATGAGGAAGTGGAACGCCTCATCAACTTACAAAAAATGGCTTCCGGCTTAGAGAATTTGATTTTTCAAAACGAAGTAATTCAGTCCGAAAAAGGATTGAATTCATTAGGCTTTGGTTTTCCGCTCTTGATAAGAAGGGATATGCACGACGGACAAATTTCGGTGGCTCCTATTCTGATTTGGTCTGTTAAAATCAAACCTTCACCGGAAATGAATACTTGGGAAGTAAGCCGAACCGAAGAAGATCCAATCTACCTGAATGAAGTATTAATCAATCATTTGCAAACAGATTCGGGTGTTTTTTTAGAACCCATTCCGGCTGAAATGCTTGAAGATGGCAAAATTGACAAACCGGAATTGCAAGCCATTTGCCAATCAATTTTACAGCAATTACACGTAAATCAGGACTTGGACTTTATTCTGAATAACTACGAAGCTATTTTACCCATAAAAAACAAAGCGGCCTACGAAAAACTGCTACCTAAAAAAGGGGATGCAATTATTGAAAAATGCGGACTCTTTTCGTTGTTTGAAGTGCAAAAGCAAAATATCATCAACGATTATGGCGATTTAATTGCGAATTTTAAAGCCGAGGAAAAAGCAACTTTAGAAAAATCATTTCAATCAATCACAGCTATTGAAACTGACCCGTCACAACAAGGCATTTTGGAATCGCTGAAAACCAATTCCAAAATTGTAATTCAAGGACCACCCGGAACAGGTAAAAGTCAAACGTTGACGGCTTTGCTCATCAATGCCTTGGAAAACAAGCAAAAAACCATTGTCGTTTGTGAAAAACAAACTGCTTTGGAAGTCCTGCAAACTGCGATGCAAAATCATAAATTGGACAGGTATTGTGTGATGATTAAAGACAGCGTTTCCGATAGAAAAAATGTGGTGGATGCGGTGCGAAATGTGGTGGATAACACCAAATTTAAAGAAGCAACTCAAGTGTATCCGCAAAGTGTTTTGCAGGAACAATTGGATAGTATTCATTTATCTAAAAATGAAATTAACGGCGTACATCACAAGTTGAATGAACAACTCATTAACAATCAAAACTGGTCGGAAATCATTGGACAATTGTTAGATAGCATTACGTTAAAAGAAGACGTCAACCTACAAGCATTGCCGTTTGCTTTTGATTCGGAAGAATGGTTGCGACTCACGGAAATGATTGAACAAGGGCAGCCCTTGTATGACAAATTCAAACCGTATAGCGAAAACTTGTTTTATAATGCTCATAAAATCATCGAAACCGATCCGTTTAATAGCCAACTTCGTTTGAATGAATCGTTTCAGCAATACCAAACAGACTGGAATGAAATCAATCAAATAATAAAAAATTACGAAGCCTTTTATTATACCAAAAGGAAAGAAGAATTTACACTGCAACTGGAAGAACTTCAAAAAAGCCGTAACGAAATGTTTGTGCTAACCGCCACGTTGAGCGAACAAAGCGACGAGTTCAATCTAGCTAAAACCAATGGTTTTTTCTACAAAGTGGGCTCGTGGTTTTCAGCTTCCAAAAAAACGGTGTTGCAACATCAGGAAACCTTGAGAGAATTGGGTAAGCAAATCAAAACCATAAGTTTACACCCAAATTTTTATCCGATAGAAATCACCGCTGATTTGTGGAAAAATCTGTTGGAATGTAAAAAATATGAGGAAAAAATAGAACTGGCAAAGCAAACGTTTTCCGAAAAAATGGAAAATGATTTCAAGCAGACCGACTTGCTCAACTTCTTTGAACGCAAGTACCAAAACGCCGATTTAGAGCAAATTGTTTCCAAAACCAAGAAGTTAAAACAGTTGCTTCAGTATGATAATTGGTTGCATCAATTGGAAGTGGGAACTACTTTTACACAATTTAATGAAAGTATAACGGCTGTTTTAAGGCAGCAGGAAACGTATAAAATGCATCCGGACAATCCGTTTCTGATAGCTTATAATTGGCATGCATTTCACCAATCGTTAACTAATTTTCAAAAGCAAGTACTCACACATCTGTATCCTGTCGAACATTGGAAAGATTCCTTTTTGTTTGCTTATTTGAATCTGCTTTTAAAAAACAATTCGAACAACGCACTCAATTTCAGTGAAGAACATTACAATGCGATGGCAAAGAAATTAGTTTATTTTTCTAGTACGCAAAAAAATTACATTGAAAGTTATTGGAAAAACGAACAATTGAAAGCGGCCGTTCATTTTGAAAAAGAAAACAAAGAAATTACGGTGGCCAATTTATATAACAAACGAAAAAGCGTTAAATTCAATCGACTAACCTTGCGACAAATTGTAAACAAAGATACTGATTTGTTTACATCATTTTTTCCCGTTCTGTTTACCACGCCCGATGTGTGCTGCAACTTATTTCAAGGGAAAAATTTCTATTTTGACAATGTGGTGTTTGACGAAGCCAGTCAGCTAAAATTAGAAGACAATTTACCGGCTTTGCTGAAAGGGAAAAACATTATTATTGCTGGGGACGAACACCAAATGCCGCCTTCCAATTACTTTAGTAAAGTGTTTGACGGTTCGTTTGAAGACGAAGACGACTTAGTGGAAGAAGAGATAATCACGCAGAAGAATTCGTTGTTAAACATAGAATCACTATTGGATTTTGCACTGGAATATAAGTTTGATAAAAACCATTTGGATTTTCATTACCGTTCAAGACACCCCTATTTGATTGACTTTTCCAATCATGCTTTTTATGATGCTCGATTAAAACCCCTACCCGCTTTGAACAATCAGAAACCCATTGAGTTCTTTGAAGTGAACGGCATTTTTCACGAACATATTAACGAAGAAGAAGCGGATAAAATCGTAGAAATTTTAGAGCAAATTCAACCGAATGCTGATGGCAAATATCCTTCCGTTGGAATCGCAACGTTTAATATTACACAACGAAATTACATCAAGCGACAAATAGCCTACAAACAAAGTTTGGAGGAAAATAGTGATTTCAGAATAAAAATGACCCACTTGGAAGCAGCCGGAATGTTTATTAAAAACTTAGAAAACATTCAAGGTGATGAGCGGGATATTATCATTATTTCTACAACCTACGGCAGAAAAAAGGACGGTAAATTTATTCAGAGTTTCGGACCTATAAACCATTCCAAAGGCTATAAATTATTAAATGTGATTATAACCCGTGCCAAAGAAAAAATATACATCTGTAATTCCATTCCGGCGGAAATGTACAATAACTACAAAGAGGTGTTAAAGCAAGAAGGAAGTAACAATCGTAGAGCAGTTTTTTACGCTTATTTGGCGTATTGCAAAGCCATTAGTGATGAAAATGAAAGCAAAAGAAAAGAAATTTTATATGATTTAGATCAATTCAGTAATAAACAAACCGTTTCTGAAAACGATTTAAAAAACAAGTTCAAAGAGCAAGTCTACAAGCAATTAAAAAACAGTATGCCGGAAATCGAAATTTTCGCCAATCATCCGTTTGGAGGCTATAATTTAGATATGCTCATTAAAACCCAAAACGGAAAAAACATTGCCGTAGAATGTCTAAGTAAAGAGGAATATAGCGGCGAATTGGCTTATCTGGAAGACATTCACAAAGAAAAAATCCTAAGAAAAGCCGGCTTTGACTACCAACGTATTTGGAGTCAACACTGGTGGCAAAACCCCGAAAGAGAAACCCTAAAGTGGAAGGAAAAAGTCCTCAAAGAGTAAACCAAAAACAGATAACCGAAAACAGAAAACCGAAAACAGACAACAGAAAACAGACAACAGACAACCTCCTCCCATGTCCCAAAACAAAAACGCCCTCATCCGCTACAAAACCATCGATAAATGTTTGCAAAACACCTATCGCCAATGGACCTTAGACGATTTAATAAACGCCTGTAGTGATGCCTTGTATGAGTACGAAGGCAAAGAAAATCCGGTGAGCAAACGCACGATTCAAATGGATATTCAGATAATGCGAAGTGAAAAATTGGGGTATAACGCACCAATTGAAGTCTATGATAAAAAGTATTACCAGTATGCGGAAGAAGGATTTACAATTACGGATATACCTTTAACCGAAACGGATATTAATGTGTTGACTGAAACCGTCTCGATGTTGAAACAATTCAAAGATTTTTCACTTTTTAATGATGTTTCGGATATCGTTCAGCGATTGGAAGACAAAATATATGCAGAAAAATCACATACACAACCCGTCATCCATTTAGATAAAAACGAAAGTTTGAAGGGTTTGCATTTTTTAGATGAAATCTACCAAGCGATTATTAAAAAAATAGTGTTAGTAATCACCTATAAATCATTCAAATCAAGAGATGAAAACCAATTTCATTTCCATCCGTTTATATTGAAAGAATTCAACAACCGTTGGTTTGTAGTGGGCAAAAAAAGAGCCAATAACCCCGTTTCTAATCTGGCACTGGACCGAATTATCAAAATTGATTACGATTTTCAAATGCCCTTTTTAGACTATCATTTTGAAGCTGATAAATACTATAAAAACGTAATTGGTGTGACAGTAAATGAAGGACTGCAACCTCGCGTAATCCAACTTTGGATCGACCAAATTAATGCACCCTATGTAATTACAAAACCACTTCACCAATCGCAACGAATCCTCCAACAAAATGAGGACGGTAGCATCATCATCAACCTCTTTCTAATTGAAAACTACGAAATGGACCGCCTACTCCTAGGTTTCGGCGACGGGCTCGAAGTCCTAAAACCGGAACGCTTGCGAAATCGATTGATTGCCATACATGAGAGAGCGGTGCAGCGATATAAAAAAGAAATAGGTAAATGATAATACACACGAAACCTAACCAATCCACGTTATCAACCACATACAATCCTACCAACTAGCTAAACCAAACTATGCGATTCCTACAACCTGTACTTATGGCGTTGCTTCTTTTTACTGCTAGAGGAACCGCACAAGATTTCAATCCAAAAACCATTGCTTTATCGGAACAGCCGGATGCTACGGAGTTTTCTTTTTTGAAAGAAGAATTAAAAGAGGTACAAGTAGTGATGCTGGGAGAAATTACACATTTTGACGGGAATGTTTTTGAAATGAAAACCAAGTTGGCGGCTTATTTAATTGCAGAAATGGGCTACACTACCCTAGCTTTTGAATCGGGTATTTATGATGTTTGGCATGCTCAGAAAAAAATAGACCAAGGCGAGCCTGTAAAAGCATCGCTACAAGAAGCACTCTTTGGTGTTTGGGGAAAAGCAAAAGAATTTGAAAGTTGTCTGACACTTTTGGAAAACAACAAGCATATCAAAATTATTGGTTTTGACAATCAGATTACGGGAACCTACGGTAGCGAAAACCTTGCTCGTGACTTATATGCTTATTGTAATGCTCACCAACTTAAACTAAAATTGAAACAAGATGATTTTAGTTTGTTGCTGGAATCGATGACGCAATCCGGACTATTTGATGAAGGTGATATTTCGTTTTTGCAGTATAATGAAAGTTTGACACAATTACTCACACAACTATCCAAATTAAAACCTAATGAAGATAATGCCTATTGGAAACAAATTGTGAAAGGATTGATTGTCTTAGGAAAAGATACGATGGAAAGGGATTTAATTTTATCTTCATTTACTACTACTGCTGCTGATAATGTACGTGACGCACAAATGGCCGAAAATCTGTTAGCCTATATCAAAAGACATCCCAACGAAAAAATCATCTGTTGGGGAGCAAACCAACATTTTGCCAATAGTATGTCGTCCATAAAAACGCCTGTGCTAAAAGATTTTATTCCGATGGGATCGTACATGAAGAAAGTACTGAAAAATAAAATGTACAGTTTGGCTGCGGTTACTGCGGAAGAGGCTATTTTTTTACAAAACAAATGGAATCAAACGCCAATCCAACCGAACTCGTTTGAATCGTTTTTAAAGAGTAAAAAAACGGCTCATCTGTTTGTATCGTCTAACCAACCCGAAATGGCAAAAGTACAGTTCAATCGGTTGTTTAGTCCTATTACTTTTGTTGAGGCCAAGCTCAGCGAATTGCATGACGGGTATTTGTTTTTCAACCAAGCCATCCCAACTACGTTTGGTAATGATGGTAATGAAAAATTACCACCAAGTACCGAATTAACAAAACAAGAAGTGGAGGCATCCAAACCAATAGTGCCCACCAGCTTAAAGGAAGTGATTGTGTATGGGAGTCGAACGCCTTATCAAATTTTTAAAAAAGCGATTGAGCGACAAAAGACCAATTATCCCGATAGCCCTTTTCAGTCGAAATTATATTCGCATATAGTGACCACAATCAAGGATACAGTTGTTTTAGACTTTGAATGCATTGCCAATCAATACGATTTGGGTTACGTAAGTCATAGCAACCGAAGCACAAAAGCATTGAAAGAAATCCGATGGAATTACCAATCGGTTTTCGTTCCCAAAAGCTTGCGGGAATACCACGGATTGATGTACAACAGTCCGATTCAGTATACCCCTTTATTAAAAAACAACAAATTTAAAAAGTTTGATTTGGTACTAGACGAAGTAATAAGTTGGAACGGTGAAGAAGTCTATGTTATTCATTTTTCCTCAACCAGAAATCATTCCACCTATACAAAACGTGTATTCTTAAGCAACTATTCCGGCTATTTATACGTTAACAAAAGTGACTTTGCTGTAGTGCGACTTTATGAAAACTGGGAAGTAACAGAATTTCCTGAATCCCTTCAGGAAGGTTATCCGTTGACCGGAGAATATACCCACTATTTGAAGAAAGTCTACACCAATGAAGCAACATTGACGGATTTTAAGAAAATTAACGGCAACTATTATTTAGCTCATGCCATTAATACGGTAAAAGGGCAATTAAAATCACAAACAGATGTTTCGATCCCTTTTGAAACAAAGGTCACAAGTTATTGGTCCGATTTTACTTTTGATGCAAAAAAAATAACAAACAAAGCAGAACAGCATTTGTTTGAAAAGGTGCGTTATGACGCTGATTTTTGGTCGTTGTTTCGACTGCCGGAATAGAGGTATAAAGGCTATTTGAACAGAAAATTTACGGATGAATTAGTGAGGTAAAAAATGCTACTCTTGTAACCAATAATAGGACTAAAATAAGATGTAAATCTAGTTACAAAATCAAGTTAAATAGACAAACCTTAAGACGATACACGTACAGTTTGCACCGTAATCATTGTCACATTTTTCCACGCAATCAGATATCTTGGGACCAGGCCTAGTGTACAACTCATGCACGGACAACCCGCATAAGGACAGATGTTGTACGGACAGGTCGCGACCTGTCCTATATCTCCTTTGCAAAGGATCTCCCCTTCCTTCCGGAGCCCTCAAAGTCCTAAATCCCGTACGACTTCGCACTCGCTTGAAAAACAGTCTCGAAAAAGCAACCTCTAAATTTGCAGAAAAAGCAACTGGAGCAGCAACCCCAACAACAACCAACCCCGATCCTTTAACAACCACAAAATCCCCATCACGCTCCTCAAAAGCCTGAACCTCCAAAAGGTAAATCAAACTACCCTTTGTGCTTTTTACACTAGGTAATGGCAAAGACAAAGGAAAGGGTAAACTCGGCTCTAGATGCCACGCACCGGAATGCAATGTTCCAGTCAACTCCTCCCAATCATAATCCAACACATGCACCCGAAAACCAAAACACGACAATTCGTTTGGTGCATGCAAGGCATCCAATTGCAAAGCGTTTTGCGTTACAGTAGCACGCACACGAAAAGGCGAACCGGGAATAAAACAATAACCGATAAAATGTTGCTTGCCTTCCTCCTGCTCCAAAGCAGTTTGCAACAACCTGCCCCCACGAGCATGTATCGTATCATAATTCAACACCGAACGCATGTGCTTATTGAAATTGTTAACTACCGCTAAATTATCATCCTTCGGCAAAAGGGACTGCAAAGCAACGCGTATGCCTTTACATGATTTTGATACCAAACCAAACTCACTGTAATTTTTTCGACAGTTTTCATACTTCGGATCATGCAAAACACCCTCAGAAGTAAAACCTGTCTTCTCACGAACAATAATTCCATCAATAGATTTATAAACAACATAATCATCCCCAATTCGCTTGGGTAATTTGCCTTTGTAAGATTGTACAATAGCCATTTTCTTAGTTGTTGCTTAGTTATTTGGTTACTTATTCGTTTGCTTTTTCCAAAATTAATAAAAATTTCAAAGTGCCCACCGATTTATTTTACCGTTAAAAAAAGAGGTGTCTTGTAGTAAAACGTATCAAAGCCATAGCAAAGCCATAGTAAAGCCATAGTAAAGCCCACCTTGTGGTACCCCCTAAGAAAGGAATCCGTTACTAAAATAAATGAAGAATCAACCTAATTAAGCTATTAAAACGAAGCTTTTCTGCTAATAAGCCAGCAACTCCAACAACTCTTTCTCAAACCTACCTTTGCCCAAATATTGATCTTCCAATGCTTTAACAAAGGGTATTGGTGATTCTAAACTACCCACTCTTCGCACCGGACCGTCTAAATATTCAAAACAGTTTTCCATTATCATGGCAGAAATATCGCTGGCAATGCCGCCAAAAAGCGTGTCTTCTTGCAAAATAATGCATTTGTTGGTTTTCTTTACTGAAGTATAAATAGCTTCGGTATCTAAAGGTTGTAAGGTTCGTAAATCCAATACATCCGCACTAATTTCAGGATGCTTGGCTAACGTTTCCAAAGCCCAATGAACACCGGCACCAAAGGAAATGATGGTGACTTGTGTACCTTCTTTCAATAAAGCCGCTTTTCCAAACGGAATGGTATAATAATCAGTCGGAACGTCTTGATAAATACTTCGGTACAATTGCTTGTGCTCAAAAAACAGCACCGGATTCGGGTCGTTAATTGCTGTATTCAATAAACCTTTCACGTCATACGGAAACGCAGGATAGACTACTTTCAATCCCGGGGTTTTAGTAAACCAAGCTTCATTGGTTTGCGAGTGAAACGGTCCGGCTTGCGTACCACCACCACAAGGCATTCGAACCACCACATCGGCTTTTTCATTCCAACGGTAATGTTGCTTAGCTAATAAATTCACAATTGGATTAAACCCCGTAGAAACGAAATCGGCAAATTGCATCTCCACAATGGCTTTATGTCCGTTAATCGATAATCCCATTCCCGCAGAAACAACGGCACTTTCGCAGATAGGCGTATTGCGAACACGCTCTTTTCCAAAAAGGTTTACAAAACCATCGGTCACTTTAAAGGCTCCTCCGTATTCTGCAATATCCTGACCCATAATCACTAAGTTTGGATGACGTTCCATGGATTGTTTTAAGCTTTGTGTAATGGCATCAATCACACGAATATTTTCTGTCACTGATGAATGTGTAAACGCTTCAAAGTCATATGGTTTGTAAACATCATTTAACTCTTCACTTAAATCAGCTGTAAAATCCGGTTCGTCAAAAACCAAACGAATATGTTCGTCCATTTCTTGTTTGAATGACGTCCTAATAGCTTCATCTTGCTCATTAGTCAGCAAGCCAACCTCTTTCAAATAGCCTCGGTAATTTTCTATAGGATCTTTTTGTGCCCACTCCTCCATCAACTCTTGAGGCACATATTTGGTACCACTCGCCTCTTCGTGACCACGCATTCTAAACGTTAAAAACTCTAACAAAACCGGTCTCGGATTTTCACGCAATGAAGCCTTCAAATCAGCTACTTTGGTGAACACATCCAAAATATTATTACCGTCAATGATATGACTTTCCATGCCGTAACCAATGCCTTTATCTGCCAAATTTGCACAGCGGTATTGTTCGTTCGTAGGGGTTGAAAGTCCATACCCATTATTCTCAATGACAAACAAAACAGGCAAATCCCAAACAGCGGCAATGTTTAATGCTTCGTGAAAATCACCTTCGCTGGTGGCTCCTTCTCCGGTGAAAACCGCAGTAACTTTACCGTTTTTTTGGAGTTTATTAGCTAAGGCAATACCGTCTGCCACTCCCAATTGCGGACCCAAGTGCGAGATCATTCCGACGATTTTATAGTCTTGCGTTCCAAAGTGAAATGAACGGTCACGACCTTTGGTAAAACCGCTTTTCTTTCCCTGCCATTGAGCAAAAAGACGTTGCAGCGGAATGTCTCTTGTAGTGAAAACACCTAAATTACGATGCATCGGTAAAATGTATTCATCTTTTTCCAATGCTGAAGTAATTCCCACCGATATGGCTTCTTGACCAATTCCTGAAAACCACTTGGAAATCTTACCCTGACGAAGTAAGATGAGCATTTTTTCTTCAATTAAACGGGGTTTCAGTAGACGAGTATATAAATCAAGAAGAGTCGTGTCGGAAAGATTTTTTCTATCGAAAATCATAGTTTGGGTGTTTTAAAACGCTTCAAAAGTACAAAAAATAACAAATTCCAACCGTTGTGTGATACTTTTTTATAAAACGTTTTCGTGACTGTTAATAACTTTCAATTTTGCAGTTTGAAATATTTGTATACATTTGTATTTACAAGCATTCAACTCACTTTGAGTTATTAACAAATAATAATTTAGTATGCAAAAAATTCCTAGTGTTGACTTGCGTGATTTCCTATCGGATGACCCGATACGCAAACAAAAATTTGTAAATGAAATCGGAAAAGCTTATTCAGATATAGGGTTTGTTGCCCTGAAAGGTCACTTTTTAGATGACCGTTTGGTAGACGAATTGTACAGCGAAGTGCGTAATTTCTTCTCGCTTCCTGTAGAAACAAAATCCAAGTATGAAATTCCCGGAATTGGTGGCCAAAGAGGTTATGTTTCTTTTGGTAAAGAACACGCCAAAGGACGTTCAGCAGGTGATTTAAAAGAGTTTTGGCACTTTGGTCAATACGTAAGTAAAGATTCAAAATATGCCGGAGAATATCCGGATAATGTAGAAGTGACAGAATTACCTAAGTTTAATGAAGTAGGGAAAGAAGCCTACCAAATGCTTGAAAAAACAGGAGTTTATGTGTTGAGAGCTTTGGCTTTGTATTTAGGTTTAGATGAATTTTATTTTGACAACTACATCAAAGACGGTAACAGTATTTTACGACCCATTCATTACCCACCCATTACCGACGAACCAAAAGACGCGGTGCGAGCTGCAGCTCATGGTGACATCAACCTGATTACCTTATTAATGGGAGCTCAAGGAAAAGGTTTACAAGTGCAAAACCACAACGGTGATTGGATTGATGCCATGGCTGAACCGGACGAATTAATGATTAATGTGGGTGATATGTTGTCGCGTCATACCAATAACAAATTAAAATCAACCATCCATCAAGTAGTGAATCCACCGAGAGAATTATGGGGCACTTCCCGTTTTTCAATTCCTTTCTTTATGCACCCCGTAAGCGATATGCGTTTGGATGTGCTGGAAGATTGCATTGATGAAAACAATCCAAAATTATACGAAGACATTTCAGCAGGAGAGTTCTTGCACGAACGTTTGGTTGATTTGGGATTGATTAAGAAGTAAATTTTATTAACTCATATAGGAAAGACATTGAGTTTTGGCTTGATGTCTTTTTTAATTTATGAAGGTTCTGAGGTACTTAGGAGCTAAGGCACTAAGGTCTAATAGAAGACAATCAAAAACCTCAGTACCTCAGTAACTTAGTAACTTAGAACCTGTAGAATGAACGACCTAAACGAACAACTCAAAAAACTCTTCCCCGACCATCAACCTTCCAACGAACCGGAACAAGTTGAGGAAACACCCCACGAATTATTCGTTCAAAAAGAACCGATGATTTGTAAATACGAAAAACGAAAAGGCAAACCCACCACAATTATTTCAGGCTATGAAGGAGCCGATGAAGACTTTAAAATCTTAGCCAAAGAAATAAAGAGTAAATTTGCCGTTGGCGGAAGTTTCAAAGACGGTGAAATCATCATTCAAGGTGATTACCGTGATAAAATAATGAAATTTCTCCAAGAAAAAGGATTTAAAACCAAACGTGTAGGAGGATGATTTTTTGTTTCAATTCACAGTTTACAAGCTATTTTGAATTCACCTTAGAACCTTAGTTCCTCAGCACCTTAGCACCAAAAAAAAATGATACCATCATCCGAATTAATACTCAACCCCGACGGCAGTGTTTATCACTTAAATTTACTACCGGAACACATTGCTCACGACATTATTTTTGTGGGTGATCAAAATCGGGTAGAAAAAATCACCAAACATTTCGATTCTATTGAATTTTCTACACAAAAGAGAGAATTCAAAACACAAACCGGAATGTATAAAGGCAAACGAATGTCAGTGATGTCCACCGGAATTGGTCCGGATAATATCGATATTGTAATGAACGAACTCGATGCGTTAGTGAATATCGATTTAAAAACTAGAACCATAAAAGAAAATCTAACTTCGTTAAACATTGTTCGAATTGGAACTTCCGGTTCGTTACAAGCCGATATTCCTGTGGATAGTTTTGTGATGAGTTCGTATGGTTTGGGATTAGACAACATGCTTCGCTCCTATTTAATTGATGCTGTTTCCGAAAAAGACATTGAAGATGCGTTTATCAATCAAACGAACTGGGATTTACGAAAAGGTCGTCCGTATGTAATTAAAGGAAGTGATGTTTTAATCAAAAAATTTGAAAGCAACCAAATTCACAAAGGTTTCACCGGAACGGCAGGCGGATTTTATGGTCCACAAGGACGCGTTTTACGTTTAGGTATACAAGATGCCGACTTAAATACTAAAATGGATTCTTTCAATTACAACGGCATTCAAATGACCAACTTAGAAATGGAAACCGGAGCTATTTATGGTTTAGGAAAACTGCTAGGACATGAATGTTTATCGTTGAATGCGATTATTGCTAACCGAGCAAATGGAAGGTTTAGTGAAGATCCATACAAAGCGGTTGATGCGTTGATTGAATATGCGTTGGATAAATTAGCACAAAATGAGTAATAAATTAAGAACACGGATTTAAAAAATTAGAGAAATTTTTAAAATTATTTCAATTTCTTAAATCTGTGTTCAAAAAAGTAATATGAATCTAACCCTCGAAACCAAACGCCTCCTCCTTCGACCGCTTGAATTAAGCGATGCTGAAGTTTTTTTTGCGATGGATAGTAATCCGAATGTTCACAAATACCTTTGGCAAAAACCTAATCAGGATATTAGCGAAACGATTAAGACTATTGAATACGTTCAACAGCAATATCGAGAAAACAAAATTGGTCGTTTTGCTACAATTCTAAAAGAAACCGGCGAATTCATTGGTTGGACAGGAATTAAATTCGTAAACGACCACGAAGAAAACGGTAACAAGAATTTCTATGATTACGGTTATCGTTTAAATGAGAAATTTTGGAACAAAGGGTATGCTACAGAAGCCTCCATTGCTTGGTTAGACTATGGTTTTAATCAAATGAATATTGAAAAAATGCACGCTTACACCCATGGTGAAAACGGAGCATCCAATCACGTTTTACAAAAAGTTGGGTTTAATTTTATGGAAGATTATCCGGATAAGGAGGGCGTGTTTTGGAAATGGTGGATGATGGAAAATCTGTTGTCTGGTCTTTAAGTCTGTTAAATATCTTAATACTTAATACGCTCATCTTAATACTAATCAAATGAAAAAAATAAAAATAGCAGGCGTTCCCGAACATTTCAATTTACCTTGGCATTTGTGCATTGAAAACGGAGAATTTGAAGAAGCGGGAATCGATTTACAATGGACAGATGTTCCCGAAGGAACCGGAAAAATGTGTCAAATGTTAAGAGATGGAGAAACGGATATTGCCGTGATTTTAACCGAAGGAATTGTAAAAGACATCAATGCCGGAAATCCGTCCAAAATTGTGCAGGTTTATGTAGAAAGTCCTTTAATTTGGGGAATTCACGTTGATGCTAAATCCAACTATCAAAGTCTATCGGATTTAGAAAACACGAAAGTTGCCATTAGCAGAATGGGGTCAGGTTCGCATTTAATGGCAATTGTAAATGCTCAAAATCAAGGGTGGAAAACTGATGATTTGCAGTTTGAAATTGTCAACACGATTGATGGAGCAGTGGATGCTTTATCTGGTGGGAAAGCTGATTATTTTATGTGGGAAAAGTTTATGACAAAGCCATTAGTTGATAATGGAACTTTCCGTAGAATTGCCGACTGCCCTACTCCATGGCCGTGTTTTGTGATTGCGGTTCGCAATGAAATTTTGGAAAAACACCCACATACCATCGAATTGATTTTAGAAATAATTAATACCACAACAGAAGAGTTTAAAGACATTCCGAGTATCAACCGAACGTTGTCCGAAAGGTTCAATCAAAAAACAGAAGATATTGATGCTTGGCTGTCTCAAACACATTGGTCACAGACAACTATTAGCCATGAAACGTTAAACAAAATTCAAAATCAGCTATTTGACCTTAGCCTTATCGATAAAAAAAGTACTTTTGTTGAAATCGTGCACGGCTTTTAGCTTTTTGCCGTTTTTAACACAATGAAACTATTCGAAACAATTAATTTTAAGGAAATAAAAGCAAAACTTAAGGTCAAAAAACCTTGGGATGATGTGATTATTTTTGTTTTGAATGTATTGATTGCCATTCCAATTTTTATTATTGCCCATCAAAATATAATTGACTTCAATTGGTGGTTGGATTTAGATCGGATTCTTTTAGCGGTTATTATTTTGGTCGTTATTCAATTGTTACTACGACTGATACGAACCATACTGATTTTAGGAATTGCTGTATATTTGATAGTTTTAATTTATGGAACTTTTTTTAGCAACTACAGCTTTGAATCTGTTTTTCAAGATTATGGCTACATGATTTATTCCATGGCAGAAGATCCGAATCCACAGGATATCATGATTTCAAAATTGTTGCCGTTTCCCAACAAATCACAAATTCTAAAAGCAATTGAATATGACAATCCTAAAGTAAGAAACTTTGCTTTACAAGCCACAACCCTTCATTTTAAAGATGTTAAAGGCCAAAATGAACATAGGAGAATGATTCAATGTTTTGCCGTTTTCAAAGAAATACGAAACCGTTGGAATTATGTAAACGACCCAAAAGGACAAGAATACATCGCTCATGCCACAGAAAGTTTAATCCATTTTTCCGGCGATTGTGATGATCACGCCATCTTAATGGCCGCTTGCATCAGAGCCGTTGGCGGCACTCCACGTCTCATTCACACTGGTGGTCATATTTATCCGGAAATGCTTGTGGGTAAAAAAAGTGATTTGGAAGCTGCCGTTTATTTAATCAAAGAAGTGCTTTTTGTGACAGAAAGTAAAAACAAAGAAATTCACTACCATATTGACGAAAGAGGACAGATTTGGTTGAATCTGGATTATACCGCTCGTTATCCCGGCGGACCGTTTATGTCGGAAGAAATTTTAGGAGCGTTGACGTTGAATTAAAACCATTTTTTCCTTTTGAAGTAATAAATCATTCCTAAAACCAAAACAAACATTACACCTAAGGTAACAAAGTAACCATTTTTATACGCCAGTTCCGGTATATTTTCAAAGTTCATTCCGTAAACTCCAACAATAAATGTAAGTGGAATAAAAACAACAGAAACAATAGTCAAGGTTTTCATGATTTCATTCATGCGATGACTTTGTGCCGAAAAATAAAAACTGGAAGCACTTTCTAAAGAATTCATATCATAATCAATCTGTTCCAAAAGTTCTAAACTCTTTTGATGTAGTCGTGCAAAAAAAGTAAAATTTGATTTTTCAATTCCATTGAAATCATCATCATCTTGAATAGATTTAAGGTTATAAAGCGAATCTTTTAAAGGAACTAATGCTCGTTTAAGAAAATTCAGATCTTCACTACACTTTTCAATTCTAACCAAAACATCTTGATTTTCATTGACTTTAGCTTCAATTTGTAATTGTTCAATTAATTCTTCATATTTTTCAATGGTGATGTAAAAGTTTTCCATCACTGCATCAAGCATCAAATACAACAAAAAATCATTTTTCTTTTTACAAACAATCCCGGAATTGGTTTTAATTCGTTCACGAATGTGTGTAAAAAAATCTCCTCTTTTTTCTTGAAAAGAAACTAACAAATTACCTTTTAATATAAAACTAATTTGTTCAACATGTACACTTGGTTCATTGTTTTCCGGCAAAATTGATTTGATACTAAAAAATAAAACATCATCCAGTTCCTCCATTCGGGTTCGTTTAGAAACATTCAGAATATCAGCAGCAATATGATTTTCAATTTGAAGAATATCAACTACTTTTTTAATTAAATCAATATCATGCAAACCGTGAATGTTTAACCATTTAACATCATCAGAACTAAGCAATTCATTAATTTGAATTTGATTTAAATTTAAATCTGTTGTTTCTGTATAAGATTCTGAATTGTAAACATACAATTGCATTTCTACCGGATGATCTCTGTGATGTCCGGTATATTCAAAATAATTGGGTTGAACTTTTCTACCTTTTTTATATTTTAATCGCTTCACGGTTTTATTTTTTATAAATTTAAGTGATTTAATTTTTTCATTCTATTTTTACAGAAAATATTTTTACTCATGCAGACACTCATCATCAATATTAAAGAACTTATTCAAATTAGAGAAATCGGAATTCAGAAAATTTCAGGTAGCGAAATGGCGAATTTACCTCTATTGAAAAATGCTTTCTTATTAATTGAAAATGATTTAATTGTCGATTTTGGTTTGATGAGCGTTTGTCCTACTCTCTCTAATCCTAATATAATAGACGCTACTGATAAAGTAGTTTTACCAACGTGGTGCGACAGTCACACGCATTTGGTTTATGCAGGAAACAGAGTTCAGGAATTTGTAGATCGAATCAATGGTTTGAGTTATGAAGAAATTGCAAACAGAGGTGGCGGAATTTTAAATTCGGCTCAAAAACTCAATGAAACCAGTGAAGATGAAATTTATGAACAATCAAAAGTTAGATTAGAAGAAGTCATGAAACTGGGAACCGGAGCTATCGAAATTAAATCAGGCTATGGTTTAACAGTGGATGGCGAACTAAAAATGCTTCGCGTAATCAAACGTTTGGCTGAAAATTATCCCATCAAAATAAAAGCAACTTTTTTAGGAGCTCATGCGTTTCCTAAAGAATATAAAGACAATCATTCCGGTTATATTGATTTAATTATCAATGAAATGTTGCCGAAAATTGCTGATGAAAATTTAGCCGATTACATTGATGCATTTTTAGAAACCGGTTATTTTTCTGTTGAAGAAACCGAACGAATCATGGAAGCCGGAAAAAAATTCGGTTTAATTGCAAAAATTCACGTTAATCAATTCACAGCAATTGATGGAATAAAAGCTTGTGTGAAACACGAGGCATTATCGGTAGATCATTTAGAAATTGTGACTGATGAAGATATTGAAGCATTAAAAAATTCTATCACCATGCCGGTGGCTTTACCGTCTTGCAGTTTTTTTATCAGCATTCCGTATACTCCGGCTCGTAAAATGATAGCCGCAGGATTACCACTTGCTTTAGCAACCGATTATAACCCGGGGACTACACCATCAGGAAACATGAATTTTGTTGTAGCCACAGCTTGTATCAAAATGAAAATGACTCCGGAAGAAGCGATTAATGCCGCAACAATAAATGGAGCATATGCTATGGGAATTTCAAATACTCACGGAAGTATTACCGTCGGAAAAAAAGCGAATGTAATCATCACAAAACCAATTCACTCTTTTTATCAATTGCCTTATGAGTTTGGGTCAAATTTGATTGAAAGCGTTATCATTGAAGGAAATAGTATTAATTATTAAACAAAAAAAGGAGCAACTTTCGTTGCTCCTTTTTCTTAGTATTTCAAAATCTTATTTCAAAGTGAAACTGGTTTTTCCAACTAATTCTCCTTTGTCAAAAATGTTTACGAAGTACGTTCCTTTTTCAAAGCTTTCACCAGGTAAATTTTCAGTCACACTAACCGTATCATTTTTATAGGAAACGGTAGAAATAAAACTGTATGTTAGTGATTTCTCACCAAACTCAACCGTTTTCTTTTCACCTAAAACATTGCTTTTGCTATCAATCACTTGAACATAATATTGTTTATCTCCTGATTTAGCCACTTTATTTTCGGCAATTGTAAAGCTAATTTTTAGAATATCAGCTCTACCTGCTCTTTCAGTTTCTACCTCTTTACCTGAACTTCTAACTTTGTAAGCTCCTGTTTTTAAGTTTAATATTGAAAGTTTAGAAGCAACTTCAACTGTTTTCGATAATTCTTCGTTTTGACCAACTAACACTTGGTTGTATTCTTTGGCTTCTACTAAAATAGTTGTTGTACTGTCAATTTGAGTGGTTAAATCTTGATTCATTTTTTTCAATGCATCATTTTCTCTAACCAATTCATTCATTTTTGATTCGAGTGAACGATATTGATCTCTGAATTTTCTTAAAGAAGCAACATCACCTTTCGAGGCTTTTAATTCATCCATTAATTTAACTACCTTGTCACGTTCTGCGATTAATTCTTCAGACATTGAAGTGTTTTCAGCAATTGCAGCATCATAAGTAGCTTTTAATTGAGCAAAATCGTTTAGTGCTGCTTCTTTTTCAGTCACTAAATTGACATTTTCAGTTTCAGACTTCTTGTTATCTGAACTTAGCTTAAACATATAAGCTAAACTAGCAAGCAATAATAAAGATAATACAAGTATTATTGCTTTTAATTTTGAATTGTTGTTTTGGTTTTCCATTTTGTTGAATTTGAACAAAGTTATAGTAAATTTTAACATTAGTAATCATATTAACGGAAATTTGAGTAAAAATTGTATTTTTGGATTCAAATAAATTTATGGAAAACTTAGTCCCCTTTACGTTGCTTGATTTAGGAAAAATCACAAATCACAGAAGTGGTGAAATTAAGTTTGGCGAAAAAATGATAACCATCCCAAAAGATGTGGATGTTGTCAATTTTATCACTGAATCTAAAGCAAGATTTGTTTTGTTTGGTATTCCTGAAGATATTGGTGTTAGAGCCAATAGCGGAAGACCCGGAACTTCCAATGCTTGGAAAAACGCAATCAGTAGTATTGCAAACATTCAACACAATCGATTTTGTAAAGGAAGTCAAATTATCATTTTAGGTTCGCTTGATGTTACTGAAGATTTGAAAGTTGCAGAAAATTTGAACTTTAACAATACAGACGACCGCAAAAAGCTTTCTACCTTAGTTGAAAAAATTGACAAAGAAGTTTCACATATTATTTTCACTATCATTAAAGCCGATAAAATTCCCATAATTATTGGTGGTGGACACAACAACGCTTATGGCAACATAAAAGGTACTGCTTTAGCCAAAGGAAAACCCGTAAATGTAGTCAACTTTGATGCTCATTCTGATTTTAGAATTTTAGAAGGAAGACACAGTGGTAATGGATTTTCTTATGCTTTTGATGAAGGCTTTCTAAAGAAATATTTCATTTTTGGTTTACATGAAAGTTATACATCCAAAAATGTTTTGCTAAAATTAAAAGATTTAGAAGATCGCGTTCGTTTTAATACCTATGATGAAATTGCGATTAGAAGTGAAAAAAATTTCGAGCAAGAACTCAATCAAGCCTTGAATTTTATAAAGAATGATTCATTCGGAATAGAACTTGATCTAGATTCTTTGCCCGGTGTTGCCAGTAGTGCTATGACGTTGAGTGGCTTTTCAATTGAGAAAGCCCGTCATTATGTACATCATTTTGGCAAACATTCCAATGCGGCCTATTTACACATTTGCGAAGGAGCACCGGAGTTGTTTGATGATAAAAACCCGCAACTTTTAGGGAAATTAATTGGTTATTTAGTAACTGATTTTATCAAAGCAAAAACAGCTGCAACCGAACTTTAATTAACTATCTTTGCAGACAATTTACAAAATATGTCATTTTCAGATTTAAATTTACTTCAAAATGTACAGCATGCTATTGCTGACGAAGGATATACCAACCCTACTCCAATTCAACAACAAGCTATTCCTATAATTTTAGAAGGAACAGACTTAGTTGGTTGTGCTCAAACCGGAACCGGAAAAACTGCCGCTTTTGCTATTCCTATTTTAAATAATTTACATAGAATTGTTGGTTCTTTAAGCAAAAGAAAACTCGTTAGAGCTTTAATTGTAACTCCAACGCGAGAGTTAGCTATTCAAATTGGAGAAAGTATCGATACCTATGGAAAATACACCAACATTAGACAATTAACTATTTTTGGCGGTGTTAGTCAAGTGCCTCAAGTTGACCAATTAAAGAAAGGAATTGACATTTTAATTGCTACTCCAGGTCGTTTATTGGATTTGCACAAACAAGGATTTATTGATTTAGATCATTTGCATTTTTTAGTTTTAGATGAAGCCGATCAAATGTTAGACATGGGATTCATTAATGATGTTAAAAAAATCATCAAATTAACGCCAACCAACCGACAAACACTTTTGTTTTCTGCTACTATGCCAATGGCAATCAGAGAATTGGCAGATACTTTTTTGACCAAAGCAAAATACGTTTCTGTAGACCCCGTTTCTTCAACGGCAGAAAAAGTAGTACACAAAGTGTATTTTGTTGAAAAAGAAGATAAACGAAAACTTTTATATCATATTATAAGAAATGAAAGCTTAAACAACCTTTTGGTTTTTACAAGAACCAAACACGGTGCTGATAATGTTGTGAAATTTTTGAAAAAACACGGCGTTAGTGCTGAGGCTATTCATGGTGATAAATCACAAAATGCCCGTCAACGGGTTTTGGATCAATTTAAAGCTAAAGAAATTTCAGTTTTAGTTGCTACAGATATTGCGGCAAGAGGAATTGATATTGAACTACTCCCTTTTGTATTGAACTTTGATTTGCCGAATATTCCTGAAACTTATGTCCACCGAATTGGAAGAACAGCAAGAGCCGGTAACGAAGGTATTGCCTATTCTTTTTGTGGAAAAGATGAAGAACCGTATTGGAAAGACATTCAAAAACTAACTCGAATTAATGCAAAAATAATTACAGATCATCCGTTTCCTTGGAGTACTGAAGTAAAAGAAGTAACCGAGACAGCTAAACCGGACAGAAGAAACACAAAAAAAACAGATAATTCAAGAAAATCAGCCGCTTCTAAAAAAAACAAAAAACGTTGGTATTAAGCGATATTTCTTTTAACTAAAGTTTCAATAATATACATCAATTTTGAGGGTTCGAATGGTTTGATTAGCACATCATTCATACCGGCAGAAATTGCTTCTTCTGAAACTTCTTCTTTTGCAAAAGCTGTTAATGCAATTATAGGAATTGTAATTCCTTTTTTTCTAATCAATCTTGTTGTTTCAAATCCATTGATGAGTGGCATATTGATATCCATCAACACAACATCAAAATGTTCTTTTGATAAAGCTTCCATTGCGGCATAACCATCATCAACAATCACGGTTTTAAAGTTGTTTTTCTCCATGATTTTACGGGTTACCATTTGATTAATTTTGTTATCTTCAACAACTAAAACTTTATAAACCAAATCAATAGATAAATCTACTTTAATATCATTGATTATTTCATTAACTTTTGACATATCTGCATTAAAACCAATAGTAAATGTAAATTTTGTTCCTTTACCTTCTTGGCTTTCAACAAAAATTTCACTGTTAAAAAGTGTGACTAATTTTTTTACGATAGAAAGTCCTAATCCTGCTCCTTGATAGTCATCTTCTTTTCTGTCAATTTGAACGAATTTATCAAAAATTTTAGATATATCTTTTTCAGCTATTCCAATTCCGGTATCTTCAACTTCAAATTTTATAAAACAAATTGAATCAACTCTTCTTTCTAAATAAGCTTTTATATGAACTTCCCCATTTTGAGTAAACTTTAAGCCATTAGAAACTAAGTTCATAAAAATTTGAGACAATCGTAATTTATCGCCAACCAAATAGTCAGGAATTGCTTCATCGATTTGAGTTATTATTTTATTGCTGTTTCTTGTTGCAATAAACGACAGCGAATTGGAAACCATATTGATTTCATCTTGAATGTTCATTGTTAAATTTTCCAGAACAACTTTATTTTCCTCAATTTTATTGATTTGAAGTAAATCATTTACTAATGACAGAAGATAGCGAGCAGAGAATTTCAGTGAATTAAGATGTGGACTATCAGCCAACTCTTTGTGTTCGTCTGACAACATATTGGTTATACCAACCACTCCATAAAGCGGAGTTCTCAATTCATGACTGATAGTTGAAATAAATTGCGTTTTTAATTTAGAAGCTTCTTCTGCTTTTTCTTTTGCAATTTTTAATTCTTCATTTTTAACTTCTAAATAATCATTTACTTTTTTTCTGAAAATATTATTACGATAAAAAACATAAAGTAAAAACAGCAACAACATCAAAAACACTAGAATCAACGTTATGATAATCTTTGTTTTTTTTAGATTATCTTCCTGAAGAAGTTTTTCTTGATTTACAACCGTTAATTGTCGCTTTGACTCGTCTAAAGCAATATCCATTCCTATAATTTTGGCATTCTTGATTTTTTCTAAATCAAAAATTTCATTTTTTAAAACTTGATGTTTGTCTAAAAAAATATAGGCTTTTTCATAGTTGCCAATTGCAAATAAAAACTTGGAATAGTCATGATAGGCATCAGATAAATAGATTTTTGAATTGTTTTTTTCTCCAATCCTTATAGCTTCATTAAAATTAAAATCTGCCTTATCGAATTGCTTTAAATGATGGAATTTTTTTCCTAATAAAATGTATAAATAACCTTGAACATCTACAATTCGGATACGATCTCGATTTTGTTCAACATAATCTAAATGAATACTACCTTGATCGTAATCATTCATATCAAAATAAAGTGATGCTAAGTTTAGTTTTGATAATACAATTGAAAAGACATTGTTAATTCCTTCTGAAATCTCAATGGATTTGTTGTAATATTCTATCGCTTTTTCATAGTCCTTTTTTCTGAAAAAATAAATATTACCAATGTTGTTAAACACTGCCGCTTTGAGTGTGTCATTTTTTGCTTTTTGAAAATGATGAACTGACTTATTATAATATTCCAGGGCTTTGTCAATTTCTACAATTTCCTCATAATTACCGGCAATTGTGTTGTAGGATCGACCAATTAAATCATCGTCTTTCATTTCTAAGGCAAAGTCGAGTGCTTTGCTCGAAAAAGATAAAGAGTTTTTATAATCTGACTTGTATAAACAACTATCAGATGAGTGCAACAACTGACGCACTTCTTTTTTAGTTACACTTCTTTCTTGTGAAAAAAGAGCATAAGAAGTTAGTACTAAAATAAAAAGTAATGATTTTTTTGGGGACATTCTAAATTTATTTTACCAAATGTAATCTATTTTATTAAAAAAAAATCCTGATTTCTCAGGATTTGATAAAAATTAACTTCTAACTAATTTTTTATATTTAATTCGTTTTGGTGTCACATCGGCTCCAAGACGTTTCTTTTTGTTTTCTTCGTATTCTGTAAAACTTCCTTCAAAGAAATAGACTTGCGAATCGCCTTCAAACGCTAAAATGTGTGTACAAATTCTGTCCAAAAACCACCTGTCATGTGAAATAATCACGGCACAACCGGCAAAGTTTTCTAAACCTTCCTCCAATGCTCGTAAGGTATTAATGTCTAAATCATTAGTTGGCTCATCCAGAAGCAACACGTTTCCTTCTTCTTTTAACGTAATGGCTAGATGCAAACGGTTTCTTTCGCCTCCCGACAATGTTGAAACTTTTTTGTTTTGGTCGCTTCCACCAAAATTAAAACGACTCAAATAAGCTCTCGAATTTACTTGACGTCCGCCCATCATAATTAATTCTTGACCATCACAAAAGTTTTCCCAAATTGATTTGTCAACATCAATATTACTGTGTGATTGATCTACATAAGCAATTTTCACGGTATCTCCAGTTGAAAATTCTCCTTTATCAGGATTTTCTTCACCCATAATCATTTTGAAAATTGTTGTTTTTCCGGCACCATTTGGTCCAATAATTCCAACAATTCCGGCTTGTGGCAATCTGAAATTCAAATCTTCATAAAGCAATTTATCGCCATAAGCTTTTGCTACACCTTGGGCTTCAATCACATTGGTTCCCAAACGTGGTCCGTTTGGAATATACAATTCTAATTTTTCGTCCAACTCTTTTTGGTCTTCATTTAAAAGCTTATCATAATTTTGTAAACGAGCCTTTTGTTTGGTTTGACGTCCTTTTGCTCCTTGTCGTACCCAATCTAATTCGCGTTCTAACGTTTTTCTCCGTTTAGAAGCTACTTTTTCTTCCAATTCCATTCGTTTGGTTTTTTGATCTAACCAAGACGAATAGTTTCCTTTCCAAGGAATACCTTCTCCTCTATCCAATTCTAGAATCCAACCGGCAACATTATCTAAAAAGTATCTGTCGTGAGTTACTGCAATTACAGTTCCCGGATATTGTTGTAAATGTTGTTCTAACCACAAAACAGATTCGGCATCTAAATGGTTAGTTGGCTCATCCAATAATAAAACATCGGGTTGTTGCAGTAAAAGACGACACAAAGCAACACGTCTGCGTTCACCTCCTGAAAGCACTTTTATTGGTGTGTCAGGCTCCGGAGTTCGCAAGGCATCCATTGCTACTTCCAATTTATTATCGATTTCCCAAGCACCGGCTGCATCAATTTTATCTTGAAGCTCTGCTTGACGGTCCATTAATTTTTGCATTTTATCCGCATCTCCATAAATTTCAGGTAAACCAAACATGTCATTTAGTTTATTGAATTCATCAAGCAAGGCAATTGTTTCTGCGGCACCTTCTCTAACAATTTCGATTACTGTTTTGGTTTCATCTAAAATTGGTTCTTGTTCAAGATAACCTACTTTATAACCCGGAGCAAAAACAACATCACCTTGGTAGTTTTTATCAACTCCGGCTATGATTTTTAATAGTGAAGATTTACCCGAACCATTTAAACCAAGGATCCCAATTTTAGCTCCATAAAAAAAGCTAAGATAAATATCTTTTAAAACCTGTTTATTTGTGCTCGAGTAGGTTTTACTCACTCGAGACATTGAAAAAATTACTTTCTTATCGTCTGACATATAATTGATTATTTTATTTTAATTAAACTCTTCCTTTTAAAGCATTAAACACCCATGCTATGGCTAAAAAACCAATTCCAGTTGCAGCAAATCCCCAACCGGCGACGTCATTATATCGAAACGCTCCCATGCCAATTAATAACAAACCCATTAAAATCATAATGAATGTTGCCCAAGCTAAAATTGTATTTTTATTGATTCCCATTTTATAAATTTTAAGAGTGTAAATATCGTGTTTTTATAGGGTATTGGAAAACAAAATCAAAAATTCTAACAATTTTAATTAAAAATTTTAATAAGCATTTCTTTAAGTAAATCGGCTTCATGCATTTGATTGGCTCCCACTCCTTTACTCTTCGAATCAATATCTCGAAGCGAGGAAACAATGTTGCTCACTTTTTTCATAGGATAATTTTTTGCGGCCGTAATATATTCTTGTACAAAAAATGGACTCACAGCCAATACTTTTGCTACATTGGTTGCAGATTTATCGTTCAATCCATGGTATTGTAATAATTTAACAAAAAAAGCAAAAACCTGTCCGGTAGTCAAAACCATAGGGTATTCTTTTTTGTTTTGAGCAAAATGATCTGCAATTTTATAAGCCTGAAAAATAGCTTTGCTACCAATAGCCTTTCTTAGTTCAAATACATTAAAGTCTTTACTAAATCCAATATTTTCTTCTATATGATTCGCAGTAATTGTAGTTCCGACCGGAAGAATAATTTGAAGTTTTTCTAGTTCATTATTGATTTTATTTAAATCTGTACCCAAAAATTCAACCAACATTTCTGAAGCTTTTGGTTCAATGGCGTACCCTTTTCCTTTTAAAATTCTAACTATCCATGATCCTACTTGGTTGTCATATAGTTTTTTGCTTTCAAACAATAAACCATTTTTTTGTAACGATTTTGCAAGTGATTTTCTTTTGTCTAAGGTTTTGTATTTATATGCAAAAACCAAAATGGTTGTAGGTTGCGGATTTTCAACATAAGACAAAAGGTCATCAATAGTTCTGCTTAAATCTTGAGCTTCTTTTACCATTATCACTTGATAATCAGCCATCATCGGATAGCGTTTTGCATTTGAAATAATATCTTGAACAGAAACATCTCTACCGTATAAAACCATTTGGTTAAATCCTCTTTCTTCCTCTGATAAAATAGAACTTTCAATGAATTCAGAAATTTTATCAATATAATAAGGTTCTTCGCCCATTAAAAAATAAACAGGTTTAAATTTCTTTTGTTTTATATCATTGATGATACCTATAACTTCATCCATAGTAAATTTGTGTAAGCTGTGATTATAGTTTTCTCATTTTGGTATAAACTATTTATATTTACACCATGCAAAAACTCAATTTCCCGGTGTTTAACTTCCGATTCAAAAATAGTGAAAATAAAGTCGCTATCTTTGATGAAATTCGTAAAAAATTTGTGCTTCTCACACCCGAAGAATGGGTCAGACAACATGTTGTGCATTATTTAATTAGTGTAAAAAAACATCCAAAAACATTAATTAATGTAGAAAAAAAAGTACTTCAGAACGGAATTAGCAAACGATATGATGTAGTGGCTTTTCGTCCGGATGGCAGTATTTATTTGGTTATTGAATGCAAAGCACCTGAAGTTAAATTAAGTCAAAAAGCATTTGATCAATTGGCTCAATATAATTTTATTTTAAACGCTACTTATTTAATGGTTACAAATGGTTTGAATCATTATTTTTGTGAAATAAATGTGGAACAATCCAATTATAATTTTTTAACCGATATTCCGGAATTTAACTTAAATCAATTTGAATAATTCATCAAAAAATAAAGTAGCCGTTGTCATTTTAAATTGGAATGGTGTTTCACTTCTTGAAAAATTTTTACCATCTATTGTAAACTATTCTGATAATGCTACAATTTATGTGGTAGATAATAATTCATCCGATACTTCAGTTTCCTTTCTACAGAAAAATTTTCCAACAGTTACTCTTATTCAAAATCAAGAAAATTATGGTTTTGCGGGTGGTTATACTATCGCATTACAACATGTTGAGGAAGAAATTTACGCCTTAGTAAATTCTGATATTGAAGTTACAGAAAATTGGTTACAACCTATTATTGAACTCTTTGATAATGAACCTGAAACAGCTATCATTCAACCGAAAATTTTAGATTATAAAAATAAAGATTATTTTGAATATGCCGGAGCCGGTGGTGGTTTTATAGATAAATTTGGTTATCCATTTTGTCGTGGTAGAATTTTCACAACAATCGAAAAAGACAACAAGCAATATGATGATACCACAACGGTTTTTTGGGCTTCAGGAGCTTGTTTATTTATCAGAAAATCTGTTTTTCAAGAACTAGGTGGATTTGATACCGATTTTTTTGCACATCAAGAAGAAATAGATTTGTGTTGGCGAGCTTTTAATGCCAATCATACGATTAAATATTGTGGAAAATCGACGGTTTTTCATCTAGGTGGTGCAACGCTAGAAGCCAGTAATCCAAAAAAAACATATTTGAATTTTAGAAATTCATTGTTGATGTTGGTTAAAAATTTACCTGCAAAACAAGTTTTTCAGATTATCATTTTTAGATTAATTTTGGATGGTGTTGCCGGAGTTCGTTTTTTATTTTTAGGTAAGTTTCAGCATTTTATAGCTATTTTAAAAGCTCACTTTTCATTTTATATTATGTTTCCCAAAATTTCAAAAAAGAGAGTTAAATTTATTCCAAAAAAATACTATTCCGTTTCAAGTATAGTTTTAGACTATTATTGGGCAAAAAAACGCTATTTTAAAGATTTATTTTAATGTTTTTTATGTTTTAATTGGTACAATCTTTGCTAATAATCCTTAAATTTGTAAAACAAAATACTTCACCAATGAAAAGACTGATTTTATTCGTTTCAATTGCAGCCATGACACTAGGATCATGTGGCACAAAAAAGAAAATTGCTGAATTAGAAGCAAAAAATAAAGAGTGTCAAGATTTATTAAACTCTACTACAGTTAAATTGAATTTATGTTTGTCTGAAAAAGACATAATTTCAAATCAACTAGCCGATTTAAAGAAAACCAATTCTGATTTGATTAGTAATGTTGGAAACATCACTTTGTTATCTGCTAAAGGTGCTGAAAATCTTGAAAAATCTTTAGAAAGTTTGAAAGAAAAAGATTTGAAAATTTCTAGACTTCAAGATGCATTAACTCGTAAAGACAGTGTAACATTGGCACTTGTTACTAGTTTAAAAAGTGCAGTAGGAATCAGTGATCCGGATATTGAAATAAATGTTGAAAAAGGAGTTGTAATGATTTCTATTGCTGACAAATTATTATTTAAATCAGGAAGTTATGAAATAAGCGACCGAGCTAAAGAAATTTTAGGTAAAGTTGCAAAAGTTGTAAACGATAAACCCGACTTTGAATGTATGGTTGAAAGTCATACTGACAACGTTCCTTACAGAAATGGTGTTTTATTAGACAACTGGGATTTGAGTGCTAAACGTGCTACTGCTGTGGTTAGAGTGTTAACTAATGATCACAAAGTAAATCCAAAACAAATGATTGCAGCAGGAAGAGGTGAATTTCAACCTTTAGTTGCAAATAATACTGTTGAAAACAGAGCGGCAAACAGAAGAACAAGAATTATTGTTATGCCAAAAATTGATCAGTTTTATGACATGATCGAAAAAGAAATGAAAAAACAAACTGGTAAATAATCCGGTTAACTTATATAGAAAAACGCCTCATAATTGAGGCGTTTTTTTTATAATATATCAAGACTTCCTTTTCCTTCTCTAATTATTTCGGGTTCTTCTTCCGACAAATCAATAACTGTCGAAGGTTGGTTGTCACCGTAACCACCATCAATAACTAAGTCTACTAAAAATTGCCATTTTTCAAAAATTAATTCTGGATCTGTTGAATATTCTAATACTTCATCGTCATCATGAATAGAGGTTGAAACAATTGGATTGCCTAATTGACGAACAATTTCCAATGTTATAGCATTATCAGGGACACGAATTCCTACTGTTTTCTTTTTCTTAAATTCTTTGGGTAAATTATTATTTCCGGGTAAAATAAAAGTGTAAGGTCCGGGCAAAGCTCGTTTTAAAATTTTAAATGTGGCTGTATCAATCTGTCTAACATAATCGGAAAGATTACTCAAATCATGACAAATAAACGAAAAATTAGCTTTTTCAAGTTTAATACCTTTAATTTTAGCAATACGTTCTAAAGCTTTTGTGTTGGTAATATCACAGCCCAATCCATAAACGGTATCGGTGGGATAGATGATAAGTCCACCGTCTTTTAAAACTTTAATAACTTTTGCTATTTCTTTAGGATTCGGATTCTCGGGATATAATTTTATAAAACTGGCCATAATAATAAATTCTCCCGTAAAAATACATCAGAAAAAACTTTTAAACCAAAAAAAACCGAAGTAGTTAAAACTTCGGTTACTTTATTAATTATTTAAAATATGATAAGCTATCAAACCATCAATAGGTCTACGTAAAACATTACCAAGTTGAATGCCATGTTGGGTCAAAACTTCTTGTAGTTCGTCTTTAAGATAAAAGGCAATGGAACCCACAAAATGAACAGGAACCGTTTGATAATTATCAAATTGTTTGATATAATTTTCTACAAAATCTTCCAATTCCATATTGATGTATTTTTTACAAAAATCAGCATCTTTATGCTTGATTAAAAACTTAGCAAAAGTTGCCAAATAAGCATTTGGATTGGGTTCTTTGTATAAATTATTTTTTATGTAATCCGGATCTAGATTGTATTCTTCTTCAAACTCTTTTTTCAAATCATCTGGCATTTTATTAAAACTATAACCTCTCAACAAATGGCGACCGAATCGATTGCCACTACAATCATCCATACAAATATATCCTAACGATTGTACTTTTTGATGAAGCACTTTCCCATCAAAGTAACTACAATTTGAGCCCGTTCCAAGAATGCAAACAATGGCTTCCTGATTTTTTGGAGTTGTGGCATAAACCGCAGCATAAGTATCTTCGTGAACTACTACATTTGCATTACTAAAATAACCTTGAAAAACTTCGGTTAAAAAATTTTTCATTCTATCTGTTCCGCAACCTGCTCCATAAAAAAATAAATGAGTAGCCTTATTCTTATTATGAGAAATATCAAACTTATCATTCAATCGTTCAATAATTTCATCCTTTGATAATACTTCAGGATTCAAACCTAAAGATTGTGTGGTGAACAAAACTTTACCATTGTCATCAATGGCAATCCAATCTGCTTTTGTTGAACCACTATCTACTAATAATTTCATAATTTGGTTTGTTTGAATAAAAAAAGTCCTGTCAGGTTAGTGCTAACAGGACTTTTTGTAACTATTAAAGTTTAGCAATATGTAATGATAAGTCAACTAATTTACTTGAATAACCATATTCATTATCATACCAAGAAACTAATTTAAAGAAAGTGCTGTTTAAACCAATTCCTGCTTTTGCATCAATAATTGAAGTTCTTGGATCGGAGATGAAGTCTTGAGACACCACATCATCTTCTGTGAATCCTAAAACACCTTTCATTGTAGTTTCAGAAGCAGTTTTTAAAACTTTCATAATTTCTTCATACGAAGTTTCCTTTGCCACTTTAACAGTTAAATCTACAACAGAAACGTCAGCAGTTGGAACACGCATTGACATTCCTGTTAATTTTCCGTTTAATTCAGGTATAACTTTACCAACAGCTTTAGCAGCACCGGTTGAAGCCGGAATGATATTTAATAAAGCGGCTCTTCCACCTCTATAATCTTTTTTAGAAGGACCGTCAACTGTTAATTGAGTTGCTGTTGTAGCGTGAATAGTTGTCATTAAACCTTCAACAATTCCAAAATTATCATGAATCACTTTTGCTAATGGAGCCAAACAATTGGTTGTACAAGATGCATTTGAAACAATAGTATCAGCTGCAGTAATTTTTTCGTGATTTACACCCATAACAAACATTGGTGCATCGGCTGAAGGTGCAGAAATAACAACTTTTTTAGCTCCACCTTTGATATGAGAATTTGCTGTTTCAAGTGTTGTAAAAATTCCTGTACATTCTGCAACGATATCCACACCAACTTCGTCCCATTTTAAAACAGAAGGATCTCTTTCTGCAGATACACGAATTTTCTTTCCGTTAACAAACAATTCGCCATTTGTCACTTCAACTGTTCCATTAAATCTTCCGTGTACTGAATCGTATTTTAACAAGTAAGCTAAGTGTTCTACATCTAATAAATCATTGATAGCTACTACTTCAATATTATCTCTGTTGATTGTTTCTCTAAAAACAATTCTTCCAATTCTACCAAATCCGTTAATTCCTAATTTTACTTTTGACATGATTTTTATATTAATTTTTATACTTATTTTTTTTAAATTGACATGATGTCTGAAACTCTTAAGAGTTCTTTATCCACTTCACAATGCCCTTTAATAGCTTGTTCTAAAGGAGTTAATGCCACTTTATCATTTATCAAACCAACCATAAAGTTTGTTTTATTTTCTAATAAAGATTCAACCGCTTTTACTCCTAACCTACTTGCAAGAACTCTATCAAAACAAGAAGGAGAACCACCACGTTGCATATGACCTAAAACGGAAACCCTAACATCATATTCCGGCATATGTTCCTCTACATATTCTTTTAATTCGAATACATTTTTACCGGTTTTATCACCTTCTGCAACCACAACAATACTTGAAGATTTTCCTGTAAGCTTACTTTTTTCAAGAGATTCAACCAATCGTTCCAAACCTAAATCTTCTTCAGGAATTAGAATTTCCTCTGCTCCTGCTCCAATTCCGGCGTTCAAAGCGATATGTCCCGCATCACGACCCATAACCTCCACAAAAAACAAGCGATTATGTGAACTTGCTGTATCTCTGATTTTATCTATAACTTCTACAACCGTATTCAAAGCGGTATCATAACCTAAAGTATGACTAGTTCCAAAAATATCGTTATCTATAGTTCCCGGAATTCCTATCACAGGAAAGTCAAATTCTTTATTGAAAACTAAAGCTCCTGTAAAACTACCGTCACCACCAATAACGACAAACGCATCTATTTCGGCCTTTACTAAATTGTCGTGGGCTTTTTTTCTTCCCTCAGGAGACATAAACTCTTTTGAACGTGCTGATTTTAAGATTGTTCCGCCTTTATTCACAATGTTATTCACTGAACGAGGACCCATTTCTTTGAAATCACCTTCTATCATTCCTTGATAGCCACGATAAATTCCAATACATTCAATATTATGAAAAGCACAAGTTCTTACTACAGAACGAATGGCTGCATTCATTCCGGGAGAATCTCCTCCGGAAGTTAGTACACCTATTTTTTTTATTGTTTTCGACATTTTTTATTGTTTAAAATGTAAATTTAGCAAACAAATATGACTTTTTTACTGACATTTCTACTATTTCGACAATTATCGAAATTTTCAAACGTTTTCGTTGATAAGTTTTTTACTAACAAAAAAGCTCCATTAAAATGGAGCTTTTGATAAAATATCTAATTAATCATCAATCAATTTCTGGTGGTTTTTCCTCTTCTTTTTTAGGTTTCTCATAGGTTTTTTTCTTTTCGTTTATGAAATTTAAAAACTCAGGTTTAAAATCAGAATCAGAATCTTGACCCGATGAGTCAACATCTCTTGTCAATTTTGCTCTTTTGAAAATTCCGTTGATTAATTCTTTAAATGTATCAAAATCAACTTGGTAAGTTGCACCAATTCCTTGTGTGTATCCTATTCCTTCTCCAATATAGGTTATATCATTTTCACGATTAAAAACCCTTAGATTGAACTTTCCGTCTTTGGTAACCCGATAAAGAATTTCAACATCGCCAACCACGGCTGCATCATTAATTCCTCCAATTGGCACACCTAATTTTCCGTTGACAGAAATTCGTTCGTTAATTTCGAAAGACGTAGTTAATCCAACACTACCGTCGGTTTCACGTCCGGGAGTTCTGTCAGCTGAATCAACAACAACACCCACATTCATTTTACCTTCTTCATCTTTAATAATGTCATTAAAAACTCCGGTAAAAGTTTCAAATAAATTATTGGACAATGCATTTTGAGACAAACCTCCATCTGTACTCAAAAAATTGCCCGAGGCCAATAAATATAGAGCCTGTGTTTGACGTGTATCTTTGTCGTCTAATTTGGTTTGAATTTCTGATTTAAGTACAGAACTCACCGTTGGAAAGTTAATCATAAAATCAGGTTCGGGATTGTTTAGAAAACCGGTAATTCCAATAACAACTTCCACTTGAACTTTTTGATTAACCGTTGGATTATCTAGCAATAATGCGGGATTTGCTCTGATATTATCATAAACAGCTTCAATATTTAATCGAGCTCGCATTGGATCACCATCCCAAACTATAGAGCCGTATTTTTTAACTTTAAATTGTTTACTAACTAAACCTCGGTATTTAAAATTATAAATTCCTTCGTTGATACTAAAATCCCCATACATGTTAAATTTACCCAAAGTATTAATTTGCATAGAAAGTGTTCCAAAACCTTTTCCTTTCATTAAATGCCCGGTTTCTTTATCTAAAATCACTTCTATTTCGGCATCTTCAGTTATATCTAAATCGAAATTTAATTCTAATCCATTATAATTTTTAGCCAATCCGGTAGTTCCTGATTCCAAATTATATTTTTCTTCTTTAGTAATAAATCGGATGTACGAATTATCACCTATTGATTGTGTGTTTGAAACCGGTATTTTAATAAATGTTCCCTTTTTAGATTTAGCTTGAACATCAATCAATAATGATTTTGTTGGACCTGTAATTGTTGCTGTTCCTTCTATAAAAGCATTACCATAATAGGGTGTATCATCAGTATCTTGTGTATCTAAAACATTCAAATAGTCTGAAGAAATTTCTAAATCCAATCTCCAATCTGAAAGATTAAAATGACGAATATTACCGCTTAAAATACCTTTTGTTTTATACTTCGAATCGGTCATAGAGATATTGCGAAGTAAAAATTGGCGTTGCGTTAAATCGACAATTGAATTTTTATCAAAAGCATAATCAACTCCCAAATAAGGTACAGAAAGTCCGGCATCTTCCAAATACAAACGTCCTTCAATTTCCGGATTTTGAAGCTGACCTTGAAAGGATGCATTTCCAGAAACCAAACCTCTGATGTTAGTTATCACTTCTCCTCCATAAGAACTGAAAGCTCCCACATTGAATTTATTGAGTTTTAAATCTAAGTCAAGAATAGGTTCTCTGTTTTCAAAATAAACGGTTCCTTCTGCCAAGAAACTTTCTAAATTTTCATTTTTTACACTTGAATTAATTCTGAAATTTTCAAATTTATCATCACCAATAATATCCAAATTTAAAGTTCCAAAATCTATGTTGTTCACGTTAAAATTTTCAACTTTCAACGAAGAATATGGTCGGAATTCTTCATTTAATTGTTTAAAGTTAATTTGACCGTCTAAACTTCCTTCAATTACTAAATTATCTGAAACGGGAATTATTTTTCCAATATTTACTTTTTCAAAATTTAAATTTAAATCTTTAAAAGTCGTTCCTTTTATTTCGCCATCAAAATTGATAAATTGTTCCTCATGCGTCATTTTGATGTTTTGAAAAATAAAATCAGAAAACCTATTATTAAAAATAATTTTATTTTCTGAATTCTCTTCTTCATTCAAATACCACATGTAATCTTTAAAATGAAGTTCTGATTTTTGAATACCAACCACATTGTTTTTATTAACATCAATAGTATGATAAATGTTCAAGTTATAAAAATCATTGGCCTTGTCGCCTCCTTTAAATTCACTTCGAATGAATAAGGTGTCTTTTGAAGTCACGTTAAGCAAATTGAAATCAGAGAACTTATAATGTTTGGTTTTTATAGAATCAATTTCTATAAACGTGTTGTAAAGTGGGTTTTTGTTGTCTATTTCGAATTTAATTTTTTCAAATTGATTTTCGTTGGCCAAAATTAAGGGTGACGAGAAATTCATCTTAAATTCATTGGTGTCAGAATTGATATTTCCACGAATGTAGGTATTCTTACTTACCGAAATATCAGGATAAAAAATTTCAATAATTTTATTAAAAATGGCAAAATTGAATTTTAAATATTGACCTTTTTTGACCTTCTCAGGAGCATAATTAGTATAAACACTTCCCAGAGCATTTCCAACCATCATCGGAATTTGATTAAAATCAAACTTGCCCACAACTTTCCCTTCAACAATATCCGGTGAATTTATTTCAATGGTTCGTTCTCTATTCTCGTCAAAAGTTGAGCTCAATTTAAAATCATCAAACACAAAAATATCTCTGTTGTTTTGATAAGATGCATTAAGGAAAGCAACATCTCCGTAAATATTATCTAAACTATTCCCGGCAAGATTAGAAGTTATATGTCCTTTAAAAATTGAAATTGAATCTGTTTTAATAAAATTTAATTTATGTAAATCTGCATAATCAATTCGGGTAGTAAATTTATAGACATTTTCTTTTTGAGATACATCTAACAACCCATCAAAATCCATAAAGAGATTGGGGTCATTAATATTTATTTTACCTGAGAAAAGTGGTTTTCTAAATAAACCATCAATGGCAACACCAGTGTAATTGTAATTGTTATAATTCAATTGAGAAATAAATCCTTTAAATCGGGTATTGATTAAATCTTCGGTAAAACCAGCTCCATCAACTTGCATGTTCATGGAAATGTTGCCAACATCACTTCTATTTAAAATTTCACCTATTGCAAAACGATCCAGAACAATAGTTCCTGAATAGGAAGCATTATCAATAAACTCAATATTAGTCATGTCCAAATTAAGTTTACCAGAACCTAAATCAGAAGTCATTACAAAATTTGTATTGATGCGGTCAAAAGCAACTATCGCATCACCACGTAAAGAAAACTGCCCAAGTTTATTGATTGAACTTGGCAATTTTTTCCCTAATATATTAGGTAATAAAGCAGTTAAATCTTTATAGTTGGAGGTTAAATGTGAAAAAGTGGACTCCATGTAAAAAGTCTCTTCTTTATTACCAAAAAGATTTTTGAAATTAACATCTCCAATAATTTTGGTTCTTTCACCTTCTTTAAGATTTAAATTTGAAATACTTAAGTCATTTAAAGTTCCATTGATATCAGAGTTAAAAATAAAACTTTTATCGGAAGATAATTCTTTATAAAAATATCGAATATCATTGGTATTAATCGAAGCAGAATTTACTTTGAAATCAAAAACCACGCGATTAAAGAAATCGGCAAAATCGTTAGTATCTTTATTGTAATTCAAACTTACATTTCCAAACAATGAAGAATTAGCTGTTTGCAAAGCAAAATCATCAAGTTTTATTTGTCTGCGTGTATAACTAAAATCTGATTTTAAATTTTTGATAACTAAACCTCTGAAATCAACACCATTTAAATTATCAATTTTTGAAGTTACATCAGTTCCTTTGATTTTAAAATCTGTTAAATTTGAATTTAATTGGGTAAAATGAAGTATTTTAGGACTGGATTTGTTTTCATTTTTAAAAAGAAACGTACTGTTAATAATCGCAATCGTATTGGCTAACATTAGAAATTTTCCTGACGAAGGTCTTCCGTCATCAAATGCATCAATAAAAACATCTAAATTTGTTTGGTTCTCGTTTTTGTAATTGATTATCGAAAATTTTAATCCATTTAATTTTAGATCATCAAAAATCAAATCTCCTTTCAAAATGGGGTCTAAGTCTTTAATTTTGGTACTCAAACGATCAACAAAAATTAAAGTATCTTTGTGATGGTCTTTAATCACAACTTTTTTAAATTTTACGCTACCAAAAATTGAAATGGCAACTTCATCAATTGAAATATCAGTACCATATTGTTTATTTATCTTGTTTGTGAAATAATTAGCAATAGAAGTTTGAACCGGAGGTAATGATAGTAATACGCCAAATAGGAGCAATAATAGAATTATCCCCAAAAGAGAACGTAATACTATTTTTTTTAATTTTTTGATACCCCTAATTGTTTTAAATTTGTCAAATATAATTCAAAATTCGTGCCCATCCTATGGCTAATGATTCCATTTTTATACTAGCAATAGAAAGTTCTTGTGACGATACTTCTGCAGCTGTTTTACAAAACGATAAAGTGCTGTCAAATGTTGTAGCAAATCAGTCCGTTCATGTGGCTTTTGGCGGTGTTGTTCCGGAACTTGCTTCAAGAGCTCATCAGCAAAACATGATTCCTGTGGTTGACCAGGCTTTAAGAAAAGCAGGGATTCAAAAATCGCAATTAAGTGCAATCGCTTTTACGCAAGGCCCCGGATTAATGGGTTCTTTGTTGGTTGGAAGTTCGTTTGCAAAATCGTTAGCAATGGCTTTATCTATTCCGTTAATTGCTGTGCATCACATGCAAGGTCATATTTTAGCTCATTTTATTGATGAAGAAGGTTATGACAAACCCGAATTTCCTTTTTTAGCATTAACTATTTCTGGTGGACACACTCAAATTATTAAAGTTACTGACTTTTTTACCATGGAAATTATTGGTGAAACCACCGATGATGCAGTTGGTGAAGCTTTTGACAAATCGGCTAAAATACTTGGCTTGCCTTATCCCGGTGGTCCATTGGTTGATAAACACGCTCAATTAGGGAATCCAAAAGCATTTTCTTTTACAAAGCCTAAAGTGCCAGGATTGGACTTTAGTTTTTCAGGCTTAAAAACTCAAATTTTATATTTTATTCAAAAAAAGGTTAAAGAGAATCCAAAATTTATTGAAGAAAATTTGAATGATATTTGTGCTTCCATTCAAAATGCCATTATTGAAATTATTATGGAAAAATTAAAAATGGCTGTTACTCAAACTGCTATAAAACAAATTGCAATTGGTGGCGGTGTTTCAGCTAATTCAGGAATTAGAAAAACCATAAAAGAAGCAGAAAACAAGTATGGTTGGAAAACTTATATTCCAAAATTTGAATATACCACAGATAATGCTGCAATGATTGGAATTGTTGGATATTATAAATATCTTAACAAACAATTTGAAGAATTAAACGTAGTTTCGAAACCACGAATTGAGATATAAAATGCAATTATTTTATTTTCCTTCACTCACAGAACAAACAAAAAGTTTCTCTTTTTCAAAAGAAGAAAGCAAACACATTGTGAAAGTTCTTCGCAAAAAAGAAAACGACAACTTATTTGTTACTAATGGTTTAGGCTACTTGTTCTCAACTAAAATAGCAATTGCTTCAGAAAGCAAATGCACAGTTGATATTCTTTCGTTTGAAAAACAAGAGTCGTCTAAAGTACATTTACATTTAGCTGTTGCTCCAACAAAAATGAACGAAAGGTATGAATGGTTTTTAGAAAAAGTTACAGAAATTGGCATTCAAGAAATCACTCCATTAATTTGTGATCATTCTGAAAGAAAGATAGTTAAAACCGAGCGTTTTGAAAAAATTTTGCTATCAGCCATGAAACAATCCAATCAATATTTTTTACCGAAATTGAACCATCCCATTTCGTTTAAAGAGTTTATAAAACAAAATATATCCGGTCAAAAGTTTATCGCACATTGTTATGAATCTGAAAAAACAACTTTTAAAAGCAGTTTTAATTTAAACGAAGCTGTTTTGTTGTTGATTGGCCCTGAAGGTGATTTTTCAATAGAAGAAGTTGCTTTGGCTGAAGCCAATAATTTTAAACCCGTTTCATTAGGAACCACACGTTTACGTACAGAAACAGCCGCAATTATAGGTTGTCATACTGTAGCAGTAATGCAATCAAATTAAAAAAAATGAAAAAATTAGTTTTCCTATTATTTGTAATTACATTTTCAAATGCTCAAGAAATTGCCTTATTAAAATATAATGGAGGTGGTGATTGGTATGCCAACCCTACTTCGCTACCCAATTTGATAAACTTTTGTAATGCCACAATCGGAACAAAAATAAATGCAAAACCTGCAACTGTATCTCCGGGAAGTAGTGATATTTTTTCCTATCCGTTTGTACACATGACAGGACACGGAAACGTTGTTTTTAATGACCAAGAGGTGAAACAACTTCGAAATTATCTTACATCAGGAGGTTTTTTACATATTGATGATAACTTTGGAATGGATCAATATATCAAACGGGAAATCAAAAAACTATTTCCTGAAACAGATTTAGTGGAATTACCTTCCAATCATGTTTTGTTTCAAAAACCATTTTCTTTTCCTAACGGAATTCCAAAGATTCATGAACACGACAACCAAAAACCACAAGCGTTCGGGATTTTTGTAAAAAACCGATTGGTTTTGTTATATACTTATGAAACTGATTTAGGTGATGGATGGGAAGACCGCGAGGTACACAATAATCCTGAAGAAGTTAGGCAAATTGCTTTAAAAATGGGTGCCAATATAATTGACTATATATTTAATAACTAATAAAAAAACCCTGCAAATTGCAGGGTTTGATATTTTATATTGAATAACTAAAATAATTACTCAGCTATAATTTCATAAGGTAATTCAAATACTACCGAACGGTGTAAACGTACTGTAGCAGCATATTTACCTGTTCTTTTAACAGTACCTGAAGTAATGAATTTTCTATCAATTGAATGACCCGCTTTTTCTAAAGCTTCAACGATATCCATATTAGTTACTGAACCAAATAGTTTTTCACCACCTGCTTTTGCAACAATTTTAATATCTAAAGCTTTTAACGCATCAGCAATTTTAGTAGCATCATCAATTACTTTTTGCTCTTTGTGTGCTTTTTGTTTTAAATTTTCAGCTAAAACTTTTTTAGCAGAAGGTGTTGCTAAAGCTGCAAATCCTTGAGGAATCAAAAAGTTTCTACCATATCCTGGTTTTACAGAAACGATATCATCTTTGAAACCTAAATTTTGAACGTCTTGTTTTAAGATTAGTTCCATGTTGTTGTCCTTTTTTTATAGAAGTTAGCCCGCCAATGACGAGGCAACAACTTAATTAATTATTATTTTAATAAATCCGCCACATATGGCATTAAAGCTAAATGTCTAGCTCTTTTAACAGCTACTGACACTTTTCTTTGATATTTTAATGAAGTTCCTGTTAAACGTCTTGGTAAAATTTTACCTTGCTCGTTTACAAATTTCAATAAAAAGTCAGCATCTTTATAGTCAATATATTTAATACCTGACTTTTTGAAACGACAATACTTTTTAGTTTTGTTTGTATCTATGTTCAAAGGAGTAAGATATCTGATATCTCCTTCTTTTTTTCCTTTAGCTGATTGCTCGATTGTTGACATAGTAATTACGCTTTAACTTTTAATTTTTCTCTTCTTCTCTCTGCCCATGAAATAGCGTGTTTGTCAAGACTTACAGTCAAGAAACGCATAATTCTTTCGTCACGTCTAAACTCAGTTTCGAAACCAATGATGATTTCTCCTGGAGCAGTGAATTCAAACAAATGGTAAAAACCACTTTTTTTGTGTTGGATTTCATAAGCTAATTTTTTTAAGCCCCAATCCTCTTTTGATACCATCTTTGCTCCTCTAGAAGTAAGGTAATCTTCAAACTTACTCACTGTTTCCTTTATCTGTACTTCAGATAAAACGGGATTCAAGATGAAAACAGTCTCATAATGATTCATAATAAATTATTTAAAATTGTTAAATTGGGTGCAAAAATAGTCATTTATTTTAAACTGGCAATGGGAGTGCCTATTTTTTCGATATAACGCAAAAAAATCGGAGAAAAGCTTGTTTTTATCGATGAAATGCATTACGTTTGTTTCACCAAATCTATAATAATACGAATTATGAAACTAAATTGTGTCGTAGTCGATGATAGTTCTATCCAAAGAATGATCATTACCAAATTAGTAAATAACCACCAGAATCTCAATCTGGTTGGGGATTTTTCTAATGCTATTGAGGCAAAGAGCTGTATGTCGATACACTCTGTTGACCTAATCTTTCTCGATATTGAGATGCCAATTATTAGTGGCTTTGATTTTCTTGATGGACTTAAAATGAAACCTCAGATTATTTTTATTACATCCAAAGCTGATTATGCAGTTAAAGCATTTGATTATGATGCAACAGATTACTTACAAAAACCTATTTCTGTTGAACGTTTTGATGCCTCTGTAAAACGTGCTATGGACTTGTATCGTCTTCGAAATGAAGTTCACGACGAAGAAGGAGATTTTATCTTTATAAAAAGTAATTTGAAAAAATTAAAAATATTCACTTCAAAAATCAAATGGATTGAAGCTTATGGTGACTATGTTAAAGTAGTAACCGATGAAGACAGCAATTTGGTTCTTTCAACGATGAAATCATTTGAACAAGATCTTGATAAAGAACGTTTTTTACGTGTTCACAAGTCTTACATTGTAAATGTTGAAAAAATTGAGCGTTTCAATAGTAAGTTTGCTGAAATTGGAGTTACAAAAATTCCTTTGAGCAGAAATAAAAAAGACGATTTGAAAAAAGCTTTAGCTATTGCTTAAGTAACATCTACATTAACAACAAGCTTCACCGAACGATATTGCACAATAACATCAAAACTATTCAGTATTTTCTGGATAGTTTTTTTTGTTTGTTGTGGCGAAACAGTTTCCGGAATTTTAATCATTATAGTACGGATGTATTCGTTTCGTATTTTGCTGATTGCAGGCTCTTCCGGGCCTAAAACAGGCATTTGTAAATGTTGACTTAAGACTTGATACAACCAAATCGAACTCTCTTTGACCTTTTCAAAATCTTTGTGACGCAAAGTAATTTTTACTAATTTATAAAAAGGCGGGTATTTGAAAATTTGTCTTTCATACAATTGTTCTTTATACATTCCTTTATAATCAGTATGAGTTACCTGTTGAATAGTGTTGTGATTAGGATTATAGGTTTGAATAACAACCTTACCTTTTTTTTCTGATCTTCCTGCTCTTCCTGAAACTTGAGACATCATTTGATAACTACGTTCAAAAGCCCTAAAATCCGGAAAATACAACATATTGTCCGCATTCAAAATGCCTACCAAACTCACGTTGTCAAAATCCAAACCTTTGGCAAGCATTTGTGTTCCAACCAAAATATCAACTTCGCGATTTTGAAACTTATCAATGATTTTTTCATAGCCAAATTTTCCACGAGTGGTATCTTGATCCATTCGTTGAATCTTTTTATTGGGAAATAATGTAGCCAACTCCAACTCAATTTGTTCGGTTCCAAATCCTTTTGTAATTAAATCAACACTAGAACATTGATGACAATTGGTAGGTTTAGCAATAGAATGTCCGCAATAATGACAACGCAATTGGTTTTTAAACTTATGATAAGTCAAGCTCACATCGCAGTTGGGACATTGTGGCACGTGTCCGCAAGTGATACATTCTAACAAAGGAGCATAACCTCTTCTATTCTGAAAAAGTATAACTTGTTCACCTAATGAAAGTGCATTTGTAATCTCCTCCAACAAAGTATCACTAAAATGACCATTCATTCGCTTGCGGAAATATTTGTCTTTCAAATCAACTAAAAGAATTTCCGGCATTGGCACGTTATTATAACGTTCAAAAAGTTCTACTAATCCATATTTATTATTTTGTGTGTTATAATAGGTTTCTAAACTAGGAGTTGCAGAACCCAAAACCACTTTTGCCTGATGAAAATTAGCCAAAACCGTCACAGCATCACGAGCATGATAACGTGGTGCCGGATCTACTTGTTTAAAATTTTGTTCGTGTTCTTCATCAACTATCACCAATCCCAGATTAGAAAAAGGTAAAAACATTGCAGATCGGGCCCCTATCACAACTTGGGCTTTTGGTGAATTTTCTAAAACTTGATTCCAAACCTCCACCCTTTCATTGTTACTGTATTTTGAATGAAAAACGGCAACTTTATTTCCGAAAAACTTTCGTAGTCTTGAAAGCAATTGAGTTGTTAATGCAATTTCGGGCAACAAAAATAAAATTTGCTTGCCGGTGTCTAAAGATTCTTGAATCAGTTTGCTGTAAATTTCGGTTTTCCCGCTTGAGGTGACGCCATGAAGCAAACAAATATCTTTTTGAGTTAGTTGCTTTTTAATTTCCAATAAAGCCTTCTGTTGAGCTTCACTTAAAATTAATTCGGAATCCATTGCATCTGTTTTAAAATCTGTTCTGTCTTCGATCAAATGGTATTCTTCAAAAATTGCTTTGTCAATCAAAACTTTCAAAACCGCTGAAGAAACTGAAGTAAATTCGAGTAATTGTTTTACTGAAATCGGCTTTCTTTCTACTGCTTGCAATTGAAAAAATCCTAATAATAATTCACTTTGCTTTTTTGCTTTTATAACATTTAATAAATCGCTCAAAGCTTCATTTGATGCATAATTTTGATGTATTCGAATATATCGCACTAACTTTGGTTTGTATACTTCCTGAATTTCTTCCTGAAGCAACAATATGTTTTTATCGATTAATTTTTGAATAATCGGAAAAACATTTTTTTTGTTTAAAATAGCAATTACATCATTTATCTTTAAAGAGCTTTGATGTTGAAGAGCTTCAAAAATAAGAAACTCATCATCTGAAAGTGATAAATCATCTACAACTATCTCTTGTTTTGCTGAGAGTATTGTTTCGCTTTCTAAAAGTAATGTTGAAGGCAATGCCGCTCTGAAAACTTCGCCAATCGAACACATATAATAGGTTGCAATCCATTGCCAATGCTTTAACTGCCATTGGTTTACAATAGGTTTTTCGTCTAAAATTTGATGGATTTCTTTTGCTTCATATAACGATGGTGGATTTTGATGAAGTTCAAGTGCAATAGCTGTAAAGATTTTGCTTTTCCCAAACGGAACGGCAATTCGCATTCCGGGTTGTATGAAATGAAATTCTGTTTCCGATACTAAATAGGTAAAGGTTTTGTTTAATGCTAGCGGTAGAATGACTTCAACATAATAAGGCATAATTCAATTTTTAATGGGCAGATAAACTATTGTTATAGCTTAATCAAAAAGATTTTTTCGCTTTAATTTATTGATAGAAGCATTCAATTCAAATCCAAGTAACAAAATCATGCAGTTAATCCAGATATAAAACATCAAAATTAACAAGGTTCCGATGGATCCATAAAGTTCATTATACTTTGCAAATTTCACCACATAAATTCCAAAAACATAGGAGGATAAAAGTATTAATATTGTTGTAAAAACTGAGCCAATACTTATAAAAGATATATTAGATGTTTCTTTTGCTCCATATTTGTATAACAATGAGGTTGTGATTAAAATCATAATAATAACAAATCCATAACGAGTGAGCTGAATCAAGGAAATATTTCCCTCTACAACTTCGTGAAATTGAATACTTTGTATGAATACCTCAGAAATTAAAATTGCTGCCACTGTAACAATCAGCAGTAATGAAAAAAGCAATGACATGGCAAGAGCTATAAAATATTGACGAAAAAAACTTCTGGAAATAGTGATATGATACGATGTTTCAAAACCTCCCAAAATGGCATTAATTCCATTTGACATTAAAAAAATTGATAATATAAAACCCGAAGAAAGCAATCCTTGATAACTGTTGTTTAAAATATCGTCAATTATGCTTTTAATTGCTTCATAGGTATTTGGAGGAACTCCGTCTTCAACAAATTTCAAAAAATCATCTTGAAATCCTTCAATTGGAATAAAAGGAATCAAGTTTAAAATGAATAAAGCAAACGGAAATAAAGCCATGAAAAAACTAAAAGCAATGGCACCGGCACGATAGGAAAAAGCTCCTTTTATAATTCCTAAAAAATACAATTCCATTAAATCATAAAAAGACAAACCCTCTAACCACGGTAATTTTATCTTTTTAATAAAACGTACGATGTGTTTTAAAACCGGTATTTTATCAAGTTTTTCTTCAATTTCAATAGACATACTAGATTGCTTTTAAACTCAAGTCCATATTATAAACTGAATGCGTCAAGGCTCCCGAAGAAATGTAATTTACGCCACATGCTGCATAATTTCTAATTGTTTTTTCATTGATATTACCCGAACTTTCAGTTAAGCATTTGTTTCCTATAAGTTGTACCGCTTTTTTGGTCGTTTCAAAATCAAAATTATCTAACAAGATTCTATAAACGCCTCCACTTTCAAGAATTTCTTCTACCTCTTTTAGATTTCTGGCTTCAACAATAATTTTCAACTCTAAATTTTTAGTCGCTAAATAATCTTTTGTTTTTTGAATAGCTTTCGCAATTCCTCCGGCAAAATCATTGTGATTGTCTTTTAACATAATCATGTCATACAATGCAAACCTATGATTTTCGCCACCTCCAATTTTTACAGCCCATTTTTCAGCAGCTCTAAAACCGGGAGTCGTTTTTCGAGTATCCAATATTTTTGTAGTTGTACCTTGCAACAAGTCAACATATTTTTTTGTTTTTGTAGCAATGGCACTCATGCGTTGCATCGAATTTAAAACCAAACGCTCTGCTTTCAAAATAGATTGCGAACTTCCACTCACATGAAAAACAACATCACCATATTTTACTTCATTTCCATCTTCTATAAAAGTTTCAATTTCTAAAGTAGCATCTACATAGTGAAAAATCATTTTGGCAAATGCAACACCGGCAATAATCCCATCTTCTTTTACTAATAATTTGGCTTTTCCTAAAGCATTTTCAGGAATACAAGCCAAGGAACTGTGATCGCCTTCTCCAATATCTTCTCGTATACCGTTTTCAATAATTCCTAGTAATTCCTTTTGAAATTGAATTTCACTTATCATTTTATGCAGTTTAATAGTTTCGCTAAATTAGGAAATCGAAATGAATCTTTTGAACGAAATTGAAATAAAAAAACCACGCTTTTACGTGGCTTATTACTTTTAACTTTGTATTTATTTCTTTTTCTTGACTTCACAAGTGCTTTTTCCTAGCAACGCATAAAGCGGACAAAATGTTGTGAAAGAGGTTACAATTAAAATTACGCTTAGTGCTAAAACTATCCATTTTAAAGTTTGATTTTCAATTAGAGCTCCTGACATGAATAGAATCAGTAAAATAATACCAAAAATAATTCTAACGAAACGGTCCGTATTTCCAATATTTTTTTTCATAATTACAAAAGTGTTTGGTTTTTTAGTTGCCTAAAAATAATAAAAAAATATTGAAAGTGGGATTAAAATTTCAATTAGTTCGGTTCAACGACCGGCCCATCCCATTCTGAAATGCCTCCTGAAAGGTTGTATGTTTTTTCGAAACCTAATTGTTGCATGACTTGGCAAGCTTTTGCACTTCTGCTTCCGGCATGACAATACACATAATAGGATTTTGATTTATCCAATTCTTCTAACATATAGATAAAACCCTGACCTTTGTAAATATCAATGTTTATTGCTTTTGGAATAACTCCTCGTTCAAATTCTTCAGGTGTTCTCACGTCTAAAATAATAGCGTTATCATCGCTTTGGGCATCTACCCACCATTTTTCTTGTTGTAAATTCATTATTTTGAGTTACTGAGATTCTGAGTTGCTGAGTAGCTGAGAAAAACTCATTCACTCAGCCTCTCAGCCTCTCAGCAAATTATTAAACTTTTATCGAACAACCAATAGCTTTAGTTGTTTTTACGCTTACTTCTTTATTGTTTAGCAAAGCATTTACTGCATTTTCGACATATTTTTCTTTAACAGCTGATTCGTCAGCGTGATTGTCATCAATAGCTCCAATGTATTTTACTACATTTCCTTTATTGGTTTTTTCTAAAATATAAACGTGAGGCGTTTTCGTAGCTCCATATTGTGGATAAATTTTCTGACCTTCATCAAATAAATAAGGAAAAGTAAACCCTTTTTCTTTGGCTCGAACTTGCATTTTTTCAAAACTGTCTTCTTTTTGTTTTTCCGGATTGTTAGGATTTATAGCAATCACAGGATAGCCTAATTTTTTGTATTTTTTATCCAATGCAATAATTCTATCTTCATATGCTACTGCATACGGGCAATGATTACAGGTAAAAATCACGATATAACCTTTAGCATCTTTCATATCTCGTAAAGAAACTATCTGATTATCAATATTTTTCAAAGTAAAATCTGTAGCAATTGAGCCAATTTCATATCCTTTCTCAGAAGTTACCAGAGTAAACGAAGCTGCCACAACAGCCACAAATAACAATAAAGCTAATTTTAATTTTTTCATAATTTTTTAATTTAATAAGGATTTAATTTCGTTTTCTAATTCCGTTTCTGTAAATGCTTTTTCAAAAAACTTTCGCTTTTCATTTCTAAAAATAATTGTTGCAGGAATAGCTCCTGACCAATCTTTGTTTACTTTTTCAATCCAACTGTTTGCGTCAGGATCGTTTAACAAAACCACTTCTGCTTTTAAATCTTTTCTTTTGATAAATGGAATAACCCTACTCTCTGCCATTTTTGGAAAATCCAAACTCACTAAAATCATTTTAAATTTTCCGTCTTTGTATTTTTGATTCAATTTTTCAAAATGAGGCAATTCTTCAACACACGGCAAACACCAAGTTGCCCAAAAATTGACAACATAAGTCGTGTCATTCTTTTGATGAAACAAATGTTCGATACCACTATAATTATAAGAGTTTAATTTGATTCCTTCTTTTTCATAAGTAAGTAATGGTTTACTCACTACCTTTTGAGCTGAAACCAACATTGTAAGTAGTAATGTTACTAACAGCACTATAAACTTATAAAAATTGAGTATCATGAAGTATAATTTTCTATAAAAATAAGTAGTAAAATTTCACAACAATAAATCTTTAACAAAAATTTAATAGACATTTGTATATACAATTAAAATATTACTATACATTTGTACCTACAAATTTTGTAATTACAAATGAAGATAGAAGAAATAATAAAATCAAATTCTGCACTTTCGATTGAAAAGCGAACTGTGTTAAATATTATGTATTCACAAAATGTAATTGCAGATAAATTCAATGAACTTTTGAAATCATCCGACTTGTCTTCAGAACAATTTAATGTATTGCGAATTTTAAGAGGTCAAAAAGGGAAACCTGCAAACATGTGTGTCATTCAAGAACGAATGATTGCAAAAACCAGCAACACTACCCGATTGGTAGATAAATTACTTTTGAAAGGATTAGTTATTCGAGAAGTTTGCGAAGTCAATCGTCGTAAAATGGAAATCACTATTACTGAAAAAGGACTACAACTTTTATCAGAATTAGATCCTAAAATTGAAGCTCATGAAAATTTGTTTGCAAAAAATTTGACTTCAACTGAATTAGAAAATTTGAACATATTATTAGAAAAATACAGAACTTTATAACCAAAAATTGCTATGAATAATTTTATAGAAAGCCAAAAATGGCGTTATGCTACCAAAAAATTTGATGCTACCAAAAAAATTTCTCAACAAGATTTCGAAACCTTAAAAGAGGCAATTCAATTGAGCACATCTTCTTATGGATTACAGCCTTACCGAATTTTTATTATTGAAAACCCTGAACTTAGAGCACAACTTCAACCACTAGCTTGGGGTCAATCTCAAATTGTTGATGCTTCAGAAGTGTTAGTTTTCGCAAATATTACTAACTTTGGAGAAGCTGAAATTGATAATTATATCGCTAATTTAGCCAATACAAGAGGAATTCCTGTTGAGAGTGTAAAAGGTTATGCTGATTTTATGAAAATGAAAATCAATGCTTTAGCAGAAGATGACAGGAACAATTGGACATCAAAACAAACGTATTTAGCTTTAGGAAATTTATTGAATGCCGCAGCTGAATTAAAAATTGATGTAACACCAATGGAAGGTTTTGAACCTGAAAAAGTTAATGACCTTTTAGGTTTCAATGAAATGGGCTTAAATGCTTCTTTGATTGCGACCATTGGATATAGACATGAAGAAGACGCAACTCAACATTACAACAAAGTAAGAAAACCAAAAGAAGAATTATTTACAACATTATAAACTATAAACTAAAATTAAATAAACAATGAAAAATTTAAAAACTATCGCAATTGCATTAGTAGCTGTATTTTCTACTGTAACAGTAGCAGCTCAAAACAAAAAAATCAACGTTGAGAAAAGTAATATTGCTTGGGTTGGTAAAAAAGTAACCGGAGCTCACAATGGTACAATCAATTTTAATTCAGGAACTTTAGTTTTTGACGGAAAAAAATTAAAAGGTGGTTCCTTTGAAGTAGATATGAACTCTATCACAGTTTTAGATTTAGAAGCCGGAAAAGGAAAAGAAAAATTAGAAGGTCATTTAAAAGCTGATGATTTCTTTGGTGTTGCTAAACATTCAACAGCAAAACTGGAGTTTAAAAAAATTGCTGATCAAGGAAATGGTACTTATACCATAACTGCTGATCTTACAATTAAAAACATCACACAACCTATTACTTTTGAATTGGCTGTTACTGATGAAAGAGTTAGAACTACATTTATGGTGGATAGAACAAAATACGGAATTGAATACAAATCAAGCTCTATCTTCAGCGGAATTGGTGATGCAGCTATTAGCGACGATTTTGAATTGACTGTTACTTTGTTTTTCTAAAAAAAAACATATGGGAAAAATTGCTAAATCCTGATGCTAAAGTGTCAGGATTTTTTTTGCCTAAACAAATCATAAAAATTGATAATTTTAAACAAATCGTTTGGTTATTCAAATTACATCGCTACATTTGTGATTCAAATTAAAACATGAACACATTTTTAAATACAGCTTGGTGGTGGAACAACTTACGTCAGTCGTCGTGAGCTAGCTACCTATAGTTATATTTTTCAAAATATTTAAAAGGGCTTGTCAATCACGACAAGCCCTTTTTCTTTTTAATTCAATCAAATATGAAGCAATACAATTTAAATACTACGTATAAATCGGTTTTAGCCGACACCATCACGCCGGTGAGTGTTTACTTAAAAATTCGGGATAAATTTCCTAACAGTATATTGTTAGAAAGTTCCGATTATCACACCAGCGACAATAGTTTATCCTATATATGTTGTAATCCAATTGCGAGTTTTAAGGTTGAAAATAATGTCATTATAACTCATTTTCCGGATGGAAGTTCTGAAAATCATCCTATAAAAAAAGAAACTTCTATTACGAATGAAATTTCAAACTTTATGCAAAAATTTTCAGTAAATGGTCCGAATTTAAAATTTGCTTACAACGGATTATTTGGATTTACAAGTTATGAAGCCATTCGTTATTTTGAAAAAATTGAAATTTCAAAAAAGGATGATTCGATTGTTATACCCGAAATGTATTATGCTATTTACCAAAACGTTATCGCTATCAATCATTTTAACAACGAAGCGTTTCTTTTTTGCCATAGCATTTCTGATTATTCTAATATTGATGAAATGGAGCAATTGCTCCAAGTGAAAAATTTTGCTTCTTTTTCCTTTTCGAAAGTGGGAGAAACGGTTTCTAATTTAACCGATGAAAATTTTAAAGAACAAGTTACTTTAGCCAAAAAACACTGTCATCGTGGTGATGTTTTTCAGTTGGTTTTGTCGAGAAGATTTTCGCAAGTTTTCAAAGGAGATGAATTCAATGTCTATCGAGCTCTTCGAAACATCAACCCTTCACCCTATTTATTCTATTTTGATTATGGTGATTTTAAACTATTTGGATCATCGCCCGAAGCTCATTTGATTGTAAAAAACGGTGAAGCAGAAATTCATCCCATCGCCGGAACTTTCAAAAGAACCGGAAATGATGAAAACGATGCCATCCAAGCCAAAAAATTAGCCGAAGATGTCAAGGAAAACAGTGAACACGTGATGTTAGTCGATTTGGCTAGAAACGATTTAAGTCGAAATTGCAATCAAGTAAAAATTGAGAAATACAAAGAAATTCAGTTCTTTTCGCACGTCATTCACTTGGTTTCAAAAGTCATTGGAAAGCTAAAACCGGAAGCTAAAACAATGGATTTAGTGGCTTCCACATTTCCTGCAGGAACTTTAACCGGAGCTCCAAAACATAAAGCGATGCAACTAATTGAAAAAATCGAAAACACCAACCGAAGTTTTTACGGTGGAGCCATTGGTTTTATGGATTTTAGTGGTAATTTCAATCACGCAATTCTGATTCGAACTTTTATGAGTAAAAACCATCAATTGCACTATCAAGCTGGAGCCGGAATTGTAGAAAGTTCTTCCGAAGAAAACGAAATGCAAGAAGTCTACAACAAATTAAATGCGTTAAACAAAGCCTTAGAAATGGCACAAAAAATATAATTTCGATGAAAAAAATTATCATTATCGACAACTACGATAGTTTTACCTACAATTTGGTGCACTATTTAGAAGATTTGAATGCCGAAGTTACCGTTTTTAGAAACGATGAATTTGAGTTGAATGAACTGGAAAAATTCGACAAAATTCTCCTTTCGCCCGGTCCCGGAATTCCAGAAGAAGCCGGTTTATTATTGAATGTTATCAAAAAATATGCTTCAAGCAAAAGTATTCTAGGCATTTGTTTGGGTCAGCAAGCCATTGGCGAAGTTTTCGGTGGAAGTTTAATCAACCTCGAAAAAGTCTATCATGGCGTGGCTTCTAAAGTAAAAATAACCAAAGAAGATTCACTTTTCAATAATTTACCAACTGAATTTGAAGTAGGTCGGTACCATTCTTGGGTCATTAATCCCGATGATTTTCCGGAAGATTTAGAAATCACTTCCGTGGATGAAAACGGTGAAATTATGTCAATCCGACATAAAACATTAGATGTAAAAGGGGTTCAATACCATCCGGAAAGCATTTTAACGCCTAATGGGAAGAAGATATTAGAGAATTGGTTGGAGAGTTAGTCCGTCATCTGTTGTCGGTTCTCAGTTGTCTGTTGAAGCTTGACTAATTACCAATTACTTTTCACTAATCACTAAAAAACTATGAAAAACATACTCAATCAGTTAATCAATCACAAAACGCTGACGAAAGAAGAGGCGAGAAACGTACTGATTAACCTTTCGTCCGGACAATACAATGCGAGTCAAATGGCGGCTTTTATGACAGTTTATATGATGCGAAGCATTACCATCGAAGAGTTAACCGGTTTTCGGGAGGCATTATTGGAACTTTGTATTCCAATCGATTTTTCAAACTATGAAACCATCGATTTGTGCGGAACCGGTGGCGATGGAAAAGATACGTTCAACATTTCTACTTTAGCTTCCTTCGTAGTTGCCGGAGCGGGAATTAAAGTCGCAAAGCACGGAAATTATGGTGTTTCATCCATTTCCGGTTCAAGCAATGTGATGGAAAATTTAGGTGTAAAATTCAGCAATCAGCAAGATTATCTCGAAAAATGCTTGGCAGAAGCCAATATTGCCATTCTTCACGCTCCGTTATTTCATCCGGCGATGAAAAATGTAGGGCCAATTCGAAAAGAATTAGGCGTAAAAACATTCTTCAATATGCTCGGTCCAATGGTAAATCCGTCTTTTCCAAAAAATCAATTGGTAGGCGTTTTTAGTTTGGAATTGGCTCGGATGTATGCTTATTTGTATCAAAATACTACAACCAATTTTTCTATTTTATACGATCTAGAAGGTTTTGATGAAGTTTCGCTGACCGGAAATGTCAAAATTATTTCAAATTCATCGGAGAAAATTCTAAAACCGGAAGATTTTAATACCAAATCGGTCACTTTGCATCAAATTAAAGGTGGTGAAACCGTTGAAGAAGCAGCGAAAATTTTCATGACAATTCTATCCGGAAACGGAACTCAAATGCAAAATGATGTGGTTCTTGCGAATGCTGCCTTGGCAATTTCAATGATGAAGAAAATATCACTTGATGAAAGTTTGGCGATTGCAAAAGAAAGCTTGATAAGCGGAAAAGCTCTAGAAAAATTAAAAACACTTCAAAATCTCAGTCGATAATGAACATTTTAGATCAAATAATTGCTTCAAAAAAACGAGAAGTAGCGTTGAAAAAATCAATCATTCCAATAAAACAATTGGAACAATCGGTTTTGTTTGAACGAAAAACGAGTTCGTTGGTTCATCATTTATCGAATAGTTCAAGTGGAATAATTGCTGAACATAAACGCCGATCACCTTCCAAATCAGTCATCAATCAATCTAACTCGGTAGAAGAAATTGTAAAAGGTTATGAAAATGGCGGTGCATCAGGAATTTCTATTCTAACTGATAATCAGTATTTTGGCGGTTCTTTGGACGATTTAATTTTAGCAAGAGCCAGCACCAATTTACCGCTTTTGCGAAAGGATTTTATGGTAGATGAATTCCAAATCATTGAAGCCAAAGCTTTTGGAGCAGATGTAATTTTGTTGATTGCAGCTGTTTTAACTCGAGAGGAAATCAAAAATTTATCTGAATTGGCAAAGTCACTTAAATTAGAAGTATTATTAGAAGTTCACAACCAAGAAGAACTTCAAAAATCAATCCTTTCAAGTTTAGATTTAATTGGTGTAAACAACAGAAACTTAAAAACATTTGAAGTTGATTTAGATTATAGCAAACAATTAGCAGAACATATTCCGAGTGATTTTATTAAGATTTCCGAAAGTGGAATTGATGCCTCTGAATCGATTTTAGAATTAAAAGAATACGGATTTAAAGGATTTTTAATGGGTGAATATTTTATGAAAAGTAAAAATCCTGAAAATGAGATGAAAGAATTTATTAAAAATATGAAGCTATGAAATTAAAAATTTGTGGGATGAACAATCAGGAAAACACACTTTCCATCAGTGAATTGCAACCTGATTTTTTGGGATTTATTTTTTGGAAAGATTCCATACGTTTTTGCGAAGAGATCATTGAAAATATTCCGGACGATATTCTCAAAGTTGGGATTTTTGTTGATGCTGATTATAATGATATTGTTGATAAAGTTATTGCACATAAACTAAACCTTGTGCAATTACACGGTAATGAATCGCCTGATTTCTGTACAGAAATAAGAAAAACGAATATTAAAGTAATTAAATCAATAAAAATAGACAATGAATTGAATTTTAATGAATTGAATTATAACAAAGATTGTGTTGATTATTTTATTTTTGATACAAAAGGTGAACTTCCTGGCGGCAACGGAACAACATTTGAATGGGAAATTTTAAATGATTATAACGAAGATATTCCATTCTTTTTAAGTGGAGGAATTAGCTTAAACGATTGGCCAAAACTGGAAAAATTTCTTCAATCTAAAGCAGCAAAAAATTGTTTTGCTATTGACATTAATAGTCAATTTGAAGAGGAACCCGGTATCAAAAACAAACAAAAAATTAAAGAATTTCAAGAAAAATTAAATCAAATGCGATGAATTATCAAGTAGATGAAAAAGGATTTTATGGCGAATTTGGTGGGGCGTTTATTCCGGAAATGCTGTATCCTAATATCGAAGAACTTCGATTGAACTATTTAAAAATCACTGCAGAACCAAGCTTTAAAAAAGAATTTATGGAATTGCTGGTGGATTACGTAGGTCGTCCTACTCCACTCTATTTTGCCAAGCGTTTATCCGAACAGTACAACACTAAAATATATCTGAAAAGAGAAGATCTATGCCACACCGGAGCTCATAAAATCAATAATACGATTGGCCAAATATTGATTGCCAAACGATTAGGAAAAACCCGAATCATTGCCGAGACTGGTGCAGGGCAACACGGCGTTGCCACAGCCACTGTTTGTGCTTTAATGGGTTTGGAATGTGTAATTTATATGGGCGAAATCGACATTAAACGTCAAGCTCCGAACGTGGCCAGAATGAAAATGCTTGGAGCGGAAGTCAGACCAGCCACTTCCGGTTCAAAAACCTTGAAAGATGCTACCAACGAAGCCATTCGCGATTGGATTAACAATCCTGAAAACACCTACTACATTATTGGTTCTGTGGTTGGACCTCATCCCTATCCGGATATGGTGGCACGTTTTCAAGCCGTAATTTCTGAGGAAATCAAAGCTCAATTAGAAGAAAAAGAAGGAACGGAATTTCCCGACTACGTTATTGCGTGTGTCGGTGGCGGAAGCAACGCTGCCGGAGCTTTTTACCATTTTTTGGAAGATGAAAATGTCAACCTAATTGCGGTTGAAGCAGCCGGAAAAGGAGTTGAATCCGGTGAAAGTGCGGCGACATCAATTTTAGGAAAAATGGGTATCATTCATGGTAGCAAAACACTTTTGATGCAATCGAACGATGGACAAATCACGGAACCTTACTCAATTTCCGCAGGTTTGGATTATCCGGGCGTTGGTCCGCTACACTCCCATCTGCATCAAACAAAACGAGCCGAATTTATTGCGATAACCGATGATGAAGCAATGCAGTCCGGCTGGGAATTATCACAAACAGAAGGCATTATTCCGGCGATTGAAACCGCTCACGCCTTTGCCGTTTTAAACAAAAAACAATTTGAACCTAATAATATAGTGGTGATTAATCTTTCCGGTCGCGGTGATAAAGATTTGAGCACCTATATTGATTATTTTAATTTACGCTAGAAATGAATCGAATAAATTCAAAACTTCAAGAAGACAAAAAAATCTTATCCATCTATTTTACAGCGGGTTATCCAAATTTAGATGACACAACCAAAATCATTTCTGAATTAGAAAAAAGTGGCGTTGATATGATTGAAATCGGATTGCCTTTCAGTGATCCCATAGCCGATGGTCCAACTATACAAGCGAGTTCCACAAAAGCATTACAAAACGGAATGACAACTAAACTACTTTTTGAACAACTAATAAAAATTCGTGAAAAGGTTAAAACTCCGCTTATTATCATGGGTTATTTTAATCCGATAATGCAATTTGGATTGGAGAATTTCTGTCAAAAATGTCAAGAAGTTGGGATTGACGGGTTAATTATTCCTGATTTGCCTTTGGAAATCTATGAATCGGATTATAAAGAACTATTTGAAACATACGACTTAAAGAACATTTTTTTAATCACACCACAAACTTCGGACGAACGAATTTTAAAAATTGACGCCATTTCAAACAGTTTTATTTATATGGTGAGTTCGTCAAGTGTAACCGGAAATCAAATTGGATTCAATGAAATTCAGGAAGATTATTTCGAACGAATTGCTTCTATGAATTTAAAAAATTCGCAAATAATTGGATTTGGAATTTCAGACAAAAAAACTTTTCAACAAGCAACAAAACATCAAAAAGGAGCTATTATTGGAAGCGGTTTTATCAATTTTATTAATGACAATGCTGCTTCAAATATCTCAAATTATATCAATAATTTTTTTTAATCAAACTATTTCAATAGTATTCATTTACCAAAAAGCAAAATGAAACTATAAGTTTTTTAGTTAATTTTCAATCCCTTTTAATAATTAAAAAACACAATCCTAAATATTTTGATTAAAAAAACTTCCGATTTAATGTTGATTTCAAAATAAATTGTAAATTTGCACCCACATTTGGACCAACCTCTGACGAGAATCGTGTATGTTGCTCTGATAATCACTATTTTAACTTAATTGTTATGGCAGATTTAATGAAATTCGTTCAAGACGAATTTGTTACAAAAAAAGACTTTCCGGAATTCGGAGCAGGTGATACTATCACTGTTTATTATGAAATTAAAGAGGGTGAAAAAACTAGAACCCAGTTCTTTAAAGGAGTTGTAATTCAACGTAGAGGATCAGGTGCAACAGAAACGTTCACTATCCGTAAAATGTCAGGAGCTGTTGGTGTGGAAAGAATTTTCCCTGTAAACATGCCTGCACTTCAAAAAGTAGAAGTTAACCAAAGAGGTAAAGTTAGAAGAGCTCGTATTTTCTACTTCAGAGATCTTACAGGTAAAAAAGCAAAAATCAAAGAAAGAAGAAGATAATCAACTTTCTAATCATAAAAAATCCCGTTTTGAAATTCTTAACGGGATTTTTTTATTTAAATGCTTAAATTAAAATCTAATTTGAACAATCAAAAATTTAACTATTATCAAAAAAAGTAGTTTAAATTGTCAAATTGCTATTTTTTAAGGCTCAGATTATTATATCTTTAATTCAATCGTTTTCGTAACAACAGAATTCTTTAAATAGTTATGATTTTCTTATCTTTGTAATCCTGATTTTTTCAGAAAAGCTTACAAACAAAAACAAACAAACACATCATGTCAAAATCCAAAATTATTTATACAATTACGGATGAAGCTCCTATGCTTGCCACTCATTCTTTTTTACCTATTGTAAAAGCCTTTACTGCTCCTGCAGCCATTTCAGTAGAAACCCGAGATATTTCTTTAGCCGGAAGAATTATTGCTAATTTTGCTGACTATTTAAAACAAGACCAACGCATTAATAATGATTTAGCCGAATTAGGTCAACTAGCAACAACTCCTGAAGCTAATATTATCAAACTTCCTAATATTTCCGCTTCTGTTCCTCAATTAAAAGAGGCGATTGCTGAACTACAAAAATTAGGATATGCCATTCCTGATTTTGTTGAAAACCCACAAACTGAAGAAGAGAAAACCATCAAAGCCAAGTTTGCAAAAGTATTAGGTTCGGCAGTAAATCCGGTTCTTCGTGAAGGAAATTCAGATCGTCGTGCTCCAAAAGCAGTTAAAAACTACGCTCGTAAACATCCTCACAGTATGGGGGCTTGGAGTGCCGATTCTAAAACGCACGTTGCTCATATGACCGGTGGTGATTTTTATGGTAGTGAGCAATCGGTTTCGATACCTGAAGCAACTACTTTCAAAATTGTTTTCGAATCAAAAGACGGTTCAACTAAAATATTAAAGGACACTACGCCTTTAAAAGCAGGTGAAATCATTGATAGTTCTGTGATGAACTTGAAATCATTAAAACAATTCATTGCCAATGAAATTGAAGATGCAAAAGCCAAAAATGTTTTGTTTTCGGTGCATTTAAAAGCTACAATGATGAAAGTTTCCGACCCCATTATTTTTGGAGCTATTGTGGATGTTTTCTTTGCAGATGTTTTTGAAAAATTTGCCGATTTATTTAAAGAATTAGGCGTAAACACTAAAAATGGTTTGGGTGATGTGTATGATAAAATTTCCGGTCATCCAAAACAAGCGGAAGTTGAAGCTGCTTTAACGGAAGCTATGGCAAAAGGACCAGCTATTGCAATGGTAAATTCTGATAAAGGAATTACCAATCTTCACGTTCCTTCAGATGTGATTGTGGATGCTTCAATGCCGGCGATGATTCGAACTTCCGGACAAATGTGGAATGCCGCAGGAAAATCTCAAGATACTAAAGCGATTATTCCGGATAGATGTTATGCCGGAGTTTATACCGCTACTATTGATTTTTGTAAAAAACACGGAGCTTTTGATCCAAAAACCATGGGAAGTGTTCCCAATGTTGGTTTGATGGCACAAGCTGCGGAAGAATATGGTTCGCACGACAAAACCTTCCAAATGGATGATTATGGAACTGTGAAAGTGATTAATGGTGAAGGTGCTGTTTTGATGCAACAAGCAGCCGAAAAAGGCGATATCTTCAGAATGTGTCAAGTGAAAGATGCACCTATTCAAGATTGGGTAAAATTAGCCGTAAACCGTTCAAGATTATCCAACACTCCGGCTGTTTTTTGGTTGGATGAAAACCGAGCTCACGACAGACAAATTATCGAAAGAGTAAATTTATATTTAAAAAATCACGATACAAGCGGATTAGATATTCGTATTCTAAATCCAATTGATGCGACTACTTTCACCTTAGAAAGAATCATCAAAGGATTAGACACCATCTCTGTAACCGGAAACGTTTTACGTGATTACTTAACTGATTTGTTTCCGATTTTAGAGGTTGGTACTTCAGCTAAAATGTTATCAATTGTTCCGTTAATGAATGGCGGTGGATTATTTGAAACCGGTGCCGGTGGTTCTGCTCCAAAACATGTAGAACAATTTATTGAAGAAGGTTATTTGCGTTGGGATTCATTAGGCGAATTCTTAGCTCTTGGCGTTTCGTTAGAACATTTAGGGCAGTCGTTGAATAATTCAAAAGCGTTGGTTCTTTCAGAAACATTAGATGCAGCAACTGAAAAATTCTTAGAAACCGATAAATCTCCAGCTCGAAAAGTAGGTCAAATCGATAATCGAGGTTCACATTTTTACTTGGCATTCTATTGGGCTCAAGCATTAGCAGAACAAAATAAAGATGAAGAATTAAAAAACCTCTTCACTCCTATTGCTAAAGAATTAACTGAAAATGAAGCTAAAATCAATGAAGAATTGATTGGTTCGCAAGGCAAAAAGCAAGAAATCGGTGGTTATTACAAACCTGATTTTAAATTATTAGAAAAAGCGATGCGTCCGAGTTCAACCTTGAATGCAGTTTTGGCGAAGTTGAATTAAAAAATATATTTTCTCATTATAAAAAGACAATCCTAACCGGTTGTCTTTTTTTGTTTCATTTTAAACCCTAAATTTATAAAATTGAAAAAAGTTTTAGGTTCTTCCCAACCTTTTGCCAACTATTGTGCTCTTTATAAGAAAGCAAACCAATTGTGATGGAAAAAAATATCATTCAAGCCTGCAAAAAAATGCACCGAGACGCTCAGCGGAAGGTGTATGAGCACATGGGACCCAAATTGTATCAGTTATGCAAACGGTATCTCAAAAAAGAGGAAGAAATAGAAGAAGCTTTGGCCGATGCATTCTACACTATTTTCACCAAAATTGATCAATTAAAAGAAGACCACGCATTTGAAGCTTGGGCTCGAAAAATCACAGTCAATCAGTGTTTACTGACGTTGCGGAAAAATGTGAATTTTAATTTGTACTTAGATGATGTCAAATTATCCTCGCAACCTACAACGGACGAAATTACTGATTTGGAAGAAGAAGACTTACTCAACCTGCTTCAATTGATTCCCGACGGATGCAAAGCCATCTTTAATCTGTTTGTTATCGAAGGGTATTCTCACAAGGAAATTGCACTGCAATTAGGCATTTCAGAAGGTACTTCAAAATCACAATTGAACGCTTCAAAAACCAAATTGAAAGAGTTAGTGAACAATTTTTATTATCAAAAGGCAAAATAGTTATGGAAAATCAAGATAAATTATACGATAAAATGAAACAAGCGGCAAAAAATGCCGAATCGAATTCATTTCCTGGAATGGAAAAAGTCTGGGCACGTGTGGAAGAGAAATTAGATAAAAAAGAAGATAAAAAAGTAATCATTCTTTGGAAAAAATGGGCAATTGCCGCTTCACTCCTATTGTTTGTTTCTATTGGTTATCAATTTTTGAAATCGGATAAAGAAGTGATTAAAAATGAGAATCCGATTGTGATTGAAAATAAGGATACAATTCAAAATGTTTCTCCTTTAAATATTGAAAAAACACAAGAAAAAGTGGTTGTTTCTACTGAAGTTAAATCTGAAAAGAATTCAAATGCTGAAACAATTTCAAAAGAATCAATCCTAAAAAACGCTATTAAAAAAGAACATCAAGTGGTTTCTGTTTTTAACGATAGCTTGATTAAATTGAATGATTTGATTGCTTTAGATGAAGAAAAAAATAAACTTGTTTCTAAAGAAATTCCAACCGTAAAAATTTCAAGTGAAGAAATAAATAAACTAACCGGAGAACTAATGATTACAGGTGTTGTAATGGATAATTATAATCTTCCATTGCCAGGAGTTACTGTTTTGGTTAGGGGAACTTTAAATGGAACTCAATCCGATTATGATGGCAAATTTGCGATAAAAGCAAAAAAAGGTGAAACATTGGAGTTTAGCTTTATTGGAATGAAAACGCAAACAGCTAAGATTGATACTTCTACTAATTTCAATATTGCGTTAGCAGATGATACTGAATCACTTCAAGAAGTTGCGTTACTTGGTTATCGAACAACTTCTAAAACAACAACAGTAAGTTCTATAGCAACGGTAAGCTCAAACGATATGATTAAAAACAGTAAAAGAAATAAAGAAAAAAAATCTTATCCTTCTAATTCTGCAAGTTCAACATTGTCCGGTTATGTTAGTGGTGTTCAAATTGCTCAAAATAATCCACAAAATAATATAAGAATAAGAGGAGTTCCTTCTTTAAAATCTAACATTGAACCCTTAATCATTTTAGACGGTAAACCCATTTCCCAAAAAGAAATGCAAATGCTTAGTCCAAATGACATACAAGATATTACAATTTTAAAAGACGCTTCAGCCAACTCAGTTTACGGCAATCGAGGGAACAATGGTGTAATAGTAATCAAGACTAAAAAAGGAAATTCCGAAAAACTCTCCAAAAGGCAACTCAAAAAGAAACTAAAAGAATTAGAAGAAGCTCAAAAACAAGCACCAAATCAATGGCCAATCAATGATCCAACGCAAGACGAATCGTATGAATCCTTTGAAGAAAACGCTTTTGAGAGTCCGACTACAGCACCGCTTTCAACTTTTTCTATTGATGTTGACAATGCTTCGTACACCAACATTCGCCGTTTTATCAACAACGGACAAACTGTGCCAAAAGATGCTGTTCGGGTGGAAGAAATGGTTAACTTTTTTAAATACAATTATAAAGAACCAACCAATGAACATCCGTTTTCAATTCATACGGAATATAGCGATTGTCCTTGGAATAGTAATCATAAAGTATTGAAAGTTGGCTTGCAAGGCAGAAATATTCCAAACGATAATTTACCGCCTTCCAACTTAGTTTTTCTAATTGATGTTTCGGGTTCAATGAACGATCAAAATAAATTGCCATTATTGAAACAATCAATGAAAATTTTGGTAGAACAACTTCGTAAAAAAGACAAAGTTTCAATCGTGGTTTATGCCGGAGCAGCCGGAATGGTTTTACCTCCTACTTCTGGCGACGATAAAAAGACCATCATCGATGCATTAGAAAATTTACAAGCCGGAGGAAGTACTGCTGGTGGTGCAGGAATTGAATTAGCGTATAAAATTGCTCAGGAAAACTTTGTAAAAAGCGGAAACAACCGAGTAATTTTGGCTACTGACGGCGATTTCAACGTAGGTGCCTCATCTGATAAAGACATGCAAACCTTAATTGAAGAAAAAAGAAAAAGCGGTGTTTTCCTAACGTGTTTGGGTTACGGAATGGGTAATTACAAAGACAGCAAAATGGAAACCATTGCCAACAAAGGAAACGGAAATTATGCTTACATCGATAATATTCAAGAAGCCAATCGATTTTTAGGAAAAGAATTCAAAGGGTCAATGTTTGCCATCGCAAAAGATGTGAAAATTCAAATCGAATTCAATCCGCAACACGTCCAAGCCTATCGATTGATTGGTTATGAAAACCGAAAATTAAAAGACGAAGATTTTGTGAATGATACCATTGATGCCGGCGAATTAGGTAGCGGTCACACCGTTACGGCTTTGTATGAAATTATTCCGACCAATGTGAAAAGTGACTTTTTTAAAGAACCTATTGAACTGAAATATTCTAAAACCGAAAATTCTTCAACCGTTTTTGGTAATGAATTAGCCACCATCAAATTCCGATACAAAAAACCGGATGGCGAAAAAAGTATTGAAATGGTTCAGGTGATTGAAAACAAATCAATTCTAATAGAAAATTCATCAGATGATTTTAAATTTTCATCAGCTGTAGCTTGGTTTGGATTAAAATTAAGAGATTCAAAATTAGTGGTAAACAAAGAAAGTGAAGCCATCAAAACCTTAGCAAAAAAAGGACTTTCCAACGATGAAGATGGTTATAGAGCCGAGTTTATCCGATTGGTTGAAACCGTAAAATAAAAAATTGGTTACTCTGAAAACCTGACAATTAACACAAATTGTCAGGTTTTTTATTAACCGTACTTTAACAACTGATGTATAAATTTTCTGAAAAAATTTCATCAAATTTGTTGTAAAATGTAGTTTATGTTTCTCAAGAAAATCAGTCTGACTTTTTTGCTTCTTTTTATCACATTGTTTGAACTTTGTGCACAAGAAAAATTCACCTTAAGTGGAACAATAACAGACCAACGAAGTAATGAAACTTTGTATGGCGTTAACCTAATTGTAACCGATCTCAAAACAGGTGCTACAACTAATGAATATGGCTTTTTCTCCTTGTCACTTCCAGCAGGAACCTATGAGATTCAAATCAGTTATTTGGGTTTTCAAACTATTACAGAAACTTTGGTTTTGGATAAAAATATTCGTAAAAATTTTGCATTAATTGAAACTGCACAACAACTGAATGAAGTAATTGTTTCTGACCGAAAATTAAGATCAGAAATCAAGAAAGCAGAAATGAGTGTCAACAAACTTTCCATTCAAGAAATAAAAGAAATGCCGGTTTTAATGGGTGAAGTTGATATTTTGAAGTCATTGCTTACGCTTCCAGGTGTTACTAGTGCCGGAGAAGGACAATCCGGTTTTAATGTTCGTGGTGGTGGAGCTGACCAAAATTTGATATTGTTAGACGAAGCTACGATTTACAATTCATCCCATTTGTTTGGTTTATTTTCGGTTTTTAATCCGGATGCTATTAAAGATTTAAAATTATATAAAGGTGGAATTCCGGCTCGATACGGCGGGAGACTTTCTTCTGTTTTGGATATTTATCAAAAAGAAGGAAACAGCAAAGAATTTCACATGAATGGTGGAATCGGATTAATTTCCAGTAGAATTTTAGCCGAAGGACCTATAGTGAAAGACAAAGGTTCTTTTTTAGTTGCAGGAAGAGGCACCTATGCTCATTTATTTTTAAAATTAACTGACATCGACAATACAGCTTATTTTTATGATTTGAATACAAAGTTGAGTTATAAAATTAATGATAACAATAACATTTATTTTTCAGGATATTTTGGTCGCGATGTGTTTAGCTTGAGCAATACTTTTGTAAATACTTATGGTAATGCGGTGCTAAACTTACGATGGAATCACTTATTTTCAGATAAATTATTCAGCAACATGTCATTCATTTATTCTGATTATTATTATGGTTTGGAACTAGATTTTGTTGGTTTTGAATGGAATAGCGGTATCAAAAATTACAATTTTAGATATGACTTCAAACATTATTTGAATGACAAATTAAAATTGACCTACGGTGCTAATGCTATTTATTACACATTCAATCCTGGAAAAATTGAACCAAGCCGTCCTGATTCAGGAATCAATGCAGATCAATTGGATAAAAAATATGCTTTTGAATCAGCACTTTACATTGATGCTGAACACCAAATTTCAGAAAAAATTGCTGTTTCTTATGGTATTCGTTACAGTAATTTTTTACGATTAGGTGAACAAACGTTAAATGTTTACGAAAACAATCAAGCGGTTACCTTCAACCCTACTTTTCAAATTTATGAAAGTGCAGAAGCTATAGGAACTATCTCCTACGGTAAGAATCAAACCATAGCTCAATTTGATAATTGGGAACCTCGTTTCAGTATTTCTTATGCCATAAACGATAATCAATCGGTAAAAGCGAGTTATAATCGAATGAGTCAGTATTTGCATCTGATTTCAAATACGCAATCTCCTACTCCGCTTGATGTTTGGGCTCCAAGCGATAACTTTTTAAAACCACAATTATTGGATCAATATGCAATTGGCTATTTTCAAAATTTTAAAGACGACACCTATTCTTTAGAAGTAGAAACGTATTATAAGAATATAAAAGACAGAGTGGATTATATTGATGGTGCGAATTTGATTGCCAACGAAGCTATTGAACGTGTCGTTTTAAACGGACGCGGACGAGCTTATGGAATGGAAATTTTATTCAGAAAAAATGTGGGTCGATTCAACGGATGGTTAGCCTATACCATTGCAAGAACAGAACAACAAGTTGTTGGTAGAACACCAGAAGAGACCGGGATTAATAATGGCGATTGGTATAAAACCGGATTTGACAAACTAAACGATATTTCTGTAGTTGGAAACTATAAACTCAATGAGAAATGGCGTTTTGGAGCTAATTTTTCATTACAAACCGGTCAACCTGTTACTTTCCCAAATGGTCAATATGAATATTTAGGAATTACAGTACCTAACTTTACCAGTAGAAATGACAGTAGATTACCAACCTATCATCGTTTGGATGTTTCAGCTACTTTGACACCTTCAAAAAACAAAAACAGAAAGTGGCAAGGTGAATGGGTTTTTGGATTTTATAATATTTATAATCGTCAAAATGCTGCTTCCATTACTTTTAGACAAAATGATGAAACGGCTAGAAATGAAGCCATCCGATTATCCATTTTTGGAATTGTTCCGAGTGCTACTTATAATTTTAAATTTTAAGCTATGAAAAAAATTCAAATAGTACTTTTTTCGTTTTTATTGATTGCTTTTTCAAGCTGTGAAGAAGTGATTGATGTAAATCTTCAAACAGCACCTCCTCGTTTGGTTGTTGAAGCTTCAATTAACTGGATTAAAGAAACACCCGGTAACATTCAAGTAATACGACTTTCTACAACAACAGGTTATTTCAACAATGAGATTCCTGCAGTTAGTAATGCTTTTGTTACGGTAACAAATAGTTTAGGGACTGTTTTTAATTTTATAGAAATTGAACAACCCGGACTTTATGTTTGTACCAATTTTATCCCGGTGGTTGATGAAATTTATACGCTAACAATTGAACATGAAGGTCAAATTTATACATCAACTGAAAGACTTTTAGCAACGCCATCTGTAACTCGAATTGAGCAACAAAACGATGCAGGACCTCTAGCAAACGCAACAGAAGTTAAGTTCTTTTTTAATGACATTCCGGATGAAACTAACTTTTACTTTTTGAGTATATTAGACCCCTATAAAGTTATTCCTGAATATGGTGTTTTGGAAGATCGTTTTTTTCAAAACAACGAAATGTTTGGTCTTTATTTTAGTGATGAGTTTAAACCAAATGATACAGTTACTTTTGCGATGAGTGGTGTTTCTCAACAATATTATAATTATATGAATATTTTGTTGGCTCAAGTTGGAACCACTAGTGCTGGACCTTTTAGTACACCAACTTCAACAGTTCGCGGAAATATTGTAAACCAAACTGAATTTGAAAATTTTGCTTTGGGATATTTTAGATTGGGAGAAACGGAAGTGAAGGAATATGTTATTCAGTGATTAAAATAGTTTTATTTAATAAATCAAATAGCTCTTTAGAACACAGATTTTAAAAATTTGAGAAATTAATAAAATAGGGGCAAGAATTTTTAAAATGAATCAGTTTTTTATTTTATAGATTTTTTAAATTTTTTAAATCTGTGTTCTTTATCTTTCAATATTCAATAAATTAAACCATGTCATCACACCACATCATCAAAGACGATCAGGAACCTGCACTAATCATTGCCAACGGAGCTTCCTGTAGCGAAGAACTATTGGGTCAATTATTAGAATGGTCGCCATTGGTTATTGTCCTAGATTCAGCTATTAGCCGTGTGATTGAATTAGGCATTAAAGTAGATGTTTTGTTAGGTGATTTTGATCGAGATTTTGATGCCGATTATTACAAACAAATTCAATATCCGCTTGAAATTATCCACACACCCGACCAGAATAAAACCGATTTAGAAAAAGCGTTTGATTATTTAGTTGAACGAAATTTTCCCGCCGTAAATGTCGTTTGGGCAACAGGAAAAAGAGCCGATCATACGATTACCAATATCACATCGATAGTGAAATTTAGAAATAAGTTGAAAATTGTTTTATTTGATAATCATTCCAAAATATTTCTTCTTCCCAAAAAATATGAAAAATGGTATCCAAAAAATACGGTCATTTCACTAATTCCAATTGGGGCTGTTTATGGTATTCATTCTCAAAATTTATTTTATCCTCTAAAAAATGATTCACTGACAATTGGTTATCGAACTGGTAGCAGTAATCACGTTTCCCAAGATGGAATTGTCACAATCGAACATGAAGAAGGCGATTTGATTTTGATGGAATGTTGGGATTAAAAACCTTAAATTAATTAAAATTGTGTAAATTTATATTTTACACCAACTCCTATTTTGAAAAATATTTCCAGATCAGAAAAATCAACGTTACATCCTCGAAACAAGCACCGTTCTCGTTATGAATTTGATGTATTAATCCAAAAAACACCGGAATTAAAATCATATATTTTTAACAACGAGCATGGAATTGAAACTATAGATTTCAGTAATCCGATATCAGTTAAAACATTGAATAAAGCCTTACTCAAAACCTATTACGACATTTTAGATTGGGAATTGCCCCAAGATTATCTTTGTCCGCCAATTCCCGGAAGAGCAGATTACATTCATCATATTGCTGATTTGTTGGCCGAAGTCAATCAGAATAGTATCCCAACAGGAAATGCTATTATGGGTTTAGATATTGGTGTTGGAGCCAACTGCATCTATCCTATTTTAGGGAATGCCGAGTATGATTGGAGTTTTGTAGCAACAGATATTGATGTTAATGCTCTTGAAAATTGTATTTCCATTATTGAAAATAATCCGCATTTAAACGAAGTAATCAGCTTACAACAACAAGTCAATTCAAGATTTATTTTTAAAGATATTATTCAACCCGAAGATAAATTTGCGTTTACCATTTGCAACCCGCCTTTTCACGATTCTAAAGAAGAAGCTGCAAAAAGTGCAACACGAAAAGTGTCTAATTTGACGAATCAAAAAACAATAAATCCCATATTGAATTTTGGTGGACAAAGCAATGAACTTTGGTGTGAAGGAGGCGAACTAGCCTTTATCACCCAAATGATTTATGAAAGTGTAAAATATCCCAAACAATGTTTTTGGTTTACAACTTTAGTTTCAAAAAAAGACCATTTAAAAAGCATTTATAAAACACTCAACAAAGTAGAAGCAGCCACCATCAAAACCATCGAAATGAATCAAGGACAAAAAATAAGTCGTCTAGTTGCTTGGACGTTTTTAAGCGAAAATCAACAGAAAGATTGGAAGTTTTAATAAGCTTGAATGATATATTATTTTTACTTTTCTTAACTTAGCAACTCAGTAAATCAGCCTCTCAGCAACTCAACAATGAAATTCCAAGTCATCTCAGATTATATACCTACCGGCGATCAACCACAAGCCATTGACAAATTAGCCAACGGCATCTTGAATGGAGAAAAGTACCAAACCTTATTGGGTGTTACCGGTTCGGGAAAGACATTTACTGTTGCCAACGTTATTGAAAAAGTTGAAAAACCAACCTTAGTTTTAGCACACAACAAAACACTTGCGGCACAATTATATTCGGAATTCAAGCAATTTTTTCCGAATAATTCGGTGCAGTATTTTGTTTCGTATTATGATTATTATCAACCTGAAGCCTATATTCCGGTTACGGGAACGTATATAGAAAAAGATTTATCCATCAACGAAGAATTAGAAAAACTTCGTCTCAGCACCACTTCTGCCCTACTTTCCGGTCGCAGAGATGTGTTGGTCGTTGCTTCCGTTTCGTGTTTGTATGGTATCGGAAATCCAGTCGAATTTCAAAAAAATGTCATTTCGATTGATCGAGGTGAAATTATTTCTAGAACTAAACTATTGCATCGATTAGTTCAAAGTTTATATTCACGAACTGAAGCTGAATTTACTCCGGGAACATTCAGAATCAAAGGTGATATTGTTGAAATTTTTCCAAGTTATGCCGATGATCCGTTTCGTGTACATTTCTTTGGAGATGAAATAGAAGAAATTGAAGCATTCGACACGAAAACATCCAAAGTAATCGAAAGATATTCTAAATTAAATATTTATCCCGCCAATATGTTTGTGACTTCTCCTGATGTGTTGCAAGGTGCGATATGGGAAATACAACAAGATTTGGTCAAACAAGTGGATTATTTCAAAGAGATTGGCAAACATTTAGAAGCTAAACGTTTGGAAGAACGAACGAATTTCGATTTAGAGATGATTCGCGAATTAGGCTATTGTTCGGGCATTGAAAATTATTCACGTTATTTAGACGGTCGTCAACCCGGAACTCGTCCTTTCTGTTTGTTAGATTATTTTCCGGATGATTTTTTAATGGTTGTTGATGAAAGTCACGTTACCATTTCACAAGTTCATGCCATGTATGGTGGCGATCGAAGCCGTAAAGAAAACCTCGTTGAATTCGGATTCCGACTACCTGCTGCAATGGATAACCGTCCGTTAAAGTTTGAAGAATTTGAAGCCTTGCAAAACCAAGTCATCTACGTTTCTGCAACTCCGGCTGATTATGAATTACAGAAAAGCGAAGGAATTTATGTAGAACAAGTTATTCGTCCAACCGGTTTATTAGATCCCATCATAGAAATTCGTCCCAGTTTAAACCAAATTGACGATTTAATCGAAGAAATCCAACTTCGTTGCGAAGCCGATGAACGTGTTCTAGTCACCACGTTAACCAAACGAATGGCGGAAGAACTGACAAAATATTTAACCAAAGTTTCCATCCGATGCCGTTATATTCATTCTGATGTTGACACCCTCGAACGCGTGGAAATCATGCAAGATTTACGTAAAGGTTTGTTTGATGTTTTAATTGGTGTGAATTTACTCCGTGAAGGATTGGACTTACCCGAAGTTTCTTTAGTTGCGATTTTGGATGCTGACAAAGAAGGCTTTCTTCGTAGTCATCGCTCGCTTACGCAAACTGTTGGTAGAGCTGCACGAAACGTAAACGGAAAAGCAATCATGTATGCCGATAAAATCACGAATAGTATGCAAAAAACTATTGATGAAACCAATTACCGTCGCGAAAAGCAAATTGCTTATAATACACTTCATGGTTTATTTCCAAAAGCCTTGAACAAAAGTTTGGGTAATGCATTGAGTGGTAATTCGGTTTCCACTCAATATTATGAAGACAAAATCTTGAAAGCTGCAGAACCTGAAAATTTATACCTCACCAAACCGGAAATCGAAAAGAAAATTCGTGATTTACGAAAAATGATGGAAAAAGCTGCAAAAGAACTTAACTTTATTGAAGCCGCAAAGTTTAGGGATGAGATTAAAAGTTTGCAGGACAAGATTTAATATTATATAAGATTTATATTATATTTTTATATATTTTTTGTATTTCATCGATTTTTTAATGCTTTTTATCTATGCTTTTATATCTTTAAGCACCTCAAATATAAAGCATTATGAAAACTAGTCAAACAAACCAACAAACGCAATCAAAAAATTTCATTTGTACGATAATTGGTCATCGTTATCAGGAAACTAGAAAAGTGACTAATCATTTTAGTGAATATTCCTGTAAATGTTGTGGTAAACAAATGACAGAAGATACGAGAGGTCGATTAATTCAACTTACTCCAGAATTGAAAGAGATTAATGCTACTTTGTCATTATTATTTCAACGAAGACATTTAGTCAATTCTTAAAAAAATCCATTTTCTTAGTAACAATTTTGTAGTTTAGATGTCTTACTTAATAACTACAAAAAATATACTATTGGAAACGATTCTTACTATAACCAATCTCAATAAAAAATTTGGTGTTTTACATGCTGTAAACAATTTATCTTTAGAAATAAAAAAAGGAAATGTTTATGGAATTTTAGGCCCGAACGGCAGTGGAAAATCTACCACATTAGGAATTATCCTCAATGTTGTCAATAAAACTTCTGGTGAATACAAATGGTTTGGTGGCAAACTTGAAACACATGAAGCCTTAAAAAAAGTGGGAGCTATAATTGAACGTCCCAATTTTTACCCTTACATGAGTGCTTATGAAAACCTAAAATTGGTTTGCCACATCAAGGAAATTTCAGAAAACAAAATCGATGAAAAATTAGAAGTTGTTGGTTTGCTTGATAGAAAGAATAGCAAATTCAAAACTTTTTCATTGGGAATGAAACAACGTTTGGCTATTGCTTCAGCGTTATTAAACGATCCTGAAATTCTCATTTTAGACGAACCTACCAATGGTTTAGATCCTCAAGGAATCAGACAAATTAGAGATATCATCAAATTAATTGCTTCGAATGGCACAACTATTTTGTTAGCTTCTCATTTATTGGATGAAGTAGAAAAAGTGTGTTCGCATGTTTTGGTTTTACAAAAAGGAAAAATGCTTTATTCCGGAAAAGTTGATGGAATAATGTCTAACGAAGGTTTTTTTGAACTCGAAGCTTCTAATTTAAATCAATTATCAGAGACACTTTCACAATTATCAGCTGTTGAAAAAATTACTATTGAAGAGGGAAAAGTTTTAGTTTTTCTTAAAACACCAATGGAAGCCTCAGAATTAAACACGTATTTGTTTCAAAAAGGAATTGTATTGAATCATCTTGTTAAACGAAAATTTAGTTTAGAAGAACAATTTTTAGCCTTAACAAAAAACTAATTCCAATTCATTTTCTCTTTAAAATTTCAACTTATGATACGATTATTACATATAGAATTTCAAAAAATTTGGAAAAATAGAGCCAGTAGAATTTTAACTATAGCCTATTTCATATTACTCTCTTTTGTGGCATTACTTGCTTCTATCAATTTTAAATTTATTGGAATAGATTTCAGATTAGCCGATATGGGTTTGTTTAATTTTCCTTTTATCTGGCATTTTAATACTTACATGGCCTCTATATTAAAACTTTTTCTTGCTATTGTAATTGTTTCGATGATGGCCAACGAATATTCGTATGGCACTTTAAAACAAAACTTAATTGACGGATTGAGTAAAAAAGAATTCATTCTTTCCAAATTTTACACTGTTGTTGCTTTTGCTTTAGCTTCCACTGTTTTTATGTTTGTTTTGAATTTGATTTTAGGTTTGAATTTTTCTTCATACAATGAAGCTGACATTATTTTTAAAGACACCTCCTATTTAGTTGCTTATTTTTTAAAATTGGTTGGTTTTTTTAGTTTTTGTTTATTCTTAGGAATTTTGGTCAAACGATCTGCATTTGCTTTAGGATTTTTATTTGTTTGGAACATTGTTGAAGCCATCTTAAAATGGAATGTTTTTGCCAAACTTAATAAATCAGAGACATTCAGTCAATTTTTGCCTTTGGAGTCAATGAGTAATTTGATTAGAGAACCTTTTACCCGATTGAACATTATTAAAAATATTGAAACAACTGTTGGTGGAGAAGCAATTTCCAGAGATTATAGTGTGCAATTTATACCTTGTATCATCGTCTCCATTTGGATTTTAATTTTTATAATTTTATCATATAAAATTCTACAAAAACGAGATTTATAGTATCTTTGCCGATGCTATGATTATATCCAAAAAAATAAATTTATCGCTATTTATTATCGGTAGTTATCTCACTTCATTTGCTCAATCTATTACAGTAGATGATAGTTATACTGCCAACCAATTGGTTGAAAATGTTTTAATTAACAGTCCTTGTGCCAATGTTTCCAATATTTCTGTTTCTGGATGGGACACTTCACAAAACGGAACAAGTTATGGTTATTTTACGAATGTTTCCAATGCATTTCCATTTGCCAATGGTGTAATTCTCGCCACCGGAAGAGCTGTTTCGGCAATTGGTCCAAATAATTCTTTATTAAGCGAAGGTCCCACAACATGGTTAGGTGATGGCGATTTGGAACAAGCAATTGGAGAATCAAATACCATAAACGCAACGGTTTTAGAATTTGATTTTCTTCCATTGGCTACAAAGGTAAGTTTTGAATATGTTTTCTCTTCAGAGCAATATTTGTCAAACCCAAATAGTAATCAGTGTAATTTCTCAGATGGTTTTGCTTTTTTATTGAGAGAAGTTGGTTCATCAAATCAATATCAAAATTTGGCCGTAGTTCCGGGTACTAATGTTCCTGTAAAAATCACGACTGTCAGAGGACCGGGAACTATTTGTCCACAAGCTAATCCACAATATTTTGATGCCTTTAACGGCACAGATCATCCTACAAATTACAACGGGCAAACCAAAGTTTTAAAAGCAGAAGCAACTGTAACACCCGGAGTTTTATATCATATAAAATTGGTTGTTGCTGATCAAGGAAATCAATTTTATGATTCTGCTATTTTTTTAGGTGGTGGAAGTTTTAAAGTAGAAATTGATTTAGGTCCCGATCGCCTTTTTGCCACTTCAAATCCTGTTTGCTCAGGAGAAACCTATGAATTGGATGGTACTCAAGCAGGAAACAACACCTATCAATGGTTTAAAAATGGAATTGTGATTGCAAATGCAACACAACCTTTATATACAGTTACAGATTCCGGAATTTATTCGGTTGAAGTCACCTTACAAAGTTCTACTTGTATCGCAAGAGGAGAAGTAGTTGTAGAATATTCAAATTTACCTGATGCAAATCCTGCTTCAATTCAAGAATGCGATCCCGATGGTGATGGAACTACCACATTTAATTTAAACCAATTAATTCCTACGATAACAAATAACAATCCACAAGCCGTAACAATTTTTTATCCTTCACTACTTGACGCTCAAAATTTCACAAACAGTATACAAAACACTTCTGCTTATAATTCCATTGCAACTACAATTTATGCTAGTGTATTTAATAACTATTCTTGTAAAACTACAGTTCCGATAACTCTAAACATTTCTACAGATTCAATTGCAACGCCGCAACCCTTCACAATTTGTGATTCTGACGGAACTTCTGACGGAATTACCACTTTCAATTTAGGTGCATCAATTACTCCAACTCTATTAAATGGACAACCTTCAGGATTAAGTGTGGCTTATTATGATAGTATAGCAAATGCTTTAAATCAAACAAATGCTTTAGCAACAAATTATACTAACAGCACTCCATTTAATCAAATCATTTATGCTAGAGTAAATTCAGGTTCAAGCTGTTATGATATAGTAACAATTAACATTCAAATCATTTCTTTTCAAGGTGCTTTTGCTTCGGAAGATAAAACTATTTGTGATGGTGGAAATTTGCTATTAACAGCACCGGTCGGCAATTTCACTTATTTATGGAATACCGGAGCAACAACAAATTCTATACAAATAAACAATCCGGGGAGCTATACAGTTAGCATTACCAACTCAAGTGGATGTTCTGCTGATAAAATATTTATAGTAACAGCATCTCAATCACCTGAAATAATTAGTGTTACAGTAAACGATTTCAATGGTGGCAATAATAGTTTACAAATTATCTCGGGAGCTACAACAGACAGCTATTCTTTAGATGGAGTTATTTATCAAAATTCTTCACTATTTACTAATTTATTGCCAGGATTATACACTGTTTATGTTAAAGACCAAAATGAATGTGGCGTTGATTTTCAACAAATTAGAATCTTAGATTACCCAAAGTTCTTTACTCCAAACGGTGATAGTTACAATGACATTTGGCAAATACAATTTTTAGATTTGAATAAATCCAAACTTTATATTTTTGATCGTTATGGAAAGTTGTTGATAGAATTAACCACAAGAATTCCTTTTTGGGATGGTACTTTTAATGGCCAATCACTTCCCGCCTCTGATTATTGGTTTGTTTTACAATTTGAAGATGGTGGTTTAATAAAAAGTCACTTCAGTCTTATAAGATAATTTAGTATCTTTGATATCCTTTCAAAAACAAGATGAAAAAAATTGCTATACTTTTTCTTTTGATGGGATTTTCTGTGTTTGCTCAATTTAGCAAAACGCATTATATCCCACCATTATCAGGTTCTGATGGTCAACCGGCTCAGAATCAATTCTTATATATTTCATGTCCTAACTTAACTCCTGTAAATTTCACCATTACAGTATTAGGTGGTAATACAATTAATGGAACCGTTTCAAGAGACAATCCATACATATTATCAATTGGCTTTGGCACAGATTCTCAGCTTCATGTCAGTAAAGGGTTGGTTAATACTATTCTTGACAACAAAGGGTATGTTATTGAAGCAGAAGATCAAGTATATGTTGCAGTTCGTTTAACTGCTACTCCACAAAATTTTCAAGCTGGTGGTTTGGTTTCAAAAGGACTTGCTGCTTTAGGAACACAATTTAGAATAGGTGCTTTCGTAAATACTGGAATTTCGGGAATAACATTAAATCACTATACTTTTGTTTCCATTTTGGCAACTGAGAATAACACAACCATAAATTTCAGTGATATTAAACCTGGAGTTTCATTAATAAACAATGCTTTTGCCGGTAACAATCCGAATGCAATTATATTAAATCGTGGTGAAACTTTTGTAATGGCTGTTGACGGACCCACTAACGCAAATCGGGATGGATTAATTGGTTCCTTAGTAAGTTCTGATAAACCTATTGCGGTTAATTGCGGTTCATATGCAGGAACTAATGGAAACAATGACAACAATATTGATTTAGGTTTTGATCAAATTGTATCTGCAGAACGAACAGGAAATCAATATATTTTTATAAAAGGTTTTGGAGAAACAGTAACAGAACGACCTTTAATTGTTGCACATGAAGATAACACACAGGTTTTTTTGAATAATAATATTGGAACTCCCGATTTTATAATCAATGCCGGAGACTATTTGATTTTAGATGGAAATTCATTTAGTGCAAATGATAATCTATATGTTCAAACTTCAAAAAATGTTTTTGCATATCAAGGAGTTGGAGGAAGTACGCAGGCTAATCAAGAGCTTTATTTTGTACCACCATTGAGTTGTCAAACCCCAAAAATAATAAATAATATTCCATTTTTAGACAACATAGGTGGCTTGTCTTTTACAGAAAACAGTGGCGTAAATTTAGTTACTAAAACCGGTGCTACATTGGAATTTATTATCAATGGGATTACTTACACCTACGATAATTTACCACAAAGCATTTTTGCTCAAGGTCCATTTTTTGTAGATGGAAATCCGGAATATGTTACTTATAAAATTAACGGTTTGGGCGGTAATGTTTCTGTTTTTTCAACTGATGAACTTTATTTATCATATTATGGTTCCAGTGGAGCTGCTACTTATGGTGGTTTTTATTCAGGATTTACTTTTCGTCCGGAAATCACATTTAACAGGTTAAGTGTCGCTGCAGAAAACTGTATTCCAAACATCAATTTAACTGTAAATTCACTTTCTCCTTTTGATAGTTACCAATGGTATTATAATGATGCAATTATAGATGGTGCAACAAATTCTTCTTATACACCTACTCAACCAGGTTATTATTATTTAAAAGCCGCCATTTCTAACTGTGGTTTGGAAGAATTGATTTCTGATAAAATACCTGTCAGTGCCTGTCCGAATGATATGGATAATGATGGTGTAAATGACAATATAGATATTGATAACGATAATGATGGTATTTCAAATTGTGTTGAATCTTTTGGAGATGCTAGTTTAGATTTGACAAGTTCTTCTAATGCTCTTGTTGTTAATTCCTATTTCAATTCTTACAATGGACTTGTAACTACAAATGGAACAGAAACAGCAATTACACCTTTTACAGGTACATCAGATGGATTAATAACTACCGAAACAGCTCCAATAAAAGAGAATTCTGTAACTTACAATGTAACTTTTGCTCAACCTTTAAGTGTAGCTCTACAATATCCTGATTTGATTACAAACAATGCGTTTTTCAGTAGTGATGTTGAATATACAATCCAAGTACCAACAAATCATACGCTTACTGTTTTAGATCCGGATGGTCAATTATTAATTGATACCAATTATGATGGAATTTTTGAAAATAACGTGACCGGATTTTCAACCTTTGAATTGCGTTTTAGATTGAATAGTGGAAGTTTTTTAACTCCGGGAACTGCTACTTTTAAAATACAGACTTATTTGACCGAGTTTATTTCAATTACGCATAAAAATTTAACTGATGAACCTTCAAAATCGACACTACAATTGATTGCAACTTGTGTTCCAAAAGATTCTGATGCCGATGGAATTCCAGATCAAATTGATTTAGATAGTGATAATGATGGTATTCCTGATGTTATCGAATCACAAGGAATTGGCTTTGTTCCATATGATGGTGTAGATACAAACGGAAATGGGATGAGCGATGCTTTTGAAGAAGCAAATTTACCCATAGATTCTGATGGTGACGGTGTTCCTGATTATTTAGATTTAGATAGTGATAATGATGGTATTTATGACCTTGTTGAAACAGGATTACCTTTATTGGATGTGAATAATGACGGAAGAATTGATGGATTAACTGCAACTTTTGGAATCAATGGTCTTTTTAATGCAATAGAAACTTTTGCAGATAGTGGCATCTTAAATTACACACCTCAAGACACGGACAATGATGGTGTTTTGAACTATTTGTCATTAGACAGTGACGGTGATCTTTGTTTTGATGTTATTGAAGCCGGTTTTTTAGATTCTGATAATAATGGCCGATTAGGAACAAACCCAATTGTAGTAAATGCAAATGGTGTTGTTTTAAACAATGGCGGCTATATATCGCCAAATTCTGATTATTTGATTGGAGCTCCAATAGAAATTACGACCCAGCCTCAAGATGTTTTTGTTTGTGAATTGCAAAATACAAGTTTTACAATCGAAGCCACACTCTCTGATTCCTATCAATGGCAAGTGAGTACGGATGCAACTACATGGACTGATTTAACGAACAATGTGAACTACTCAGGTGTAACAACTGTTAGTTTACAAATCAATAATGTGACCAATGAAATGAATGGCAATTTGTATCGTATTATTTTAAATAGAAACGGAAACAGTTGTGGATTAATTTCAGAAGGAGGTATTCTAACAATTTATCCATTACCAACCATAAACTCTCCTGTCAATTTAGTACAATGTGATGATGATACCGACGGAATTTCTGCTGTGAATTTAAGACAAAAAGAAAATGAGATTTCATCAAATTTTGCTAATGAAACTTTTACTTATTTCACCAATGAAATTGCTGCAATAAATGATGATAATACTTTCTTAATAAACGATCCAATTGCTTATGTAACCGGAAACTCAACCGTTTGGGTAAGAGTAGTAAATCAAGACGGGTGTTTTAGAGTTGGTCAATTAAATGTTTTTGTGTCAGCAACACAAATACCATCCTCTTTTCTAAGAACTTTTGTAAAATGTGATGATTTTATCGATGCTCAAAATGATGATAGAGATGGTGTTTCTCAGTTTGATTTTAGTAATGTTACTGCCGAAATTTCAGCATTATTACCTGCTACAACTCCATTTACCATTAAATATTATAAAACATTAGCTGATGCATTGGCAGAAACAAATACTAATGGTGATGATTTAGCAATTGATCCTTCAAATTACAGAAATATTGGATTTCCGAACTTTCAGCAAATTTGGGTTCGTGTTGAAAGCAATTTAGATAATGCCTGTTTTGGTTTAGGGCCATATATCGAACTAACGGTCGAAGCTCTTCCGCTTGCTCCTACGCTACCTGAATTTAAAGTTTGTGATGACAACCAAGATGGTTTGTTTGCATTCGACACAAGTAATTTAAATTCATCACTTTTGAATGGTCAAAATCAAGCTTCAATTTCATTTACTTTTACTGATAGTTTTGGCACTACTTACTTAAATGAATTACCAAATCCATTTGTATCTCCAAGTCAAATCGTAACCGTTCGAATGACAAATACAGCAACTCAAGCTTCTGACGGACCTTGTTTTGACGAAACAGAATTACAATTTACAGTTGATATCAGACCAATTGCTTTTCCGGTTACTATTTCTGCTTCATGTGATACTGATGGTACAGAAGATGGTTTTTTTGGATTTAACACAACTAACATTCAAACAACATTACTAGGAAATCAAACTGGAATGGATGTCAGTTATTTTGATAGTTCAGGACAACCACTATCGAGTCCGCTACCAAATCCATTTATCACCAATACGCAAACAATTACTGCTGTTGTAACAAATCCTTTAAACACAAATTGTCCAGCTTCAACACCAATTACGTTTACAGTACATCCATTACCTCAATTAGCACCAGACACAACCATACGCTTATGTAAGGATACACAAACAACTATAAATGCCGGTTTACTTAGTGGAAATCCACAAAGTTTTACCTACCAATGGTTTTATAATACGTCACCAATTACTGGTGGAACTCGTCCCACTTTAAACATAACTGAAAACGGAATTTATACTATAATTGTGACTTCACCTTTTGGGTGTATCCAAGAAAGAAATATTATTGTTTTACCGTCTGAACCAGCCATCATCGAAGAAATTCAAATAATAGATTTAGTTGATATTAACTCAGTGACCATATTAGTTTCTGGAACCGGTGATTATGTATACAGCCTGACTTCTATTGACGGACCATATCAAGAATCTAACGTATTTACAAATGTTGCACCAGGCATTTATACTGTTTTTATAAAAGATATAAATGATTGTGGTATTGTGACAAGAGTTATTTCGGTTCTTGGAATCCCTAAATTTTTTACTCCAAATGGTGATGGTTATAATGATACATGGAACATTAAAGGAGTTAGCGATCAGTTTAATAAAAATTCCATTTTATATATTTATGATCGCTATGGAAAATTAGTAAAACAATTAACTGCTTTGAGTTCAGGTTGGGATGGTATTTACAACGGGCAACCTTTGCCTTCAACAGATTATTGGTATGTTATTGAATTAGAAGATGGCAGAATTGCAAAAGGACATTTTAGCTTAAAACGTTAGTTATGAAAAATAAGATTTTACTATTGCTTTTAGTAGCATTTTCAAGTCTATTTGGACAAGAGGTAAAAGTAGCCTCTGGAAAAGTGGAACGCATCAAAAACTTTAAATCAAAATATGTTCCTGAAAGAAATATTGATGTTTGGTTACCGGAAAATTACTCCACTAAAAAAAACTATGCTGTTCTTTATATGCATGATGGTCAAATGCTTTTTGATGACACAACAACTTGGAACAAACAAGAATGGGGAGTTGATGAAGCTATTGAAAGTTTAATTAGTGAAGGTTTTATCAAAGAAGTTATAGTTGTTGGAATATGGAATACATCCAACAGACACGCTGAATATTTTCCTCAAAAACCATTTGAAAATTTGACACAGGAAGAGTTAGAAATTGTAAATCAAAATTTAAGAGAAAATAATAGAATTGAAAATCATTTAAGACCTGTTTCTGATAATTATTTAAAATTTATTGTCACAGAATTAAAACCAATGATTGATTCTAAATACAAAACATTAAAAGACAAAGACAACACTTTTATTGCCGGTTCCAGTATGGGTGGTTTAATTTCACTTTATGCAATTTGTGAATATCCTGAAGTTTTTGGAGCGGCTGCTTGTATATCGACGCATTGGCCTGGAATTTTTGGAATGGAAAACAATCCGGTTCCTCAAGCATTATTTGCTTATTTAGAAAATTCGCTTCCTGATCCTAATGAAAATAGAATTTACTTTGATTATGGCACAGCAACTTTAGATGCACTTTATCCTCCGTTACAAAAGAAAGTAGATGAAATGATGTTATCTAATAACTTCACTACAGAAAGCTGGATTACTTTAGAATTTGAAGGTGCCGATCATTCTGAAAATGCTTGGCGAGAACGACTAATTCATCCGTTTACTTTTTTATTACGAAAATAAAAAAAGCCCATTCAGTTCATGAATGGGCTTTTTACTATCTTATAAAATTAACTTAGATTTTAAATCTTTTTCTATCGGTTTCTGTCAAATAAATTTTTCTTAAACGAATAGATTTTGGAGTAACCTCAACATACTCATCTTTTTGAATGTATTCTAAAGCTTCTTCCAAAGAGAAAATAATCGGTGGAATAATTCTTGCTTTTTCATCATTTCCGGATGAACGGACGTTAGATTGTTTTTTCTCTTTGGTTACGTTTACACTCATATCATCACCACGAGAGTTTTCTCCAATTACCTGACCTTCATAAATTTCGGTATTTGGTTCAACAAAAAACTTACCACGATCTTGCAATTTATCAATAGAGTAAGGAATAGCTTTTCCTTTTTCCATAGAAATTAACGAACCTTTGTTACGTCCGGCAATTTCTCCTTTGAAAGGTTCGTATCCAATGAAACGGTGAGCCATAATGGCTTCTCCGGCAGTTGCTGTTAACAATTGGTTACGCAATCCAATAATTCCACGTGATGGGATGTTGAATTTTACAATCATACGCTCACCTTTTGTCTCCATAGAAAGCATTTCACCTTTACGTTGAGTAACGAACTCAACCGCTCTACCTGAAAGAGTTTCCGGTAAATCAATTGTTAATTCCTCAATTGGCTCACATTTTTGACCATCAATTTCTTTGATGATAACTTGTGGTTGACCAATTTGCAACTCATACCCTTCTCTCCTCATGGTTTCAATAAGAACAGATAAGTGAAGTACTCCACGACCAAAAACCATAAACTTATCAGCTGAATCAGTTTCACCTAACTTCATCGCTAAGTTTTTCTCTAATTCTTTTGTTAAACGATCTCTAATATGACGAGAAGTTACAAATTTACCTTCTTTTCCAAAGAAAGGAGAGTCATTAATTGTAAACAACATACTCATTGTAGGCTCATCGATTGCGATAGTTTGCAACGCTTCCGGATTTTCGAAATCAGCGATAGTATCTCCAATTTCAAATCCTTCCACACCTACAATAGCACAAATATCTCCGGCGATTACTTCTGTTACTTTTTTACGTCCAAGACCTTCAAAAGTGTGTATTTCTTTAATTCTGGATTTAAGTACTTTACCATCTCTTTTTACCAAAGAAATTGGCATTCCTTCTTTTAAAACACCTCTTTCTAAACGACCAATCGCGATACGACCGGTGAATGAAGAGAAATCTAAAGAAGTAATTAACATTTGAGGAGTTCCTTCTGATACTTTAGGAGCCGGTACATTTTCAACAACCATATCCAATAATGCTTCAACATTATCCGTTACATTTTCCCAATGATCAGACATCCAATTGTTCTTAGCTGAACCATAAACGGTTGGAAAATCCAACTGCCATTCTTGAGCACCTAATTCAAACATTAAGTCGAATACTTTTTCGTGTACTTCTTCAGGAGTACAGTTTTCTTTATCTACTTTATTAATAACCACACATGGTTTTAATCCTAAGTCAATTGCTTTTTGCAATACAAAACGCGTTTGTGGCATTGGTCCTTCAAAAGCATCTACTAACAAGCAAACACCGTCTGCCATATTCAATACACGCTCTACTTCACCACCAAAATCGGCGTGACCCGGAGTGTCTATAATGTTGATTTTTGTACCTTTATAAACTACAGAAACATTCTTAGAAGTAATCGTAATTCCACGTTCACGCTCCAAGTCGTTGTTATCTAATATTAAATCACCAGTGTTTTCGTTTTCACGAAAAAGTTGACAGTGATACATAATTTTGTCAACCAAAGTAGTCTTACCGTGGTCAACGTGAGCAATAATTGCAATGTTTCTAATTGATTCCATCTGTATTTTTTTCAGGGTGCAAAGGTACACTTTATTTTCTCAAAAAAAATTTTAATATGAAACAATAGTTTACAGTAGGTTAAGATTCAATTAAATTAGGTCCAAAAATCGTAATTTAAGTAAGATTTAGAATCTAAATGAAATCTTAGTAACTTAGCCAATTGAAACTTTATGCTATAAAAAATGAAAGATTTAAGCAATTATCGAAAATCCTACGAGAAAAGTCAATTAATTGAAAGCGAGATTCCGGAAGATCCAATAAACTTGTTTCACAGGTGGTTTTATGAAACAGAAGAGTTTGGCTCTATAGAAGAAGTAAATGCCATGACAGTAGCTACAATTGGTTTGGATGGCTTCCCTAAGTCACGCGTGGTTTTGCTGAAAAAATTTAATGAAGAAGGTTTTATTTTTTATACCAATTATGATTCAGAAAAGGGAAAAGCCATACTTTCAAATCCAAACATTTGTCTGTCTTTTTTTTGGGCATCCATGGAAAGACAAGTCATAATTAAAGGTATTGCTGAAAAAACAGCCGATAGCATTTCAGATGGTTATTTTGACAGCCGTCCGACTGGAAGTAAATTAGGTGCTATTGTTTCTCCACAAAGTCAAATCATTCCGTCACGACAATTTTTAGAAGAACAATTAAAAGATTTAGAAGCCAAAGTCACTATAAATGAAATAGTTAGACCCAAAAATTGGGGTGGCTTTTTGGTACGTCCTCAAGAAGTAGAATTTTGGCAAGGACGACCTAACCGACTTCATGATAGAATTCGTTATCAACTTCAAAATGATTTTAATTGGAAAATTGATCGTTTAGCACCTTAATTTGTAAGTAAAAATTTATGTAATTATTTTTTTTGTGCATTTCATCGATTTTATTTGGCACTTTAACGACATAGTGGTAATATTGAACAACCAAATCAGGAATACGTTCATAATATAATAACAATAAAGGTATTTGCCCCACATCTACTTTAAAACTTAACCTACTACTATGAAAGCAAAAATGTTTAGAGCATTGTTGCCAATTGCAATTATGTTCACTTTAGTGTCATGTTCAACTGAAGATTCAGCTGAAAGTTCAGAAAACTTAAAAGTTGAAAATTATGCTTACAACGATATTGAACTCGATATGATGGCTCGAATAAATGATTATAGAGCTAGTGTTGGATTGCCTGAATTGGCACCAATTGATCATATCTCTTATAAATCTGGAGAGCACAATGATTACATGATTGAAAACGATGTTGTTGGTCATTATTATTTTGAATCACGTTCAAACAACATCAAACAAGTTTTAGGAGCAGTGAGAGTAAGTGAAAATTTAGCCTATAACTATAACACTAATAATGCAGCTCTAAACGCATGGTTAAATAGTGATGGTCACAAAGAAAACATTGAAGGTGATTATACTCACTTTGGAATTTCAATAAAAATTAATCCGGCTAACGGAAGAAAATACTACACTAATATTTTTATGAAAAGGTAAATTTACCCCGATTTTACCTAACCTACTAAAAGACCACATTTGTGGTCTTTTTTATTTCTATGATTATTTTATATACATGATTCGTATATTGATTAAGCTACAACAACTCATTAATAACTCTTGATAATTTTGTATAAAAAAACAAAGTAATCTTCTCATACATTATTATTTCAATTTGATTTTGATAATAATTCTTTATTTTATTGTTTAAAATGAACCGTATGATCTTACCATTCTAAACTCTATTCTGGTTTATAAAATATAATTCTATACAACATTCAAATCCTATAAATAGATCAATCGATTTATTCTAACTATGTTATTTCAATGTAAAATAGTTCTTCAGCAACAAGCCTTTATGTTTTTATTAAACAAGTAATGCATTTTTTAAAGTAAAGTTTATATGAAATCGTCAAACTATAAAACGTTGTTATAATGATTTCTTTAGTTATTTTATGATGTTACTTTGTTTGATATAAACATAAAAAAAGGTAACCATTTCTGATTACCTTTTTTATAAATTTTAAAAATCTTTTATAATTCTGTAATGATGAATTCGCTTCGTCTGTTCATTTGGTGATCTTCTTCTGAACATTTTACACCATCAGCACATTTGTTTACTAATTGTGTTTCACCATAACCTTTACCGGTTAAACGTGATTTATCAATTCCGTTTTTAACTAACCAATCAATAGTAGATTTTGCTCTACGATCTGAAAGTTTTTCGTTATACTTGTGTGAAGCACGACTATCTGTATGTGAACGAATATCAATTTTCATTGTTGGATTTTCGTTTAACACGTCTAATATCTTAGCTAAATCAACAGCCGCATCTGGACGAATGTTCCATTTGTCTAAATCAAAATAAATCAAATTAATTTTAAAACAATTAGCCAAATCGTCACCCTCTTTCATTATACAAGTTTTTCTTTCTAACTTGATGTCAACATGAGTTTTTCCTGATTCGTTTGGAATTGTTACAGGTAATTCTTGCGTTACAAAGTCTTCACTTTCTGCTCTGACATAGTATTTTTTATCACATTCTACTTCGCCAAAATCAAATTTTCCTTCGCTGTCACTCATTACTTCTTTCATTACATTGAATTCATTATCAAGTAAAGTAACTTTTGTATTTGGAAGAGCTACTAATTCTTCATCAGTAATTAAACCTGACAATAAGTGTTCGCATACAAATACCAATTCTTTAGTTTCAGTGAATTTATAAATATCATCACTCCCTACTCCACCGGGTCTGTTTGAAGATAGAAAACCTTTTTTTGTTTCAGAATTAATGATATAAGCAAAATCATCTTTTGGAGTATTTGCAGGTTCACCAACATTCAAAACATATTTTATTGAATTATCTTCTTCAATTCGAGCTGCAAAAATATCTAAACCTCCAAGTCCGGGATGACCGTCAGATGCAAAATATAATTCATTTTTAGCTGAAATAAATGGGAATGTCTCTCTACCTTCTGTATTAATAGTTGGGCCAAGATTAACAGGTTCACCAAAAGTGCCATCGTCATTAATTGCTACTTTAAAGATATCAGACAAACCTAAAGTTCCAGGCATATCTGAAGCAAAATACAATGTTTTTTCGTCAGGACTAAGAGCCGGATGTGCTGTTTGATAAGAATCACTATTAAAAGGTAAAGCAATTACATCAGACCATTTTCCATCTTTAAAAGTTGCTCTGTAAATTTTTAGAAGCGTATTTTTATCTCCATCAAAACCTTTTTTTCCGTTTAGAAAATTATTTCTAGTGAAATAAACCGTGCTACTGTCTTTTGTGAAAACAGGAGTAGATTCATGAAACTTTGTTCGCAATTCATTGGCATACTTTTCAGCACCAGATAAAGAACCATCTTCACCTAATTCTGCAGCATATAATCTTGTAAAGTACTGATCAGTCCAAGTGTGTTTTCTTTTTGCAAAGTTTCCGGTATCTCTAGCCGAAGTGAACACAACTTTATCATTAAAGAAAGCTGGTCCATAATCAGAATATTCCGAATTGATTCCTGCATTATCAATATTATAACGTCCTGAATTACTTTTGATAACCTCTAAATAATTTTTTTGCTCTTTAGCTAGATTACCTCTTTTATCATCAGCACTAGCTGTTTTAAATTTAAGCATCATCTCATCAGCTTTTGTATAATTTCCAACCGCTTTTAATGATTGAGCATATCTGAAAAAATATTCAGGTTCTACTTCTTCTGTCATTGCAAACAATTGTCCGTACCATTTTTCTGACTGCTCTAATTCAGCATTGAAATAATAAGAGTTTCCTAATTTTTTAAGAATATCAGGAGACGTATATCCCTTTTCAACAATACGCTCATACGTATTAATTGCGTTGATATAGGCAAATTTTTCATAATTCTTTTCGGCTCTGTTAATTCTGCCTTTTTGCTGAGCATATAGATTAATTGAGCAAATACTCAATAGGACTATATAGGTAAGTTTTAATTTCATAACTATGCTGTATTAAAAGAATCTAGGTGAAACAATTTTACTGTAATTTTTGAATAATTCAAATCTCAAAAACACCTCATGAGAACCGGAATTAAAACGTCTTAAGCTTGTGGTTTCTCTATCATAACCATATCCTATGAAGATTTGGTCGGATACTTGAAAACCAGCCATCCCACTGAAAGCGGCATCCCATCTGTAAGCTGCTCCTAAAACAAATTTTTCATTGATTAAGAAGTTTCCGGAAACATCAACTTGCAGAGGTGCACCTTCAATAGCTTTTGTTAAAAAAGCAGGTTTAAATTTTACATCAGGTGACAAATCAAAAACATAACCACCAATTAAATAGAAGTTCTTTCTCTCTTTGTTAATTGCTACTGAATTATCATCATATCTTGTCATCTCAAAAATATGAGGAACGGACAATCCAAAATATAACTTATCAGAATGTAAATAAACACCGGCACCTATATTCGGTGTAAAGTTATTTCTCAAGTTTTGAAATTGAGGATCTCCTTGATCTTGTGGATTAAGTTTATTCACATCTAAGTTAAAAAGATTAGCCGTTCCTTTCAATCCAAAAGACAGTTTAAAAGTTTCAGATGTGTTTATTGTATAGGAAACATCCGCAGAAATTGTATTTTCATCAGTTGGACCGATGCGGTCATTAACAAAAGATAATCCAAGTCCTAGTCTACTATTTCCAATTGGTGTATTTAAGGAGGCTGCGTTTGTAACAGGAGCCCCATCTAAACCAACCCATTGCGTTCTGTGTAATCCGAAAATACTCATTACTCCTCTCGATCCAGCATAGGCCGGATTGACATTAATGGTATTATACATGTACTGTGTGTATTGGGCATCTTGTTGAGCAAAGCTAACAAAACCACTAAACATCAAAGCGAAAAATAAAATTTTTGTTTTCATTTAATTTATTTTTTAGAAACCCGAGGGTATTTTTCAACCCTCAGGAATTATATTTATCTAGTTAGGTATAACCATCCTTCTTTATTCACTGTTGATCCTTCAACAGTTTTATATTGAATGATATAGAAATAGGTTCCTGTTGGTAATTCAGCAGACTTATTTAAAGTTGCTCTTCCTTCAGATACTCCTCTGAAAACTCTGGTTGTATTATCATAGCCACGAGTTTCAAACACTAACACGCCCCAACGGTTATAAATTTCCACAGTGTTATCTGTATAACACTCATTATTATCAATGTTCTCAATATAGAATACATCGTTTAATCCATCTCCATTTGGAGACATTGCGTTAAATACTTCAATCGGTTGACAAGGTAAAACTACACAAAGATCATTAACATTCATAGTTATCTCAATAATTCTAGGACAAACACTATCTGAAATCACATACTGTAGTTTGTAATCTCCTGTTTGACTTACTAATGTAGGATCAAAAATGTTTCCTTGTAATCCACCTGAACCATCAACATCAACCCATGTTCCGTTTTGTTCTATGCCTTGTTCAAGTAAAGAGAATAAGTCAATAGCATCATCTTCAATACACAGTTCGCTGTTTAAAGTTTCAATAGGACTAACTACTGTTACATTAACTGTTTGCGTGTAAGTTTCAGAATTACCACATGAATCAGAAACTAACCAACTTCTAACAATTGTATAACTATTTTGAGTTTGATTGATAGTTTCTTCAGTAAACACTACATCTACTTCTGTTGAACATGTATCTGTGAACTCTAATTCCGGCATAACAGGAATTTGATCACAACTTACATTTATTACAGACTCAAACTGAGTAACCGGCACTGGTGCTGAGTTGTCCTCTACAGTTATCTCTTGAGTATGTGTTACTGAGTTTCCACAAGTATCAATTGCCAACCAAGTTCTGATTATTTGATATTCACCTTCACATGAGCCATTTACAATTGATTCTTCAAAGAAAACGCTTGTTTCTCCACAATTATCTATTGCAGTTAATACTACTGGTAATGGTATTGAATCACAATCGGTTGTTTCATTTTCTGGTAAAGCTTCAACAAAAGTTGGTGCTGTATTGTCAAAAACATTTATGCTTTGAGTGTGAGAAACTGAATTTCCACATTCATCTGTTGCTGTCCAAGTTCTTATCAAAGTATATGTTGTAGGACATTTACCATCTTGAATAGCCTCACTAATTGTTACTGTTGCTGTACCACATGAATCAACTGCTGTTAAGACTTCTGGAGTTGGGATGGCATCACAACTTACAGTCAATTCTTCAACTGGTAAATCTCCAACGAATACAGGTGCAGTGGTGTCTTCTACTGTTATTACTTGTACATGAGATACTGCATTGCCACATGAGTCAGTTGCTGTCCATGTTCTAGTTATCACTGATGATCCTAAACATTGTCCTGCTACTACTGATTCATTAAACGTTACAGTAGCATCGCCACAGTTGTCAGTTGCTGTTAAAGTAACTGCTGCTGGGATAGCATCACACTGAACTGTCGCATTCTGTGGTAAATCTCCAACGAATACAGGTACAGTGGTGTCTTCTACTGTTATTACTTGTACATGAGATACTGCATTGCCACATGAGTCAGTTGCTGTCCATGTTCTAGTTATCACTGATGATCCTAAACATTGTCCTGCTACTACTGATTCATTAAACGTTACAGTAGCATCGCCACAGTTGTCAGTTGCTGTTAAAGTAACTGCTGCTGGGATAGCATCACACTGAACTGTTGCATTCTGTGGTAAATCTCCAACGAATACAGGTGCAGTGGTGTCTTCTACTGTTATGGTTTGAACGTGTGTTGTTATGTTTCCACATGAGTCAGTTGCCGTCCATGTTCTAGTTATCACTGATGATCCTAAACATTGTCCTGCTACTACTGATTCATTAAACGTTACAGTAGCATCGCCACAGTTGTCAGTTGCTGTTAAAGTAACTGCTGCTGGGATAGCATCAC
>NZ_BMFG01000009.1 GCF_014638005.1 Flavobacterium orientale
AGCCAACCAAACAGATTTTGAAGAACACCACAGGGTCAATGCTCTCTTGTCCTTCGTCTCCATAATAATCTTGTGTAGCTTTGTATAAAAACCGAAAGTCAATGGCTTTATCCAACAATCGGTAGAAGTTATGCTCCGGAATCAAGTCCTGTAAATGAACTTGATAGAGCATTTTTGGGGTGAGTTCTTTTTTTCCTTGCATGACTAAAATTACAAAAAATGAATCTTTTTTGCAAGATTTTTTTGGTATATTTGGGGAGTTGTGCAACAAGCACAGCTGGTAAACGCCATTGCTGTTTTAGTGCAAAAAGGAAACAGTTTTTTCCATAACTTTGTTTTCGGTGGCGGAGAGATTTTTGGTTTTATTTCCGCAACTCGCGTACCAAAAAATCGTTGTTTGATATTCTCAGGTAAAACAAATAAAAAATGAAATCAACAGAAGAAATAGAAAAAAGCTTGGTTACTTTAAGCCTAATTTTTTACTTAGTTTCACTTTTCTTACCTGCGATTTATGTATTTGTCCCATCTTTCGGTAAATCTATTTCATACGATGGTTGGTATGCCTTATTTGTAGGATCACTTTCTGCAACGATGAATGTAAAACAAGCTTTAATTTGGCTTGTTAATCCTATTTATTTACTAGCATTATTTTCAATGAAATTTAGGCCGAAAATAGCATTATTTTTTAGTTTGTTTGTGTTAATTACTTCTCTTACATTTTTAGGGTTCGAAAATATTCAATATACCTGGAGCGGACGAGTTATGTTTATTAATTCTTTGGGTTTCGGTTATTGGTTTTGGAGTATTAGTTTTGTATTGCTCTTAGTTGCCGCATTCATGAATTTAACAGGAGACAAAAATCAGTACATCACATAACTGTGATTTTGTGCAATTGCTCGTTGGGTTATAAAATTTTGCTTTTATTTTCATAACTTCGTTTTTTCCATCCGATAGATCTGAGTTCTTTTTGCCACAACAGTCACATAGCAACAGAACATTGTGGATAAGTTGAACCAAAATCAACATTTATGAATAGCACTTTTTATTTACTTATTCTAGTCGTAGTCCTCTCTACGACTACGTATGGGCAACACGAGAAAATTACTGAAAAATGGAAAACTGAAAGCATCTATGACAGTAACCTTGGCGAAATTAAGTACCACGTTTACAAGAACAAAATTAATGAGCGTAAGCCTTTAATTGTCTATTTACAGGGCTCTACGAACTTCCCTTTGTATTATCTAAACCCAAATGGGACCTATTCCAGTAGCATCACTTTGAATGTTGACTCAATGAGTAATGCTTATCATATTGTTCTTATTAGCAAACCCAACACCCCTCTTGTTGACAGTATCAAAATAGCACCATCCGGCCGAAAGTTCTATCCTATGAAGGAAGGATATCGAGAAAAGTACAGTTTAGATTGGCGAGCAAATTCTGCTGACAAGGTCATTAATGACGCCTTAAAGAAACTGAATGTCGATAGTTCTACAATCATTGTTTGGGGACATTCTGAAGGTTCGCAAGTGGCACCGGCAGTAGCGGTAAAGAATAAAAAAGTTACTCAAATAATTTGTATGATGGGTAACTCACTTAATCATTTGTATGACTTCATTCTTATGGAAAGAGTGTCAGCCTTAAAAGGTGAAAAATCAAATGAAAAAGCACAGTCAAACGTCGATTCACTATATACCGAATACAAAAAAATATACAGTGATCCTCAATCCACAGAAAAAGAATGGTTTGGAGAAACCTATTACAAATGGAGTAGCTTTACCTTGAATTCCCCAATAGAAAATATGTTGCAGCTTGATATCCCTATTCTTTATGTCGCCGGAGGGAATGACCACCATAGTATCTTGAATATGGACTACGCCAAATTGGAGTTCTTAAGAAAAGGGAAAGCCAATTTGACTTATAAGGTATTTCCAAACTGCGACCATTTTTTTATGGAAACTAAGACCGATACATCCGGTAAAAAGGAATGGATTGACCACTTGAATGAAGTCAATAACTTTGCTTTAGAATGGGTGACTAAAAATTGATCCATAAACTACACACAAAAATGGCTATGAGTATTTGCTTGTCCTCTCCTACTTCTGAAAATCCTTGCGGATTTTCAATTTGGTGTGTACTTGTAAAAGAAACGCAACTAAACTATAAAGTACGACTTTGCACTATTGTAGCATCTGACAAAATTATTCGATTATAACTATTTATTTATTGTTTATCAATAAATATTTATTATGTTTGCGATGTAATTTAAAATTTTAATAGTTATGTCAAAAACAAACAACTTCGTATTTTGGGGCTTATATATTGTGGCTTGGTTCATTTTTGTAGGCTTGTCTATTGAAGCGGGAGGCTTAGTGGTAAATTTCATTTTCAGTCTTTATAACCCTGAATTTGTAACAAATCTTTATCAAAAGTTAGACTTAACTGAGATGTATGCAGCCAGTAGCTTAGCTTTTTTCGGCATCTATAGCTTTATTCTAATCATTTCCATTTTAAAAGCTTGTCTATTTTATACCGTTATCAGACTAATGCACACTATGGATTTATCAAAACCGTTCGACACTTTTGTTGCGAGACATATTTCACTCGTAAGTTATTTTGCCCTTTCCATTGGACTGTTAAGTTATATTGGCAGACAGTTAGTTAAAAAATTAATGCATCACGGTTTTGTTCCGGACAACTTAAACCAGTTTTGGGCAGACAGTGATGCATTTATTTTAATGGGAGCTGTGATCTATATCATTGCGACTATTTTCAAAAAAGGAGTAGCTATTCAAACCGAAAACGATTTAACTGTTTAAGCTATGTCAATAATTGTAAACTTAGACGTGATGATGGCAAAGCGAAAGATGTCACTGAATGAACTTTCTGAAAAAGTTGATTTGACATTATCTAACCTTTCCATCTTAAAGACAGGGAAGGCAAAAGCAATTCGATTCAGTACTTTAGATTCAATTTGTAAAGCATTGCAATGTCAGCCCGGTGATATTTTGGAATATGGAAATGACGAAAAGGAGAACAACGAACGCTAACAGTGCTTGTGGGAGGCTGCCAGGCTTGGTTAACTGTTGAAAAAACTACGTTTTTTTTCAACAGTTGTCTTGTACTTAGAGAATTAAGTTCTAAATTCGTAACAACCTCTAGGAGTTGCGGGAGGTTGTGCGTCATTTAAGGAAACGACACAACAATGGACAGCTATAAAGAAACCTTTGAAACTTGGAACAAAATTGCTTCACTATATCAAGACAAGTTTATGGACTTGGACTTGTATAATGAGACGTATGATTTTATTTGTAATTCCATTACCAAGGCAAATGCAAAAGTATTAGAAATTGGTTGTGGACCGGGAAACATCACAAAGTATCTTTTATCAAAAAGACCCGACTTTGCTGTTCACGGAATTGACATAGCTCCCAATATGATAGCACTTGCAAAAAAGAATAATCCCTCAGCAAGTTTTGCTATTCTGGACATCCGGCAAATTGATGAAATAAAAACAAAATATGACGCAATTGTTTGTGGTTTTTGTTTACCATATTTGTCGCAGACCGACATCCAAAAACTTATAACAGACTGTTATAATTTGCTGTATGAAAATGGATTGATCTATATAAGTTTTGTAGAAGGCGACCCAAGTAATTCTGACTTTCAAGTTAGTAGTAGTGGCGATAGAAGTTACTTTTATTTTCATAATTTAGACGCTTTGAAAACGAAACTTATTGAAAGTAAATTTGAAGAACTTACTATATTTAAAGTGGACTATAAAAAAACAGGAAACGAAATTGAGAGTCATACTATAGTAATTGCGAAGAAAAAAACGACGACATAACCTCGGTTTGGCATTATTACGGATGAAGTGCTTCTATGAAACATTTGTGCAAAGTTCAACATTAGGAATTCTATTGTACTTTTGTGGTGAAAATTTGCCACTTCGATAAGCAAAGAACCGTTAATAAATATTTTATGAGAAAACTGTTCATTTTTACAACCTTCTTTTTTTCCGGTTTGATCTATTCACAGTCAAATTTGGATTCTAAAGGAGTTTTAAAAGGTCTCGAAAAAGAGGAATGGATTATGATTGATAGAATTCTTTCTTATTCAAACGCCGACAGTATAAGCAAAATAACTCCAATTGATTTGCTTCGATATCTGATAACTGGAACGGCTGATTCAGAATCTGACATCAAATTAATTAAATATACTATTCCAAAGTCTTGGATTACGAAAGAAAATGTTACTCAACTAATGCCATTTGTTTATGCAAAAAAGAAATCCAGACAAATACAAAGTATTATGTCAAGTTTTGCATCGCCAAAAAATAGTACAATAGGACTTGAAGCAATGCACTTAATTAACCTTTATAGAAATCAAAATTATAATTATCCGGAACTTTGTTTTCTCTGCCATTCAAAGAAAACACAAAATGAAATGGCAGATGATTATAGTTCGTGGTGGAAAGCTCAATAGAACGATTTCCAATTGAGTATACTACCCTAATCACCAAAAGAAGAAACTATTTTACCCCTAAACGATGGCAAAAACAAAGACCACTTATACAGGAAAAGACGTAGCCGATTTTGTGAATTCCTATGTTGAGAATGAGCAGAAAAAAGCTGACAGTTTTCGATTAATCGAATTGATGCAGGAATGGACTGGGTTTGAAGCCCAAATGTGGGGTCCGAGTATTATCGGATTTGGTACTTATCATTATAAATATGCAAGCGGTCACGAGGGTGATGCCCCTATTATTGGTTTTTCGCCGAGGAAAGCAGCGTTTTCGCTTTATGTTTATTCTCCAACAGAAAAAAGCAAAGAATTGTTAGCCGAACTTGGCAAGTTTAAAATGAGTAAAGCTTGCATCTATGTAAATAAGCTTTCGGATATTACTATTTCTGCTTTAGAAGGGATTTGCCTGGAGTCTTTGCAGTATATTAATGAGCATTACGAGTGTGGGTGTCGAGGGGAGAAAAAAGTTTAATCGGTTAATGGATGTATGTCCATTTGGTGAGTAACTCTATAATTTCATTCTCTAAATCAAACCTATTCTGAAACGATAACATACTCCACCCCTACTAAGGTAATGGAATTCACATTAGCGAGTTCAAGGGAGTCTTCAGCTTCAAAAGTTGTGATACAGTCTGAATTGGCCGCTATATTGCCACATTGTCCATTAACATTGGTAAAAGTTGTAGCAATTAGTCCATCAGTATTTAGTGTCACGCGGTAGTATCCATTGACTGCAACATTATTAGGATTAGAGAATTTAATTTGATATCGCAGTAATCTGGTGTTGTTTCCGGTATCCGGGATAAATTCAAATTGAAGCACCTCATGGGCTACATGCGTTAGTTCTTCTATTTGGATATCGGGTTCGTTGTTGCTATCGGATGAACAACCTAAGATTAAGCAAAAACATGCGGTCAGTACTGTTAGTTTGATAAGGTTCATAGTGTCTAATTAAAAAGAGGTGTTTTAATTGGAATCAAATATAAGAACTATTTGTTGGAAAATAGGATATGGAAGTTGGAACTTCTTTCTAAATGGTTACTAAATTATTTGTTTTTTGCTTACTAAAAAAGTAACCCAATCTTATATCACTTTTGAAAAGCTTTTAAGTTTAAGAATCAGTGTCTTTGACAGGCTATTAAAAAATACCTGATTTTGAGCGAATTAACCACATATTTTTTTAAATTTGTTATACTATGAAGCACATTTACAGGTTGTATTGCGTTATCATTATTCGCAGTTGGAACGTTGCTGCTACATATTGACATTTTTAACTCATTAATTTACTACGATTATGAAAAACAAAATTACAAAAATGATTTGTCTACTGATTTTCTCATTATTAGTAGGCTGTTCAAGTGATGATTCTAAAGTAGTTTCAGGCACTTTGGAATTTTCGGAAATAGGTTCCCATACTTTTGAAATTGATGCTGATGCTATCGAGGCAACCATTACTGTTATTGGTGGCGGAGGCGGTGGCGGAGGCGGCACAAGTTATAACTCAGGAAATTCATCTACTGGTGGCGGTGGCGGTGGCGGTGCCGGAGAGGTAAAAACTTTTACGGATGTTACACTTCAAAAAAATGTTACCTATACCGTAGTTGTAGGTGCCGGAGGAGTTGGCGGTAGTGCGGGTAGTTTTGGCCTGAACGGACAACCCTCTTCCGTATCTCTTGAACTAACCACCCTTCATTCCGCTCTAGTGGGAAATGGCGGAGCCGGTAATGTACCCAATCAAACTAGTGGTGGCAACGGAGGCACTGGTTTTCCGGCAGGTACAGCAGGAGGCAGCGGAGTTTTAAAGAATTTAAATGGAAATGCAACGGCCGGAACAGGTGGTGCCGGAGGGAATAATTCGAGTGCATATGGAAATGGAGGAAATGGAGGAAATGGAGCGGGTCTTTCTAACTCTATTCCGACAAACGCGTTTCCGGGATCTAACGGAGGAAGCGGCTATGTGAGAATTGAATGGACCGGGAGAGAATGATAGGTTTTGGTTAATTGGTTAGTATTTGGTTTTTTGTGGCCGTTTTTTTCTTGCTAAAAATATCGTTAAATCTGTTCCCAGGAAGAAAACCTTTCTTACTATTAAATGATCATTTAAGATGAAAGATCGAAGTACTTATTTCCGAAATATGTCCAGAATCCTGCTGTTGTTTGTGTTCTTGGGCTTTGCTCCCAGTTTTTACTTGAAATTTTTGCTGGATGAGCCTACTTTTTATCCGGATGGTTTGCCCCTAACGCATGTTATTCATGGCGTTATCCTAACAGTTTGGTATGTTTTCTTGGTAGTACAAACAGGATTGATTGAGTCAAACCGTTTTCGTTTGCATCAGCGGCTCGGTTGGTTTGGTGCCGTTTGGGCGGTCTTGGTTTTGGTCTCTACTGTTTGGGTTATTTCGGTATTCCCAAATCGGATGCAAAGTCTGGCACAGCAGCTTCAATCTACTGTTGACGAAGTTGAGCCGGGATTGACTTTTATCTTGTGGCTTGATGTTTTTATGTGTCTTTTGTTTATTGGATTTTTGACTACTGCGATTGTAAAACGAAATGAGGCGGCTATTCACAAACGTTTGATGCTTTATACCGGACTGGTGTTCATTTTTGCTGCTACTAACCGCATGGCCGGTTCCATTGGTTTTATAACCGGTTTGGACATCAGCATGCCGTTGGGATTGTTGTTGCTTCTGTCACTTACGGGAAGTTTGCTTATTCATGATCGGAAAACACAAGGTAAAATACTAAGTGTTTCGTGGTGGTGTTTTGGGTTGTATTGGCTTTGTGTTGTGTTGAGTTTAGTGATTTCAGGCAGTGAATGGGGCGGGGTCTTGTTGGGTGTGGAATGAAAACTTAAATCGGAAACTATATTCAAAATCATGCAACGCTACCTATTAATTTTGCAACGCTTTTAGCAACCAACAGGCTTAATTTTGCTTTATCTCATGTAGTAATTAGTTGGACTAAATTTTACATGTATTAGTAACTCAAAAAAATTAAGCTATGTTTCATCATGTAAAAGAATTACAATTTAATGCGAGGGTTTCTAAACCCGACGTTCGCTTTGCGAAACTATTATTAGAACAATTTGGCGGTCCGAATGGCGAACTTAAAGCAGCAATGCAATATTTTGTTCAGGCCTTTGGCTGTAGAAAAGCTTATCCGGCGGAATATGATATGCTAATGGATATTGCTACTGAAGAATTCAGTCACCTTGAAATTGTGGGTGCTACCATTCAGATGTTGCTGACGGGTGTCAACGGCGAATTGAAAAACGCGGCTGATGAATCTGACCTCAACAAAATGTTGGACGGAAAAGCGGCTAAAGAAAATTATATCCACGATGCGATGATTAATCCTCATTTCTTTCTTGTTAGTGGTGGCACTCCAACCCTTACTGATAGTGTTGGCAATCCTTGGAATGCCAGTTATATTATGGGAATGGGTGATTTAACAGCAGATTTACGTTTGAATATCGGTGCTGAAACAAGTGCCAAAATGGTATATGAAAACTTGATGAAATTTACTGACGATGAATATGTAAAAGAATCGTTGCGTTATTTGATGACGCGTGAAGTTGCCCATTTTCAGATGTTTCAAGCAGCATTAGAAGGCATTCAACCGAACTTTCCACCCGGTATTTTAGAAAGCGATCCACGATATAGCAATAAGTATTTTAATATGTCTAAAGGGGATGATTTCAAAGGGCCTTGGAATGAAGGCAGAAGTCCGGAATTGAAAGAAGTTTGGCAAGTTATAGAAGACCCGCTTCAGCATGTTCGAGCTACTAATGGCTTGCTGGATGAGAAAAGTAAAGGTACTGAAAGAACGGATGCTACTGTTCAACAACACAATAAGAAGTTGAGTGCAGAACGTAAAACAACTGTTGAAGCAGCTACTCGTCCGGAAAATGGCGTTATGAGTTGGTCCGTTTATGAAGAAAGTCTTCAGGCAAAATCCAATCAAAACCATAAAGGATAGCTATATAGTAGTCAATAGATACTTGCAGTAACAAGTTATTGCATTTTATTATAAACCGCTCTCGAATAACATTACCCAAAGACTATGAATAAAATTTTTAGAGGATTACTAGCCGGCTACGGTGCCAAAAAATTAGGTGGCGGTTGCTTAGGAACAATTATCGTTTTTATAATTATTTGGATTATTTTGGGCTATTTTTAAAATAAAGTTCTGGAATTTTTCTGCACAAAAATATATTAGGTTGTTTTAATTGACTTTAATAATTGCCTACTAAGAAACCGCCTCATTTTATGGGGTGGTTTTTCTTTGTTAAAAAAAATGAACCGATGTATAGGATTAGGGGGTTAATGAATGGTTTAGAATGGAATTCTACAACAAAGTCAATAACGATTTCGAAAATTATCACTATTTAAATACCTAAAAAAAATCCAAGCTTTTCAACTTGGATTTTTTTGTTTCTATCTATTAACTTAAGCCGTTGGCAAAAATATTTCTGCCATCATGCAACGGGCACTTCCGCCACCACAAGCTTCTATGGTATCTAAACTGGAAGAAATGATTTCGCAGTGTTCTTCTATTTTGTGAATCTGAGCTTTGGTCAAACTTTGATGAGCTGAATTACTCATGACCAAATAACGTTTGTTGTCTTTTCCTTTCACTTGTAGCATGTTTCCGGCGAAGTTGTTCACTTGATCTTCAGTGATTAGAATGATGTCTTTTCCGTCGGCACGAAGGTTGTCTAGGACCATTTTGCGTTCTTTTTTATCATCGATGCAATCGGCACAAATCACTGCAAATGTTTCGGCTAAACACATCATAACGTTGGTATGATAAATGTGTTTTCGCTCACCATTCACCGTTTGATAGGCTTCAAAAATAACAGGAGCCAAATCGAAATCTTCACAAAATTCAATGAATAATTCTTCATCAGCACGAGGTGAAAGAGCACAATAGGCTTTGGCATTGTCACGGTCTAAGAGTATGCTTCCTGTTCCTTCCAAGTAATAGCCATCGTCTTCTGCGGAAGTATAGTCCATAATTTCATTGATGACAAAACCTTTATCTTCAATGATATCTAAAATGTCTTCTCTACGTTCTAAACGACGGTTTTCGGCAAACATAGGATATAAAGTTACATCACCGTTTTCATGAAATGAAATCCAGTTGTTTGGAAAAATACTGTCGGGCGTGTCGGGATCTAATGTATCATCAACAACAATCACGTTCACTCCTACTTTTTGAAGTTTTTCTACAAACGCATCAAACTCTTGTTGAGCTTTTACATTAACGGTAGCTGGAGTTGTGTTGTCAAGTACTTTTTGATAGTAATTATTTACGGCCGTTTGCTCGTTCATTCTGAAGGCAACGGGACGGATCATTAGAATGGTGTTTGTTGTTTGGTTCATCGTTTTTTGTTTAAAGGTTTAATGTTTAAAAGTTTAAAAGTCGTTAACTGCTATTAAACCTGCTGCTATTTATCTCTTACTAATGGTAATGTTGAACATCGCAACAATCCCTCTTGTTTTGCAATTTCAGCGTATGGAATTTCTTCGACGGTGAAACCATTTTCACGAAGCCAAATGTTTAAGCGGGTGAAGTTTTTTTCTGAAACCACAACATCCGGTGCGATTGAAAACACGTTGGAATTCATATGATACATTTCGTCACGGGTAATGTGGAACAAATTTTCTTTTCCGAAAAGATTCACTAAAAAGACATAATCGGCTTCTTCGCGAAATCCACTTTTATAGATGATTCCTTTGTTTGTTCCAACGGGTTGAAAACAACAATCAAGATGCAAGGCATTATCACGAGCTTCAATTTTTGATTTCACCAAATCGAAATCTTTTACTTTTTTATGTGGAAATAATTGTTTGATATATTCCACTCCTTGCCAATTGGTTCGTGCTGTGATGTAATCTTTATAATCAGAACCTTTATACGTACCAATGAAAATATAATCATTCCACAGCATTACGTCACCTCCTTCAATATGTACTTCTTCGGGTGGACGTAGTACTTTTTTGGGGTCAATATGATCAATAACATATTGAATGGCATCCAGTTCTTTTTCTCTATCAGGAAGAATGTTTGCTTTGATGAACGTGTCATCAATTACAAATCCGATATCCCGACTGAAAATTTGGTTATAATTTGGAATTATATCCGGTCTGAAAACTTCTACGTCATATTTTTTAAACACTTGATTGAAGGCTTCCATTTCAACAATCATATCGGCTTCTATGGGATAGGTTCCTGCTAAAATGTGTTCGAGTGATTTTGGGTCATAGGCTTCTTCGGCAGTTGGCGTTGGTCCGTTGCTTACCGCAGTTCCTAAGACCACGGCCCTCAATCGAGAGGTTTCATTTTGAATGTGAATTGGTAACATATAGTGGCTTTTGGCTTTTGACAAAGATAAAAAAAGGGTTTCCAAAAGCAATGGTTATTGTGGTATTAATAATTATAGTAGTGAATTTTTAAATATTTCATAAAATAAGAAAGCCTTCCGAAAAGGAAGGCTTTAAATTTTTGGCATGAACAAGTCGCAACTTATCCCTACTATCTTTTATCCATTGATTTGAACTCTCTCAACGGATGACCTACATACACTTGACGAGGTCTTCCTATAGGTTCTTTATTGATTCGCATTTCTTTCCATTGAGCAATCCAACCCGGTAAACGACCAATGGCGAACATTACGGTAAACATTTCGGTTGGGATTCCTAAGGCTCTATAAATAATTCCAGAATAAAAATCAACATTCGGATATAAGTTTCTTGCTTTGAAGTATTCGTCTTCTAGAGCTACTTTTTCTAATTGTTTTGCAATATCCAATAACGGATCATCTACACCTAGTGCAGTTAAAACATCATCGGCTGCTTTTTTAATGATTGTTGCACGAGGGTCAAAGTTTTTGTAAACTCTGTGTCCGAATCCCATTAAACGGAACGGATCGTCTTTATCTTTTGCTTTTAAGACAAACTTGGCCACATCTCCGCCGTTTTTGTGAATTTCTTCTAGCATTTCTAAAACAGCTTGATTAGCACCACCATGAAGTGGCCCCCAAAGTGCAGAAACACCTGATGCGATAGATGCAAATAATCCAGCATGCGAAGAACCTACAATTCGTACTGTTGAAGTAGAACAATTTTGTTCGTGATCAGCATGAAGAATGAATAACTTGTCTAAGGCTTGCACCACAATTGGATCAATTTTATAGGGTCCTGTAGGTAAAGCATACATTAAATGCATGAAGTTCTCTACATAGCCTTTTGTATTGTCATAATAATTTAACGGATAGCCCATTGACTTTCTGAATGTCCAAGTTGCAATAACTAAAAATTTACCCATAGTTTTACAAACTGCTTCATACATCTCCTTCTCGTTGTGGGGATTGACAGACTTAGGATTGAAAGCCGTCAGAGCACTGGTTAAAGAAGCTAAAACACCCATTGGATGTGCTGTTTTTGGAAAACCATCGATGATATTTTTCATCTCTTCGTTTACCAAAGTATATTTACGAATATCGTTTTCAAATTTTTCAATTTGAGTTTTTGTTGGTAATTCTCCAAAGATTAACAAATAAGAAACTTCTAAGAAATTGGCTTTTGCGGCTAAATCTTCAATGGAATACCCTCTGTAGCGAAGAATTCCTTCTTCTCCATCTAAAAAAGTAATTTCACTTTTACAAGAACCCGAATTTTTGTAACCCGGATCTAAAGTAATTGCACCAGTTAAAGCACGTAATTGTTCGATGTCGATGGCAGCTTCATTTTCACTTCCAACTATGATTGGAAACTCATACTCTTTGCCTTCGAATTTTAATATTGCAGTTTTTGACATGATTATGTGTGTAATTTGTATGTATAAACAATGTTTGTTGCGAAATTACGGAATTTTAGAGGAATGTTAAAATTTTATCGTAAACGTTTTCGTTAAATTTAGTATAAATATTGCAAAGTTTATATACATCAAAACCATGTGATAAAAAAAACTCACGAATAAAATTCGTGAGCTTTCAACTTCAAAACTAAAATAACTGACTAATTCTTAATCAATTTTTCTATCATACTACCGGAATCTGTAGCGATTTTAATAAAATATATACCGCTAGCTCTTTCTAACATGTTCAATGCTGTAGTTAGATTATTTACTAATTGTGTTTGTAACAGTCTTCCGTTGGCATCATATAGTTCAATTGATTTAATAGTTTTATCGCTACTGGTAATAGTGACAACATCCTTCACCGAATTAGGATAAACACTAACCGATGTGCTCCATTCCGGATTGTTGGTGCTTAATGTTACAAATAAAGTTTCTGCTTCATTTGTTTCAATCGGGAAATTATAATCAAAATAGATGTTGGCATATTTTGCTACAAAATCTCCTTCTTGTAAATCACCTTTAGATTTTATTTTCAACAAAATGTTTCCATGACCACCGGAATCCAATTGAATGTTTTGAAAAATAAATTCAATTTTACTTCCATTTCTTCTAATAGTAGCATTGTGTGAAGCAGCAATCATTTGTAAGGAATTCACATTGAATTGAGAGGCGTTAATCTCTGTTTTTACTACAATATTTTCTGCGGAAGCATTTCCTGTATTTTCAAATCGAATCATATAATGTAAAAACTCGCCAATTTCACTTGGAGAGACAACTTCTCCTTGAAGACAAGTTATGTCATTTGGATCGTAGGAACCCACAACGGATTGATTAAAAACAAACGTATTGTCTGTAACAGCTACATCTCCTGTTTGAGGCAAAATTACCGAGGTAAAAGTCAACACATCATCAATATTCACCGGGTTGGTTGTATCTGTTGGTGCGTTTATTAAAAAGGTGACTAAAATACTTCGAGATTCAAACGGCATCAGATTAGCATAATCCCATTGTAAACCACCTGTAGCTTGAGCAGAAGGCACTACAGAAGTGGAAACCAAATTCATTAAATTGTGATTGTAAAAGAAATTCAAACCATAATTTTGTGACATCACTTGATTTCCTTTGTTCTTGTAAACTATTTTGTAAACGGCTTCAAAACCAGGACGAGCAGGAACCACGGGAGCAATAACAACCTCTAAATCAGGATGCACACCATTGGCAGAAATACAGAAATTTTGAATGGTTGTTGAGTTATCGATAGTCATGACAGGAACTTCAGCAGAAAATGGTGTAACAGTAAAGTAGGAGGCATTTTCTAAATTGGGAACCAAACCATAAACACCCGTGTTTGATGTAAATAAATTATATATTCCTAAACCATTTGAATAGACAGATGAATTAGTTGTCATACCATCTATGTTTACTTCTAATCCAAAATAATTTGCATTTGGGTCTGAGGTATCACAACCGTTGTTATTAAAATCATATTGAATGGTTCCTGTGATTGTGTTGTAATCTCCGCCGGGATTGAAGGAGCAATAGGAATTAACTACTACATTATTCATATTATTAAGAGCAAAGTAGTTGGCAAATGTAGAAATTCTATACTCATCAACACATACATATTGTAGATTCGGATTATTATTCATTGGATATCCATTTTGAATTGTCAATTCATACTCACGACCAAACTTAAGAAATACAGAAATTAAGTTTGGATTATTAGTACACTGAAGTGAAATAAAATTTTGATTACCAGATAAATCTAAAGTAGAAATTAAAGTATTTGAACAGTTTAAAAATTGCAGATCTAGGATTGAACCCACAAAATCAAGGTTTCCAACTAAATTATTTGAGCAATTTAATGATCTTAAACTAGATAAAGATGTTACAAAGTTAATATCACTAAAATTGTTATTATTTATTGACAAAAATTCTATATCTGTTGTGCCTGATAAATTAATAGTCGATAGAATATTATTACTAAATCCCGCATTATATATTTGTGGACAATCAATTATCTCTACAAAGGATAACAGATTATTATCCGCATGAATTGAACTTAAATTGCTCAGACCATCAAAGGACAGGGAAGAAATTTGATTATTATTACAATACAAAACTGTCAAATCGAAAAGTGAATCTAAATTTAAGCTTGTAATAACATTATTTGTACAGGTTAACTGATACAAATTAATCAAACCATTTAAATTAATATTACTAATTGAATTATCACTGCATAAAACGACCTTTAAATTTTCCAAATCATGTAAATCTAAAGAAACTAACTGATTACCATTGACATATAAATTTTCTAAATTTGTCATACCGGACACATTAATACTTGTTAATAGTGAATTATTACATTGCAGTGTTTTAAGATTGACTAATGATGACAAGTTTAATGATGTAATTGATGTGTTTGAACAACTTAAATTGGAAAGATTTTGGAAATATTCGATTCCTACTATTTGACTAATATTATTATTACTGTTAACACTTAATGAGGAAACTAATAGTGCTTCAGAAAATTGTATTTCATTATCATTATTTATATCAATAGTAATTTGGTTGCCTAAATAATTCAAAGCAATAAAATTACTTGGGTTTGCATTTAACAATTGCTGCTTAAAATTTGCATCAGGAAAAAATATAATTCCATCCTCAGCTACTATTAAATCAAAGCTTGTTATTGAAAAACAACCTGTATCTGTATTTTCAACTCTGGTGTAAATTGTTTGAGGATTGGTAGTATTTGAAAAAGCAGTGGCAGAAACTATCATTGATGAACCTGAAACTGCATCTGTTTCTGTTACATAATAACTAACAAAAGCTGATGAATTACCATTAATTAAAAAAGTAGTTTGAGAAGATAAATCAAAAGTTGCCGTTCCAATAAAGGGCGATTGATAGATAACTAAATTTGATGGTTGTACAATAGATGGTAACGGATTTACAATCAAATCAAAACTTGTAATCGCAAAATTTGTTGGGTTTGCATTTTCTAAAACTCGGACAAATATTGTGTGAGGATTTGAACTATTAATGTATGCCATAGGATTTGCGATTGGAGCCATCTCATTTTGAGCATCCGCAAGAGAAGTATAAAAAGTTATTGTATAAAGTGATGGATTTAAACCGTTTAAAATTTCAGGAATAGTCACTGTTAGATCAAAGGCTTCAAATCCATCACTGTTTTGATCACAAATCGCCAAATTATTTGGCTGCCCAATTGGGGGTTGTGCATAAAGTGATCCTGTTAGTAAAATAAATAAAAGTAAAATCTTCTTCATAGCAATTTATTTTTTTAAAGATAATTCAGTTGGTTAAATTTATAGATGGTTAATGAGTAAATAGTGGTTTTGAATTAGAATTTATAACGATTTCAACAATTCTTGTAAACGTTCTTTTTTTCGTTGTGAAATCGGCAAATTACTGTTATCCGCCATTACTACATATCCCCCGTCTTTTTTTATATATGATTTCAAATAGGCCAAATTGATTAAATGCGATTGATGAATGCGTTCAAAGCCATGTTCGGTTAACAATTCTTCATATTCTTTCAATGTTTTTGAAATCAAAATGGGTTTATTATTCTTGATGTAAAATTTAGTATAATTATCTTCGCTTTCACAACGAATAATATCACTAATTTCAAACAAGTGAATACCATCTGCTGTTGACAAAGCTATCCTTTTAAAGTTGTCTACTTTTTTTCGAATGTTTTCAAGCAACAAATCAATATGAGCATAATTTTCGCTTTTTGACAAAACATCATTTATTTTACTAATCACTTTTTGCAATTCTTCAGGGTCAACCGGTTTTAATAAAAAATCTAAGGCACTAAATCGAAATGCTTTAATAGCATATTGCTCATGAGCGGTAATGAACACTACTTGCGATGTAATTTTACCGTTCTTTGATGCGAGTTGTTCCAATAAATCAAAACCGGTTCCATCAGTGAGTTGAATATCTAAAAATAGTACCTCAGGATTTAATTGATTGATTGCTTCTACTCCGGTTTGAACGCTATCGGCTTCACCAATAACCTTTATGTTTGGTGCATAACGCAAAAGTAACTGCCTCATTCCGGCTCTTAAATTCGCATCGTCATCTATTAGTAGTGCAGTTGTCATGTTTTTGTTGCGGGTTGCGGATTTCGAGTGCGGTTTACCTCACAATCCGTAAATTACTATTTTATATATTGTATCGGTAAATTCAGGACTACTTTTGTTCCTTGAATTTCTCCTTCATTGTCTTTGATTTCTTTGATTTCTACTTTAGCTTTTTGAGCTGTAGAAGCTTCCATCATTTCCAATCGCTTTTTTGTAATATCTAAAGCCATTGATTTGTGAATAGCTACCAAATTTTCTTTTATTTCCTTCGATTTTTCAAATCCAATTCCGTCATCTAAAATAGTACAAATCAAATTTTCTTTATCCAGTGAGAAGTCTATGGAAATAGTTCCGTTTTCTTTTTTGGGAATCAAACCGTGAATAATGGCATTTTCAACAAACGGTTGTAATAATAATGGTGGGATAGCCATATCGTCTTCAATATCAGAACTCTTTGTTATTTTAAAATCAAAAACATTATTAAATCGCAATTGTTCTAATTCCAGATAATTTTGTAAACTCTCCATTTCTTTATCAATTGGAATCAATGATTCTTTGGAATACTCTAAAGTCAAACGCATTAACTTGGAAAATTTAGACAAATATTTGATAGCTGAATCGGTTCCATTCTGAACTATAAAACTGGAAATAGAACCCAAACAATTAAACACAAAATGCGGATTCATTTGAAGATGTAGGGCTTTTTGTTCATATTCAGCCAACTCTTTCTGTAATGTCAATGTTTTCTTTAACTGAAATCTATTATAAAATAAAAATGCAATTCCAATGATAAGCAAAGTCAACAAAGCAATAAATAAGGTTATTAATGTTTGTCGTTTTGATTTTTCTGAAAGGACTAATTCCTTTTTTTCAAGTTCCTTTTTTTGTAAAGCTTCTTTTTTCTCAAACTCATAATTCATTTCAGCTTGGACACTTTTTCTAATATTTTCATGATTCATCAAGCTATCTTGAGCCGCTTTAAATAATTTAAAATGACTAAATGCTTCATTGGGTTTATGCTGCTTTTCGTAGATGGAACTCAACAAACTTTCGGCTAAAGCTGTTCCTTCAAACACTCTTAACTCATAGGACAACTCTGCTGCTTTCTTGGCATGTACTAATGCATCATCATACTTTTTTTGGTCAAAAAGCAATTGTCCCATCAAAAGATACGTATCCGATTTACCAAACTTATCATCAATAGTTTCAAATGTTTGTAGAGCTAAATTCCAGTTTTCAAATGCTTTTGAAGGATTAGAAGTTTCCTTATAAAACACTCCCAAATTATTATACAATTCTCCCAGACCTCTCGGATTCGGACTCTTATCAAAAAAAAGCTTAGCTATCGCATAATTTGCTTCTGCTTTATCGAAATTTTTTTGCTTAAGGTAAAGATTACCTATGTTAGTACAGGTAATCCCAACGGTTTTATCGCCTGTTTTTTCTTGTAACTTTTGTGCTTTAGTAAAATATTCCAAAGCTTTAAAATCCTCATTTTGTGCTCTGTAAACTACTCCAATATTATTAAAAACTCTAGCTAATTTTTCTTCGTCCTGCAATTCCTCATAAATTGTAACAGCTTTTAGGTGAAATTGAAGGGCTTTTGCATAATTACTTTGTTCCGAAAACACAACTCCCATACTACCAAACGTTCGAGCTAAACCACTTTTGTTTTTGAAATCTTCTGTGGAGCCAATTGACAATTCGTTTTCGAAAATCAATTTTGCTTTAGAAAAATAGTCAAGTGCTTTTGAGTAATCACCTGTAATAATATTTGAGATTCCAAGATTCAAAAAAGCATTTCCTTCTTCAGACTTAAAACGTATTTTCTGAGAAAGTTGCAATGCTTTTTGAGCATACTCTTTCATTCTTTTCGGGTCACTACTTTTATAATAATCCGAAATGGCATTCAGAATTTGAGTTTTTTCAATTTCATTTTTAGAGTTTTCCAATGCAGTCAACAAACTATCTGTGACAGCATTTTGACTTAAAAGATTCGAAAAACCGGATAAAAATATAAGTAGCAGTACTAATAACTTCCTCATAACAATGAATTGATAAACAAATATAGTTTTTCGATTGATATCTAAAGTTTACAAATGAGTATAATGTGGTTTTGATTTAGAATATGAAAAAGAAAAACCCTTTCAAATTCATTGAAAGGGTATCTTTATAAAGTCTTAAAAAAAACTACTTCTGTTTGAAAGCATTCAATCCGGGAAAGTAAGCCACCTCACCTAATTCTTCTTCAATACGAAGCAATTGATTGTATTTTGCCATACGATCGGAACGCGAAGCCGAACCGGTTTTAATTTGACCACAGTTTAAAGCTACGGCTAAATCCGCAATAGTATTGTCTTCTGTTTCTCCCGAACGGTGTGACATCACAGAGGTATAACCTGCATTGTGAGCCATATTAACCGCTGCAATAGTTTCGGTTAACGTTCCTATTTGATTTACTTTAATCAAAATAGAATTGGCAATTCCTTTATCGATTCCGGTTTTTAAACGTTGAACGTTAGTTACAAATAAATCATCACCTACTAATTGAATTTTATCTCCAATTAAATCGGTTAAATATTTCCAACCTTCCCAGTCATTTTCATCCATTCCGTCTTCAATGGAAATGATTGGGTATTTAGCAGCTAGTTCCGCTAAATATTCAGCTTGTTGTGCAGAAGTTCTAATTTTTCCGGTATCGCCTTCAAATTTTTTGTAATCGTAATTTCCGTTTACATAAAATTCGGCAGCAGCACAATCCAAAGCTATCATCACATCATCCCCAAAAGTATAACCTGCATTTTCAACGGCCAATTTGATAGAATCTAACGCGTCTTCTGTTCCGCCGGGTAAGTTCGGTGCAAAACCACCTTCGTCACCTACTGCAGTTGACAAATGACGATCGTGTAATACTTTCTTCAAGTTGTGAAAAATCTCCGTTCCCATTTGCATGGCATGCGTGAAATTTTTAGCTTTTACAGGCATAATCATAAATTCCTGAAATGCAATCGGAGCATCAGAATGCGAACCTCCGTTAATGATATTCATCATTGGAACTGGTAATGTATTGGCAGAAACACCACCCACATAACGATATAAAGGCATTCCTAATTCGTTAGCAGCAGCTTTGGCAACGGCTAATGAAACACCAAGAATAGCATTGGCACCTAAATTTGATTTATTTGGAGTTCCATCCAATTCAATCATGGTTTTGTCGATTTGATTTTGTTCAAAAACGGACATACCCACTATTTCATTGGCAATGTTAGTATTTACGTTATCTACTGCTTTCAACACGCCTTTTCCCATATATGATTTTCCACCGTCACGTAACTCTACAGCTTCGTGTTCTCCGGTTGAAGCTCCTGATGGAACAGCGGCTCTTCCTAAAATTCCGTTTTCTGTAATGACATCCACTTCAACAGTTGGATTACCTCTTGAATCAAGGATTTGTCTTGCATGTACTTTAATAATAATACTCATGGTTTATTTATTTACTATTTTTTAGTTACTTATTTTGATGATACACAAATTTACGGATTCTAAATTTTGATTTTTATATAATTTAATCAAAGTTATAAACGCAAACGTTTTAGTAAAAAGAGACCTGACAATTACACAAACTGTCAGGTCTTTCTATTCAAACTTCTTGTAAAGTTGCTTTTTTAATGTTGGAAATGAAATCATCAAACAAATAAGATGAATCGTGTGGACCCGGACTTGCTTCGGGATGGTATTGCACCGAGAAACAATTCTTAGATTTCATTCGCATTCCGGCTACGGTTCCATCATTAAGGTGTTCGTGGGTGATTTCTAAATCGGGATGTTTTTCAAGTTCTTCGCGAACAACAGCAAATCCGTGGTTTTGAGAAGTAATTTCACCTTTTCCGGTGATGAGATTTTTTACGGGATGATTGATTCCGCGATGTCCGTTGAACATTTTATAAGTAGAAATGCCGTTGGCCAAACCAATGATTTGATGACCAAGACAAATTCCGAATAATGGTTTATTGTCGGCAATGATTTGTCTTGCTACTTCGATTACGCCGACCAATGGTTCCGGATCTCCGGGACCGTTGGACAAAAAGTAACCATCAGGATTGAAACTTTGTAAATCGGCATACGAAGCGTTGTATGGAAATACTTTGATATAACAATCTCTCTTGGCTAAATTGCGAAGGATATTGGTTTTAATACCTAAATCTAACGCAGAAATTTTATACGTTGCGTTTTCATCTCCCAAGAAATAAGGTTCTTTGGTTGAAACGGTGGAAGCTAACTCCAATCCCTTCATGTCTGGAACGTTGGCCAATTGATGTTTCAGTTCGTCAATATGCGTTCCGTCAGTACAGATAACAGCGTTTTGTGCTCCATTATCGCGAATATAGCTTACTAATGCTCGTGTATCAACGTCAGAAATAGCGATTAGGTTTTGTTTTTCGAAATAGTCGTATAAACTTCCGGCTGCATCGGGTCTGGAATAGTTAAAGCTGAAATTCTTGCACACTAATCCGGAAATTTTGATAGAATCGGATTCTACTTCTTGGTCGTTTACACCATAATTTCCAATGTGTGCATTGGTGGCTACCATAATTTGACCGAAATAGGACGGATCGGTAAAGATTTCCTGATAGCCTGTCATTCCGGTGTTGAAGCAGACTTCACCGAAGGTTTTTCCGCTGATTCCGATTGATTTTCCGTGAAAAATAGTGCCATCTGCGAGTAAAAGAATGGCGGGTTGTCGTGTGGTGTAGTTCATTGTTGTGTGTTGTTTTGCAAATTTAGTTTAAATTCTGAATTTGGGAAAGTTTTTTTTTCTTAGGTTCTGAGGTTCTGAGGCACTAAGGTTTTGATGATGGCTTCTTATGGAATTCAATCTTTTTATGGTTTACTTTCTAGCCCCGACCTGCCTGCCGGCAGGCAGGTTGCAGCGATATCCTTTTGTGTAGTTTACGGAACAAAAGATATAGCGGAAAGCGGGAAAATGGTTTCCTGAAAAAGCCCGAGCCATTGCTCTGCCAATTCGCTATCGCTCGGGTCGCTTCTGAAAAAATCAAAAAAAAAGGACAAACTCGAAAGTTTATCCTTTATTTTTATTGAATAAATGGTTTCATTATTCAGCAGCTTCGGTTGTTGGAGTTGAATCAGCAGCTGGAGCTTCCGGTGCTTTTGCTTCTGGAGCAGCGGCTTCGGTTTTCTTAGCTTTTCCACCACGACGGCTTTTTGCTTTTTTCTCTTCTTTTTTACCTCCGTTGTATAGTTCGTTGAAGTCAACTAGTTCGATCATCGCCATATCAGCGTTATCTCCCAAACGATTTCCTAACTTGATGATACGTGTGTAACCACCTGGACGGTCGCCCACTTTTGCTGCTACTTCTCTAAATAGTTCAGTAACACCATATTTATTTCTCAAGTAAGCAAATACGATACGTCTGTTGTGCGTAGTATCTTCTTTTGATTTTGTGATCAATGGTTCAACGAATTGTTTCAAAGCTTTTGCTTTGGCAACTGTTGTATTGATTCTTTTGTGCTCAATTAATGAACAAGCCATATTAGCCAACATTGATTTTCTATGACCTTGTTGTCTGCTTAAATGGTTTACTTTTTTTCCGTGTCTCATGACGTGTTTTTTAAACCTTCATCTTGCATCTATCCGCTTTGGAGAGCAAAATATGAAGTAAATTTATTCTTTATCTAATTTATATTTTGACAAATCCATTCCGAAATGTAAGTTTTTGATTGCCACAAGCTCATCAAGCTCGGTCAGTGATTTCTTACCGAAGTTACGGAATTTCATCAAGTCGTTTTTATTGAATGATACTAAATCACCAAGCGTTTCAACTTCTGCAGCTTTTAAACAATTTAATGCTCTTACAGACAAATCCATATCAACAAGCTTAGTTTTAAGCAATTGTCTCATGTGCAATGATTCTTCATCATACGATTCTGTTTGAGCAATTTCGTCAGCTTCAAGCGTTATTCTCTCGTCTGAGAACAACATAAAGTGATGAATTAAAACTTTTGCAGCTTCTGTTAAAGCATCTTTAGGATTTATTGAACCATCAGTTTTAATTTCAAAAACTAATTTTTCATAATCTGTTTTTTGCTCAACACGGAAGTTTTCGATAGCATATTTTACATTCTTTACAGGTGTAAAAATTGAATCGATAAAAATAGTTCCAATTGCTGCATTTTGCTTCTTATTTTCTTCGGCAGGAACATATCCTCTTCCTTTTTCAATTGTTAATTCAATATTTAAATTAACTTTTGAATCAAGATTACAGATAACTAACTCAGGGTTTAATACTTGAAATCCTGAAATGAATTTCTGAAAATCGCCTGCAGTTATTTGATCTTTACCGGAAAGTGAAATTGTTACAGTTTCATTATCAACTTCTTCAATTTGACGTTTAAGTCTAACTTGTTTCAAGCTTAAAATGATTTCAGTAACATCTTCAACTACACCAGAAATCGTAGAAAATTCGTGATCAACACCTTCAATACGAACAGAAGTTATTGCATAACCTTCAAGAGCTGAAAGTAAAACTCTTCTAAGTGCATTTCCAACTGTCAATCCGTAACCGGGTTCTAAAGGTCTGAATTCAAACTTACCTTCAAAATCGGTTGAATCGATCATGATAACTTTATCGGGTTTTTGAAAATTAAATATTGCCATAATTTAGACTTCTGTCAATTTTTATTTGTTGTATAACTCAACGATTAGTTGTTCTTTGATATTTTCTGGTATTTGTAAACGTTGTGGAACAGTAACGAAAGTACCTTCTTTTGTATCATTGTTCCAAGTAATCCATTCGTAAACAGTGTTTGAATTTGCCAAAGAACTGTTGATTGCTTCAACTGATTTTGATTTTTCACGAACTGCTACTTTATCGCCTGGTTTTAGGTGGTAAGAAGGAATGTTAACGATTTCACCGTTTACTGTAATATGTCTGTGTCCTACAATTTGACGAGCAGCTCTTCTTGATGGAGCTACACCCATTCTGTAAACCACGTTATCTAATCTTGCTTCGCATAATTGTAAAAGGATTTCACCTGTTACACCTTTTGATGCTGATGCTTTTTCAAATAAGTTTCTGAATTGTTTTTCAAGAATTCCGTAAGTGTACTTCGCTTTTTGCTTTTCCATTAACTGAACTGCATATTCAGATTTTTTACCTCTTCTCTTAGCCAAACCATGTTGTCCAGGTGGGTAATTTCTTTTTTCGAAGGCTTTGTCTTCTCCGAATATAGCTTCGCCAAATTTACGAGCTATCTTAGTTTTTGGACCAGTATATCTTGCCATTTTAAATTGTTTTAAAGTAGTGATTATGAATTCAGGTCAAATCCTTCGATAATCAAACTCTACTTTTTGTTATACTTAATTAAACTTATAAATTGCTGAATTAATTTCAGCTAAAATTATACTCTTCTTCTTTTTGGAGGTCTACATCCGTTGTGTGGCATTGGTGTTACGTCAATGATTTCTGTAACTTCAATTCCACCGTTATGTATTGAACGGATAGCAGACTCACGTCCGTTTCCTGGCCCTTTTACATACACCTTAACTTTTTTCAAACCTGCCTCAAGTGCAACTTTAGAACAATCTTCTGCTGCCATTTGAGCGGCATAAGGGGTGTTCTTTTTTGATCCTCTGAAACCCATTTTACCGGCAGATGACCAAGAAATTACTTCTCCTTTTTTATTGGTAAGAGAGATAATAATGTTATTGAAAGTTGCATTAATATGAGCTTCACCCGTTGATTCAACGATAACTTTACGTTTTTTTGCTGTTGCTTTAGCCATATTACTTATTATTTAGTTGCTTTTTTCTTGTTAGCAACAGTTTTTCTTTTACCTTTTCTTGTTCTAGAATTGTTCTTAGTTCTTTGTCCTCTTAATGGAAGACCAGATCTGTGACGAATTCCTCTGTAACACCCAATGTCCATAAGACGTTTGATGTGTAAAGATACTTCTGAACGCAATTCACCTTCAATCTTGTAATAGGATACCGCGTCACGGATTCCTCCGATTTCGTCATCATTCCAATCTTGAACTTTCTTGTCTTGACTAACTTGAGCTTTTTCTAAAATCTCAATAGCTCTGCTTTTTCCGATACCAAAGATATAGGTTAATGCAATAACTCCTCTTTTGTTTTTGGGTATATCAACCCCTGCTATTCTTGCCATAATTATCCTTGTCTTTGTTTAAATCTAGGATTCTTTTTGTTAATAACGTACAATCTACCTTTTCTACGTACAATTACGCATTCGGCACTTCTCTTTTTAACTGATGCTCTTACTTTCATTTTGAATAAGCTTTAATATCTGTAAGTAATTCTTGCTTTGGACAGGTCATATGGACTCATTTCCAGTTTCACTTTATCACCAGGTAATAATTTGATGTAATGCATACGCATTTTTCCTGAAATATGAGCAATAACAACGTGACCGTTTTCTAACTCTACACGAAACATTGCATTTGATAATGCTTCAATAATGCTCCCGTCTTGTTCTATTGCTGATTGTTTTGCCATAATTAAGCTACTGCTTTTCTATTTTTGCCACTTTTCATTAAACCATCATAATGTCTGTTCAACAAGTATGAATTGATTTGTTGAATGGTATCAATTGCAACTCCAACCATAATTAACAATGATGTACCTCCAAAAAACATACCCCAGTTAGGTTGCACATTCATCAAATTAACCACAATAGCTGGGAACACAGCAATAAGAGCTAAAAATAACGAACCTGGGAAAGTAATTAAAGACATCACTTTATCTAAGAAATCTGACGTCTCAACTCCTGGTCTAATACCCGGAATAAATCCACCACTTCTCTTTAAATCATCTGCCATTTTGTTTGTTGGTACTGTAATTGCCGTATAAAAATAGGTGAAAACAACTATTAATAGTGCAAATACAATATTATAAGCTAATCCAAACATATTGCTGAATTGACCGGTAATACTTTGAGCTGTTTCAGAATCTGAAAGACCTGCAACGGCAGCCGGTATAAACATAATTGCTTGAGCAAAAATGATAGGCATAACTCCTGAAGCATTAAGCTTAAGTGGAATAAACTGTCTGTTTCCTCCCATCATATCTTGTTCAAAATCACCTGAAGTTGTTCTTCGGGCATATTGAACAGGAATCTTTCTCACAGCCATTACAAGTAAGATACAAGCAATAATAACCAATAACCAAAGTATAATTTCAAATACTAAAAGTACAGGTCCACCATTTCCTTGTGTCAATGTAGAAGTAATCTCTTGGATAAATGACTGTGGTAATCTGGCAATAATACCTACCATAATCAAAAGTGAAATTCCATTTCCAATACCTTTATCTGTAATTTTTTCACCTAACCACATTGCAAATATAGTACCGGTTACTAAAATAATTACAGAAGAAAATAAGAACGAAAACGAATTGAATCCAAGCAAAAATGCATCTGACGGTAATGTTCTGTATAAGTTATAGATATAACCCGGACCTTGAACAAGAGTAATTGCAATAGTTAACCAACGTGTAATTTGATTAATCTTTTTTCTTCCACTCTCACCATCTTTTTGCAATTTTTGTAAATATGGAACTGCAATGCCCATTAACTGAACCACAATCGATGCAGAAATATAAGGCATGATTCCTAAAGCAAACACGGACGCTTGTGAAAAAGCACCACCAGTGAACATATCTAGTAATCCTCCAATTCCTTGAGAAGTTTGATCTGCCAAACCTGCCAATTTAGTGGCGTCAATACCAGGTAGTGTTACTTGTGCACCAAATCGATAAACTAATAGTAAACCAAGGGTAACTAAAATTCTGTTTTTTAGTTCTTCAATTTTCCAAACGTTAGCGAGTGTATCAAAAAATTTCTTCATATACAAGAAAATTATAAAGTTACGGCTTCACCACCAGCAGCTTCAATAGCAGCTTTTGCGGTTGCAGTAAATTTATGAGCGGTTATTTTCAATTTTGCTTTAAGTTCTCCTCTACCTAAAACTTTTACTAATTCATTTTTAGTAGCTAATCTATTTTCAACTAATACAGAAAAATCAACTGTATCTGTTACTGTACCATTATCTACTAAAGCTTGTAATGTATCAAGATTAACACCTTGATAATCTACTCTATTGATATTTTTAAAACCAAACTTAGGCACACGTCTTTGAAGTGGCATTTGTCCACCTTCAAATCCAATCTTTTTAGAATAACCAGAACGAGATTTTGCTCCTTTGTGACCACGTGAAGCGGTTCCACCTTTTCCAGATCCTTCTCCTCTACCTAATCTTTTATTTTGATTGTGTGTTGAACCTTCTGCAGGTTGTAAGTTACTTAAATTCATAATGAATTGTATTATTTAGTTTCTTCAACAGAAACTAAGTGTTGAACTTTATTTACCATTCCAAGGATAGCAGGAGTTGCATCATGTTCTACAACTTGACCTAACTTACGTAATCCTAAAGCTTCCAATGTTCTCTTTTGTGTTTGAGGACAGTTGATTTTGCTTGTTACTTGTTTTACTTTAATTTTTGCCATAATTTCCTTGAATTAACCTTTAAATACTTTCTCTAAAGATACTCCTCTTTGTTTTGCAACAGTGTAAGCACTTCTCATTTGCAATAATGCATCAAAAGTAGCTTTTACCACATTGTGTGGATTTGAAGATCCTTGAGATTTTGATAATACATCATGAATTCCTACTGATTCAAGAACTGAACGAACAGCTCCACCGGCAATAACTCCTGTACCATGAGATGCAGGCATTAAGAAAACACGTGCACCACCAAATTTACCTTTTTGTTCGTGAGGAACAGATTGACCACTTAGAGGAATTTTTACTAAATTTTTCTTAGCATCTTCAACAGCCTTAGCGATTGCTTCTGATACATCTTTAGATTTTCCTAAACCATGACCTACTACTCCATTTTCATCACCTACAACAACAATTGCAGAAAAGCCAAAAGCTCTACCTCCTTTTGTTACTTTGGTAACACGATTTACACTAACCAAACGATCCTTTAATTCAAGACCACTAGGCTTAACTAGTTCTACGTTTTTATAATTCTGATACATATTTTCTTAGAATTTAAGTCCGGCAGCTCTTGCACCTTCGGCTAATGATTTTACTCTTCCGTGATATAAATAACCTCCTCTATCGAAAGTTACATTTTCTATACCAGCTTTTAATGCTCTTTCGGCTACTAGTTTTCCAACTGCAGTAGCTTTTTCAACATTTGTACCTTTAGAATCTACTTCTTTATCTCTTGAAGAAGCGGCTAACAAAGTGGTACCATTTGCATCATCAATAAGTTGAGCATAGATTTCTTTATTGCTTCTGAACACAGAAAGTCTTGGTTTTTCGGTAGTACCGATAACAATTTTTCTAATTCTGTATTTGATTCTTTGTCTTCTATCAGATTTTGTTAATGACATAATCTTATTTTTTTTAAGCTGATTTACCTGCTTTTCTTCTTAATACTTCTCCAACGAACTTAACTCCTTTTCCTTTGTAAGGTTCAGGTTTTCTGAAGCCTCTAATTTTAGCAGCTACTTGACCTAAAAGTTGTTTGTCAAATGACGTTAATTTTACGATTGGGTTTTTACCTTTCTCTGAAACTGTTTCCAAAACTACTTCTGGAGCAACTTCTAAAATGATATTGTGTGAAAACCCTAAAGCAAGATCTAATTTTTGACCTTGGTTAGAAGCTCTGTAACCCACACCAACTAACTCTAATTCTTTCGTAAAACCTGTAGATACGCCAATAATCATGTTGTTGATTAATGAACGGTATAAACCGTGTTTCGATCTTTGGTCTTTATGATCTGATGATCGCTCAACTAATACTTGACCTTCTTCAACTTTCACTTCAACATCTGAGTATTCTTGTGTAAGTTGACCTAACTTCCCTTTAACTGTAATCACGTTATTTGCTACTTCAACAGTAACGCCTGCCGGGATTGCAACTGGATTTTTACCTATTCTTGACATCGTTTAGTCTTTTTTTTAGTATACGTAACAAATTACTTCTCCACCAACATTTAACTGTTTAGCTTGTTTTCCTGTCATAACTCCTTTTGAGGTAGAAACGATAGCAATTCCTAAACCGTTTAAGATTCTTGGTAAATTAGACGAACCTGCATATTTACGCAAACCTGGTTTACTAATTCTTTGGATATCTCTGATTACCGGCTCTTTAGTATCTTTATCATACTTTAAAGCGATTTTAATGATGCCTTGAACACCACTATCATCAAACTTGTAACTTAAAATATATCCTTGATCGAATAAAATTTTTGTGATTTCTTTTTTAAGATTAGAAGCAGGAATTTCAACCACTTTGTGATTTGCCATTACTGCGTTTCTAACTCGAGTTAGATAATCTGCAATAGGATCTGTATACATATTTATAAAATTTTGGCGACGGTTTTCAGAGGAACTATTCCGCTGAACCTGAAGCCATTAAACACATTTTTTTGAGTAGATAATTGTACGTTACCTGCTAAAAGCTGGCAAATGTACAATTATCTGCTGGAATAAACTAACTACCAGCTAGCTTTCTTTACACCTGGAATTAATCCTTGGTTAGCCATTTCACGAAATGTTACACGTGAAAGACCGAATTGACGCATATATCCTCTAGGTCTTCCTGTTAATTTACAACGATTGTGTAAACGTACTGGAGAGGCATTTTTTGGTAATTTTTGTAAACCTTCATAATCACCAGCTTCTAATAAAGCTTTGCGTTTTTCAGCATACTTTTCTACCGTTTTTTGTCTCTTCACCTCACGGGCTTTCATTGATTCTTTAGCCATATCTTAATTCTTTTTAAAAGGTAAACCTAGTTCTGTCAATAATGATTTTGCTTCTTTATCTGTTTTAGCAGAAGTTACAAAGGTAATGTCCATTCCTGAAATTTTGTTTACTTTATCAATATCAATTTCAGGGAAAATGATTTGTTCAAGTACTCCAAGATTGTAATTTCCTCTTCCGTCAAAACCAGTTGCTTTGATACCACCGAAATCTCTAACACGAGGTAATGAAGATGTAATCAATCTATCTAAGAATTCATACATTCTTTCACCACGTAAAGTTACTTTGGCACCAATTGGCATTCCTTTTCTTAATTTAAAAGACGCAACGTCTTTTTTAGAAATTGTAGATACTGCTTTTTGTCCTGTAATTTTAGTCAATTCATCAACTGCATAATCAACTAATTTTTTATCGGATACAGCAGCTCCAACTCCACGGCTTACAACAATTTTTTCCAATTTAGGAACTTGCATTACATTCTTGTAACCGTACTCTTCTTTCAAAGCAGCAATAACTCTGCTTTTATATTCTTCTTTTAGTCTAGGTATATAAGCCATCACTATAATACTTGATTAGATTTTTTTGCAAATCTTACTTTCTTATCTCCTTCTACTTTGATTCCAACTTTAGTTACTTTTTTTGACTTTGGGTCAATCAAAGATAAATTTGAAATTTGAATAGGAGCTTCTTTCTTTACGATTCCACCTTGAGGGTTTTTTGCACTTGGTTTAGTGTGAACAGAAACCATGTTTGTACCTTCAACAATCGCTTTATTTGCATCACGGAAAACACGTAAAACTTTACCTTCAGTTCCTTTATGGTCACCTGCAATAACTCTTACTACGTCTCCAGTTTTAATTTTTAATTTTGTCATCATTAATCGAATTAAAGCACTTCAGGTGCTAATGATACAATTTTCATGAATTGTTTTTCACGAAGTTCTCTGGCAACCGGACCAAAAACACGAGTTCCTCTCATTTCTCCTGCAGCGTTTAACAATACACAAGCGTTATCGTCAAAACGAATGTAAGATCCATCAGCTCTTCTCACTTCTTTTTTGGTTCGTACAACAACTGCAGTGGATACCGCACCTTTTTTAACGTTTCCGTTAGGTGTTGCATCTTTAATAGACACTACAATTTTATCTCCAACAGAGGCATAACGACGTTTCGTTCCTCCTAAAACACGGATAGTCAAAACTTCTTTTGCTCCTGTGTTGTCTGCTACTTTTAATCTTGATTCTTGTTGTACCATAATTATTTCGCTCTTTCAATGATTTCAACTAATCTCCAACATTTTGATTTTGATAAAGGTCGTGTTTCCATGATCTTTACAGTATCTCCAATGTTACAGTCGTTTGTTTCGTCGTGTGCAACATATTTCTTAGTTTTCAACACGAACTTACCGTATAACGGGTGTTTTACTTTTCTTGTTTCAGAAACAACAATGGATTTTTCCATTTTGTTGCTAGTAACAACACCAACTCTTTCTTTTCTTAAATTTCTTTTTTCCATCTTTCAGCAGTATACAATTATTGTAACTCTCTTTTACTAATTTCAGTTGCTAATCTTGCTACTGATCTTCTCACTGCTCTAATCTGTAAAGGATTTTGAATAGGAGAAATAGCGTGAGCCATTTTTAGGTCGGTGTATGTTTTACGTAACTGACTTAATTGTTCTTGTAACTCAGCTGTAGACAGACTAATAATTTCTGATTGTTTCATAATTTTAAATAATATTATGCTTCGAAATCTCTAGCAACAATGAATTTTGTTTTAACAGGTAGTTTTTGAGCAGCTAAGCGTAATGCTTCTTTTGCTACTGACAAAGGAACTCCTCCTACTTCAAACATTATTCTTCCGGGTTTAACAACGGCAGCCCAATATTCTACGGCTCCCTTTCCTTTACCCATACGTACTTCTAGTGGTTTCTTAGTGATTGGTTTATCTGGAAATATTTTAATCCACAACTGACCTTCTCTTTTCATAAAACGAGTTGCGGCGATACGAGCTGCCTCGATTTGACGAGAAGTCAAGAAAGCAGAATCTAAAGATTTAATCCCAAACATTCCGTTAGAAAGTTCGTGCCCTCTTTGAGAAACGCCTTTCATTCTACCCTTTTGTACCTTACGGTATTTTGTTCTTTTAGGCTGTAACATTTTTTCTTTAGTTTAAAAAATTACTTTCTTTTGCGTTGGTTTGGTTTACCGCTTGGTTTCCCATTAGAGTTGTTACCTTTTCCACTTCCTGCAGCTTGTTTTTTATCCATACCTACAAGTGGAGAAAGATCTCTCTTTCCGTAAACTTCACCTTTCATGATCCATACTTTGATTCCCATTCTACCATAAGTAGTATGAGCTTCAGCTAAAGCATAATCAATGTCTGCTCTGAAAGTTGATAGAGGAATTCTTCCTTCTTTGAAACCTTCTGAACGTGCCATTTCAGCACCATTCAAACGACCTGAAATCAAAACTTTAATACCTTCTGCATTCATACGCATTGCTGCTGCGATAGCCATTTTAATAGCTCTTCTGTATGAAATACGGCTTTCAATTTGACGAGCGATACTTGTTGCAACTAAATAAGCATCTAACTCAGGTCTTTTAATTTCAAAGATGTTAATTTGAACCTCTTTGTCAGTAATTTTCTTAAGTTCTTCTTTCAACTTGTCTACCTCTTGACCGCCTTTTCCGATAATGATACCAGGTCTTGCAGTAGTGATAGTAACGGTTACAAGTTTTAAAGTTCTCTCGATGATTACTTTTGATACACTAGCTTTTGATAAACGAGCATGAATATACTTTCTGATTTTATAATCTTCGGCAATTTTATCACCGTAATCATTTCCACCATACCAGTTAGAGTCCCATCCTCTGATGATACCAAGTCTATTCCCTATTGGATTTGTCTTTTGTCCCATCTTAATTATTAATTGCTTTGTGTGTTATTATTAGCTCCAAGCACGATTGTTACGTGATTTGAACGTTTTCTTATTCTGTGTGCACGACCTTGAGGTGCAGGACGAAGTCTTTTTAACATCGCACCACCATCTACTCTGATCTCTTTTACAAATAAAGCTGCTTCTTCTAAGTTACCTTCTTCATTTTTTTGTTGCCAGTTATTAATAGCTGATAACAATAATTTCTCTAACTTTCTTGAAGCTTCTTTTTGACTAAATCTTAAAATATTTAGTGCTCTTTCCACTTTCTGACCTCTTACCAAGTCTGCTACTAGACGCATTTTTCTAGGTGAAGTAGGGCAGTTATTCAATTTAGCGAAAGCAATAGACTTATTAGCCTCTTTCCTCGCATCTGCTGTTTCTCTTTTACGAACTCCCATAACTTCTTATTTTTTACCTTTATTTTTAGCTCCAGCGTGACCTCTAAAAGATCTTGTTGGTGAAAACTCTCCTAATTTATGTCCTACCATGTTTTCTGTTACATATACAGGAACAAACTGACGACCATTGTGAACTGCGATAGTCTGTCCTACGAAATCTGGAGTAATCATAGAGGCTCTTGACCATGTTTTGATTACACCTTTGTTTGATTTCTCAACATTCTCCAGAACTTTCTTCTCTAATTTATAATGAACAAAAGGTCCTTTTTTTAATGAACGTGCCATATCTATCTAATTATTTCTTTCTGCGTTCAACAATATACTTATTACTCGGATTGGCTTTGGCACGAGTTCTATAACCTTTAGCTGGAATACCTTTTCTAGAACGTGGGTGACCTCCTGATGAACGTCCTTCTCCACCACCCATTGGGTGATCAACAGGGTTCATCGCAACTGGTCTTGTTCTTGGTCTTCTACCTAACCATCTTGATCTACCGGCTTTACCGGAAACGATTAATTGGTGGTCTGAATTCGATACCGCACCGATAGTTGCTGTACAAGTAAGCAAGATCAATCTTGTTTCACCTGAAGGCATTTTTATCGTTGCATATTTACCATCTCTTGCCATTAATTGAGCGAATGTACCGGCTGAACGAGCAATTGTTGCTCCTTGACCCGGACGTAACTCAATACATGAAATAACAGTACCTAAAGGAATTTTGCTCAATGGAAGTGTGTTACCAATTTCCGGAGATGCATTCTCACCTGACATTACTGTTTGTCCTACCTGCAAACCATTTTGAGCGATGATATAAGTCTTTTGACCATCAACATAACTCAATAATGCAATAAATGCAGTTCTGTTTGGATCGTACTCAATAGATTTAACTGTAGCTGGAATTCCATCTTTAGTTCTTTTAAAATCTATGACACGATATTTTTGTTTGTGACCACCGCCTGTATAACGCATGGTCATTTTTCCTTGACTATTTCTACCTCCAGAGTTTTTTTTCGGTGCGAGTAATGAACGCTCCGGCTTATCAGTTGTAATGGCGTCAAAACCATTAACAACTCTAAAACGCTGACCCGGGGTAATAGGTTTTAATTTTCTAACTGACATTGTTTAATTAGATATTGTTATAAAAATCAATAGTTTCTCCTTCGCTTACTTGAACAATTGCTTTTTTATAAGCATTTGTTTTAGCACTGATTAAACCACTTTTAGTGTATTTAACCGAGCGATCTGGTCTTACATTCATAGTGTTTACAGCAACAATATTTACACCATAAGCGGCTTCAATAGCATTTTTTATTTGCACTTTGTTAGCTTTCTTTTCCACTACAAAACCATAACGGTTAGCTAACTCAGTTTGTTTAGTAACTTTTTCTGTTATGATTGGTTTAATAATGATACTCATGGCTCTATTATTTACTTAAATTTTCTTCAATTCCTTCTAAAGAACTCTCTAGAAGCACCAATTTATTTGCGTTTAAAATCGCATAAGTGCTTAATTCTGAGTTTGTTACAACTTTAGAGGCCTTTAAATTGCGTGACGACAAATATACATTTTTATTTGAATCACCCAACACAAATAAAGATTTTTTATTTTCCAACCCTAAGGCTTTCAATATTGTAATAAAATTCTTTGTGTTTGGAGTTTCGAAATTAAAATCTTCTAGTACTACCAATTCTGAATCTTTTACTTTTTGAGAGAAAGCTGATTTACGAGCTAATCTTTTTAAAGTTTTGTTCAATTTGAAAGAATAACTTCTTGGTCTTGGACCAAAAACTGTACCTCCTCCTTTGAACAATGGATTCTTGATACTTCCTGCACGAGCAGTACCTGTACCTTTTTGTTTCTTAATTTTACGAGTACTTCCTGTAACCTCAGCTCTTTCTTTTGCTTTGTGAGTACCTTGTCTTTGATTAGCAAGATATTGTTTCACATCAAGATAGATAGCATGATTGTTAGGCTCGATAGCGAAAACAGCATCAGAAAGTTGAACTTTTCTGCCTGTTTCTTTTCCGTTGATATCTAAAACTTTTACTTCCATTACTTCTGAATGATTACATAAGAGTTTTTATGACCTGGAACGCATCCTTTAACAACCAAAAGGTTTTTGTCTGCTACCACTTTTAAAACTCTAAGGTTTTGAATTGTTACATTTTCTCCTCCAGTTCTTCCTGCCATACGCATCCCTTTGAATACTCTTGATGGATAAGAAGAAGCTCCTACAGAACCAGGTGCTCTTAAACGGTTGTGTTGACCGTGAGTTGCTTGTCCAACACCACCAAATCCGTGACGTTTAACAACCCCTTGAAAACCTTTACCTTTTGATACACCTTGTACATCAACAAATTCTCCTTCGTTGAATTGATCTACAGTGACTAAATCACCTAATTTAAACTCTGTTTCAAAATCTTGAAATTCAACGACTTTTTTCTTAGCAGAAGTACCCGCTTTTTGAAAGTGGCCAATAGCCGCTTTTGTAGCGTGTTTTTCTGTTTTGTCATCGAAACCAAGTTGAAACGCTTCATACCCGTCAACCTCTTTGGTTCTGACTTGGGTAACGACACATGGACCTGCTTCAATTACTGTACAAGGAATGTTTTTCCCGTTTTCGTCGAAGATGCTAGTCATGCCGATTTTTTTTCCAATTAACCCAGACATATAAAACTAATTAATAATTAATAAAATTCTTTTTTTTGTTTCGTAGTAAAACAAGAGTATTAAGTAATAAGAAAAGTCTTATTACTTAATACTTTCGTCTCTGTACATTTATCACACTTTGATTTCAACTTCAACACCACTTGGCAACTCTAATTTCATTAGAGCATCAATTGTTTTTGAAGAAGAAGAATAGATATCTAATAATCTTTTGTATGAACTCACTTCAAACTGCTCTCTAGCTTTTTTGTTAACGTGTGGAGAACGTAATACAGTGAAAATCTTTTTGTGTGTAGGTAATGGAATTGGACCTGTTACTACAGCACCGGTACTTTTTACCGTTTTTACAATCTTCTCAGCTGATTTATCAACCAACATGTGATCGTAAGATTTTAATTTTATTCTGATTTTTTGACTCATTTTCTTAAGAATTAAGCGTTTCCTTTTGCTTTTTTGATAACCTCTTCAGAAATATTTGAAGGAGTTTGTTCATAATGTGAAAATTCCATTGTAGATGTTGCTCTACCAGAAGATAATGTTCTTAAAGTAGTAACATAACCAAACATTTCTGAAAGTGGAACATTTGCTTTGATAGTCTTAGCACCTGCTCTGTCTCCCATATCGTTTACTTGACCTCTACGACGGTTTAAATCTCCAACGATATCTCCCATGTTTTCTTCAGGAGTAATTACTTCAATTTTCATAATTGGCTCAAGAATTACAGCTCCGGCAGCTTTTGCAACCTCTTTGTAACCCATTTTAGCAGCTAATTCGAAAGAAAGAGCATCCGAATCCACAGGGTGGAATGATCCGTCTAATAAAGTAACTTTTAAACTATCTACAGCATATCCTGCTAAAGGACCTGTTTTCATAGCTTCTTTGAAACCTTTTTCAACAGAAGGAATATATTCTTTTGGAACGTTACCTCCTTTTACTTCGTTAACAAACTGAAGACCTACGAATGGTTTTCCATCCACATCGTCAGCTGGTCCTAAACGGAAAACGATATCACCAAATTTACCACGTCCACCAGATTGCTTTTTATAAGTTTCTCTGTGTTGTGCAACTTTAGTAAATGCTTCTTTGTATTCAACTTGAGGCTCACCTTGGTTTACTTCAACTTTGAATTCACGTTTCATACGATCTACAAGAATGTCTAAGTGTAACTCACCCATACCTGAAATAATCGTTTGACCTGAAGCTTCATCAGTTCTCACTGTAAAAGTTGGATCTTCTTCAGCTAATTTAGCTAAAGCCATACCCATTTTATCAACGTCTGCCTTAGTTTTTGGCTCGATAGCGATACCAATTACAGGATCAGGGAATTTCATACTTTCTAATACAATAGGATGTTTTTCATCACACATTGTATCTCCGGTTTTGATATCCTTAAATCCAACAGCAGCTCCAATATCTCCAGCCTCAATATAATCGATTGGATTTTGTTTGTTTGCGTGCATTTGGTAGATACGAGAGATACGCTCTTTGTTTCCTGAACGAGTGTTCAAAATATAAGAACCTGCATCTAAACGACCTGAATAGGCACGAAAGAAAGCTAAACGTCCAACATAAGGATCCGTTGCAATTTTAAAAGCTAAAGCTGCAAATGGTTCTTTTGGATCAGGACGACGCAATATTTTCTTTTGATCTTCTTCTAACAAATCAGCATCATCAGGATGAATTCCTTCGATACCTTCTTTATCCATTGGAGATGGTAAGTATTTACAAACTGCATCTAACATGAACTGAACACCTTTGTTTTTGAAAGATGAACCGGCAATCATTGGAATAATAGCCATGTCAATTGTTGCAGCACGTAAAGCTGTATTAATTTCTTCTTCAGTAATAGAATTTTCATCTTCCATATACTTATCTAAAAGATTCTCATCATATGTAGCAATCTCTTCAATAAGTTTTGAACGATATTCTTTTACTTCATCAACCATATCAGCTGGAATTGGAACGATGTCAAAAGTTGCCCCCTGCGTTTCATCATGCCAAATAATAGCTTGGTTTTTTACTAAATCTACTACTCCTCTAAAATCATTCTCTTCTCCAATTGGCAATGTAATTGCAACTGCGTTTGATTTCAACATGTCTTTAACTTGTTGACAAACGTTTAAGAAGTTAGAACCTTGACGGTCCATTTTGTTTACGAATCCCATTCTTGGAACTCTGTATTGATCAGCAAGTCTCCAGTTAGTTTCAGACTGAGGTTCAACACCGTCAACCGCACTAAATAAGAAAACTAAACCATCTAATACACGTAACGAACGGTTTACCTCTACTGTAAAGTCAACGTGACCGGGAGTATCGATAATATTAAAGTGGTATGGTTTTGATTCCGGCAATGGTTTCCCTTGCTCAGTTGGAAAACTCCACTCACAAGTGGTAGCAGCAGAAGTAATTGTAATACCTCTTTCTTGCTCTTGTGCCATCCAGTCCATTGTTGCAGCACCATCGTGCACTTCACCAATTTTGTGTGATTTTCCTGTATAAAATAGAATACGCTCTGTTGTTGTAGTTTTACCTGCATCAATGTGAGCTGCAATTCCAATATTTCTTGTGTATTTTAAATCTCTAGCCATTTTTTATGAATTAAAATCTAAAGTGAGAGAACGCTTTGTTAGCTTCTGCCATTTTGTGAGTATCCATTCTTTTCTTAACTGCTGCACCTTCTTCTTTAGCTGCTGCTAAAATTTCAGAGGCAAGTTTAGCTGCCATTGATTTTTCGTTTCTTCTTCGTGCGTATAAAATCATCCATTTGATAGCATAAGATATCTTTCTATCCGGACGAATTTGCATTGGAATCTGAAATGTTGCTCCACCTACTCTACGACTACGTACTTCTACGTGAGGCATAACATTGGTCAAGGCATCTTTCCAAATTTCTAATGACGATTTTTCTGCATCTTGTTTCTTAGTTTCTACGATTTCCATTGCATCATAGAACACTTTGAAAGCAGTTGATTTTTTACCATCCCACATTAAGTTGTTCACAAAACGTGTTACCAATTGATCATTGAATTTTGGATCCGGTAAAAGAGGTCTTTTTTTGGCCTGTCTTTTTCTCATGTCTTTTCTTTAAAAGTTTTTAACTTACTTTTTCTTTGCGGGTGCTGCTACTTGTCCTGGTTTTGGTCGTTTTGCACCATATTTCGAACGACGTTGAGTACGACCGGCTACACCAGCTGTATCTAAAGCCCCACGAACAATATGGTATCTAACTCCTGGCAAATCTTTTACCCTTCCGCCTCTAACTAATACTATCGAGTGCTCTTGTAGATTGTGTCCTTCTCCCGGGATGTAGGCATTAATCTCGTTTCCGTTTGTTAAACGAACCCTTGCTACCTTTCTCATTGCTGAGTTTGGTTTCTTTGGAGTTGTTGTGTAAACACGAGTACATACACCTCTTCTTTGAGGACAAGAATCTAAAGCAGCCGATTTACTCTTCTTAGTTATTTGGGCTCTCCCTGTTCTTACTAATTGTTGAATTGTTGGCATAATTAATACTAAAAATTTTTCTTGTTTTTAAAATTACCCTATTTTTAGGGGTTGCAAATGTAAGAAATATTTTTTGCAAAACAAATCATAATTTATTTATTTTCTAATGGTTAGCATTTTTATTGATTTGAATATAAATTTTTCATCTAAAATAAGCCTGATTTTGAGACTTTCTTGAATGGATTACTTTTAATAAAATACCATTCTTTCTATTTTTACGTTACTTTTATCAAAATTTATTTTGGATTTGAAACCCCTATTATATCTTATATTTTGTTTACTTCTGATTGAAAATTGTTTTTCTCAATCTCTCTATTTGAAAATTGAAGGCAACTCAAATTCAGAAACTCAAATAATAGATTCTATTGGTTATCCCAAAAAATTTAAAACGGCCAATGAAATAATTACCGCTTCAAAAAACCTATCCAATCAACTCTTTCAAATTGGGTATTTTGAACATCAAATTGCGGAACCGCTAAAAGTAAACGATTCTACTTTTTTCTTCAAATACAATCTCAAAAATAATAGCAATACAATTTTGCTACATATTAAAGATGCTGATTTAGAATTTGTACCCTTAGGATTTAAAAGCTCCTCAAATCAATTTACAATTGAAACAAAACAATTGCAAAGCTTCATGGAAGAACTATTGAAAAAACTGGAAGTAAATGGTTATTCCTTAGCAAAAGCTCAATTGATAAATATTCAAACTCAAAACAATAAAATTAGTGCAGACCTATATATAAACAAACAAGCTAAAAGAAACATTAACGATATAGTAGTTTTAGGTTATGACAAATTTCCAAAAGGACATCTAAAAAACATTCAACGAATAAATAGGAACAGAACTTTTACTAAGCTTAATCTTGAAAATATATATAATGACTTCAACAAACTTCCTTTTGTAAAACAAACCAAATATCCGGAAATATTATTCACTCCTGATTCTACAAAAATTTATGTTTATTTGGAAAAAGCAAAATCCAATCAATTTGATGGCTTCATTGGGTTTTCTAATGACGAAGACAGTAAGATTATTTTTAACGGTTATGTAGATCTTCTTTTACAAAACGCAATAAACTCCGGTGAAAAAATATTTTTATATTGGAAAAATGATGGGAACCAACAAGCTACCTTTAATATAGGTCTGGAAATTCCTTATTTATTTAAAACACCCATAACTTTAAAATCCGAATTGAATATTTTCAAACAAGATAGTACGTTTCAAAACACAAAAACAGCTATAGATTTAGGTTACCTTTTTAATTATAATACAAGAGCTTATGTTGGCTATCAATCAACTCAATCAGGCACCATTCAAAACACATCTTCACCTTTGATAAATGATTTCAATAATGCATTTTTTACAACTCAATTTGAGTTTAAAGATTTTAAATTTGATGATTTTCTTTTTCCCGAAAAAACAAATTTGAATCTTAAATTTGGTACTGGCGAAAGAACCACTCTAATAGACACTCAAAAACAGTACTTCATTTCAATGAATGCTACTCATATTTTTAATTTAAATGAAAACAACAGCATCCAACTCAATAGTGAGAATTTTTATTTGAAAAGCGACACCTATATTATTAATGAATTGTTTCGATTTGGAGGAATTCGATCAATAAGAGGATTTAATGAAAATAGCTTACAAGGAAGTTTATTCACCTCACTGTTAACGGAATATCGCTACACGTTTTCCTCAGGTTTTTATGCTCATACAGTCATAGACTACGGCTATTTTGAAGATAAATCAACAAACAATAGTGCTTCTCTACTTGGTCTCGGAATTGGATTTGGTTTGTTTACAAAAAACGGACTATTCAACATTGTTTATGCCAACGGTAACGAAAAAAATCAAGAGTTTAAATTATCCAATTCAATTGTTCACATAAGTTTTAAATCTAGATTTTAAGTTTCTAAACTTAATTGTACCTTTGACCCCATGGAAAAAGAAAATCAAATTTTTGGCATACGAGCAATTATAGAAGCCATTCAAGCTGGCAAAGAATTGGACAAAGTGTTTTTGCAAAAAGATTCGCAAGGCGATTTAATGCGGGAACTATTGAAAACAATGAAAAGTCATAAAGTTAATTTTACTTATGTTCCAGTAGAAAAATTAAATCGTTTGACTTCAAAAAATCATCAAGGTGCTGTGGCTACAGTTGCTCCGGTTGCATTTCATGATTTAGAAACTTTAATTTCTACCGTTGTTGAAAGTGGTAAAACACCTTTATTTTTAGTATTAGACCAAATATCTGATGCTCGAAATTTTGGAGCTATTATCCGAACCGCAGAATGCACAGGAGTTGACGGCATTATCATAGGCAAACAAGGAGCCGCACCGGTAAATGGTGATACCGTAAAAACCAGTGCAGGTGCCGTTTTTAATGTTCCGATCTGTAAAGTGGAACATATTAAAGATGCTATTTTTTATCTACAAGGTTCGGGAATAAAAACAATTGCCGCGACCGAAAAAACAGATGATTCAATTTATGATTTATCATTAAATGAACCTTTGGCCATTATTATGGGAAGTGAGGATCGAGGTGTAAATCCTTCTGTTTTAAAAATTGTTGATGAAAAAGCCAAACTTCCAATGTATGGAACCATAGCTTCTTTGAATGTATCTGTTGCTTGTGGTGCTTTTTTGTATGAAATAGTAAGACAGCGACAATAAATTAATCTTCTTTTTTTGGAATAAATTCATAAAAAACATTTTGAGACGACTCGAAAGGTTTTGACGATTCCATCTCCGAAATTTCTTCCGGTTTTGGTGGATTAACAAAGTTTCCATTGGCATCAAAACGTTTCATGAATGGATCATTTTCGGGATTAAAATCCGGTTTTTCCCATTCATAACGAATTGGTTTTTTATATTTTTCGGCTTTGTATAAAAGTGAAAATAAAAACCCTGTAATAAATCCGGCCAAATGTCCTTCCCAAGAAATTCCTTTCTCCACATCCGGAAAAATATACCAAATCATTCCGCCATACAACATTACAATCATTAAGGACAAAGCAACCAAACGATAATAACGAGTTTGAATTCCCTTAAAAAAAATAAAACTCACCAAAACATAAATCAATCCACTAGCACCAATATGATAGCTTTCACGACCAATTAACCAAGTGCCGAGTCCGGAAATTAGAATTCCAAAAACTAAAACTTGTAAAGAAACTTCTCTGTAAAAATAGCGTAATAAGGCAATTAAAAATAATAATGGAATAGAATTATTATATAAATGATTCAAATCACCATGCAAAAAAGGACTAAAAATCACACCTTTTAATCCACTCCAAGTTCTTGGAAAAACACCGAATTCACTTAGGTCAATTTTAAATCGAACTTCTATCCAAAAAACAATCCACAAAGCCAATACAAAAAATAATGGCCATGCAATTACAGATGTTGAAAAAATAAATGGTTTTTGTTTCATATGAGGATTTGAATCAAAAATTCAACCAAAACGAATATAGTGCTTTTTTGTCAGAAATCAGTATTTTTACATCATGGAAGCACCACTTGCCGAACGCATCAGGCCACAACATTTATCAGAATACATTAGTCAATTACATTTGGTTGGCGAACAAGGTTCGTTGACGCATCAAATTGCAAAAGGAATTATTCCTAGTTTAATTTTATGGGGTCCACCGGGAACCGGAAAAACGACGTTGGCTCAAATTATGGCTCAAGAAAGCAAACGTCCTTTTTTTACGCTGAGTGCCATTAATTCTGGGGTAAAAGACATTCGGGAAGTGATTGAAAAAGCCAAAATGAGTGGCGGATTATTCACCGCTAAAAACCCGATTTTGTTTATTGATGAGATTCATCGTTTTAGTAAATCACAACAAGATTCATTATTAGCAGCAGTTGAAAAAGGATGGATTACATTGATTGGAGCTACTACTGAAAATCCGAGTTTTGAAGTGATTCCTGCTTTATTGTCAAGATGTCAGGTTTATGTATTAAATGCATTTTCTAAAGATGATTTAGAACAATTGTTACACCGTGCAATTGAACAAGACGAAATTTTAAAAACCAAACAAATTACCTTAACAGAAACCGAAGCTCTATTGCGACTTTCCGGTGGCGATGGAAGAAAATTGCTGAATATCTTCGAATTGATTGTTAATGCAACAGAAGAAAATTCGATTGAAATCACAAATGAAAAAGTGATGCAGTTGGTTCAAAAGAACACCGTTTTATATGACAAAACGGGCGAACAACATTATGATATTGTATCGGTTTTCATCAAATCTATTCGCGGAAGTGACCCAAATGGAGCGGTCTATTGGTTAGCTCGAATGATTGAAGGTGGCGAAGACGTGAAATTTATAGCCCGACGAATGCTCATTTTAGCCAGTGAAGATATTGGCAATGCCAATCCAACTGCTTTAATCATGGCAAACAACACATTTCAAGCGGTAACAACTATTGGTTATCCTGAAAGCAGAATTTTATTGAGTCAATGTGCGATTTATTTGGCTACATCCGCAAAAAGCAATGCGAGTTATTTAGCTATCGGAAAAGCACAACAAATCGTGAAACAAACCGGCGATTTGCCTGTTCCTTTACATCTTCGAAATGCACCAACCAAATTGATGAAAGAATTAGGCTATGGTGACGAATACAAATATTCGCACGATTATGAAAATAATTTTGCTGAGCAGGAATTTTTGCCTGATGAAATCCAAAACACTTCTTTTTATGAACCCGGAAATAATGCGAGAGAAAAAGAACTTAGGCAATTTTTAAAAAACCGCTGGAAAGATAAATATGGATATTAGAATTTTATTGTCAATTTTTCTGAAACTACGTTATCGTTTTCTTGATATTCAAAAAACCAACTGCCATCTTTTAAAGTGACAACACCATTCAGAGATCCTTTTTGAGCTAAAAAAACTGAAGGATTATCTGTTTTTGACAACTTAAAAACCACTTTTGGAGTTGAATCTACTAGCTGAAAACCATTTGAAATGGGTTGAGCAAAAAGAATTTCATCAGATTTTGAAAGTAAAATTGCTTGAGCTTCAGTGGGCTGAATTTCAACAACCTCTGTTGCTTTTTTATCGCTAATAACAGTCACTTTAGAATTTGTTTTTTTATTCGCTGAATAGTTATAATTAAAATTATTCAATGAGGTAAAGGCATTTTTCAAAGCTTCTTCATAAGCTGTTTTATTATCTTTTTCCTTACTACTTCCAATTTCGCTGCTGTAAATAATAGTGCCATTACAATCTTTAAAAACAATTTTTAATTTTGTCCAAATAAATCTGCCTACTCTTTCAACATCAACTTTTAAAGCTTCACACTCCTCAAAAGAAATATGTGATGGAATTTCTTGATTATCATAAAAACATATAAATCCAATTTTTTCCAAATTATGTTTTGTGATGGTATTTAATCGATATTCATTTTCAGAATTCATAAATTCAAATTTTGCTGGAACTATAACATATTTATAGTTATTCAAAGTTTGAGACCAACTTGAAAATGAAAATATGAGCAACAAAAGAAGGATATATTTTTTCATAGTATAATTGATTGTTTATAAATAATTTTTTAATAAAAGTAAATGATTTATTTGAGTTATAGAAGGTGTTACTTCAATATTAAACTCATTAAAAAAGATAGCATCCAAACCCGAATTTATTGCCCCTTCAACATCGGCTTCCAAACTGTCACCAATCATAATGCTTGTTGCCCTTTGAGCTTTAGCAGATTTTAATGCGTAATCAAAAATGAGCGGATTAGGTTTTTTTACCCCTGCCAATTCTGAATTGGTTACGGTTGTAAAGTACTGTTTAATATTTGAGTTTTTTAACTTTCCTTCTTGTACAGAATGAAAACCATTGGTTATGATGTGTAATTTATATTTTGGATGTAAATACTCTAAAATCTCCAAAGCTCCTTGGTATAAATTATTGAATTGAGGCAAATAAACAATGTATTCCTTGGCAATTAAATGAATTATATCGTCATGAACTTCTTCCTTCATCAAATCAAAAACTTCCTTTAAACGAAAATAGCGTAAATCTTCTTGAGAAATTTTTTCATCACGATATAATTTCCAATATTTTAGATTAGTAGGAACATAAAAATTTAAAAAAAGGGATAAATCTAAATCTAATTTATGCTTATCAAAAATCACTTCAAAAGCTAATGCTGAATTTTTTTCAAAATCCCAAAGTGTATGATCTAAATCAAAAAAAATATCCGATTTGTTTTGAAAAGGTTTCATTAAAAATGATAAATAGTAATGGAAAAGATTAAACGGCTTTGATTATTTAGCTCCTTTTACAATAACGGCTTCATCTACATGATAAATCCAATCGTTAACATCGTTATCATTATATCTAAAAACACCTTCAAGGGTAACATATTGATCGGTTTTTAGTTTTGGAGTTGCTCCTTTAAATTTAATTCCCATAATGGTTTCAGGTCCGGCTTGACCACAAAAAAAACAAGAAGCAAATACATTTTTACTTAATGCATAGGAAACATTATCAATTGGAATTATGAAACCACTCATCACAATTTTTTTCTTTCCTTTTTGTTTTAAACTTGAATTAATAATAGGAAACATTACCCCGTCAGGATAGTCTTTGCTTGGTTTTTTTACATATTTAATTTCGCCCAATAATTTCCATGTTAATGTATCGGGCTTTGTATGCTGAAATGGATTTTCTAAATTTAAAAACGAAGCCGATTGCAAATTGCTGTTTTGATCTACTTTATTAGATGTAGTTGCTTTCACTTGTTTTGGAACAAAAGTTGTGTCCAAATAAGCTAAAACTATGAAAACCAATATGAAACCAATATAAATTTTACGCATTTGATAATGTTTTTGAAATATTTAATGTATATGCTTTAATTGCCGGTAGTAGTGCAGCTAAAATCCCAACAAATATAGTAACCAAAAATAAAATTCCTTCTTTTTCCCATAGTATTATAAACGGATCAAAAGCCATTTTAAATTGTTCATCTGTTGTTGATGAAATTATCCACAAGGCAAGTCTTCCAACAATTGTACCAAAAAGAAAACCTACAATACATAATAGCAAACTTTCAAAAAGCACTAAAACTAAAAGTTGAATTCTTGATGCTCCTGATACCCGCATCAATGCAAATTCATATTTTCTTTCTTTGAGTCGATTGTAAAGTGCAATAAAAATGCTAATTCCGGAAATCAACATAATTCCATAAGCCAGATATTCTAATGCTTGAAGTCCAAATCCAAAAAGTGAAAATAATCTGTTGATTTCAATTGCCGGAAGTGCCGCTTGCATTTTCGTGTTTTGAGCAATCATTCTTGGCCAAGAAATGATACCCATCTTACTTTTGAATTTAATTAAAACGGCTGTAATTTCATTTTCTTCTTCGTGATCGTGTTCATCGCCTTCTTCATGAACATGTCCTTCTTCACCATGTGCCGGATTTTCATCAACTTCGTCATGGTCGTGATTGCAATTTTCATCATGTACATGACCTTCATGATCGTGACCATGATCACCATGAACAGCCCAAACACTTTCAACTGTTGAAAGTATCAAATTGTCAACAACTTTTCCGGTTGGTGAAGCAATTCCTGTTACTACATAAGGAAAATCTTCGTGAACATCACCTTCCTGAGAATCGCCATGAGTTCCAAAAAAAGTATCGCCAACTTTTAAATTTAATTTTTTTGCAATCTCACTGCCAACAACTACTTCAAAATCTTTTTCGAAAATTTTTCCTGTTTCAACTTTAGCTGTATATTTTTCTAAATAATCAGGAGTTGTTCCAACAATCCGAAAGCCTCGATAATTATCTCCAAAAGCTAACGGTATTGCAGTTTCTACAAAAGGATGATTCATCCATACCTGAGCTTCTTTGTAACTAATATTTCCGGTTGGAGCATCTACTTGATACACTGCCGAAAGAATTAATTGCAATGGACTTCCTTGTGCTCCAATAACCAAATCAACTCCATCAATATTACTTGAAAATTGTTTTTCAAACTGCTCTTGTAATAAAATCAAAAGCGAAATAATAGCAACAGAAGCCGTGAGTAACACTAGACTTAAAACGGTATTTAATGGTTTGAACCAAAGGTTTTTCCAAGCTAATTTTCCAATCATCTTAATTTAAATTTATATGGTTAGAAAATGTGTCTTTTAATCGTTGGTCATGCGTCACAATTATCAATGAAGCCTTGTGTTCCTTTGACAACTTTTGCAATAAATCAGCAACTTTTGCTGCGTTTTCATCATCTAAACTTGAAGTAGGTTCATCTGCCAAAAGCAATTTTGGTTCATTAATCAAAGCTCTCGCAATTGAAACCCGCTGTTGTTGGCCAATACTTAATTTAGAAGGAAGCTTATATATTTGATCTTCTAAATCAAGTGCAACCAATAATGATTTTGCTTTTTCTGTTGCTTTTTCTCCGTTTGACAACCAAGAAGCCAAAACAACATTTTCAAGCACATTTAATGAGGCAACAAAATGCGATTGTTGTAAAACCAACCCAATATTTTTACCTCTAAATTGATCAAGTTCTTTTTCAGATAATGATGAAATTGTAGTATCTTGAATTGAAATGGAACCTGAATCAGGCCGAAGTAATCCACCCAAAAGATGCAACAAAGTTGTTTTTCCTTTGCCCGAGTTTCCGGTAATCAACAAAGTTTGTGAAGCTTCATTATGCAAATCGGGAAATGAAAAAGTGGTTTTTTCATTAAATGAAAATTTCAAATCTTTGGTTTGAATCATTGCGTTAATTTTATTTTGGAAAGATACTGATATTTTGAAAAATGAGTTGTTAATCAATTCTAAAAATTAGCCTAAGATTTTCGCATTTTTTTGGGTCCATACCACAACCAAAATCCTGTAATTGTAAACACCAGCAAAGCAAAACTCATGATTGAAGTATAAATCAATTTAAAAGTTCCTGATTGAAATCCTAAATAATAATCAACAATTGACCCATCATGAATTTTCTCAACCACATCAGATCGTCTTGTGTCAATTTGAAGTAATTCTCCAGTTGCACCATCTAGTTGCACTTCATAAAAATGAGACTTGAACGTAAACTTTACCATTCCTTTTTCAGGTCGAACATCAATTCTATCAATTTCTGATTTTTTTTTATCGTTCAAATAAACTGACAAAAAATTAACTGCATTATTTTGTAAACTATCCAAAGGAATAAAACTACTCAATTCTGTAGATGTTCCTTTTTTTGTTTCGGGTAAAATCATACTACCGCTGTGTTTTTTTATTCCTAATAAAAACCCGGTAATCGCAATTATAAAAAAGAAAACAAACAAAAACGCACCAGTTGTTCTGTGAATTTTTCTAAAAATACGTAGAATTTTTGCTTGACTTTTTCTTGTTTCTGACACTTTATTGTTTTTTACATTACACCTTCATCGGCAAAGCTATAATAACCATTTTCTGTTACAATAATATGGTCAATAACTGACAATTCCAATTGTCTTGCTGCTGATTTTAATTTTTGTGTAATTTCTATATCAGGTTCACTTGGTTCCAATCTGCCGGAAGGATGATTGTGTGACAGAATTAATGATGTGGCATTATTTTCTAAAGCTAACTTTAAAATCAATCGAACATCTACCACAGTTCCTGTAATTCCTCCTTTGCTAAGTTGTTCCTTTTTGATTACTTTATTGGAATTATTGAGATATAATACCCAAAATTCCTCATGAGGTAGTTCACCTATTAAGGGTTGCATGATTTCAAATATGATTTTACTGGAAGTAATTTTAACTAACTGTGTTGCTTCTTCTGATTTTCTTCTTCTGGCTAATTCAACTGCGGCAATAATTGAAATTGCTTTTGCTTCACCAATTCCTTTAAATGTCATCAATTGATTGATTGACATTTTTCCTAAAGCATTTAGATTGTTTTGAACTGAAGCTAAGATTCTTTTGCTCAATTCAACTGCACTTTCATTTCTACTTCCCGAGCCTATTAATATGGCTAGCAATTCTGCATCGCTTAAAGCAGCTCTTCCTTTTAGTACTAACTTTTCTCTTGGCTTATCGTCTTCTGCCCAATATTTAATTGAGAAATTTGTTTTTTCTTCCATGTTGTTTGGCGTATAAATGTTATTAAAATTTAAAATTAATAATTTTTAGTTTTAGTTTGTAACATTTTTATTATTTTTATTACTAATTCAATCAAAATAAAACTTTTTATTATGAAAAAAAATAGTGTAACACTAGTTTGTGTATTTTCATTTTTGCTTGCTTCTGTAGCTTCTCTTGCCCAAAATGCAGACGAAATTATCAGTAATTACTTCAAAACAATTGGAGGTGCTGAGAAGTTTGAAAAACTAACCGGAACAAAAATGGAAATGAGTGTGAATTATCAGGGTATGGAAATTCCTGTAGAAATGGTTCAGCTTAAAGGCGGTAAAATGTATTTGAAAATTAATTTCCAAGGTCAGGAAATTACTCAAATGGCATTTGATGGAACAACAGCTTGGTCAACAAATTTTATGACCATGAAAGCTGAAAAAATGGAATCGGAAATGGTTGAAAACATTAAACAAGAAGCTAACGATTATCCTGATGTTTTGTTAAATTATAAAGCAAAAGGATATACTGCAGACTATCTAGGAAAAGAAACCAAGGAGGGAACGGAATGTTACAAAGTTAAAATCACAAAAAAACCGCAAACTGTTGATGGTGAAAAAGTGGATAATGTAGTCTTCTATTATTTTGACACAGAAAATAATGTTCCGATTTTAACAGAAACTGAAATTAAACAAGGCCCGATGAAAGGACAAATGTCAACAACAACAATGAGTGACTACCAAGAAGTTGACGGGTTGTATTTTCCTTTTACAATGAATCAAATGGGACAAGCTATGGTGGTGAAGAAAGTTACTTTAAACCCAACAGTTGATCCAAGTGCTTTTAGCTTTAAAGAATAAAACTAATAACTTTTAAAAATCCCCATTATATAAATTTTGGGGATTTTTTTTAAACCAAACTCAACAATGAAAAACTATAACAAATTACTTGTTGCTTTAAGTTTCATTTTTGCTTTTCAAGTTCAAGCACAAGAGGAAATAATTTTAAAAGGCAAAGAATTATTTGGTGATATCAAAGCCCGTCAGATTGGTCCGGCTATTATGAGCGGGAGAATTTCAGACATAGCAAATCACCCCACAAACAACAAAATAATCTACATTGGTGCTGCCGGTGGTGGCGTTTGGAAAAGTTCAGATGGTGGTGCTTCCTTCTCTCCTATTTTTGACAAACACATTCAATCGATTGGTTGTGTTACTATTGACCCTAATAATCCTGACAACACAATTTGGGTTGGAACAGGTGAACCATGGACCCGTAATAGTGTATCTATTGGAGATGGAATTTATAAATCAACCGATGGTGGTTTGAATTGGACTAACATGGGTTTACCAAAATCAGACCGAATTACATCCATAATTGTTGACCCAAGAAATAGTGATGTAGTTTGGGCTGGAGTTCTTGGTGCACTTTGGGGTGATAGTGAAGATCGAGGCATCTATAAAACAACAGATGGCGGAAAAACATGGAATAAATCATTTTATGTAGATCAAAAAACAGGTTGTGCAGACTTGGTAATTGACCCCGTTAATCCGGATATTATGTATGCCAGTTTTTGGGAATTCAGAAGAACCGCATGGTCGTTTAATTCCGGAGGATATAATTCTGCCTTGTACAAAACTATTGATGGCGGTAAAACTTGGAACAAAATTCACAATGGTTTTCCAAAAGGGCAATTGGGCAGAATTGCTATTGGAGTAGCTCCATCAAAACCTGAAGTTTTATATGCTGTCTTGGAAACCGAACAAGATAAAGACAAAGGCTTATATCGTTCTGAAGATTCAGGTGCCAGTTGGAAACATTTAAATAGTGATTTTGAATTGGTTGTTCGTCCGTTTTATTTTTCAAGAATTACAATTGATCCTCGAAATCCGGATATTCTATACAAAGGTGGTTTAAGAGGTTCCATTAGTAGAGATGGTGGAAAAACATTTAAACCGCTAGGAAACATGCATGCTGATATTCATGATGTTACTGTTGATTTACATGACAGCAATCGAATTTATGTGGCAACCGATGGAGGTTTATACAGAAGTTGGGATTCTGGAAACACACTTGACATTGTAAAAAATCTACCCCTTTCACAGTACTATCATTTAAGTTTAGATGATGAAGAACCTTATAACATTTATGGAGGTTTGCAAGACAATGGCTCATGGTATGGCCCAAGTAAAAGTGACGGCGGCATTGAAGCTCGCGACTGGCATGTTGTGGGTTATGGCGATGGATTTCGTGTTTTAAAACATCCTACCAAAAAAATCATTTACAGTGAAATGCAAGGTGCCGAAAACATTTGGCGATATAATTTAGAAACTAAAGAATTAAAAACCATTCAACCGCTTGCCGTAAAAGGCGACCCAAAATTACGTTTCAACTGGAATACACCTATTGTTACCGGAATTCACAACCCTGACAGAATTTATGCCGGAAGTCAATTTGTTCATGTTTCTGATTACATGGGACAAACTTGGCGAAAAATATCAGGCGACTTAACCACTAACGATCCTACAAAAACAAATACAGAAAAATCAGGTGGTCTTTCTGTTGACAATTCCGGAGCCGAAAATCACTGTACCATTTTTACCATCGCAGAATCACCCTTAAACAAAGACGTAATTTGGGCCGGAACTGATGATGGCAATGTTCAAATTACAAGAGATAGTGGCAAAACATGGTCTAATGTAACGGCGAATATTAAAGGATTACCAAAAAACACCTGGTGTTATCACATTGAAGCAAGCGTTTTCAATGAAGGAACTGCATATGCCGTTTTTGATGGTCATTCAAAAAATGATTATACTGCTTATGTTTATAAAACTTCTGATTTTGGAAAAACATGGACATCAATTACCACTCCTGAAATAGGAAGTTTTGCACGAAATATTCAAGAGGATTATAAAAATCCTAACTTATTATTCTTAGGTACAGAAATAGGATTATACATCACTGTTGATGGCGGTAAAAATTGGTCTAAATTTGAAAATAATATGCCTGCTGTGGCGGTGCATTATTTGGATTTACATCCAAAAACAAATGATTTGGTAATGGCTACACATGGTAGAGGAATTATCATAATTGATGACATAAGTACACTCAGACAAATCACTCCCGAAATCCTGAAAAAAGAAGTTCATTTTTTTGATAGAAAACCATTTGTGATTGAAGAAGAATCCAGTTTTGGTGGCACCGCTTCTGAATTGGAGTTTGTTGGACCAAATCCAAATACCTCAGGTCAAATCATCTATTATTTGAAAAAACGAAATACGTTTGGAAAAATGGATTTGGAAATTCAGGATACGAATGGAAATAAAATAGTGACACTTCCTGCAGGAAATCAAAAAGGGATTAATATTGTTTCATGGAATTACAACACCAGAAATCCAAAAATTGCAACTGCAAAAACATTAAGTTTTGGAGGCTTCACTTCTCCAAGAGTTCCGGAAGGTACTTATAAAGCAGTTTTGACAAAAGGAAAAGAGGTTTACACACATGAATTCAAAGTTGTTAACGACCCAAAAAGTGTAATAACGCCAAGCGAAAGAAAACTTCAAGCTGAAGCTGCAAAAATGCTTTTTGATAAAAATGAAGAGTTAGCCTATTTCGTTTATGAACTAGACGAGTTAATAGCTCTTAACAAAAAAATAATTGAAAAAGACCCAAAAACAGCAAAAGCAAATAACAAGATTGATGCGGAGTTTAATGCTCTAAAAAACACAATGGTTGTGACAACAGGAGATATGTATGTTGGTGCCGCTGAACCACAATTAAGAGAAAAATTGAGTACAATTTATGCCTCTGTTGCTCAACAATTTGACGCACCATCGCCTTCTCAAAAAGACAACATTGAAAATGTGATGGATTTATATTCTAAAGCAACAACAAGTTTAAATGCTCTAAAAGGAAAATATAAAACCAAATTAATTGATCAGGGAACTAAACTTGGCATTCCATTTCAATTAAAATCATTTGATGAGTTTTTGAAAGATTAAATTTTTTACAACGTAACAAAAAATGCTTCTTTAACAAAAGAGGCATTTTTTTTGTACTAAAAATTTTGATTTTGAGTTTATTTTAAAAACATTTTCATGAAGACACTGCTCTCTTTCTTATTAATTGGAATACTATCTTTCAATTCAACTACTTTTTCTAAAAAATTATCTGACGCCGCTTTGGAATTAACAAAAGACAAAGTGACTTATGATCCGTCATATGTGAGCATAAAATATCCAAATGGTGATGTGCCAAAAGACAAAGGTGTTTGCACCGATGTGATTATTCGTGCCTACCGGAAATTGGGTGTTGATTTGCAAAAAGAAGTACACGAAGACATGAAAAAAAACTTTTCGCTCTATCCTAAAAAATGGGGATTAAAAAAAACTGACACTAATATTGACCATCGAAGGGTTCCCAATTTAGAAGTGTTTTTTGAACGAAAAGGAGAAAAACTGACAGTTACTAAAAATGCTTCCGATTATAAAACCGGCGATATTGTAACTTGGATGATTGGCGACAAGCTTCCGCATATTGGTATTGTTACACACAAAAAATCAACAGATGGTAAACGCAATTTAATTGTGCACAATGTGGGTGGCGGACAGGTTTTGGAGGACTGCTTGTTTAGTTATACGATTGTGGGGCATTTTCGGTATGAGAAGTAATTAGTCAATGTGGCAATTTGCCAATTAAAACTACTGCTAATTCCCTCAATGACTCATTGACATATTCCCTAATTGACTAATTGCTTAACCTCCTCAAAATCCAAACCACCATAATTCCCTGAACTCATCAACAACAAAGCAGAATTATCCAAATTAGTTGAAAATAAAAAATCTTTAAATTCAGTTGGATTCGTATAAATTATCAAATCATTTCGTTTAAAAGATTGTGCGATTTGGTCATACGTTACTTCTTCCAGTTGTTTGATTTTAACAGCGTCTGGCGAATAAAACACAACGGCAACATCGGCAGCATCTAAAGCTCCTTCGTATTCTTTCAAGAATTCGGCATTCAAACTGCTATAGGTGTGCAATTCTAAACACGCCACTAATTTTCTATCGGGATATTGATTTTTAACGGCTTTGGTAGTTGCAGCAACTTTACTGGGTGAATGAGCAAAATCTTTGTAAGCTACTTTTCCTTTTCCTTCGGCAATTTTTTCTAACCTTTTAGAAGCTCCTTTAAAATTGGCTATTGCCTCATAAAAATCGGCTTCATCCACACCCATATTTTGACATATCCATTTGGCTCCGGCAAGATTATTCAAATTGTGAGCACCGAACACTTCAATTGGCATTGGTCCTTCGGGAGTATCAAGATAAGTAGTTCCTTTTTCAACGGAATAATTGGGCGTTTGATAAGGTAATCTTCGGATGGTGTTGGTCGTTTCTTCAGCTACTTTTCTAACGGTTTCATCTTCTTCATTATAGACCAAAATGCCACCTTTTGTAATTTGATTTACAAAAATTTCAAACTGTTCTACATAATTTTCAAAGGTTGGAAACACATTAATATGATCCCATGCAATGCCGGAAAGTAATGCAATATTGGGTTGGTACAAATGAAATTTCGGTCTTCTGTCAATTGGAGATGATAAATATTCATCTCCTTCCAAAACGATAAAATCATTTTTTTCGGTGAGATGAACCATCGTATCAAAACCTTCCAGCTGTGCTCCTACCATATAATCAACTTCAATGTTATGATAATGCATCACATGTAAAATCATTGAAGTTATTGTCGTTTTCCCATGTGAACCGCCAATCACAACACGGGTTTTATTTTTTGATTGTTCGTATAAAAATTCAGGATAAGAATAAATTTTCAAGCCCAATTCTTTTGCTTTTAATAATTCCGGATTATCGGCTTTGGCGTGCATTCCGAGAATAATTGCCTCTATTTCTGTAGTTATTTTTTCAGGAAACCAACCCATTTCATTAGGCAAAAGTCTAAACTTTTCTAAACGTGATTTGGAAGGTTCAAAAATAGCATCATCACTTCCGGTAACGTGATAACCTTTGTGGTGTAAGGCAAGTGCTAAATTGTGCATGGCGGCTCCGCCAATGGCGATAAAGTGGGTTCTCATTTTCTGTTGTCGGTTGTCGGTTATCTGTTGTCGGTTAACTGATAACGGACAACAGACAACGGATTACTATTTTTCAAATTTATTTTTTAATGCTTCGGCTTTTTGTGGTTGTTTTAATTTGTTTTTATACAAATCATAGAGCTTTTGAAAGGTATTTTTTGAATTTCCAATTTCGTGAGCAATCATGTAATTTGCTTCAGCTTTTGTAAAACGTTTGAAATATTCATCAATAAAACCTCTGGCTAAATAACCATCAACTTTTGATAAATTCATTAATTCATCTGCATATTTTTGAGCTTTGGTTTCGCTTCCGCCAACAATACCCGGCAATTCGATATAAAGCATCACTAAAGCCCAGCGAGAGTCAATGTGTTTTTCATCTAATTTTGCGGCAGTTAAAAAAGATTTTTCAATTTCATCAATCATTCCTAAAGCTTTGAATTTGTTCGACTCTTTAGCTTTCATTCCCATAGCTCCACCAAACTTATAGTGATAATCAGCATTTTTAGGATATTGGATTTTTATTTTTTTATAGTATACAATAGCTTCATCCCAATTTTTTTCCTTCCCGGCTATATCTCCTAGATACTCTAAAGTTTTTGTGTGATTCGGATTTGATTTAAGTTGGTTTTCAAACAGAATTTTCGCTTCAGGAAACTTCCCTTTATGAAACAATTGCTCTGCTTTTTCAAAATCTGAATTAGCCATCGAAGGAATAGAAATTAAAAAAATTATAAAAGAGATCATTTTCATAGTTGGAATTTATTTTCAAAAGTAAGGAAATGTTTTTGTGTTTCATTTTAGTTGTAAAAATTTTAAGTATTTTAGTAAACAAATTTTTTCCTCAAAATCCAACCTTCTTGACCATTTTATACTCTATTAATAAAAAACCCGTATGCGTAAATTAATAACTCTTTGTTTCCTTTTTGTTTTCACTTTTACATTTAGTCAAAATTTTGATCAACAATGGAAGGAAGTTTACAAATATGAGTTAGACGGAAAAATACAATCTGCACAAAAAGAAGTAGAAGAGATTTATAAAAAAGCTAAAAAGAAAAAAGATGAAGTGCAAATCGTCAAGTGTTTTTTCTATTTGTCAAAATTTGAAGAGGTTTTTGATGAAAAAGCTCAATTAACCATTATTTCAAATTTAAAAAAAGAAATTAAGGAAGCTGAGCCGATTTCAAAAGCACTATTAAATTATATTTACGCAACTATTTTACAGAATTACTATAATCGATATTCTTATAACATTGATAAAAGAACAGAGCTAGAGTCTCAAAAAAATTTAGATTTTTTAACTTGGACTTCACTTGACTTTGATACTGAAATTGAAAAGGCAATGAAGAATTCGTTACAGAATGAAAAATTGCTTAGAACCATTTCTATAAAATCTCTCAAAGAAATATTTGAAATCTCTCCAAATGTAGATGCTAAAAATTATAGTTTATATGATTTTTTAGTTGAAAAAAGTATTGTTCATTACAAACCAAAAGTAAACCGTCGGGAAGTTAAAAATAACAAATATGAATTTGACTTATTTGAAAATTTATACGCAGAATCCAATACTTTCATCAATTATAAGTGGTCTTCTTTGACTGATGAAAATTTAAAAAAACTAGTTGCAATTCTACAAGAAAACGAACTATTTTACTTATCAAACAACAAAGAAAAAAATGATTTTGCTTATTATGAACGCTTAAAATTTGCTAACTCAATATATAGCGATAATTCTACTTTTGTTAATAAAATAACCCAACTTGAAAACAAAACGACTAGCTCTTTTTTAAAACAATCTTTAAGAGTTGAACGTATAAAATATTATATCAGTCAAACTTCAAAACAAAACAATGTCAACAATTATAATGAAGCACTCCAATTAATTGACACTGTTTTAAAAACAAAAATAAATTTCAATGCTTTGGCGGAAGCAGAAGCATATCAAAATCAAATTCTTGGTAAATCATTATCTATAAATCTTCAGAAAACTATTTATCCTAATCAAAATAACCGTGCCTTTGCAAACTTTAAAAATGTTGATTCGGTTAAAATTAGTTATTACCGCTTTCCTGTAAAAAATAATTATTTATTAGATAATTCTCTTTTTTATGATCGTAAAAAAAATGATCTGGCAAAAAGAGATTCTTTGGTTTTAAATTTTAAATTTCAAAACAAACCAATAAAAAGCCATACGGTAAAATTACCTTCTAAAGGTGATTATTCTAATTATTCCACTGAAATTCTTTTAGAAAAAATGGATGTTGGAAATTATTTGGTTTTTATGGAAACACTAAATGATACAATTGAAAAGAAAATCGCTTTTGCTTATGAAAACTTACAAGTAACTAACTTTTCTATTATAGAAGACAATAATGAAAAACTCGATTTCATTACTGTTTTAGATCGAAAAACTGGTAAACCAATAGAAAATGTGAGTATTAAAAACGAAGATCATACAGTGAATACAAATAAAGAAGGGAAGGCACAATTTAAAAAGAAAAAATATATTTCACATAATTTTTACGACAGCGATATTCTAATAATTAAGAATAATGATACTTTACTCAAAAAACACAACCAAACCTTTATTTATGATGATGATGATGATGATGATGATGACTATGAAAATTTTTACGCTAAAGTCATGGTTTATTTTGACCGTGCCATTTATCGTCCAGGGCAAAAAGTCTTCTATAAAGGGGTTTTGATTCAAAACAAAGACAATATAAAAAGTGTCGTACCCTATGTGAGTGTTAACGTTAAAATTAGTGATGTAAATGATACAGTTTTAAAAGAATTTGATACTCAAACCAATGAATTTGGTTCATTTTCAGGAGAATTTGATATTCCAAGAAACACATTAACTGGTCGGTTTTACATTACTATAGATGAACCTAATCAGGCGGAAGTTGATACAAAATATTATGACAAAAAAGAAGAAGAACACAAATTTTGGGATAACGTAGATTATAATGAAGAAGATTTTTATTTTACAGTAGAAGAGTATAAGCGACCCACATTTGAAGTAAAATTTGATGAAATCAAAGAGAATTACACTATTGGTGATGTCATTAAAATTAGAGGAAACGCAAAAGCTTTAGCTGGAAACAATTTAACAAATGCAAAAGTTACTTATACAGTTTCTAAAAATACAACCTCTCATGAAAACTTTTATTCAAATGATGATGATTATATAATTGCAGAAACAATTACAGATAATAATGGAAATTTCAATATTCATTTTCCTGCTATTGAAGAGGGTATTTCTAATGATAGCATACAATTAATCAGATACACAATAAAAGCTGATATTACGGACATTCAGGGCGAAACCAGAACAGCAACTAAATATCTAAAAGTTGGTAAAGAAATGCTTGAATTAAAAATGCTACTAGATCGTAATTTGTTTAAAGAAGACAAAAATGAAGTATTCATAAAAACCACAACTTTAAACAATAATCCTATTGATGTAAAAGGAGAAATTAAAATTTATGAATTTCAAAAAAAGAGTTATTTAAAGAATCGTCTTTTCGGGTTTCCGGAAATTCAAACACTTAGTCGAAATGAGTTTGAGCAACTTTTTCCACACGAACCTTTTGAACAATCAGATAATGAAGTAACAGAAGTTTTTGTAAAATCATTTTTATTTGACACAAAAAACAATAAAGAAATTTCATTAGATTTTTTAAAAACTTTTAAAAACGGAAATTATAAAATAACAGGAGAAGCTTATGATCAAAAAAACAATCTCATTAAAACTGAAAATTATTTCCAATTAGATTCTAAAGTGAACCCTTACTCAAAAGACGAACTTTTTGTACTAAAAGATATCTCAAAAAAAAATGAACCTTTTTTTGAGATAGAGATTCATTCCGTTATACCGGATTTATGGATAACTTCTAGATTTTATGACGAAAACAAAGTGTTGGAAAATGAACAAGTGATTCAATTAAAAAATGGAAAAGCAACTTTTAAGTTCAACAAAAAAGCAAAATACGATGCGGACATACATTTTCATTTTTCAACGGTATGGGAAAACACCACAGATGTAAAAACACATTCAGTAAAAAAAGAAATAATTGAAACCAAATTAAATTTTGAAATTCTGAGTCTGAGGAATAAAATTGAACCCGGTAGTCTTGAAAATTGGTCTTTTAAAATTATTGATCAAAAATTAGAGTCTGAAGTTTTGGCAAGTATGTATGATAGTTCTTTGGATCAATTTGCAACACAAAACTGGTCAAACATTAGTTTTTATAAATATTTTGACCAACCAACTTATCCAAATTTGAATTTTGAAAATATTATTTACAAAACTTTTGAAAATTTTAAGAGAGACAATAAATTTCATTATTATTACATTCAGAGCCCTCAAATTAATTGGTTTGGTTTTAACTTCAATGACCCAAAAAACACTCATGTTCTTAAAAAGTACATGGATAAAATCAGACCTTTATCAGAAATTCCTAAAAATGCAACATATGTAGATGGGGTTGTTATAGATGATAAAGGACTACCGCTTCCAGGTGCATCTATTGTTATAAAAGGGACAAAACGTGGGACTTCCTCCGATTTTGATGGCAAATTTAGCATTGAGGCGGTTAAAGGCGAAGTTTTAGCAGTTTATTATGTAGGAATGAAGTCTGAAGTTGTTAAAGTCGAAAAGAACAATGGTTATGAAATTATTTTAGAAGAAGAAGATAATACTTTAGAAGAAGTGGTAGTGGCTGGATATCGAACAATGTCCAAAGCGACTCTTACATCTTCAATTTCTACTATCACTGCTGAATCAATTGAGAGTTTACCAAATTATCATGTTCTTTCAACTTTGCAAGGTCAAATAGCAGGAGTAAACATAGCAACTTTTTCAGGTCAACCAGGTTCAAACAACCTAATAGTAACAATTCGTGGTGTAGGTTCGATAGACAATTCATCTGCTCCGCTCTACGTTATTGATGGCGTGCCTTTAAACCAAGAATCCTTTAGAAATATAAATGCTAATGATATCGAATCAGTTTCTGTTTTAAAAGATGCCGCTGCCACTGCAATTTATGGCAATCGCGGAACAAATGGAGTTATTATTATTAACACTAAAAGTGCTTTAAAAGAACTTGTTCAAGTAAAAACCCGCACAAATTTTAATGAAACAGCCTTCTTTTATCCGCATCTAAAAACAGATAGCGATGGAAAATTTAGTTTCAATTTTACGAATCCTGAATCATTAACAAGTTGGAAATTGCGTTTGTATGGTCATAATAAAAAAGCAGAAGCAGGCTATTTTGAATCCACTATTATTTCGCAAAAAGATGTGATGGTTCAAACTAATATGCCACGATTTGTAAGAGAAAAAGATACAATTTCTATTTCGGCTAAAGTAGTGAATATGACTAATGAAACTAAATCCGGAATTGCTATGCTAATGCTATTCGATGCATCAAATATGAAAGCAGTAGATAGCATCACATTAAACACCTCTAACCTACGAAATTTCGATTGCAAACCAAAAGAAAGTGTTCCGGTTACTTGGAAAATTACAATTCCGGAAGGCTTGCAAGGTTTACAATATAAAATTGTAGCAAAATCAGGTAATTTTTCAGATGGTGAAGAAAATATTCTTCCTGTTTTAAGTAACAAAATTCTAATAACTGAAAGCATTCCAATTTGGGTAAAAGGAAATTCTAAAAAAGAATATGTTTTTGAAAACTTGAAAAACAATTCTTCTGAAACTCTAAAAAACCATCAATTTACGTTGGAATATACTTCTAATCCAACTTGGTTGGCGTTACAGTCGCTTCCCTATTTGATGGAATTTCAACATGAATGTGCTGAGCAGACTTTTTCAAGATATTATGGAAATTTTATAGCTACAGAAATCATCAACAGCAACCCAAAAATTGCTACTTTATTTGAATCTTGGAAAAACAATCCAACATCGGTTTCTAAAATAAATCAAAATGAAGAACTAAAATCCATTGTATTAAATGAAACTCCTTGGCTTTTGGATGCTGTAAGTGAGGAACTGAAAAACAAACGATTGGCTTTGCTTATGGATTTGAATACAATGAAAGAATTACAAGAAAGCACATTTAAAAAGTTGGAAGAAAAACAATTGTCTTCCGGAGCATTTTCTTGGTTTGATGGTGGTGAAGAAAATACTTTTATAACTCAACATATTGTTGCCGGGTTAGGACATTTAGGAAAGTTATTCCCTGAAAGTAATTCAAAATTTGAAAAGATAACTTCAAAAGCGATTCCACATCTTGATGCTAATTTCATTAAAAACAGCAGTTTAAAAAATGACCGCTTAAATTATTATACCTATTCTAATTTACATTATTTATATACTCGAAGTTTTTATCTTGAAAAAATGCCTGTTTCTAAGAAAATTGACTCCATTATTACTATCCAAAAAATTGAATTTAAAGCGAATTGGTTGCAGTATTCGCTATACAAAAAAGCTCTTTTGGCTTTAACGATGAATCGTTTTGGAGACAAAAAATTTGCTGAAAAAATCATCACTAACTTAAAAGAAACGGTCGCAAGAAATGATGATTTTGGAATGTATTGGGTTGAAAATAAAAACGGATATTATTGGTACCAATCTGCAATAGAAACACAAGCATTACTAATTGAAGCTTTTGCAGAAATTGAAAAAGACAAAAAATATGTTGATGAAATGAAAGTTTGGTTGCTCAAACAGAAACAATTGCAAAATTGGCCAACTACAAAAGCTACAACAGAAGCTGTTTATGCTTTATTGTTACAAGGAAGCGATTGGGCAAATAGCATAGACAACACAAAATTCAAAATTGGTGACGAAAAAATATTGACCAAAAAATTATCCGAAAAAGATAAAGAAGCTGAAACCGGTTACATCAAAATGAATTGGAATTCAGATGAGATTACAAAAGAAATGGGATCTGTTTCCGTTGAAAATAATTCGTCTGTAGCGGGTTTTGGAGGTTTATATTGGCAATATTTTGAGAGTTTGGAAAACATCAAATCAGACAGTACCGCAGTTTTATCCATTACTAAAAATTTATATAAAAAAATAAAATCTTCTGATGGAGATAAATTAGTTGAATTAAACAAAGAAACATTGAAACCAGGTGATTTAATTACGATTAGATTAATTTTAAAAACTGAAAACGATCTGGAATTTGTTCACTTAAAAGATTTGAGAGCGTCGAGTTTTGAACCTGTTGATGTTATTTCAAAATATGAAAGAAAAGATGGTTTACGTTTTTACAGAAGTACAAAAGATGTTGCAACACATTTTTTCTTTGACACAATTAAGAAAGGAACTTATGTTTTAGAATATGATGTTCGCATCAATCATTCCGGTAGTTTTGTTGATGGAATTTCAACGTTGCAAAGTATGTATGCTCCCGAATTTTCAGCTCATTCCATCAGTACAAAAGTAAAAATAGAATAATCTTAAAATTCAATATTAAAAAAAAATCTGCTCCATCGCTGAAGCAGATTTTTTAATTGAATTAATAATAAACCTTATTTAACGATAGTTAACTCGTCAATAATATGTTTGGCTCCCGCATATTTATCGATGATAAATAATACGAAACGAATATCTACATTGATTGTTCTTTGTAACTTGTCATCAAAAATAACGTCTCCGGCCATCGCTTCGATGTTTCCGTCAAACGCTAATCCAATCAATTCTCCTTTTCCATTCAACACTGGAGAACCTGAATTTCCACCGGTAATATCATTATCTGTCAAAAAGTTAACCGGCATATAACCCGCTTTATCTGCATATTGACCAAAATCTTTTTTGTTATACAAATCAATTAAAGGTTGTGACAAATCAAATTCAGGATCACCTGCTTTATGCTTTTTCACCATTCCGGCTAAAGTTGTATAATTATTGATTTTCGCATCGTTTCTTTTATCTGCAGGTAATGCACGAACTTTTCCATAGGTTAAACGCAACGTTGAATTGGCATCCGGATATAAAATCGGACTTAATTTTGACTCTTGTAAACCTGCTACTAATTTTCTGAAACCTGATTGATATTTATCTTCTGCAGCTTTTAACTCGTCTGATTTTTTATTAAAATGATCAATCAAATCTGAAGACAATTTGTATAATGGATCATTTGAAACTAACTCTGCATTAGGTAACTCTAAAAATGCCAAAAGTCTTTCTTTTGAAGTAAACAAACTCAAATCAATTACGTTTGATGCATAACTGTTAAAATCAGTTTTGCTATCCACCATAGCCTGAATACTTGGTGCTAAAGCATAACCTTTAGCTTTTTCTGCATACAAAGCTAATTGACCCGCTAATACATCTTTTTCAAGTGGTAAATAGATAGTTTCAAAAGTTCCTTCAATCATTTCAATAAAACGAGGTTTCATTTGAGCTTTTTGATTGGCATCTGCTTTAGAATAATTTACCAATTGATTTCCTAAACGAGCCGGCAACGTTCCAAATGAAGTTCCTCTTAATAAAGTATTCAAATAGTTATCATGTTTTGCCTTTTCATTTGTTAAAGCATAATAAGCGTTGATATCTTTAATAACTGTTCCGTATTGAGCTTTATTATTTTTGTTGTTTGCCCATTTGTCAAATTTCTTTTCAACTTTTCTTTTAGAATCTGCTGTTTTAAATTGAGAAAGAGCATCAATCATCCCCTGTCTGTTTTTCCAATAATTGGCAATAGAAGCATATTTTGAAGCATAATTCAAACGAACTGCATCATCTTTATCCATGTGCACTTTCATTTTGTCCATTGACATTTTTGAACCTTCAACCCAAGCAGGATAAGCAAACTTTACGTTTTGCTCTATTCCTTCAGCCGGCATCCAACGGTTTGTACGACCCGGATATCCTAAAATCATAGCAAAATCATTTTCTTGAACACCTTTCAAGCTAATTGGCAAATGGTGTTTTGGTTTTAACGGAACATTGTTTTCTGAATACTCAGCCGGATTTCCGTTAGCATCAGCATAAACTCTGAACAAAGCGAAATCTCCTGTGTGACGAGGCCATTCCCAGTTGTCAGTATCACCACCAAATTTTCCGATACTTTCAGTTGGAGTTCCAACTAAACGAACATCGGTGTAATCTTGATAAACAAAATAATAATATTCATTTCCTTGGAAAAACGGACGCACAGAAACAGTATATTTTCCGCCACCATCATTTTCCTTTTGAATTTTTGCTGTTTCCTGATTGATTGCCGCTTCACGTTCAGCTTCAGACATTTTATCATTTACAACACCTAAAATTCGTTTGGTTACATCATCCATACGAACGAAGAAACGCACAAATAAACTTTTAGGTTTTAATTCCGCTTTGCGGTTTTGAGCCCAAAAACCATCTCTTAAATAGTTGCTTTCCGGAGTTGAAAGTTCTGCAATTTTATCATATCCACAGTGATGATTGGTCAATACCAACCCATCTTTGGAAATCATTTCGGCAGTACAACCACCATTAAATTGCACAATGGCATCTTTTACACTGGAATTGTTAATGCTGTATATTTCTTCAGCCGTTAACTGCAATCCCATTTTTTGCATATCGCGTTGATTTAGTCGCTGAATATGCATTAAAAACCACATTCCTTCGTTAGCAAAAACGGTTGCCGGAGCAAACGCAATTAATGCTACAAGACTTAAAATAATTTTTTTCATTTTTTGATTAATTTTTACTGTTTGCGAATATACTTTTTTTTGCCTTTTGAAATTATTTTTTTAATTGAAAAACCTCTACACCTACATATTTTTAACTTAATTTTTAGAATTCCATAAAAAAAGCATCCGATTAGGGATGCTTTTGTAAGAAATATATAATTTAAAAATTATTCTTCATTCAACATTTTCCATAACATATCCTTCAATTCTTGCAAACCTTGTTGTGCAACTGAAGATATAAAATGGTATTTAACGCCTTTGAACTCTTTTTTCATTTGTTTTTCGAGTTCGCCTCTTAATTCATCATCCAACATATCACATTTGGAAATCACTAAAATTCGGTCTTTATCCAACATTTCAGGATTGTATCGGCGAAGTTCATCCAACAAAATTTCGTATTCTTTTTTGATGTCTGCCGCATCAGCAGGCACTAAAAACAGTAAAATTGAATTTCGTTCAATGTGGCGTAAAAAGTAATGTCCGAGTCCTTTTCCTTCGGCAGCCCCTTCGATAATTCCGGGAATATCAGCCATTACAAACGATTGAAAATCTCTGTACGACACAATTCCTAAATTAGGTTTCAAAGTCGTAAACGGATAATCGGCAATTTTAGGTTTAGCTGATGTCATCACCGAAAGTAAAGTTGATTTTCCGGCATTTGGAAAACCTACCAAACCAACATCGGCTAAAACTTTCAATTCTAAAGTCACATCCACTTCTTCCACCGGCATTCCGGGTTGAGCATAACGTGGTGTTTGATTGGTTGACGATCGGAAATGCCAGTTTCCAAGTCCGCCTTTTCCACCTTTTGCAATGATTTTTACTTCATCGTGTTCGGTGATTTCAAACAGAATTTCTCCTGTTTCCTGATCACGAACAACGGTTCCCAACGGAACTTCCACAAATTTATCTTCACCATCATGACCTGTACTTCTTGAACTTCCACCATCACCACCATGGCCGGCACGAATGTGTTTAACGAATTTCAAATGAAATAATGTCCAAAGACTTTTGTTTCCTTTTAAATAAACGTGACCACCTCGACCACCATCACCACCATCGGGACCACCTTTTTCAATAAATTTTTCACGGTGAAGATGCGAAGATCCCTTCCCTCCCTTTCCGGATGAAACATATATTTTTACGTAGTCTACAAAATTTCCTTCTGTCATTTTTTCTGTTTTCTGTTGTCTGTTTAGCCCGGATTGTAGCGGAAAGCCCGAAGCTAAAAAACTAATTTTTCTTGACAAAAAAGAGCAACCAATGGAAGCTCCTTTTTTGTTTTAATAATTATTTCTAACGATTCTGATAAAAATAGGAATCAAGCTAAAAGCCGGATTAGCTTCTTATAATGAATCAAATACGTGATTCAATCTCTCGTTTACTTCTGTAATTGTACCTATTCCATTTACAGCATGAAACTTCCCTTGAGCTTCATAGTATGCCATCAACGGTGCTGTTTTTTCATTGTATTCTTGATATCTATTTCTAATTTTTTCTTCGTCCTGATCATCAGCTCTTCCTGAAGTTACTCCCCTTTTTAATAAGCGTTGAACCAAGATTTCATCATCGGCTTCTAAAGCAACTGTTGCAGTAATATTTTGATTTTTAGAAGCTAAAAAAGCATCTAAAGCTTCTGCTTGAGCAATTGTTCTTGGGAAACCATCAAATAAAAATCCGGCAGAATCAGGGTTGTTATCCACTTCACTTTGCAACATTTGAATGGTCACTTCATCTGGAACCAAATCACCCTTATCCATAAAAGTTTTCGCTAATTTTCCTAACTCGGTGTCATTTTTTATATTGAATCGGAAAATATCGCCGGTTGATAAATGCGTTAAATTGTATTTTTCTTTTAAAAATTCAGCTTGTGTGCCTTTTCCTGCACCCGGTTTTCCGAAAAGAACGATGTTAATCATTTTAATATGGATTGTTGGATTGTTAGATTATTTAATTTTAGGATTTATTCTGCAAGTTGATAAACGTCTGGTAAATTTCGTCCCAAACCATCATAATCAAGACCGTAGCCTACGATAAATTTGTTTGGAATTCGAATTCCTACATAATCAATTTTGATGTCTTTTTTGTAGGCATCCGGTTTTAAAAACAAAGTGGCAATTTTGAGATGTTTTACATTTTTTTCTTTAAAAATTGCTTTCAATTCTTCGATGGTATTTCCGGTATCGATGATATCTTCAACTATAACAACGGTTCTCCCTTCTAAATTTTGGTTTAAACCGATTAATTGCTTTACTTCATTTGTGGTTTGAGTACCTTCATAGGAAGACAATTTCACAAAACTCACTTCACACATCCCACGATATTCTTTCATTAAATCGGACAAAACCATAAAAGCTCCGTTTAAAACACCCACAAAAACGGGCACTTCATCAAAAAAATCATCGTCCATTTGTTTAGCTAAATTTTTAATAGCAAAATTCAATTCTTCCGAAGAAATAAACGGTACAAATGTTTTGTCGTGAAGGTGTATCATGTTCTGATTTTTAATAAAGTGCAAATTTACGGAAGTCTTGACTATTACGAAGTAAGAATTCCGACTTTTTTGTAAAATTGGTATATTTACCGAATGAATTCAATGATATATCAAAAAATAGAAGGAAGCACAGCTCATGTGAAAAGCCGAGTTATGGTGAGTAATTTTGCCATGAAAAGTGAAGAAAATTTGAAAGAATTGATTTCGATTGCTTTTGATATTTCGCATGAATTACACGTCAAAGCCTTTTGGAGTTTGGATTTGGTAGGTGAAAAAAAGTTGAAATTGCTAGTTCCTTATATTGATGAATTTTGCGAAGTGTTACCTAAAATCAAAAATGATTCTTCGTTGCGACCTGCCACTCGAATTGCAATGTTTTTAACTAAAAGCAATCATCGAAAAAACGGAATTAATTTAACCAAAGAGCAAGAACATATTTTAATTGAAGCATTGATTGATCGATTAATTCAAGACGAAAAAGTAGCTTCAAAAGCATACGCAATGAAAGCATTATTTGTTTTAGGGAAAAAATACGATTGGATTTATGAGGAATTAAAACCAATTTTAAGTCAGGATTATTCGAATCATTCTGCAGGTTATAAAGCGGCAGCAAGAAATATTTTGAAACGACTGAAATAACTTTTCATTCAATAAATTGTTACTTATCTTTGCCCAAACAACAACACAATGAACTACTTTTCATCCGATTTTAAATTAGGTATTTTGGGAGGAGGTCAGTTAGGCAAAATGCTTTTGGCTGAAACCCGAAAATTTGACATACAAACTTTTGTTTTAGATCCAAGCCCGGAAGCTCCTGCACAATTTGGTTGCAACCAATTTTTTGAAGGAAGTTTGATGCATTTTGAAACCGTTTATCGTTTCGGAAAAATGGTTGATTTACTAACTATCGAAATCGAAAATGTAAATTTGGAAGCTCTTCTTAAATTGGAAGAAGAAGGCTTGCCGATTTATCCTTCTCCAAAAACATTACACCAAATTCAAAATAAAGGAAGACAAAAGGATTTTTATGCGGATAATGACATTCCAACTTCTAATTTCAAACGATTTGTGAGTTTAAAATCATTACAAGAAGCGATAAAAAATGATGAATTAGATTTTCCTTTTGTATGGAAATGTGCTCAATTTGGTTACGACGGAACTGGTGTTAAAATTTGTCGTTCTGCTTTAGATCTTGTCAAACTTCCTGATGTGGAATGCATTGCCGAAGATAGGATTCCGTTTAAAAATGAGTTAGCTGTCATTGTGGCTCGTTCTGTTTCCGGTGAAGTAAAAACCTATCCTGTGGTGGAGATGGAATTTCACCCGGAAGCCAATCAAGTAGAATATGTGATTTGCCCGGCTCGAATTGACGAGAAAGTGGCTCAAAAAGCTCAAGAAATTGCGTTGAAAGTTTCAGAATCATTCAATCATGTTGGTTTATTAGCGGTAGAAATGTTTCAAACCGAAAACGATGAAATTTTAGTCAATGAAGTAGCTCCACGACCCCATAATTCAGGTCATTACAGCATCGAGGCCAGTTATACTTCGCAATTTGAAAATCATCTGCGAGCTATTTTAGACTTACCTTTAGGCAATACAGCTAGCAAAGTTGCCGGAATTATGGTAAATTTGGTGGGTGAAGAAGGTTTTTCCGGTCAAGTTATTTATGAAAACATTGAAAAAATCATGGCGATTGATGGTGTAACTCCTCATATTTATGGTAAAAGAGAAACACGTCCTTTCCGCAAAATGGGTCATGTAACGATTGTGAATGAAGATATGATGGAAGCGAGAAGAATTGCGGAGGAAGTGAAGAATAGTATTAGAGTAATCAGTGGTCAGTCGCAGTAATCAGTCGCAGTTCGCAGCATAAAACTAATTAACTTGAAACATTAAACTTGAAACATTAAACTTGAAACATTAAACTTGAAACAAAAAATAATGAGCAAAGTAGCCATCATAATGGGTTCCATCTCCGACATGCCGGTCATGCAAGAAGCCATCGACATCTTAAAAGGATTTGATATAGAAACCGAAGTTGATATTGTTTCGGCACACCGAACACCGGAAAAATTGTTTGATTTTAGTAAAAATGCTCACACTCGTGGCATTTCGGTCATTATTGCAGGAGCTGGTGGTGCAGCCCATTTACCCGGAATGGTTGCTTCGATGTCGCCATTGCCAGTAATTGGTGTTCCGGTGAAATCAAGTAATTCCATTGACGGTTGGGATTCAGTTTTGTCGATTTTGCAAATGCCGGGCGGTGTTCCTGTAGCAACAGTAGCATTGAACGGAGCCAAAAATGCCGGAATTTTAGCGGCACAAATTATCGGAAGTCACGATAAATGTGTGTTGGATAAAATTGTTTTCTACAAAGAAGGTTTGAAAGAAGCGGTTTTGAAAGCTTCGGAAGGATTGAATAAATAAACCTCATAGCAATCCTTGATAATTCATAGTTATAGCGTAATTATAGCATATATATAGCGTATATATAGCGTAGTAAATATATGGATACTCCATAGATACTTCGTAGATACTCCATAGTTGTGGTACCCTTATCAAATAGAAATAATCTAATTTTTACTTAAAAATACAACGGACAAGTGAGTACTTGTCCGTTGCGAAATCAGTATTATTCCATTTTTTTGTTAAAGTTTATGCCTCGGTGATTCCTTCTTCAAAAACAATATCCGCTTGATATTCTCCTTGTACAAAATCAGATTTAGAAAGCCAATATTCCGAGGTGATTAATTTGTATTGGCTAGAACCTAATGATTCTAATTCCCATACAATATCATTGGCTTCAGGAAACGGCTTTATTCCTACAAGTTGTTCAGGAAACAAACGTTTCAACAACGCACTCTCGCCTAAACCTTGAGCAAGAATTTTCAGTATTTGTTCGTTTCCTAACTCGCTTTTATCTTCTACATCATCGGCAATTATCACACATTTCAAAATCGTAGCGGCTGCATTCGGAAACTTTCCGTTATAAGCAAGATACAATAATTGGTTGATGTGAAACAATGGAGCATGCAAATCAATTTCGGGATATTCTTCGCAAACTTTGTCCAAAAGCATATCGTTTGAAATTTGCTGAATCTGACCTTCGTTTAATTTCTCGCTTAATTTATAAGTCAATAAAATGGCTGCTGCTTTATTTGGTTCTTCATCAGTTATGGCCATTTTTAAATAGTCCAAAAGGGTTTCTTTTGCAATCGTTTCAGGGTCTGGAAAATTAAATAGTTCTAATAATTTTAAATAATCTTGTTCATTCCAGTATTCCGGAATCTCATTTACATTCAAAATGCTATTAATCGTGACGTTGTATTTCATGTTTTAAATTCAATTAATTCATAAGATAATGAATTTTAATGTGAAAAGCTAATTATTCTAAAATAAACCCTAATTCATCGATTGATAAAACGTATCGAAATCCGTACTTTTGAAAAATAAAAAATTGAATTTATGTTGACCGAAGTATTTCAAACCAAACACAACACCGCACCTTTTTCACAAATAAAATTAGAAAATTACAAACCGGCTTTTGAAGAAACGATTGCAAAAGCAAAGGCAGAAGTTGACGAAATCATCAACAATTCTGAAACGCCAACTTTTGAAAATACGATTGAAAGATTAGATTTTTCAGGTGAAGCGTTAGATCGATTATCGTCGATATTTTTTAATTTAAATTCGGCTGAAACGTGTGATGAAATGCAAAAAATTGCTCAAGACGTTTCGCCTTTATTAACCGCTTTTAGCAATGATATTTCGTTGAATGAAGATTTGTTCAAACGTGTAAAAGCTGTTTATGATCAAAAAGACAGATTGACTTTAACGACTGAACAAGCAACTTTGTTAGATAAAAAATTCAAAGGTTTTTCACGAAATGGAGCATTACTTTCGGAAGAAGATAAACTGAAATTACGTGAAATTGACACTGAATTAGCCAAATTAAAATTGACGTATGGCGAAAATGTTTTAGCCGAAACCAACAATTATCAATTGCACATTACCAACGAAGCTGATTTAAAAGGTTTGCCTGATGGTACAAAAGAAATGGCAGCCAGTTTAGCCAAATCAAAAGGATTGGAAGGTTGGATTTTCACATTGGATTTTCCGAGTTATTTGCCGTTTGTAACGTATGTTGAAAATCGTGAATTGCGAAAAGAAATCGCCATTGCTGCCGGAAAAAAAGCCTTTCAAAATAATGAATTTGATAACAAAGAAAATGTAAAACGAATTGTAGAATTGCGTCATAAAAGAGCTAATTTATTGGGATATGAATCGCATTCGCATTTTGTTTTGGAAGAACGAATGGCTCAAAATCCGGAAAAAGTGAAATCATTTTTGAATGATTTGTTGGAAAAAGCCAAACCTGCCGCTCAAAAAGAATTTGCCGAATTAACCGCTTTTGCGAAAGAGTTAGATGGAATCGATCAGTTAGAAAAATGGGATGGAGCGTATTATTCTGAAAAATTAAAACAGAAATTATTTAGTTTGGATGATGAATTGTTGAAACCCTATTTCAAATTGGAAAATGTATTGAACGGAGCTTTTACCATTGCCGATAAATTGTTCGGAATCAGATTTAAAGAAGTTTTTGACATTGATAAATACCACAACGATGTGCAAACTTTTGAAGTGTTAGACTTCGAAGGAGAACTGGTTGCCGTTTTCTACGCTGATTTTTTCCCAAGAAAAGGAAAACGAAATGGTGCTTGGATGACTTCTTTCAAACCACAATATATCAAAAACGGCGTGAACGAAAGACCGCACGTTTCGATTGTGTGTAATTTTACACCACCAACGGAAACTAAACCTTCCCTCCTAACCTTTAACGAAGTGACGACATTGTTTCACGAATTCGGTCACGCCTTGCACGGTATGTTGGCGAACACAACCTATCCGAGTTTGTCAGGAACATCAGTCTATTGGGATTTTGTGGAATTGCCAAGTCAAGTGATGGAAAACTGGTGTTATGAACCTGAAGCGTTGGCTTTGTTTGCAAAACATTACTTAACCGGCGAAGTGATTCCGCAACAGTATGTGGAAAAAATCAAGGAAAGTGCGAGTTTTTTGGAAGGAATGGCGACGATGCGTCAGTTGAGTTTTGGTTTGTTGGATATTGCTTATCACGCCAAAGTGCAAACTATTGAAGATGTAAAAGCATTTGAAAAAGCTGCTTTTGAAGGTACTTCATTATATCCTGATGTGGAAGAAAATTGTATGAGTACGTCGTTTTCGCATATTTTTCAGGGTGGTTATTCGTCGGGTTATTACAGTTATAAATGGGCGGAGGTTTTGGATGCCGATGCGTTTGCTTATTTTCAAGAAAAAGGAATTTTTAATCAAGAAGTAGCGACCAAATTTAAAGACAACGTTCTATCAAAAGGTGGAACAGAATTACCGATGGAATTGTATAAAAAATTTAGAGGTCAGGAACCGAAAGTGGAGGCGTTGTTGAAGAGGGCGGGGTTATTAGGATAAAAAAACAATACTGTTTTTTTCTTTATGAAGATTCCAAAAAATTCATTATTTTTATAGAAGTTATTTTAAATCAATGGATTATGAAAAAAATACTACTTTTATTTATCCTTTTTTTTGGTTTCGGAAGCTCGGCTCAGATTACAACTATCTTTGAAGCATGTAATAACACAAATGCTATAGTTATTCACAATCAAACGCTTTACATTGGTTGTAGTTTTACAGGAAACATCTATCGAATGCCAGTAAATCAACCTAATCCAACGTTGGAGATATTCAAAACCGGAATACCTGCTCTTCAAGATTTTTGTGTGGTGGGAGATTATTTATTTGTAGCTCAACGGGCCATTCCAATGGAGTTGAGAAGAGTTATAAAATTAAATCTTAATGTAACCGATCCTACGATAGAAATCGTTCATCTTTTTTCAAATCCATATGGCTTAACAAAAGACAGCAATTACTTGTATATAAATGACACGCAAGATATTTACAGATACAATTTCAATTTAGAAAATGCTATTCCAGAAGTAATTATAAGTAATACTGGCCATAATATTGGTGGAAATGGTATGGTGGTTGTAAACAATCATTTGTATGTCACGGCCACGAACCAATTGAAAAAATACAACTTAGACACCATGGCACAATCTATTGTATTTTCAAACTCTCTCAATTTAAAAGGAATATGCATCGGGGAAAGTGAACAAATTATTTACAATGTAAATTTTACTGATGATTATGTTTACAAGCATGATTTACTGAATAACACAAATACGCAATTCATCTACACGCAACTTTTTAGTCCGGGAGAAGTTATTTTTGATAACAACTATTTATATGTTTCCAATTTGGAAGGTGGCCAGGTAAATCGGATTACGATGCCTTCTCTAGAAGTATCTAACCCATTACTTGAAAATTCTATCATTTATCCAAACCCATCAAGCGGCAATTTCACTATACAAGTTCAAGATGTTTCGCTTCAAGGTGGTCAAATGGTAATTTTTAATGAATTAGGAGAAATTATCCATAAAGAAATAATTAACTCTAAGGAAATCGATTTACGTTTACAAGGAGTAGCATCCGGAATATACCTACTTCGTCTTACAAATAAAGATAAAGAGTTTGTGAAAAAAATTGTAATTCAATAATGAAAGTATAAATTTCTTTCAAAACTTCTCCATCCTTTAACTTCCTCACGTTAAGGATTGAAAGAAAACCCAAAAAAATTAAATAAATAAAACCTACAAGGTCAAAAAAGATCTTGCATGTTTCTTTAAAATCTTTAGTTATAAAAATTGTACAAACAAACTTTCATTTTTTTTTGAAAGTTTAAAAACTTTTATATATCTTTGTCTCATGGAATTCAAAGAAGCAAAAAATAAATTTGTACAAACCTGGGGAGCTTTAGGTTCGCAATGGGGAATTAACAAAACCATGGCACAGATTCATGCGTTGTTGATGGTTTCGCACGAACCGATTTCGATGGAAGACATTATGGAGGAATTGCAAATTTCTCGTGGAAATGCTTCTATGAATTTGCGAGCCTTGATGGATTGGGGCATTGTCTATAAAGAATACAAAGCCGGCGAACGCAAAGAGTTTTTTACAGCCGAAAAAGATTTGGATGAATTAGCCGTAAAAATTTCTAGAGAACGCAGCAAACGCGAAATTAAGCCTGCTTTGAAAGTCTTGAAAGAAGTTTCAGCCATCGAATCAGATGGAACCGCTGCTGAAAAACATTTTGTAGATCAAACTTCTAAATTGTATGATTTTGTCTTGAAAGCAGATAATGTTTTGGATAAAATCACTGAATACAAAGACAATTGGTTGGCTAAATTGGTTGTGAAAATAATGAAATAATTTTTTTTAATAATAACTTTCATTTTTTTCTGAAAGTTTAAAATAATAGATAAGATGAAAATAGCCTTTAAAATAGTAAAAATCATAAACATTATTGCACTATTATTTCTTTTACTCGGTGGATATGGACTTGCGGTTACCGGAGCTTTGCAAGTATTTGCAGCCACAATATACTTACTTATATTTCCAAAAAACAAACTGATTTATATCTATTTTGGATTAGTTGGATTGTTCTTTTTGCTTTGGGATGGAAATGATTTCGATTACCTTTTAGCGATACCAATATTTCTAATTTTCTTTTTGAGTTTTATTATTCATTTTCAAAAAAAATAAAATCATGACTATAAACATCCCAAACTGGCTAATTATTCTAAGCGGAATCGGTCAAATTTTCACAGCTCTAATTTATCCTTACATCCGTCATCAAGTTTTTGATTGGTATAATGATGTAAAACAACTTAAACCTTTGAATCAGGAAATTGCCAAAACGTATGGAAGATACATTCAAGGCTTGAACTTTTCATTTGGATTGATTGCTATTCTATTTACAAATGAATTAAAAGAGCAATCTGCTTTGGCAGTTGCTTTAACAGGATTAATTGCTGCCTATTGGGTAGGAAAAGTAGCAACACAAATTGCTTATTATCCGATGTATGAAATTCCGAAACGAAAATTATTCAAATTCGGAAGCTACGGAATGAATTTCTTGTTTGTGCTTTTTGCTATTGTGAATACGGCTTTGTTTGTTCATAATTTAATTGGTCATTATAAATTGTAATTATATGAACTGGAGTTATTTATTTAAACATTGGTTTTTCACACTATTACTTGGTCCAGTAGTGTCACAAATAGTAATGTATGTTATTGACGTCAGTCCAGGGAAAATTGTAGGTCTTTTGGAAGTATATCCACTATCATTGCTTTTTGGACTTTTCTTTTCAACACCTACATACATTTTATATGGTTTAGTATATTACTTTCTAGCCAGAAACAACATTAATTTAAACCTTTCAAAAGTAATTTTAATCTCATTAGCAGTTGTAGGTGTAATTACAACAACTTCAATAATTAAAGGAAGTATGATGTTGGATATAACCATATCATATTCAATAGCCTCAGTTATTACAGGATTATTTTTTAAATTAAAATTTAATTAAATAACCATGAACCTCAACATCCTCTCCTACTCCATTTACCTAACCATAACCGCAATCATCATTTTTGTGGTAGGTCAAATTTTATATAGAAATGGAAATGTATTTGTTTCACAATTGGTTCCCAATCACGAAGACTTATGCAAAAAAGTGAATAAAAATTTATTGTTAGGTTATTATTTACTGAATCTCGGTTATTGTGCGATTACGATTTTGAGTTGGGAGAAAATCGAAACAGTAAATCAATTGATTGGAATTATCGCTTATAAAACATCAATCATCCTTTTTATCATTGGAATTCTCCATTACCTCAACATTTTTGTGATTACAAACTACATTAAAAAATTAATCAATTAATATTTAAATTATGGAAACTACAAAAACACTTCTCGCCTACGGAATCTATCTTCCTGTGACGATTGCCTTAACTATTTATGTCTCAAAAACGTTGTTTAAAAACAGTTTAATTTATATGACCGACATATTTAAAGGTCGCGAAGAAATCGCCAAAGCCACAAACAAACTATTTGAAACTGGTTTTTATTTACTCAACATCGGATTTGCTTTGAAAATTATGGAAATGAGTTTATACAACAACTCCTATCAAGTTATGATTGAAGAATTGAGCAGCAAAATTGGTGGTTTTTCAATTTATTTGGGAATTATGCTTTTCATCAATTTGTATTTATTTTTTAGAGGAAAAAGAAAAGCAAGTCAGCCACAAGTTGAAGAACGAATTGTTTTTAGAGGATAGACTAGTAAACCTGACAGGTTTTGAAACCTGTCAGGTATAAATCAATACAAAACACCACAAAATTGGAACACTTTCCACCCAAAAAGAGGTGTAATAATTATCTCTTTTCAAAGTAGTAAATCCGATGAAAACTGCAGTTACTAAGGCAATTATAAAACTTGATATTTCAATTTTTTCTTTAAATAACTCCAATAAAACAAACGGAAATAAAAGAACAATTCCGAACACTTTAGTTTTAAAAATTCCAAAACGTTGAGGTAGCGTTTTCATTAAATTATCATCCGTTTGACTGTCTAAAATTTCAAACGGAATCATCAAACTGATGACAATCAAAAAACGTTGCATGATAACAATTTTAATGTCATCAGAAATTGAAACATGAGAAATTATAGGAACATAAGCTGTAATTGCAGTAACACAAAAACTTACTAAAAACAATTTCCAAAAACCAAATTTTCGTAAAAATGGATAAATTGCTACTATTAATCCTATTTTTATGAAGTAAATCTGAGTAGCATTATTCAATTGTAAAAAATAGAAAATAGAAGCAATTAAAGAAAGAAAAGTCAACCCAACTAAATAGCGATTTTTATTTATATCAAAATTCCCTTGTTGAAACGATTCAAAGTATTTAAGAAAATTATAGCCTACGATAGTCCCGAAAAAAACAACATTTGCAATAGGAAATTCTGGTGTCAATTGCAATGATAATTCAGTGATACGAACCAATGAATAGATTGCTAAAGCTACATGAAGTGAAGCCTGAATGTAAAAATCAACAATTGCTTTTAAAATTCTCACGCAACAAAAATACCACTTCTGTTAATAAAACCCCTTTTTGGTTAAAAAATTCTAAAAATATTAGTCCTTGTTTAACGAAAAATTACAATACTAATAATTACTTTTGTGCCTTAAAACAACACACCTTTTACCTTAAGAAAATACATGAAAACAGATGCATTTGCTTTACGCCATTTAGGTCCACGTGAGAGCGACTTAAATCATATGTTCAAAACCGTTGGCGTTGAAAATTTTGAACAACTTATCTACGAAACTATTCCGGACGACATTCGCTTAAAAAAAGACTTGGATTTAGAACCGGCTATGACTGAATATGAATATCTAAATCACATTCAGGAATTAGGTAAAAAAAATAAAGTATTCAAAACCTACATTGGTTTAGGCTATCATCCTACCATTATTCCTGCGGTTATTCAACGAAATATTTTTGAAAACCCGGGATGGTATACAGCCTATACGCCTTATCAAGCAGAAATTGCTCAAGGTCGTTTAGAAGCTATTCTGAATTTTCAAACCACAGTTATCGAATTGTCAGGAATGGAAATTGCAAATGCTTCATTGTTAGATGAAGGAACTGCAGCTGCAGAAGCGATGGCTCTTTTGTTTGACGTTCGTTCACGTGATCAAAAGAAAAACAACGTGAACAAATTCTTCGTTTCTGAAGAAATTTTACCACAAACCTTATCGGTACTTCAAACTCGTTCTACGCCAATTGGCGTTGAATTAGTAATTGGAAATCATGAAAATTTTGATTTTTCATCAGATTTTTTTGGAGCTATTCTACAATATCCGGGAAAATTTGGTCAAGTTCATGATTATGCAGGATTTATTGCAAAAGCAAAAGCATCAGAAATAAAAGTAGCCGTTGCTGCCGATATTTTATCGTTAGTAAAATTAACTTCCCCGGGAGAAATGGGTGCCGATGTAGTAGTTGGAACCACACAACGTTTCGGAATCCCGATGGGTTACGGCGGTCCTCACGCTGCATTTTTTGCCACTAAAGAAGAATACAAACGTTCCATGCCGGGAAGAATTATCGGGGTGACTATTGACACCAACGGAAATCGTGCTTTACGTATGGCGTTGCAAACTCGTGAACAACATATCAAACGTGAAAAAGCGACTTCAAACATTTGTACGGCTCAAGTTTTATTAGCTGTTATGGCAGGAATGTATGCTGTTTATCACGGACCAAAAGGACTACAATATATCGCCGATAAAGTACACGCTTCTGCTGTCACTTTAGCGGAAGCTTTGAATAAATTAGGTGTTTATCAAACTAACACTGCTTTCTTTGATACGATTTCTGTTAAAGCAGATGCTACTAAAGTGAAAGCGGTTGCTGAAAAACACGAAGTGAATTTCTTTTATGTAGACGCCGAAACGATTTCTATCTCTTTAAACGAAACTACTTCGATTAAAGACATCAATCAAATTATTTCGATTTTTGCGGAAGCAGTTGGAAAGGATAATGTTGCTATTAATCAATTAGCCAATGAGTCGATGGTTCCGGAAAACTTACAAAGAAAATCAACTTTCTTACAACACGAAGTTTTCAACAACCATCATTCGGAATCACAGTTGATGCGTTATATCAAAAAATTAGAACGCAAAGATTTATCGTTAAATCACTCAATGATTTCGTTAGGTTCATGTACGATGAAATTAAATGCTGCTGCTGAAATGTTGCCATTATCCATGGCAAATTGGAACAGCATTCACCCTTTTGCTCCAATTGAACAAGCAGAAGGTTATCAAATCATGTTGAAAAAATTAGAGCATCAGTTGAATGTGGTTACCGGATTTCAAGGAACTACGTTACAACCAAATTCAGGTGCACAAGGCGAATATGCCGGTTTAATGACCATTCGTGCTTACCACATTTCAAGAGGCGACGACCACAGAAATGTGTGTTTAATTCCAGCTTCGGCTCACGGAACCAATCCGGCTTCGGCAGCAATGGCAGGCATGGAAATTATCGTAACCAAAACCATGGAAAACGGTAATATCGATGTGGAAGATTTAAGAGCAAAAGCCATTCAACATGCTGCTAATTTATCTTGTTTGATGGTAACTTATCCATCAACCCATGGTGTTTTTGAAAGTGCCATTTGCGAAATCACAAAAATTATTCATGACAATGGTGGTTTAGTTTATATGGATGGTGCTAACATGAATGCACAAGTAGGGTTAACCAATCCTGCAACTATTGGTGCAGATGTTTGCCACTTGAATTTACATAAAACGTTTGCCATCCCTCACGGTGGTGGCGGACCGGGTGTTGGCCCAATTTGTGTCAACGAAAAATTAGTTCCGTTTTTACCAACTAATCCAATTATTCCAACAGGGGGAAATCAGGCGATTACTGCTATTTCAGCGGCTCCTTATGGTTCGGCTTTGGTGTGTTTAATTTCTTATGGCTACATCACCATGTTGGGTGCTGAAGGTTTGAAAAATGCAACACAATATGCCATTTTGAACGCCAACTATATGAAAGCTCATTTAGAACAACATTATCCAATTTTATATTCAGGAGAAATGGGAAGAGCAGCTCATGAAATGATTTTAGATTGTAGAGGATTTGAAGAAAAAGGCATTAAAGTTACCGATATTGCAAAACGTTTAATGGATTATGGATTTCATGCACCAACGGTTTCTTTCCCTGTTGCAGGAACGTTGATGGTTGAACCAACCGAATCGGAAGATTTAGCGGAATTAGATCGTTTTTGTAAAGCAATGATAGCCATTCGTAAAGAAATTGAATTGGCTTCAAAAGAAGATGCAAACAATGTGTTGAAAAATGCTCCACATACATTGGCGATGGTTACAAGTGACAATTGGATTTTCCCTTATACTAGAGAACAAGCTGCTTTTCCATTGGATTATATTGCAGAAAATAAATTCTGGCCCACTGTTCGTCGTGTAGATGAAGCATACGGCGATAGAAATTTAGTATGTAGTTGTGCTCCAATTGAAGCATACATGTAAACGTTTAAAATAGTTTAAATGTAAAAGTTGAGAAAAAGTTTAAAGTTGTTTCATTACTTCTTTAAACTTTTTTACTTTTACCAAAGACCAATTACCTATTACCTATTACCAAAAAAAATGCCCGACATCCAAACCCAAGAAGATTTATATTTGTTAGTAGATGAATTTTACAAAAAACTACTCGCTGATGATTCTATTAGTTACATTTTTACAGATGTTGTAAAAATAAAACTAGAGGAACATTTACCAATATTAGTCACATTTTGGTCACAAGGGGTTTTAGGAACCGGTGGTTATTCCAAAAACCTGACTCAAATACATTTGGATGTGAATGAAAAAGAATATTTGTCGCCAGAATTATTTAAAATTTGGTTGAATCATTTTAACAATGCTGTTGATGAAAACTTTAAAGGACAAAAAGCAGAACAAATTAAAACCCAAGCTTTAAGTATTGCAACCGTTATGCAGATAAAAATTGCTCAAAAAAAAGGCTAAAAAATACGAGTTTATTACTATTTAAACCTTAAATTTAAATATTTCACAATTCTATTTTATTTATTGCTTATAATTAAATTTACATAGATAATAATTGATAATTTCGTTAAGAATTTGATTTAAAATTTATGAATATCAAAATAACAGGATCTGGAAGTTATATTCCTTCCGAAGTTGTAACCAACTCAGACTTTGCAAAACATGTTTTTCTTAATGATGACGGAACTCCTTTTCCGCAACCGAATGATATTATTGCCGAAAAATTCAGAGACATCACCGGAATTGAAGAAAGACGTTATGTTACTGACGATTTAAACACGTCTGACATTGCTACTATTGCAGCACAAAAAGCGATTGAAGATGCTAAGATTGACCCTGAAACATTGGATTATATCATTTTTGCTCATAATTTTGGTGATGTAAAAAAAGGAGCTCTCCAAGCCGATTTGTTGCCAAGTTTAGCTACTCGAGTTAAATTCAATTTACGCATCAAAAATCCAAAATGTGTAGCCTACGATATGTTGTTTGGTTGCCCGGGTTGGGTTGAAGGTGTTATACAAGCACAAGCTTTCATTAAAGCCGGAATGGCAAAAAAATGTTTGGTTATTGGAGCCGAAACCTTATCTCGCGTTGTAGATATGCACGACAGAGATTCTATGATTTATTCTGATGGTGCCGGTGCAACAATCATAGAAGCTACTGATGAAGCAGGCGGAATTCTAGCCCATGAAACGGCCACTTATGCTTATGATGAAGCCTATTATTTATTTTTTGGAAAATCGTTCAACGACCAGCACCATCCGGATGTTCGTTATATTAAAATGCACGGTCGAAAAATTTACGAATTTGCCTTGAGTCAAGTGCCTTTAGCAATGAAAGAATGCTTAGAAAACAGTGGAATTCCTATTTCACAAGTCAAAAAAATATTAATTCATCAAGCCAATGAAAAAATGGATGAAGCCATAATTCAAAGGTTTTACCGCCATTTTAAACTTACACCTCCTGAGGGAATTATGCCTATGAGCATTCATAAACTAGGAAATTCAAGTGTGGCGACGGTTCCTACTTTATATGATTCAATAATGAAAGGTCAAATTGAAAATCAAAAACTCAACAAAGGCGATGTAATTATTTTTGCCTCAGTTGGAGCCGGAATGAATATTAATGCGATTGTATATCAAGTTTAAAAAAGTGGAAGATGGAAGTTAGAAGTTGAAAGAAAGAAGTAAATTTGTGAATCAATTACTTTTTCATGTACGAAAAAACATTTCCTAACAAACGATTCAAAATTACACTTGAATTTCTTGAAAAACACCTTTCAAAATCAGAAACCATTCTTGATTTAGGAGTAGAAAATCCATTTTCTAAAATTATGATTAAAAATGGTTATTCGGTCAAAAATACTGGTGGAGAAGATTTAGACAATGACCAATCAACACTCCAAAAAGAACACTATACTGTTGTAACCGCTTTCGAAATTTTCGAACATTTGCTCAATCCTTATACCGTTTTACAAAACGTAAAAAGCGACAAATTATTCATTTCTATCCCGCTACGACTTTGGTTTTCTTCTGCATATCGAAGCAAAACAGACAAATGGGACAGACATTACCATGAATTTGAAGATTGGCAACTGGATTGGCTTTTAGAAAAAACCGGATTTAAAATTGTGGATAGTGTAAAATTTACACATCCTACTAACAAAATTGGTTTCCGTCCTATATTAAGGTATTTTACAGATAGGTATTATTTGGTTTATGCAGTTCGACAATAACAATATCAATTTAAAAATTCAATTTCAAAAATTGTAGTTTTCAGAAAATGAAGTATTATATAATCATCCCAACCTACAACGAAGAAAAATTTATTTCCCTCACTTTACAGTCGCTAGTGGAACAAAGTTTTTTGCCTTCCAAAGTGGTGGTGGTTAATGATGGTTCGACAGATAAAACGGAAGAAATTACACAATCATTTACAGAAAAATATTCGTTTATTTCTTTAGTCAATGCAACTTCTGAGGCTATTCATCTTCCCGGAAGTAAAGTCATTCAAGCATTTCAAAAAGGATTAGAAACAGTTGATGACAATTACGATTTTATTGTTAAAGCTGATGCTGATTTAATTTTTCCTCCGAATTATTTTGAAACAATCAGCAAACATTTTCAATCGGATGAACAAATTGGGATGGTAGGCGGTTTTGCTTACATCCAAAAAAATAACGAATGGATTTTGGAAAATCTCACTGATAAAGACCATATTAGAGGAGCTTTTAAAGCCTACCGAAAAGCCTGTTTTGAACAAATTGGCGGTTTAAAACCGGCCATGGGTTGGGATACTGTTGATGAATTGTTATGTAAATTTTATAATTGGAAAGTGGTAACGGATGAAACATTAAAAGTAAAACACCTCAAACCAACCGGAGCCAATTACAACCAAGCCTCAAGATTTAAGCAAGGCGAAGCTTTTTATTCGTTAGGTTATGGATTTTGGATTACTACTATTGCTTCGTTGAAATTAGCTCTACTTAAGAAAAAACCGTTCTTGTTTTTTGATTATCTTCAAGGCTTTTGGAAAGCTAAAATTGCTAAAAAACCACTTTTAGTAACACCAAAACAAGCCAAATTTATTCGGAAATATCGTTGGAAGAAAATGAAATCTAAAGTTTTCTAATCACACCATTTCTATTTAGTTAACTAGTTTCATAAAACAAAAAAAACTAAAACTCAAAACCGAATCTTTTTCCTATTTTTGCTTTATGCTAAAAATGCTTACTCACATAGGAAAATATTTCCTGATGCTAAAAGAAGTCTTCAACAAACCACTCAAATGGAGTGCGATGAAGAACTTAATATTTAAAGAAGTTGACGATTTAATCATTGGTTCTTTGGGTATTGTAGCTTTTATTTCCTTTTTTGTGGGTGGTGTTGTTTCCATTCAAACTGCATTAAACTTAACCAATCCACTTATCCCCAGAAACCTTATTGGTTTTGCAACGAGACAATCGGTTATTTTAGAATTTGCTCCAACATTTATATCCATTATTATGGCCGGAAAAGTTGGTTCATTTATCACATCTAGCATTGGAACCATGCGAGTTACAGAACAAATTGACGCATTGGAAGTAATGGGTGTGAACTCATTAAATTATCTAGTTTTCCCAAAAATAATTGCCCTTTTATTATATCCTTTTGTTATCGGAATTAGCATGTTTTTAGGAATTTTAGGAGGTTGGATGGCTGGCGTTTATGGCGGATTTACCAGTAGTGACGAGTTTATTCAAGGATTACAAATGGATTTTATACCCTTTCATATTGCTTATGCCTTTATAAAAACTATGATTTTTGCTTTACTCTTAGCCACAATCCCTTCTTATCACGGCTATTTCATGAAAGGTGGTGCTCTTGAGGTTGGTAAAGCAAGTACCGTTTCTTTTGTTTGGACATCCGTTTCAATCATTTTAGCCAATTATATTTTAACCCAATTATTGTTAAGCAAATGATAGAAATTAAAAACATAGAGAAATCATTTGGCGATACAAAAGTTTTAAAAGGTATTTCTACCGTTTTTGAAACCGGAAAAACCAATTTAATAATTGGACAGAGTGGTTCGGGAAAAACGGTATTGCTAAAAACTTTATTGGGAATACATTATCCGGATACCGGAACAATTTCTTTTGATGGCAGAATTTATTCTGATTTAACGGCTGATGAAAAAAGAGAATTACGCACAGAAATTGGAATGGTTTTTCAAGGAAGTGCGTTATTTGACAGCATGACTGTGGAAGAAAATGTAGGTTTCCCACTGAAAATGTTTACCAAACAAACTCCAAAAGAAATTCAGGAACGTGTTGATTTTGTTTTGAAAAGAGTGAATTTAGTAGATGCTCATAAAAAGAAACCTTCTGAAATTTCAGGGGGAATGCAAAAAAGAGTGGCCATTGCAAGAGCGATTGTAAACAAACCAAAATATTTGTTTTGTGATGAACCCAATTCGGGATTAGATCCAAAAACAGCTATTGTTATTGATAATTTGATTAAAGAAATTACAGAAGAATATGATATCACCACTGTAATTAATTCTCACGACATGAATTCTGTTATGGAAATTGGTGAAAAAATCATCTTTCTCAAAGAAGGAATTCTTGCTTGGGAAGGAACAAAAAAAGACATCTTTAAAACGGATAATGAAGCTATTGTTGACTTTGTCTATTCTTCTAATTTATTCAAAAAAATCAGAAAAGCACAAAACAAAGAACACGGTAATGACTAATTTAATTTTCTCGAATTAAATAAACCCAGCCGGTTTTGTGACTGCCGTCTACAAAATGAATTAAATAATAATAGGTTGCTGTTGGCAATAAATTCCCATTATAATCCTGACCGTGCCACTGATTCACATAGTTATTCATTTCATACATCAACATTCCATATCTATTAAAGATTTTTACTTTTAAGACATCAAAATCGGAAAGATCAAAGGTATCATTCGCACCATCACCATTTGGAGAAACACCTTTTGGGATTTTGCAATTGGTAGAATCAATTTCAAAACTTGAATTAGAGCTACATCCTAGATTATCAGTAACTGTTATTTCATAATTTCCAGGACTCAATCCGGTAATATCTAAAATAGCTTCTTGTGAGGTAAATCCATCAGGACCTGTCCAACTTATTGTATAATCCGTTAAATCAGCTGCGTTGAGTAGTGTAATTGTTTTGCGATTATTAATACAAACTATTTCAACATTAATGGGAATATCAATAATTCGTTCTTCTACTGTAAACGTTTCCGAAACTACACAATCACCTAAGTTTGCTTCTACTGAGTAGATTCCCGGTTCAAAAATTTCTAAAGTTCCGGTTGATTCTGAAGAAATAAAGACACCATTTAAATACCAATTATAATCGGATTCTTCAATCGTAAAATTTATTGGATTAATGGTTAATAGTGAACTCTGATTGTTACATAATAAATTGTCTCCAGAAATATCGAAAACAGGCGTAGGATTTATTTCTATAACTATTGAAGCTATTTCAGAATCACAGCCATTTACAGAAACATATAAAAAATAATTCCCTTCATCTAATAAAGTTGAATTAGTAATTATTGGATTTTGTAGGTTAGATTCATATCCATTTGGACCAAACCAATGATAAGTTGCGTTGTTGATGGTTGGAGTTGTTAATTGGATTTGATCTCCTTCACATATTGGTGTCGTTGATGTAATAACAGGTAAAGAAGGAATCGCATTAATTTGAATTGTAATTATAGATTGACTTGATTGATTACAAAAACCAAAAACCGTATATTGAAATTGATAAATTCCAGGTGTTAGTAGAGATGTGTCCACATTTGAACCGCTTAAAGCTCCTGAATCTGACAAATCTGTCCATACACCATTTGAATCATAATTGGAAGAAAACAATGAAAACAGATTGATGTTTTGATTGCTTTGACAAAAAGAAACATTTGCATTCTGTCCTGCATTTGGTGCCCCGGAATTTGGATCTAAAGTAATCGTCAATAATTGATTACTACATGAATTTTGATTTTGTGACGAAATACTGACCACATAGTCTCCGGAATGTATGGCTGAATCAAAAGGCGTAAAAAATAATTGATTGGAAGAACTCAAAATTTGTGTTGGAGTCGACGTTTTATACCACTGATATGTAAAGAAAGGATAATTTGGAACAGACATTAATCCATTCTGACCATCACATAATTCAGTTACTGAAATTACAAGAGGAGACAAAGGGGTTATTTCATATAAGCTATTTACAATATTTCCGCAATTGTCTTGAACTTGAAAATTATAAATTGCAGGCTCTAAATTTAAAAACAAATTTGAAGTGTTGTTATTAATTACAAATGGTACACCGTTTTTTTCAGTTATCCTGTATGTTAAAGGTGGCACACCTTCTGCAATGACAAAAGTGTCTAGGTTTCCATTTGAACATAAAAAACTCTTTACATCTATAATCCTTGGACCATCAATAAACTCAAATTCATGCAAAACAGCAATACATTCTTGTGTGGCCCCACTTAAATTAAAAGTTTGAAAGCGTTTCAAGATTCTAAAATTCCCAGTAGCTGCTATATTGAGATTTAACGAATTTACATTTAAAAAGATAGAATTTGATGAAGTTGGCACTGTATTTTGTGGATAAGCAACCCCAGTTATTGGATGTCCCCATTGACCGGTTGTTGTATTTTGTTTTTGCAACCAAAAAGCTTGAAGTAAATTTCCATTACTAACATGTTGAAATTGCAAATCAAAAGAGCCACAATTTTCAAATAGTGACATTTCATTTGTAGTTATTTGATAGCCTTCAATTGTAATTATTTCGGTGCTAAATAAATGAACATCATTACACAAATACTCAAATACAAAAGTATAATCTCCTGCCGGAACTGTACCAAAATTAAAAATATTTGCTGCATTTACATTTGATGACAAGTTTAAGGGGAGCGTCCCTTGAAATGTAGCCGGTGCATTAGCTAAAATGACTCCAATAACTTCATTTTCAGCTAACAAACGAATTCCTCCAAATCCAATTTCGCAACCGGGTCTTTGAGCAAATTCATATTCAAAAACGTTTTCAAGTTGCACATCACTCGATAAAAAATGTGTAACGCCACAACTGTCTAACACTTCAAAAACATATAACCCTAGAAATACATTTTCATCTAATTTAAAAATACCATCAACAATATAAGCAGATAAATTTTCCGGAACCGTGTTTGGATAAGAGGAAGGTGCTACAAGCAAAGTGACATCTACAATAGTTGTAGGAGGAATTGCTGCTATTTGAATGAAACTTTGATCTGTTATTTCACATTCAACATTAGTAATTATATTTGGCGGTAAAGATTCTGAAAAAACTTCAACAATAACAGTTTTTGTAGTACCACAAAAATCAGTAATTAAAACTTCATAAAGACCGTAAGGAATTGGATTAGAGCCACTACCATAATATACAAAATCATCGCTAAAAGGACCAGGGTGTGACAAATTTGCCTGAGTTGGATTAAACCCACTGGGAGCTTGAATAAATGAGACTGTATATGGAGATAAATAATTGTTGGGTGACAATCTTAAAACCATACCCAAACAACCAACTTCAGTGGTGTTTACAATTATTTCCATTGCTTTGTTTACAGTATTATTTCTTGTAAAGACATTACCGCAACTATCCGTAAATTTAATTATATAGGTATAGGTTTGGCCATTAAAAAATGGAATATTGTTAGTTATAGTTCCAGTAAATAGCCCATTAGGAATTACATCATTTATAACTATTGGAGTGCCACCTCCCGGAGGAAAAATTGTATATTCAACTTGCACTGGATATGAAATTATACTATTGGTTACCGCACCATAAAAATTACTTACTGTTATTGTGTTACAAGAAGGCAAAACAGTATTTGGAAAGCCTACCGGGTCTATGATGATTGCTAAATTATTGGCTTGTAATGTAAACGTTTGTACAATTGCATCACCACAAGCATCAAAAACTCTAATTTGATAAAGTCCGGCGGTTAAATTGGTGAAAACATTTGAAGCTTGAGGAGCAATAATTATAGGTCCTGCAAATATTTCGTATAAAACAGCATTCCCATTTATTACATTTACAGTAATTTTACCATCAAATCCACAATTTTCCTTTACTGATTGTAATGTGTAAGTTAGCGATTGAATCAAGTTTTGAATTGTAATATCAACTTGTTGAGAACCAGACTCTGAACCTAACGATTGTGTAGCAATAACTCTATAATTTCCTGCATTTAATCCCGTTAAAGATGGAGTTTGCAAAATAGCTATTGGTGTAGTTAAATTGGGCAGCAAAAATACGGCATAACTCATAGTTGCTCCCGGAGTAGTTTCGGAAACACTAAAACTTAACGTCCCATTTCCTAAGCATGTTTCATTTGTTGCGTTAACCTGAAATGTAAAATTACCAATCTGTGCAAAACTATTGTTTGACAAAAAAATAAAAAGAACAATAAAGAAATGTTGAAATTTCATTAAAAATAGATAATCTCAAAAATAACAAAATTATCAGATAATTCACTATTTCTTTTTAAACAATTTTCCAATTAATTTTCTAACATCGTCCAAACGCTCTAAATTTTCTGTAAAAGTATCCAATGCTCCGGGGTTTTTTAAATCAATACGAGTTGAACCTTCAATTCCTGTTTGAAGGGGATAAATAAGAATTACATTGTTCTTGTTAAAATATTTATTCATGTAACCCGGAATATTTTGCATTGTCGCGTTGTATGATAAATTTGGTTTGCGACTCATGATTACCACAAAAGCATCGTCTTTATTTAAATTTCTAGACAAAATCAAAAAGTCTTCCCAGTCAGTAAAAATATTGAAATCAGCATCAACAGGATGCTTTGAGTGGACATCTTTGATTAGATTTATAGTTGTCTCACTTGCATAAAATATAATTTTTGAGCCTGTATTTTTTCCTAAATTCCAAATTTTTAACAACCAAAACGGAAATCCGATTTCACGCTCTGCTCGTTCAGGAATAATAACCAAATGACGTTTTATTGTAGCTATGGGTTGTACTGATTTATATATGAAAGTTGTAGCGTTACATTTATTCAAAACACCATCTGTTAATGGACCATACAAGCTATCGGTAGAACCTAAGCTTTCTGTTTGACCAAGAATGATGTCTGATATTTTTTGTTCTCTAACCACACTTGTAATTCCGTTTAAAATATTCAAATCATATCGCATCAACATGTTTAATCTATTGTCTGTAGCAGAAGCAACCACTGCAGCCTTGTCTACAATTTTTTTTGCTTTTGATTCTTTGGATAATGAAGATGAGTTATTATTTATGACATTTAATGCAAACAAACCTGTTTTGTTTTTCTTAGATTTCATAGTAACTGCCAATTGAATCAATTCTTCAACGGTGTCAATATTTTTCATCGGAATAAGAATACGTTCATCACCATCTGTAGGTTTTCCTTCTTCTTGTTCGTCAGAATCATCATCCATTAATGCAATGTTGTAAGCCCCTTTTTGAGCTACAAATGATGCAATGGTACACGTAATCAAAATCATTAAAATGGTACCATTCAAAACATTTTCATTCAAGAGTCGGTTAGGCATTTTAATATCTACTAATTTCCCTTCGACAAAAACCATTTCTGTTTTATCTGTTAACTTATAAGTTCCGTCAGCCGGTAAATTTTGCATTAAAGCATCAGAACCAATTTTTGGGATTTCTCCTTTTTCTAAATTTTGAAATAATAATTGTGAATTGTCTTCTGTTGATAATTTATTACTTTTTAAATGAACTTCATTATACTCCGGAACACTATCATAACCAATTATAATATTAAAACCAACCAAAACAGCAGCAAGTGTAGCCGCTGCTTGAGCATTACTTAAACCGAAAATCAGTCGTCTTTCATCGCGAGTATACCCAAATATCTTTTGGGTTATCCAAGCCGGTAAATATTTACCGATAATTGCACATGCTGTCATGATTCCGGCAACCTGCAACGTGTTCCAATCTTTAATAAAAGCTTTATAATCAATCAACATTCCAACTCCAATAAGAAAGAAAGGAATAAACAAAGCATTCCCCACAAATTCAATTCGATTCATTAAAGGCGAAGTATGTGGAATTAATCTATTCAATGCTAATCCGGCTAAGAAAGCTCCAATAATTGCTTCAATTCCGGCTAATTCCGCTAGTGTGCATCCTAAAAAAACCATTGCTAACACAAAGATGTATTGCGAAATATTATCATCAAATCGCTTAAAAAACCATCGACCAATAATTGGAAAAATTAGCATCACAACTAAACCAAAAACGATTACGGAAACCCCTAAACGAATCCAAAACTCTTGATTAATTTCACCTACTTGCATTCCGGCAATAACGGCTAACACCAAAAGGGCAAGCGTATCGGTAATCATCGTTCCTCCTACAGTTACATTTACTGCTCGGTTTTTGGCAACACCCAATTTACTAACAATCGGATAGGCAATCAAAGTGTGAGAGGCAAACATACTGGCTAGTAAAACCGAGGTTGCAATTGAAAATCCTAAGACATAATAACCGGCTAATGTTCCAATTGTCATAGGAATAGAAAAGGTAAGCAACCCGAAAACCAAACTTTTACCACTATTTTTTTTAAATTCTGCTAAATCGATTTCCAATCCCGCTAGAAACATAATGTACTGTAAACCAACGGTTCCAAATAAAATGATACTCATGTCGCGAGCAATCAAATTGAAACCATTTGGTCCAATGATAGCTCCGGCAATAATTAATCCGATAAGGTGCGGAATTCTTAATTTGTTTAATAAAATTGGAGCAAATAAAATAATGAATAGTATTAATGAAAACAATAATACTGGGTTCTTTAGGGGTAAAGTAAAATCTATACCAATTAAAAAAATCATTTTCGCTAATTTAGTCTTTCAATTTCTAATTTATCTGTTTGTAGTTTTAATCGCAACCATTTTTGAATCTTAGCTTCGTCATTTGTCTTATTTCTTTCACTAGTTGACTTGCTCCATTTTAAATAAATGATTGGTAACGTATCCATTTTTTTAAAATTCGTCTTAATCAATTTAGAAAAAGCAATCTCTTCAACGTTTGTGTAATTTATTTTAATTTCATTCGCAATTTGATCGAATGGAACTTTACTTTTTTCACTTAAATATAATTGCTTTTGTAAAAGTAAAAGTTCTTTTTCTTGTCGAACAATTATTTCCTCTTTATTATTCAAATTTTGTTGTGAAGTATAATAGGTAGATTCCAATTTTTCCAACATCGTTTGTGTTTCTAAATTTTCAACACTTTGAGCTATTTCAAATTCAACTCCACCATACCCTTGTTTTTCTAATTTTTCCTTCCATTTATTTACTAATGAAATAGTTACAGATTTTCCAACTGTGGCAAAAGCAACTGTTTTATCGTTATAACTGATTTGTTGATTTAAGAGAATCACATCATTATTTTCTCTAAATTCACTTAAAATCAGATTCACTTTTCGTTCAAAATCTGATTTTTTATATAATCCGTAAAACATATAAATACTTGGTGCTAAAATCAAAAATGCGATAAAATAAAGGACTTGCGAAATTCGTTTTCGTTTAGAAGAATTCAAATATTCCTTCATCGGAAACTTCAACGATTTTACAATGATAAAAGTCGCTAATGCTATAAAAATTGTATTAATCGCAAATAAGAATAATGCTCCTCCAAAAAACATCCACTTACCTGTTGCTAAACCATAACCTGCTGTACAAAGCGGTGGCATCAAAGCAGTTGCAATGGCAACACCTGCTATAGTATTAATTTGTTTGTTTCTTCTACTTAATGCTACAATTAAAGCCAAACCTCCGGCAAAAGCAATGATAACATCACGAACGTCAGGATAAGTTCTGGCTATTAATTCCGGTGTTTCATCTTGGAAAATTGGTATACTAAAAAACAAAAAAGAAGTAAATAAAGCCAAAACAACCATTATTCCGAAGTTCTTAATGGCTTTTCGCATTAAATCAACATCGTTGATTCCTAAAGACAATCCAATTCCAACAATTGGCCCCATCAAAGGAGAAATTAACATCGCTCCAATTACTACGGCTGCTGAACTTGTGTTTAAACCTGCCGATGCAATTAAAATGGAGAAAATTAATACCCATGCACCTTGACCTTTGATGGAAATTCCTGCTTTTACTTCTTCAATCGTAGATTCGTGATTGGTATCCTCACGGATGTCTAAAGTTGACTTTAATAAAATTTTAAAATTTAACCACAACGTTTTTATAGGTGTATTTGGCGTATCATCTTTCATGAAATTTATGTTTTTAATTATGGAAGTGAACTAACGATTCTCTTGATATCTTGTTCTTTATTTTTAGGGTAGATTAACAAAACATCGCCTTGATCCACCACAATATAGTCATTTAAACCATCTATGATTACTAATTTTTTATTTTCGGTACGAATAATATTATTTGAAGTATTTTCTGAAATTAGAGTTGCATTTAAAACCGCATTATTTTTACCGTCTTTCTCTAATTTTTCATGTAATGAACCCCACGTTCCTAAATCATTCCAATCGAAAGTGGCGGGTAAAACATACACATTTTTAGCCTTTTCTAAAATGGCATAATCAATTGAAATATCTTCCGCTAAAGCATACTTTTGATTGATAAACTCTTTTTCATTTGATGTATTGTATGTTTCAAAACCTTCCAAAAACAATTGATTCATTTGAGGCTGAAAAGTGGAAAAAGCTTCTGTAATTGATTTAACAGACCAGATGAAAATTCCGCCATTCCAAAGGAAATTACCACTTTCTAAAAAAGATTTTGCTGTTTCGTAATTTGGTTTTTCACGGAATTGATTTACTTTTTTAATGGAATTTGAGTCTGCTTTATCAAATTCTATGTAACCAAAACCAGTATTTGGAAAAGTAGGTTGAATTCCTAATGTCATCAACGCATTTTCGTGTTGACAATAATCAAAACATTGTTGCAAATTTGCGATAAATGCTGTTTCATCTTCAACCCAGTGATCACTTGGAGCTACAACCATCACAGCATCGGGATTCATTTTTTGAATTTTTAGCGAAGCATATAAAATACAAGGAGCTGTGTTTCGCATCGCCGGTTCCAATAAAACTTGCTCTTGTTTTACCATTGGCAATTGAGTAAGAACCAAATCATTGTATTTTTCATTGGTTAAAATCAATATATTTTCGGTTGGAATTAATTTTGATAAACGACTGAATGTTTTTTGAATCAACGTCTCACCCGATCCTAACATATCGTGAAATTGTTTAGGAAAATCTGTTGTAGAAACCGGCCAAAAACGTGAGCCAACTCCACCGGCCATTAATATTGCATAGTAATTTTTGTTCATTTTATGAGTTGCTGAGTTGCTGAGACTCTGAGTTACTGAGTTTTTAGTTGTTACAAATATAGTAAAGTTGCGGAGTTACTGAGTAGCTAAGTTGCTGAGTTTTTTAATGATTGAAATAAAAAGATTGAAAACAAATAACAATTGCAAGCCTGCAAAAAATAATAATGAAACTATAATTCTAAAATTATAATCAATTGAATCAAAAAGCGGAAAATCTTCTACCGAATTAACCAAATGCAAATAGTAAAAAAATAATCCTATGAAAATCAATGAACCATAAACATGAACTAAGGAAAGAATAGAAACGAATTTAATTTTAAAAAAATCAAACACAAAATAAAATAATCCTGTTGTTGAAAAAATAAGACATAATAAAATAAAACTATGTTGACGAGAAATGATATAATAAGTGTCATGAACATTTATATCTAATATTTCATTTTTATCACCTATATAAGACAATACCAAAAACAAAATTGAAGCTAAAAGCAAAAAGAAATAAGATTTGTTTTTGAGTAATTTTAAAATCATAAATCGTTATTAATTAATTATCCCGGAATAATCTCCACTTCAGCATTCGCATTAAACAAATATAACTTTCCGGTTTGTACTTCGAGACATTCATAGCGTTTGACCCGAAGTCCTTTTTTTTGAAAAACTTTCCCGTTCTTAATTCTGAAATAACTTCCGGAAGGCACTTCGTGAATAAAATGAATATCGGGTTTTCGTTCATCAAATTGTTTCAACGCAAAAGCCAATCGTGCATCAGTATCGCTACTGGCGGTTGGATTTCTAAAATGATTGGCTATTAATGGCAAAACCGAATTCGGAAAAATCTCCGGTCGAATAAACGGAATCATCAACCGTTGAAAGGTAATTTTCCACTCATTTCCGTGTGGTTTGATGTTTCTGCCATATTTTTCAAAAGCAGCTAAATGAGCAATTTCATGAACCAACGTAATCAAAAAACGGTATTTATTCAAATTAGCATTCACCGTGATTTGATGTTTTCCTGATGGATGTCTTCTATAATCTCCATGACGTGTCACCCGTTCGTTTACAATTTTTAAATGAACTGAATTGGTTTTGATTAACTCAAAAACCGATTCTACCGCATGCTCGGGAAGATATTTTAAGAGGACTTCGCTCATTTAGTTGTTGAAATAATTACGGCGTGGATGAACTTACCTGCAACACTTTCCCATTATAATATTTATTTCCGTTTAACGAAAAATCATAAATATAATCGGCCATTTCTTTGGCAGAAAGTGGTGCTTGATATCCCGGAAAAGCTTCGTGCAACATTTCGGTTTGAACGGCTCCTAAAGCCAACGCATTAAACGAAATTCCTTCTTCTTTATATTCTTCTGCCAACAATTCCGACAAAGTGATAACTGCTCCTTTACTGGAAGAATAAGCGGCTAAACCGGCAAACTTTGAACTTCCTTGAACACCGCCCATCGAACTAATCGATACCACATGGCTTCCCTTTTTCAAAAACGGCAAACAAATTCGAGTTAAATTGGCAACACCAAAAACATTTACTTTGTAAACCATTTCAAAATCGGCTTGTGTTAATTGTAAAAATGGTTTTAGCACCAAACAACCGGCATTGTGAATGAGTACATCTACATTTTTCCAAGTCTGCGAAATGAATTCTGTTATTAAATTCAATCCGCTCTCTTCTGATAAATCAACTACTAAACAAGTTATATTTGGATGTTCGATTAGTTCTTTTACTGTTTTTCGTGAAATGGCCAACACTTGATGACCTTCATTGGCAAATTGTAATGCTAATTCAAATCCAATTCCGCGAGAAGTTCCGGTGATGATGATATTTTTCAATTTCTTTATTTTTTTAAAACAATTTCTTTTTCTGAAGCATTGACCATTTTAGTCACAATCGGCAACATTTCCTGAATATAATCGGTCATAAATTCAGTATTCATTTGGCTAAAATCATCTGAAACATGATGATAATATTCATAATTTTCAAAGTCAAAAGTACTAACCGTTTGAGCCGGAACATTAAACTCTAAGAAAAACGGAAAATTATCGGAAGCCATAAATAATCTGTAATGTAATTCCGCTTGTAAAAATCCAACTGTCTTTTTTCCGGCATATTCATTCAATTTTTCTGCCATATTTGATTTATTATAACCAGTGATGTAGGTTAAAAAATCACGTTTCATTGGCACTCCAATCATTTCAAAATTCAGCATACTATACAAATTAAAATTTTCACTTTTTAACTTTGCTGCCAAATGTCTTGAACCTAACAACCCTTTTTCTTCACCCGAAAAAAAGACAAATAGAATACTTCGTTTATTGTTTTTTTGGGATGAAAAATAGCGAGCAATTTCTGCCACTGCTAAACATCCTGTAGCATTATCATTAGCTCCGTTTGCAATGGAATCCTTTTCAACTTTTTTATCAATTATACCGATATGATCATAATGAGCACTAAAAATGATGAATTCGTCTTTTAATTTTGGATCTGTTCCTTCCAAAAACCCAACAATGTTGTAAGCTGATTTTTCAAAATTAGAAAGTTTGTCACGATACGATTCAAAATAGGGTGAAATCGACAAACTCTTAAAATAATTTTCTAAATGAACAGCCGCTAATTCTCCTCCTTTGGTTCCGGTATATCTTCCTTCCAACAAATCGGAGGTAAGGTATTCTAATCGTGTTGAAACAGAATCTTTACTCACACTATAAACCATTTTTTCTGAAACCGCCACAGAAGCAGATTGCGAAAAAATGGGTAAAACAAAAAGCATTGAAAATAATCCTGAAATTGAAATGTATTTAATAGAATTCATAGAATTGGTTTTGCGATAAAAATACAAAAAACCCTTTAAGAAAGCACTTAAAGGGTTTTAAATATATTGATTTGTGATTTATGTGAATTGTATAGTAAAAAGTTCATCTCTTTTCTTTCATTTTACAAAGAATTTTGATTCATTTACCTCTCATAAGATATGAACTAACTTTGCCTTTTGTTAGAAATTCTATTGCCTATAGTTTTTTTCGCTCGTACAATCATTTTAATATCTGAATATAAATAAATTGCACAAATTACAATTCCAAAAAAACCACGAATCATCCCTTCTATACCATCATTAAAAAAACTCCAAACACTAATTGCTATTACAAAAAATGAAAAAGGATAAGTTAATATTCTTATGAAGATGTTTTTAAGAGACCATTCTTTTTCAGCGTCTTCATCTTCAACCTCAATATCTAAAATTTCAAATATTTCTTTCAGTTGATTATTTTTTTCATACTTGTAAACCACTCTAGATAACCAAATTATAAGAAATATAATTGTTATGAGTATCGTTAGCGATCTCAAATTAAAGTTAAAATCAGATAGATTTTCTGGAATAATTATATAAAAAATTGCGAGAAATAAAATTGCGATGAATGTTTTAGCAATCGGATTTAATTCATCTTTTATTTTTGTCAGATGATTTTTATCATTAAATGTAAAAGTGAAAATTGGGTAGAAAGTTACATTCCACATATTTTGTTTCCAAACTTTTATTTCATTTATCTTGATTTCGCCTTTTGAACTCATATCACGCGAAAAAACATTCCATAAATGGTTAAGGAAAGTGTTTTGCTTCCGTACTTCAATTAGATTTTCAACATCTTTTTTAGTTACTTCCAATGTTTGTTCAAAATTACTAACAACTAATTTTTTTAAACCAATCCTCTCGAAATCACAATACGTTGAATCTCTGAAGTTCCTTCATAAATTTGAGTAATTTTAGAATCCCTCATCATTCTTTCTACGTGATATTCGGCTACATAACCGTTTCCACCGTGAATTTGAACGGCTTCATTGGCTACTTCCAAAGCAATTTCGGAAGCGTATAATTTTGCCATTGCACCAGAATGAGCGATGTCTTTTCCTTCATCTTTTTCGCAAGCTGCTTTCATTACTAATAATTTTGCTGCTGTTACTTTCACATACATATCAGCCAATTTAAAAGCTATGGCTTGGTGTTTAAAGATTTCTTTTCCAAATGCTTTTCTTTCGTGTGAATATTTCAAAGCCAATTCATAAGCTCCGGTTGCAATTCCTAATGCTTGCGATGCAATTCCGATTCTTCCTCCGTTTAATACATTCATTGCAAACGAAAATCCGAAACCATCGGCACCAATTCTATTTTCTTTTGGCACTTTCACGTCATTAAACATTAACGAATGTGTGTCGCTTCCGCGGATACCCATTTTCTTTTCTTTTGGACCAATTTCAAATCCGGCCCACCCCTTTTCAACTATAAAAGCATTGATACCTTTGTGACCTTTTTCAACATCGGTTTGAGCGATAACTAAATAAGTTGAAGCAGTTGCTCCATTGGTTATCCAATTTTTTGTTCCATTCAAAAGATAATAATCACCTTTATCAATAGCCGTTGTTTTTTGAGAAGTGGCGTCACTTCCGGCTTCAGGTTCTGATAAACAAAAAGCACCGATTACTTCACCTTTGGCCAACGGAACCAAATATTTCATCTTTTGTTCTTCGCTACAATATTTCTCCATTCCGGCACAAACTAAGGAGTTGTTTACCGACATAATTACCGCCGCCGAAGCATCAACTTTTGCAATTTCTGTCATCGCCAAAACATAGGAAACGCTGTCTAAACCTGCTCCGCCGTATTTTGGATCAACCATCATTCCCATGAAGCCTAATTCAGCCATCATTTTCACTTGCTCGGTTGGAAATTTTGAATGTTCATCTCTTTCAATAACTCCAGGTAATAATTCTTGTTGAGCAAAATCACGAGCCGCTTGCTGAATCATTAAATGCTCTTCGGTTAGATTAAAATCCATAATTAAAAAAATAGTGTTTGATTGTTTCTTAAATTTGAACGCAAAAATAGAATAATTAAGTTTAATTCTCAAACGATTTCGTAATTTTAGCCCATGTTTAAAGATTCCTATCAGGTTGTTGGTGTGATGAGTGGCACTTCGCTCGACGGAATTGATTTAGCTCACCTTTATTTTACTGTAGAAAATAGAAAATGGAATTACGAAATTGCGACTTGCCAAACGATTCCTTACAGCCTGGAATGGTTGAACAAATTGAAAAATGCGGTTAATTTTTCTGAAAAAGAGTTAGAAAAAGTCAATCAAGATTACACTAGTTATTTAGGTAAAACTATTAAACAGTTTATTGAAAGCAATGGTTTAAATGAAATTGATGTGGTTTGTAGTCATGGTCACACTATTTTGCATCAACCTCAAAATGGCATTACTTTACAAATTGGAAACTTACCTAAAATTGCAGAAATTATACATAAAAAAGTTGTCTGCGATTTTAGAGTTCAAGATGTAGAATTAGGCGGACAAGGTGCTCCGCTAGTTCCGATTGGCGATCGATTATTATTTTCTGAATATGATTTTTGTTTGAATTTAGGCGGATTTTCGAATATTTCATTTGAAGAAAACGGAAAGCGAATTGCGTTTGACATTTCTCCTGTAAATACTGTTTTGAATTTTTATGCCAATCAAATCCAATTAGATTATGATGATAAAGGCGAAATTGCTCGTTCCGGAAAAGTAAATTCTGCTTTATTAACTGAATTAAATAACCTCGATTTTTATCAAAAAAAATATCCAAAATCACTCGGAATTGAGTTTGTAAATGCTACAATTCTACCTTTAATTGAAAATTATTCCATTTCAATTGAAGATAAATTGCACACTTTTGTGGAACATATCGCCATGCAAATTGCTTCAGCTTTACCAAAAAAAGAAGGCAAAATTTTAATTACCGGCGGTGGAGCTTATCACATTTTTTTATTGGAAAGAATGCAAAATCATTTATCAAAAATGCATCTTATTATTCCGAATACCAAAACATTAGAATTCAAAGAAGCCTTAATTTTCGGATTACTTGGCGTGTTGAAATTACGCAATGAAGTCAATGTGCTTTGTAGTGTAACCGGAGCAAAGAGAGATCATTCTTCAGGAAAAATTTTCAGTTAAAAAATCCTTATTTTTTCTACTACTTATTTTTTTTGTAAATTGAACCCTCGAATTTTTCAGTTCAAAAAAGCATAAATGAAAAAGATTTTATTAGTTGAAGACGAAGCCCATGTTGTATCATTTATTAAAAAAGGATTGACCGAAGAAGGTTATGAAGTTTCTGTTGCTTTAGATGGAAAAACCGGACTTTTACTTCAACAAAACAATCAATTTGACATAATCATTTTGGACATAATGTTGCCTGAGATGAACGGTTTGGATGTTTGTAGAGAAATCCGAAAGACAGATATACAAATTCCAATTCTTTTTTTGACCGCTTTGGGAACTGCTGAAAATATTGTTTTGGGTTTAGAATCTGGAGCCGATGATTATTTGGTAAAACCTTTCAAGTTTATTGAACTTTTGGCACGGATAAAAACATTGCTTCGCAGAACAGAAAGCTATAACCCTTCACCGGAAATCCAAGAGGATTATATCTATAAAATCGACGATTTAATTTTAAACGATTATAGTAAAACAGTTACTCGTGGTGGCGAAGTAATTTCGTTAACTACAACGGAATTCAAACTACTACTCAACTTTTTACAAAACAGAAACAAAGTACTTTCTCGCGGAGAAATTTTAGACACCGTTTGGGGAGTCAACTTTGACATGGGAACCAATGTTGTAGATGTTTATGTAAATTATCTTCGAAAGAAAATTGATTCAACCACCGAAAACAAATTGATTCACACAGTTATTGGAATGGGTTATGTTATGAAAGAAAGCTGATTATGAGAACACAAACCAAAACTACTTTACTTTTTCTTTTGCCATTCTTAATTGTTTTATCCTTGTTTGGCGGATTTGTCTATTTTTCATTTTTGAATTATTCTCACAATGATTTTTTTAGATTATTGGAAATTAGAGCCATTACAGCCGGAAAAATTGAATTGGACAACAACCCTACTGCTAACATTAAAGAAATTAAAGAATTACGAGACCAATTTTTTGAAAAACTACCACAAGAAAAAGATTATTTTTTTCCGTTAGAAGAAGTAGAAAAGTTTCATGATGAAAGTGAAACTTTAGGTTTACCAATTTCTTTTTTTGAAAATGTAATTAAAAATGGCAAATCAGATTTCAAAAAAAACAATGTTTTCTACAAAGGCATAATATATAATAGTACAAAAGGCAAATACATTATTGTTGCTTCTGCAGAAAATTATTATGAATTACATCATTCAGCCTATTTAAAACGAACTTTATTCATTTCAATCATTGCCGCTTTTATTATATCGGCTCTTATTTCTTTGTACTTTTCAAAATACATATTTAAACCGCTTCGAAAAATAACAGAACGAGTAAATCAAATTAGCTCTGAAAATCTGCACTTGCGATTAGATGCGGGAAGTAAAAATGATGAGCTGAACGATTTGGCTGTTACTTTCAACACAATGCTCGATAGAATTGAAACATCTTTTGAGACACAAAACAACTTCATAAGTAATGCTTCTCACGAGTTACGAACGCCGTTAACAGCAATAATTGGTGAAGCTGATGTGATTTTATCAAAAAGCAGATCACAAGAAGAATATGAAGAAGCTATTAAAATAATGTTAGTGGAAGCTGAAAAATTAGAAAGCAAAACCCGAGCTTTATTGTTTTTAGCACAAACCGGTTTTAATGGAAAAATTCAAAAATTTGATAAAATCCGATTAGATCAATTATTGATGGATGTTAAAGAAACTTTAGAAAAAATCAATCAAAAAAACAAAATCTGTCTTGATATGAGTTTATTGCCTGAAAACCCAAACATGATTAAGGTAAACGGAAATGAACAATTATTGCATTTAGCATTTAGTAACATCATCAATAATGGTTGTAAATATTCAGACAACCAACCCGTGAGTGTTGCTTTGGGTGCCTCAAATAATAGTGTTTTTGTTGTTATTAAAGATACCGGAATTGGTATACCGGAATCGGAACTTAAATTTATTTATGATCCGTTTTTTAGAGCATCTAACACAAAAAGCTATGAAGGTTTCGGAATTGGTCTTCCTCTTACACGAAATATTATCAGAATGCACCTTGGCGAAATTGAAGTCAAATCAATACAAAACCAAGGAACCACAGTTCAAATTAACATTCCCATGTATAAATTTTAACAATTTTAAAAGTTCTTTAAGATTCTCTAATCTCTTTTTAATTTCGCAATAGTTTTTTAATTGAATTCTAATTTTTGATTAATTCAATTCTAATTTCCCACCCATAATTTTGGCACTGTAAAACTTTAAAAAATAAAAGTGCCATGAAAAAAACAATTCTATTACAAACTGATTTTACCATTGAATCATTAAATGTTTTAAAAACTGCTTTAGCACAATCTAACCATGATGATAATTTTGATATCATATTATTGCATGGTGTTCACTTATCAGATTCAATTAGAGATTTATTATTTTTTTCAAAACAAAAAATTATAAATCAATTGGTTTCTGAAGAGTTTGAACAAGCTTGTTTTGTCATTAAAAACAAATATGCTTCAAAAATAAATTCTATTAGAAAAGATATTTTTACCGGATTTACACAATCTGCTTTTAACAGCTACACTGATGCTAACCAAATTGATGCAATTTATCTTCCGGCTAACTTTCAGTGGAATTTTAACAAACAAAAAAGCTTTGATTTGATTCCTTTTATGAATAAAAGCAAACTTCCTATTCAACAAATTGGTTGGCAAACAGCTACCAATATTCCTGAAAAAGGAAAAGTGGCAGAATTATTCTTTAACGGAGTTCCGTCGCACTCTTAAACAATGTAAAACCAAAAGCTATGAAAATTGCTACCACATATACACTTGTATTTGTTGTTATTGTAGCAACAATTATTACAACTATATCACTCTCCCAAAGTCCTGAAAAAAAGATAGTAGGACAATGGAATGAACTATCATGGGAATATGAACGAGTAGATATGGTTAATGATACAAACAACAAAGAAATTACAGACGATGTAAAAAAAATAATTGGTCAACACTTACTTATTCATGAAGCTGAAACTTGGAAGTTTTTATCCAATGGAAAATTAGTGTTGAAGGCAGGAGAAAACGAACGATTGGTTGATTGGAAAATTAAAGGTCGTGGTCACATTCTTCAACTAAAATATGATAACGATGTTGTTGAAAATTATAATTTAACAGAATTGAACAACAATGTAATGGTCTTGAATTTTGATTCTGAAATTCAAGCTCGAGGAATTGCAAAACTAACATTTGAAAAATCATAATCTATGCTGAGAAAATTTAGTAATAGTAGAACTTTAGAAGATAATATAAAACTTGGAGTACTAACCGCATTTTCCGGCGGGATGGTAAATGTTGCCTCGTTACTGATTTTCTTTTCGTTTTCGTCAAATGTTACAGGTCATTATGCCATTCTGGCTTCTGAAATAGTAAAAGGAAATCTTTACCAAACCGGAGTTGTTTTTGCTTGGATTTTCTTGTTCTTTTTTGGAAGTTTTTTATCCAACTTAATTGTAATTCATTTAAGTAAACTAAATACTTATTTGGCTCATTCGATTCCACTTATATTAGAAATTATCTGTTTAATGACTGTTGGAATTTATGGTCAGTTCTTCTACTTAGAAACCTTACTTGAAACAGAAATTATGTTGGGGATAATGCTTTTTGCCATGGGTTTACAAAACGGATTAACTGCAAGTATTTCAAATTTTGCAGTTAAAACAACCCATTTAACGGGAACAACGACCGATTTAGGGATATTATTTTCAATGTTTACTAAAAAAGAATACAGAGAAAATGAAGAACTAAGAGGAAAAGCAAAATTGTTGAGTTCTATTGCAATTTCCTATTTATTCGGAGCTATTATTTCAGGTTTATTATATTTCAATACTGGGTTTCAAGTATTCTATATTGTAAGCATATTTTTAACTATTGTAATTTCCTATGATTTATACAAAATTAGATTTACACGATATATTATGCTAAAGAAAAGAAGCAATAGTATTCCAATAAATAATAAAAGGCCTGTAATTCATCCTTCTTTAAATATTAAATCATTTGCAGAAAGAAGAAAACAAATGAAAGAAGAAACAGTTTAAACTAATCCTCCTGAAAAGGGGGATTTTTTATGGCAAAAAACTAAATTATTTTCAATATTCAAAATGCAAATGTTTTATAAAGATTATATTTGCACTTGAAAACAAACAGACTAACTATAATGAAAGATTTACTCAAAAAATTTGAAAATAAAGAGCCGGAAATAATTTTTAATTGGAAAGATGCCGAAACAGAAGCAGAAGGATGGACAGTAATAAATTCTCTTAGAGGTGGCGCAGCAGGTGGCGGAACTAGAATGAGAAAAGGTTTAGACATGAACGAAGTACTTTCGTTAGCCAAAACAATGGAGGTGAAATTTTCAGTTTCAGGTCCTGCAATTGGTGGAGCCAAATCAGGTATTAATTTTGACCCAAACGACCCGAGAAAAAAAGGTGTTTTGCAACGTTGGTACAAAGCTGTTTCTCCATTATTGAAAAGTTATTATGGAACTGGTGGCGATTTGAATGTTGACGAAATTCACGAAGTGATTCCAATAACAGAAGAATGTGGCGTTTGGCATCCGCAAGAAGGTGTTTTTAATGGCCATTTTAAACCAACCGAAGCAGACAAAATTAACAGAATCGGTCAATTACGACAAGGAGTAATCAAAGTAATTGAAAATCCGAAATTTTCTCCGGATGTAAACAGAAAATATACCGTTGCTGATATGATTACCGGATATGGTGTTGCAGAAGCGGTTAGACATTATTATGACATTTATGGTGGAAGCGTTGTAGGTAAAAAAGCAATTGTTCAAGGTTTTGGAAATGTTGGTTCTGCTGCGGCATTCTATTTAGCGGATATGGGTGCAAAGGTTGTTGGAATTATTGACCGTGAAGGTGGAATCATAAATGAAAATGGTTTTTCTTTTGAGGAAATAAAAAGACATTTTTTAAATAAAGACGGTAATAAACTTGTAGCTTCAGAAATGATTCCTTTTGAAGAAATCAATCAAAAAATATGGACGCTAGGTGCCGAAATTTTTGCACCATGTGCTGCTTCCAGATTAGTTACAAAACAACAAGTTGACCAAATGATTGCTTCCGGATTAGAAGTAATTTCGAGTGGTGCCAATGTTCCTTTTGCTGATAAAGAAATCTTCTTTGGTTCTATCATGGAAGAAACAGACGCTAAAGTGAGCTTGATTCCAGATTTTATTGCAAACTGTGGGATGGCTCGTGTTTTTGCCTATTTTATGGAGAAAAAAGTTCAAATGACAGATGAAGCAATATTTTTTGATACTTCAGAAACCATAAAAAAAGCATTACACAAAACTCATACTATAAATACCTCTAAAACAAATATTAGTGCAACAGCTTTTGAAATTGCACTACAACAATTAATCTAAGTTTACAATGTTAAATCTTATCATTTTTCTTTTTATAATTGGATATCTATCAATTACTCTAGAACATCCTTTTAAGTTAGACAAAACGGTTCCTTCATTATTAATGGCAGGTGTCATTTGGGCACTTTTAGCCTTTGGTTTTAACCAAGGTTGGCTTTCTGTTATTGATGAATACAGCAATGTTTACAACATCAATAATGGAGATGAAAAAGCACAGTTGTATGGGTTTTCAAAAAATTTAATGCATCACTTCGGCAAAACTGCTGAAATTCTTATTTTCTTGATTGGAGCAATGACTATTGTTGAAATTATTGATTTACATCGTGGTTTTGACGTTATTAAAAGTAGAATAACAACAACCAATAAAGTTCGATTATTATGGACATTAGGACTTGTTGCGTTTATTTTATCTGCTGTAATTGATAACCTTACTGCTACAATCGTATTAATAACATTATTACGAAAATTAGTTCCTGTAAAAGAATACAGAATTTGGTTTGCATCCATGATAGTTATTGCAGCAAATGCCGGTGGTGCATGGTCGCCAATTGGAGATGTAACCACTACAATGCTTTGGATCGCAAATAAAGTAACCGCTGTTGGTCTTTCAGAATATGTTATAGTTCCTTCAATTTTATGTTTTGTAGTACCTTTTTTCTTTGCCTCTCGTTTGAAAGCATTCCAAGGAGAAACACCAAGAAAACATTATGCCGTAGATACAGAATCCGAACGATTATTGAGCAGTAAAACTATGCTTTATATTGGGCTTGGTGCTATAATTTTTGTACCGATATTCAAAATGATAACAGGATTACCGCCTTATCTGGGCATGATGTTCAGTTTAGGATTCGTTTGGTTATTCTCCGAATACATAAAACCTTATGAAGGATTTAATAAAAAAGACAAACAACACTACTCAGGTCATAAAGCACTTTCAAAAATTGAATTTTCAAGTATTCTTTTCTTTTTTGGAATTTTAATGGCTGTTGCTGCTCTTGAAAGCATGGTGTTTGGTAAAATTAATGGAGAAGAAATCGGAACATTAGGCTATGCTGCAGAAAGTTTATCGAGAGCAATTCCAAATTTAGATGTGGTAGTTATCCTTTTAGGAATTTTATCGTCAATTATCGACAACGTACCATTAGTTGCTGCTTCAATGGGAATGTATGATTATGAAGTTGACCACGTAATTTGGCATTTTATTGCTTATTGTGCCGGTACCGGAGGTAGTTTACTTATCATAGGTTCTGCCGCTGGTGTTGCAGCCATGGGAATGGAACGTATTGATTTTATTTGGTATTTAAAAAGAATCACTTGGCTAGCTTTTATCGGGTTCATGTCAGGAGCAATATGTTTCTTATTTATTGAACATTTTATTCGTTAAACAATTTATAATCCTATCTTAGCGTTATCAAACTAACTTTAAATTAAACATTCTATGCAACCAGACAGTTTAGCTGTAGCACAACAGAATTTATTAGACCAAGAACCCGTTCAAAAAACGCTTTCAATTTGGGAATTAATCAATAGTGGTGGCATTGGTGGTCAAATTATTATTGCCACTTTAGCCATTTTATTATTTGCGGCTTTATATCTTTATTTTGAAAGAATTATGGCTATAAATAAAGCTTCAAAAATTGATTCCAGTTTCATGAATAACATTAAGATGAATATCATGGGAGGCAAATTAGATGCTGCTAAAATGCTTTGTGCCCAAACCAATTCTCCCGTTGCTAGATTAATTGAAAAAGGAATTTCAAGAATTGGAAAACCTCTTGAAGATATCAATACGGCTATTGAAAATGCGGGTAAATTAGAAATATATAAATTAGAAAAAAACGTCAGCGTTCTTGCAACAATTGCCGGAGCCGCACCAATGATTGGATTTCTAGGAACTGTAATTGGAATGATTCTTGCTTTCCATGAAATGGCAAACGGTGGCGGTCAAATTGAAGTGAAAGCTTTGGCTGGCGGTATTCAAACTGCAATGACCACAACTGTAGCCGGATTGGTAGTTGGTATTATTGCTTATATGGGATACAACCACGTAGTTGTAAAAACAGACAAAGTGGTACATCAAATGGAAGCCAATGCAACCGATTTTCTAGATTTATTAAACGAACCATCGTAAAGCTATGAACTTTAGAGGAAGAAATAAAGTTACACCTGAATTTAGCATGTCATCCATGACGGATATTGTATTTCTATTGCTGATATTTTTCATGCTAACTTCAACCATGGTTACAACAAATGCTCTTGATTTAGTTTTACCTAAAGCAAAAGGAATTACAGCAAAAAATCAAAATATTTCAGTTAGTATATCTAAAGATTTGAATTATTTTATAGATAAAACACAAATACAGGAAACCGATTTAGAACAACAAATTTTATCATATTTTGCTACAAAAGACGATAAATCTCTAATATTACGTGTTGAAGAAGGTGTGCCAATTGAAAAAGCGGTAAACATCTTGGATATCGCCAACAGAAATCAAATCAAAGTGGTTTTAGCCGTTAGACCTAAATAATTTACACTTATGAAATATTTAGAAACAGAAGAAGAAAAAAAATCATTTGCAATTACGGCAACGATTATGGCTATGCTTTTAATTCTATTTCTGTATTTAGGTTTGCCTTTTATGGATCCGCCACCTGATAATGGTATTGCCATAAATTTTGGAAATACTGATTTTGGTTCAGGAAATGTGAACACCACAGAAACAGTTAATGCATCTCCACAACCAACGCAAAGCACCGCTCAACCTACCCCAACTAAAGAAGACGTACTTACACAAGACGATATTGATGCGGCAGTCATAAAAGAAACAAAAGTGGTTAAACCAGTTAAAGAAGTTAAAGAAGAGGCTCCTAAAAAAGTGGAAACGCCCAAACAACCTTCAAAAACAACCACAGATGCATTGTCCAATTTATTAAACGGACCAAAACAAGATGGTAAAACTAATGAAGGTGACGGCACTTCAACTCAAGCAGGAAATCAAGGAAAGTTAGACGGAAGTATTTACTCAAATAGTTATTACGGAAGCGGAAAAGGAACCGGAACAGGAAGCGGTGCTTGGGGATTAAATGGCAGACGTCTAGCTAGTCCCGGTGCTGTAAAAGCAGAATGTAATGACGAAGGAACTGTTGTAGTAGAGGTAAAAGTGAACAAAAATGGAGGTGTGACCAATGCTAAATTTACTCCAAGTGGATCAAACACTACCAGTAAATGTTTACAAGATGCCGCCATTAAATCGGCATATAAATACAAATGGAACGATGATTCTAATGCTCCGGATAACCAAATTGGGTTTATCGTATTTAATTTTAGAAACGGAGAATAAAAAACAAAATTTATATAGTTAAACCTCACTTTTGTGGGGTTTATTTTTTTAAAATAAAATGACATATAAAGAAACTACAACTTGGATGTTTGCTCAACTGCCGATGTATCAAAATCAAGGAGCATCAGCATATAAACCTAATTTAGACAACACAATTGCATTAGCCAACTATTTAAATAATCCTGAAAAAAGCATAAAATGTATTCATGTAGCAGGAACCAACGGCAAAGGCTCTACATCATCAATGTTGGCTTCAATACTACAAGAATCAGGATATAAAGTAGGACTATATACTTCACCCCATTTAAAAGATTTTAGAGAGCGAATAAAAATAAACGGAGTAGAAATTACAGAAGAATATGTTGTTGATTTTATAACCAAAAACAAATCATTTTTTGAAAAACAACAACTTAGCTTTTTTGAAATGACTGTTGGACTAGCATTTTCATACTTCAAAGAAAATAAAATTGATATCGCAATCATTGAAGTTGGCATGGGTGGCAGACTTGATTCCACAAATATTATAACACCTTTAGTTTCAGTAATCACATCAATCGGACTTGACCATACACAGTTTTTAGGCAATACCTTGACATCAATTGCTACTGAAAAAGCAGGCATAATAAAAGAAAAGATTCCTGTTGTTATTGGTTCCTTTTCAAACGAAACAAAGATTGTATTTGATAAAATTGCTGAAGAAAAAAATGCACCAATATATTATGCCACTGATGTAATTACTAAAACATATCTATCCGACTTAAAAGGATATTATCAAGAGAGCAATCAAAAAACAGTTTTGCAAACTTTAAAAATTCTTACCACAGTTAGCGAATTTAAAATCTCTGAAAACAATATAAAAAAAGGGCTTTTAAATGTTGTGAAAAACACTGGTCTGAAAGGAAGATGGCAACAAATTGAATCAAATCCAAAAACAATTTGTGATACGGCTCATAACAAACAAGGGTTGGAAATAGTCATGAAACAAATTCAAGATGAAAAATTTGACAAATTACATTTTGTTTTAGGCTTTGTAAACGATAAAAATCTTGATGAAATTTTACCATTATTCCCTAAAAAAGCTAAATATTACTTTTCAAAACCAAATAATTTAAGAGCTCTTGAAATTTCAAAACTTCAAGAAAAAGCTAATGATTTTGGACTTAACAGTAAAGTATTCAATTCTATTACAGAAGCTTATGAAAATGCTAGACAAAATGCTGAAAAATCAGACTTCATCTATGTTGGAGGAAGCACTTTTGTTGTTGCAGAAATTTTGTAACTTTTTTACTTTTTTATTTGCAGATACCAAAAACTGTGCTATATTTGCACTCGCAATCAAGCACTAATCGGGCGATTAGCTCAGCTGGTTCAGAGCACCTCGTTTACACCGAGGGGGTCGGGGGTTCGAACCCCTCATCGCCCACCAAAAACTCCTTAAGCAATTAGGGAGTTTTTTTTTATTTAAAAATCAGCTATAATCATAGACAACAAAAAACGCTAAAAAATCATACTCCAATGAATACAATATTAAATCGAAATATCTACCTGATTAAAGAACATGTAGGAATGTTCAAAGCATCAAACAATTTTGACATATTTAATCCAGAGAATGGCTCACAATTAATGACTTGCAGAGAGCCGAATCTGGGCTTTTTTACAAAACTATTTCGATTTACTGAGTACAAAAGAATGACCCCTTTTCAAGTTATAATTTCAGATAATCAAGGAAAGAAAATAATATCTGTTAAAAGAGGTTTTACCGTATTTCGATCTGATGTTGAAATTTTTGATGAAAATGACAAACTAATTGGTGTATTCAAACAAAAGTTTTTTTCTTTTGGAGGTAAATTTGAAATTCATGACGCAAATGATCGTCATCTTTGTACGCTTCAAGGAAAATGGACCGGCTGGGATTTTAAATTTAGCAAAGCAAATAAAGAACTTGCTCATGTTTCAAAAAAATGGGCCGGAATAGGAAAAGAATTCTTCACAAGTGCAGATAATTATGTATTAGAAATATTCAGTCATGTTCCGCAAGATGACGCTATTCGTCCACTAATTTTAGCTTCTGTAATGTGTATTGATATGGTTTTTAAAGAGTAAATAGTAAAAGATAATCTTGCGTAAGATCTATATCTCTCGACGAAATATTATAATTTTTCATTAAAGATAATTCAATACTCTTTCTAAAGCCATCCCTCTTGAACCTTTAATAAGCAACAAACTATTTGAAATTTCTTTTGTTTCAAAATCAATTTTAAATTCTTCAAATGACTTATAAAAACTAAAGTTAACATCAACGACTTTATTGGCATAAAATTCATTACCCACAAAATAACAATGCAAATTAGCTTTGCTTGATTTTATATAACTCACAATCATTTTATGTTCATGTAAGCTTTCTCCTCCCAGTTCAAACATATCACCTAAAATCATTATTTTATTTGCTTTATCTAATTGAATAAAGTTCTTTATTGCTACTTCCATACTACTTGGATTGGCATTATAGGCATCTAAAATAATTTGATTTGTATTTTTAAAAAGAATCTGCGAACGATTATTCTCGGGAAAATAACTAGAAATTGCATCCCGAGAAATTTCTATTGAAACACCAAAATACTTTCCAATTGTTATTGCTGCAATGATATTTGATGCATTATAAATACCAATCAAATTAGATTTTATCAAAATAGAATCAATTGTTATAGTAGCAAACGGATTTGCAACTATATCTGAAGCAAAAACAAATGCATCAGTAATATTAGAACTAAACGATATGCTATTTTTAAAAGCTATTGTTTTTTCATTTTGAATTGGATCATCTAGATTTACAACTACTTTTTTATCATGTTGAAACAAATAATCATACATTTCTGATTTGCCTTTGATGACACCTTCTACTCCGCCAAATCCTTCTAAGTGAGCTTTGCCAAAATTTGTAATATAGCCATAATCAGGTTTTGCTAATTCACATAAAAATGCAATTTCCTTTTGATGATTAGCTCCCATTTCAACAATTCCAATTTCGGTCTCTTTATCAAAAGACAATAATGTCAACGGAACCCCTATATGATTATTTAAATTACCAACAGTAGCTTTTGTTTTGAATTTTTTAGACAAAACAGCAAAAATCAATTCTTTTGTAGTTGTTTTACCATTACTTCCGGTCAGAGCAATTATTGGAAGCTTTAGATAATCTCTATGAAAAGTGGCCAAGTTTTGTAACGTCTCCAAACAATTGTCAACTAAAATTGTTCTTTCATCAATGTAAAAGTCTTTTTCGTCAATTACAACATACTTTGCTCCTTTTTCTAAAGCTTCTTTCGCAAAAGTATTTGCATTGAAATTCTCTCCTTTTAAAGCTACAAAAAATGAATTTTTTTCAATTTTTCTGGTATCGATAGAAACAGAGCTCGTTGATAAAAACAGGGTGTGAATTTGTTCTATTTTCATAAAATTGTAAAAAACAAAAAGCCCTTAAAATAGGGCTTTTTGTAATAATATATTAATTTTTTACTTACTATTAGGTTTCCCTCTTGAAGTTTTCTTTGTTGTTTTTGGACCAACTTTTGACATTGCACATCTGAATCCAATATCATCTGTTGCCATATCTTGTGGAAAGAATCTTCTTTGTGATGGATCTAACCAATAGGCTCTATCTCTCCAAGATCCACCTTTATAAACTCTAACGTTGTCATCAATTAAAGTAGTTCTTTTTGAAGAGCGGTCATATTTTCTTGTCATAACCCCTAAACTATCAACTGAAACATTATGTTGAGGAGAATCATACATTTTTTTCTCGTTCTTTCCTCCTTCTTCATCATCTTCTGAGTTTCCAAAATCGAAATAACGAGTTGATTGTTTATCCCCATCTCTATAATTTCTGTTGTCACTCTTATCAAAGTTTTGTCTTAAATAAGTTTCTTGCTCATCAACAGGTACTTGTGCAATTTGACCAGGGAAATTTCTAGCAATGATTTTTCCATTTGCCAAAGTATCATAAGTAATGTTATCACCCGTAACAACTTCAACTTTACCGTCTTCACCAATTTTATTTTTAGTGTAAACGTTACCTCTGAAATAGTTAAAATCATTTGCTTCATCATCAACAATAGGACGATACACATCGGCAACCCATTCGTTAACATTTCCTGCCATGTCATATAAACCAAAATCATTTGGAGGATATGATTTTACAATTTGTGTAATATCTGCACCATCGTCAGACCAACCGGCAATTCCGCCGTAGTCACCTTTTCCTTGTTTAAAGTTAGCCAATTGATCACCTCTAACTTGACGTTTCCCTGATCTTGTGTAACTTCCTGACCACGGATATTTTTTCTGACCTTGGTACAAATTATATTCTCTGTTTCCAACATTTGCAACAGCAGCATATTCCCACTCTGCTTCGGTTGGAAGTCTGTATTCAGCATACATTAATCCTGAACTTCTTTGAGCATATAAATTGATACTGTCTTTTGATTTTCCTCTTCTACCTTTTAATACTATCTCTTCGTCTCCTCCAAAAGCTTTTGTTGGAGCATTGATGTAAGTTTCTGTACTAAATGTTTTCTCTCCTGAAACATCTGTTAATTTGGCATCTCTTTTAAGGTAGCCTTCTTTTTCAAGAACAACTTCATTAACACGATCAGTTCTCCATTTACAAAACTCTACAGCTTGAATCCAATTAACTCCAACTACTGGATATTCTGCATAAGCAGGATGTCTAAGGTAGTTGTTAGTCATAGTCTCGTTATATCCTAATCTGTTTCTCCAAACTAGGGTATCCGGACAAGCTCCTACGTAGATGTTTTTGTAATTTTCTTCTGTTGGTGGAAAAACTCGTTTTAACCAATCTAAGTATTCTAGATACATAACATTAGTTACCTCCGATTCATCCATGTAAAACGATTGCACGTGTTGTTGATTTGGGGTGTTGTTCCAATCGTGCATTACATCATCCTGAACTCTACCCATGGTAAATGTTCCTCCTTCAATAGCAATCAAACCGGGACCGGCAGGTTGTTGTTTGTAGTTAGAAGCATACTGAAAACCCCCTTTTTTATCGTTGATTTTCCAACCGGTAGCAGTTGATGTGTTCTTAGAACTTGACTTTTTGCTACAACTAGCAAAACCAAACATTATTATCAATGATAATATAAGTTTAATAGTCATTAATTTGTTTACTTTCATACTTTAAGTAGGTAATAAATTTAGTGCCGCAATATAGTAATTAACCTTTAAACTACAAGTCAAAATCAAATAATTTGACAGAATTGTTAATTTTTGTTAATTAACTGAATATCCATAACGATACATTATATTGTTTATTGTATAAATTAAAACTATTTTATAGGTTTGATACTATTTATTTTTAACTTGCGTTATCAATCACGTATGAAAAAGATTCTTTTAGTATTCACTGCATTCTTGTTTTATTCAAGTTTTGCTCAGGTAACTAATACCATTGATATTCAATGGGAGACAGATAATTTTATAAACTTTGACTCTTATAAAATTAAAGTTCCACATTTTCAATTGAATAATTTCTATTTTGATGAAGGGTCAAATGAAATCTTTTTTAATCAAAAAATTACAGTTGAAAACACTTTTGATGAAAACAATATTAGAGTTATCAATGTAACTTATGAGCCAATATCCGAAGCTGATTTAGGAGTATTGAACCAATCTAAAATACCTTCTTCAATAAATTTTGAAGTTAAAAATAGTAGAGGAAGAGATGTAAATTATGCTTTTATTCAATTTTCACCAATTGTAAAAAACAATAATTCTTATAGAAAAGTTACTTCGATAACTTATAGTTTCAACTTCTCCAATTCGCAAAGAAATCAAACAGAAGCGGTTTCTGACTATCTTGGAATAAGAAATTCAGTTTTAAGCACAGGCGAATGGTATCGCTTTTATGTAGAAAAATCTGGTGTTTATAGAATTTCAAGAAGTTTTTTAGCACAATTGGGAATGAATACCAATACAGATCCAAGAAAAATTAAAATTTATGGTAATGGAGGAAGAATGCTTCCGTTATTAAATAGTGAAGAATATCCAATAGACTTAGAAGAAAATGCTATACAATTTATAGGTGAAGAAGATGGCGTTTTTGATACAAATGATTACATCCTTTTTTATGCCGAAGGCGTTGAAAACTGGAATCAAGAAAGTTTAACAAATTTAAATCTTTATGATTCTAAATCCTATTATTATGTGACTTCCTCTGGCGGTGATGGAAAAAGAATTCAAAACAGTAACGAACCCGTAGGCGATCCAACACTTATTATTTCAAAATTTAATGATTACCAATTTTTTGAAAAAGACGATATCAATATCGGAAGATTAGGCAGGATTTGGCATGGAAGTCCATTTTCATTTCAGAGCTCTCAAGAATATCAATTTAACTTTCCAAATATTGATACTTCTGTTCCATTACAAATTTCATTTTCTGCAGCAGCAGAAGCATTTGTTGCTACGTCAATGAGTCTTAGTTTAAATGGGTTAAATATCCAAACTTTTAATTTCAATCCCGTAATTCCAACTTCAAGTATAATTTTTGATAGTATATTTACAACATTTACAGCAACTGCTCCTTCTCCAAACATTACATTTCAAGTAACTTACAATAATAACGGAGTCCCCACTGCAAGAGGATATTTAAATTACATTAATATTAGTGCGGTCAGAAACTTAGCTGGAATTGGCAAACAATTTGAATTTAAAAACAATCAAGTTGCCTCGCAAATTGGAATTGGCGAATATCAAATCACCAATGCCAATGGCATTTCTCATGTATGGGATATTACAGATCGATTTAATGTTAGTAGTTATGCTAACAACAATCAATCTGTTTTTACATTCAAAACAAATTTGGGTGATGAGCGAAAATTTATTGCACTTGACCCATCCGATTTTTTCATTCCAAGAAGAGACCCTCAATCTAAAGTTGTCAATCAAAACCTGAAAGGAACTATTTTCAATAATAACACGGGTCAATTTTCAGACATTGATTATTTAATAATAACGCCTTCCAATCTTATTCAACCTGCAGATAAACTAGCTAATTTCCACAGAAATTATTCAAATTTAAATGTTAAAGTAGTTCCATTGGATTTAATCTACCAAGAGTTTTCTTCAGGCAAACAAGATGTTGCGGCAATTCGTAATTTTATCAGATATGTATATTTGAATGCTTCTACACCTGCAAAAAGAGTGAAATATGTAAATCTTTTTGGCGACACTTCTTTTGATTATAAAGATAGAATTCCTGACAATACTAACATCACTCCTATTTTTCATTCCTTAAACAGTAATAATTTATTAAGTTCGACTATGTCAGATGACTTTTTTGCCATGATGGATGAAAATGAAGGCAGAATGTTATCATCTGCAGACATTATGGATATTGCTGTTGGAAGGATGTTAGTTGACAATACAACACAAGCTTATCAAATGGTAGATAAAGTAATTGAATATCATGATATCAAATCTTACGGCAGATGGCGGAATAATTTCACTCTTATTTCAGACGATGTTGATGAAGCATGGGAAGTAGATATACAACAACAGCTTGATAATTTAGGAAATGATATTGGATTTCAGAAACCCGGAGTAAACGTAATTAAAATCCATACCGATTCCTATGTTCAAGAAACATCGGCTGGTGGCCAACGTTATCCAAAAGCTAAAGAAGATGTTATTAATGCTTTTAATCAGGGCTCACTCGTGTTTAATTATTTTGGACATGGAGGTGAAGAAGTTTTAGCCAAAGAACGTATTTTCGAAAAAACAGATGCCCAAAATTTAAACAACCAATACAAGTACCCATTATTTGTTACTGTAACTTGTGAGTTTACAAGATTTGACAATCCTTATCGTCCAACTGCAGGAGAATATACTTATTGGAATCCTAAAGGCGGAGCAATTTCGTTAATAACTACAACCAGAAGAATTGGTGTTACAACAGGTCAAAATATAAATAATTTTTTAGCTTCCTTCTTATATGGATTCAACTCCAATGAAGACATCACTATTTCGGAGGCTTTAAGAATGTCTAAAAATGCTTATGGACCTCAAACTTTAATGGTTTTTTATGTTGGTGATCCTGCTTTAAAACTGGCAATTCCAAAACCTAAAGTTGTTTTAACCCACATCAATAATGAACCTAGTGAAACTTCAGAGTTTATTTTTAAAGCTTTAAGTCCAGTTACTTTAACGGGCGAAGTAAGAGACCCAAATACCGATTTATTGATAAATAATTTTAATGGCGATTTAGCGGTTCAAATATTTGATAAAGAAATCAACCGAACCACATTAGGAAATGATAATGTATCAGTTGGAGGTCAGTTGCTAACTATGAACTTTACCACCTTAGGCGAAACCATTTTCAGAGGAAATGCTTCAATAAACAACGGAAAGTTTGAATTTAGTTTTGTGGTTCCGAGAGACATTACAATTCCTGTTGGAAATGGTAGAATTAGTTTTTATGCCAAAACCGAACAACCCTTTTTGCAAGATAAATCAGGATATAACACAACAATAAAAGTTGGGGGTATAAACGAAAATGCTCCTGTTGACAATACCGGCCCAACTGTTAGATTATACATGAATGATGAAACCTTTATTTCAGGCGGAATTACAGATGAAAACCCAATATTTTTAGCTTTTTTAGAAGATGAGAACGGAATTAATACAGCAAGCGGAATTGGTCATGATATTGTTGCCATTTTAGATGGAGATGAATCAAATCCATATATTTTAAATGATTATTATGAAACCGAATTAGACGATTATACCAAAGGCAAAGTTCGTTTCCCGTTCCGAAATTTAGCAAAAGGCTTACATACCATTACTTTTAGAGCATGGGACGTTTACAACAATCCTGTTACGGCAGAAATTCAATTTATAGTTGTGGGAGATGAAACTGTTACTTTAACAAACGTACTTAATTATCCAAATCCATTTGTAAATTACACTCAATTTTGGTTCACACACAATAAACCATTTGAACCACTAGATGTTCAAGTTCAAATTATGACAATAACGGGAAAGATTGTAAAAACCATTAATCAATCGGTTGCTACTGAAGGTTTTTTATCAAGAGAAATAACCTGGGATGGGAAAGATGATTTTGGTGATAAAATTGGAAAAGGAGTTTATATTTATAAGCTAACCGTTAAATCAAATGTCACAAATAAGAAAACCGAAAAAATAGAAAAACTTGTTATACTTTAATAATATACTATATTTGTTCCACTAATAGCATAAAAAATAATGAAAAAAATTGTTCTTATACTTACTTGCCTGCTTCTAATTCAAGAATCTTTCTCTCAAGAAAACCAGAGAGTAATTACTACAGGTGTTCCTTTTTTACTAATCGCTGCAGACGCTAGAGCCGCCGGTATGGCTGATGTTGGAGTTGCCACTTCTGCAGATGCTTATTCTCAACAATGGAATCCTGCAAAATATGCTTTTGCAATAGATAAACAAGGGTTCTCGATGAGTTACACGCCCTATTTAACAGGTTTGGTTAATGATATCGCTTTAGCACAAGTCACCTATTATAATAGATTTCAAGAAAGAATGGCATTTGCAGGAAGTTTACGCTATTTTGGTTTGGGTGATATTAACTTAACTAATCAATTTGGAGAACAACTACAAGTGGTTAGCCCTAATGAACTTGCATTAGATGTATCTTATTCACTAAAATTGAGTGAACGTTTTTCTATGGCAGTTGCAGGTCGTTACATTCGTTCGCAATTAAAAATTCCGGACGATATTGGTGATGCTTCTGCAGCTAGCTCATTTGCAGTTGATATTGCTGGATTTTATCAGTCAGAAGAAATAGCATATAATGATTTTAATGGCCGTTGGAGAGCTGGTATTAATTTTCAAAACATGGGTCCAAAAATCAATTATGATAATGATGATAACGATTTGAATTCAAATTTTTTACCCGCTAATATGCGGATAGGAACAGGATTCGATTTTATTTTTGATGATTATAATAAAATTGGAGTCAATTTAGAAGTAACAAAACTATTAGTACCAACACCACAAACTCCTGCACCTGTTGACTTAAATGGTGACGGAACTATTGACCAATCAGAAATCAATGCTGCTCAAGCTCAAGCCATTAATGACTATAGAAGCATCGGTTGGGTTTCAGGAATGTTCCAATCATTTGGGGATGCTCCTGATGGTTTTAAAGAAGAATTAAAAGAATTTACATGGGCCGTTGGTGCTGAATATCTTTATCAAGATGCTTTTGCATTAAGAGCAGGTTATTTTAACGAAAGTGAAGAAAAAGGAGCTCGAAAATTCTTTTCAATTGGAGCCGGATTCAAATACAACATCGTAATGTTGGATGTGTCCTATTTATTCTCAGCTTCAAAAGTAAGAAATCCATTAGAAAATACTTTGCGATTTTCTCTTACATTCAATTTCGGAGAAAAGTATGATGAATATTAATCTATCATTATAAATTTAAAAAAATCCAAATTTCGAAAATGAAATTTGGATTTTTTTTCCACTATAAACTATGAAAAAAATTACAATTACGACAGAATTCTCGATTTATGAAAGCAAAGAACAATTGCCTTCAAAAATAAAGGAATTGATGGAAATGGCTATTGAAATTAGAAAGAAAGCTTATGCTCCATATTCAAAATTTAGAGTTGGTGCTGCTATTTTATTAGATAATGGAAAAATAGTCTTAGGTTCCAATCAAGAAAATGCCGCTTATCCTTCCGGACTTTGTGCCGAACGGGTTGCAATATTTCAAGCTGGAGCCATTTATCCTGATGCAAAAATTTTAAAATTAGCCATATCAGCTACAGCGGATGAAAAACCAGTAACCTCTCCTATTCCACCTTGTGGAGCTTGCCGTCAGTCGATTGCAGAATATGAATTTAAGCAAAATACCCCCATCGAAATATTTTTTATGGGAGAATCGGGCGAAATTTATAAATCAGATTCGCTGACAAACTTACTTCCTTTAGTTTTTGATAAAAATTTCCTGTAAATATTAATCGTTTACTAAAACGTTATCGTAAATAACTTTTCATAAAGTTTGTCATTTTAAGTCAATTATATTTTTACATCTTACAAGGATGTCTTATTTTTGCTACTCGCAATTTTTTGCAATACAAACAAATCAAACAAAACAGATTCAAGAAATACAACAAATGAAAAAAATCACCAAAGAAGTTTATCTGCAATGGTATGAAGACATGCAGTTTTGGAGAAAATTTGAAGACAAATTAGCTGCCGTTTACATCCAACAAAAAGTGAGAGGGTTTTTACATTTATATAATGGTCAAGAAGCTGTGTTAGCTGGAGCATTACATGCAATGGACTTGTCTAAAGACAAAATGATTACAGCCTATCGTAACCACGTTCAACCAATTGGAATGGGTGTTGACCCTCGAAAAGTAATGGCTGAATTATACGGTAAAGTAACTGGAACATCTAAAGGAATGGGTGGTTCTATGCACATTTTTTCTAAAGAACATGGTTTTTATGGCGGTCACGGAATCGTAGGTGCTCAAATTCCTGTAGGTGCCGGAATGGCATTTGCCGATCAATATTTCAATACAGGCGGAGTAACTTTAACTTATTTTGGTGATGGTGCTGCTCGTCAAGGTTCTCTTCACGAAGCGTTTAATATGGCAATGTTGTGGAAACTTCCTGTTGTTTTTATTTGTGAAAACAATGGTTACGCAATGGGAACTTCTGTAGAAAGAACTGCCAATCACACCGATGTTTGGAAACTTGGTTTAGGTTATGAAATGCCTTGCGGACCGGTTGATGGAATGAATCCCGTGAAAGTTGCCGAAGCAATGCACGAAGCAATCGAAAGAGCTCGTCGCGGAGACGGACCAACTTTCTTAGAAATGAAAACATACCGATATAGAGGTCATTCGATGTCTGATGCTCAATTATATCGAACAAAAGATGAAGTGGAAGAATATAAAAAAATCGACCCGATTACGCAAGTTTTAGATATTATCAAAGAAAACAATTACGCCACTGATGCAGAAATTGAAGCCATTGACGAACGAGTGAAAAACTTAGTTGATGAATGTGAAAAATTTGCAGATGAATCGCCGTTCCCGGAAGTACAACAATTGTATGACGTGGTGTACGAACAAGAAAACTATCCTTTTATTCCCCATAAACTATAAGCAATATGGCAAAAATTATTAACATGCCACGTTTGAGTGATACAATGACTGAAGGAGTTGTAGCAACATGGCTTAAGAAAGTTGGCGATACGGTAAAAGAAGGCGATATTTTAGCCGAAATTGAAACCGACAAAGCAACAATGGAATTCGAAGCATTTGATGCAGGAACGTTGTTACACATCGGAATTCAAGAAGGCGAATCAGCACCAGTTGATTCTCTTTTAGCTATTATTGGAAAAGAAGGTGAAGATATTTCCGGTTTATTAAAAGGAGGAAATTCTGCTAAGACAGAAGAAAAGGAAGCTCCAAAATCAGAAGAAACATCTAAAGTGGAAACTCCAAAAGAAGAAAATTCTAAAACGGAAGAATCAAAACCAAAAGCATCAGCAGAAATTCCTGCCGGTGTGAAAGTTGTAACTATGCCTCGTTTGAGTGATACAATGACGGATGGCACTGTAGCAACTTGGTTAAAAAAAATTGGCGACGCTGTAAAAGAAGGTGATATTCTTGCCGAAATTGAAACAGACAAAGCAACGATGGAATTTGAATCATTCAATTCCGGAACATTATTATTCATTGGTGTTCAAGAAGGCCAGTCTGCTCCGGTTGATAGTGTTTTAGCAATCATTGGACCGGAAGGAACAGATATTTCAGGAATTGCCGAAAATTATTCTAAAGGTGGCGAAGCTCCAAAAGCTGAAACCAAATCAGAAGAAACTAAACCCGTAACAGAAAATAAAGAAGAAGCAACAACTTCAACCGAATCAACAGGAAGAATTTTTGCCTCGCCATTAGCTCGCCAAATTGCTAAAGACAAAGGAATCAACCTTTCTCAAGTAAAAGGTTCAGGCGAAAATGGAAGAATTGTAAAAAGTGATGTTGAAAACTTTACGCCGTCTGACGCTCCTCAAAAAGCTACACAATCGGAAAATATTTCTCAACCTGCTGCAGCGATTCAACCATTTGTTCCGACCGGAGAATCATATTCAGAAGAAGTAAAAAATTCGCAAATGCGTAAAACAATTGCTCGTCGTCTTTCTGAATCTAAATTCACAGCTCCACATTATTACTTAACAATTGAAGTAGCAATGGATGAAGCAATGAAATCCAGAGCAATTATTAATACAGTTCCTGATACAAAAGTGTCTTTTAATGATATGGTTGTAAAAGCGTGTGCGATGGCATTAAAAAAACATCCACGTGTAAATACACAATGGAAAGATGATGTAACGGTTATCAATCACCACGTAAATATTGGTGTTGCAGTTGCTGTAGAAGATGGTTTAGTGGTTCCTGTATTAAAATTTACAGATCAAATGAGTTTAACTCAAATTGGATCTGCGGTGAAAGATTTAGCCGGAAGAGCTAAAAATAAAAAACTTCAACCTGCCGAAATGGAAGGAAGTACTTTTACCGTTTCTAATTTAGGGATGTTTGGTATAACTGAATTTACTTCAATCATTAATCAACCAAACTCAGCTATTCTTTCAGTTGGAGCTATTATAGAAAAACCAGTTGTAAGAGATGGTCAAATCGTTGTGGGCAATACAATGAAAGTAACGTTAGCTTGTGATCACAGAACCGTTGATGGTGCAACGGGAGCTCAATTTCTTCAAACGTTACGAACCTATTTAGAAAACCCGGTGACTATGTTAGCATAGATTTAACCGAAGTATATATTTTTAAAAAGCGAGTTCAATTTGAGCTCGCTTTTTTTTATGCTTTATTCTTCTCCTCAATCCACTTTGCCATATACTTTGTGCTCTGCAAAAAATGATGGATCAATAATAAACCTGTAAAATTTTTATTACGATATTTTTCGAGATTTTTAAATTTATCAGTTAAAAATTCTTTAAAAGAATCTTTAAATAAATCTTTCGAAAAACCATTCTTTATAATCTCAAAACCATTCTGTTGAGCTTTCACCCAAATAATTTTATCTTGATATAATTCTATAGCCTTTTCAGCAAAATCTTCCGGTGAATCGGTTATAAAACCATTCCACAAAAAATTACCGTTCATTGCTTCAGCACCAATTTCTGAAGTTACACTCGTAGTTCCAAACTGCATTGCTTCCAACAATTTCCCTTTAATTCCTGCACCAAAACGGATGGGAGCCAAAAGAACTCTTGCTTTTGAAATCACTTCAAAAGAACTATCGACTCTTCCGTGAACATAAAAATTCAACTTCGGTTCATGCAACGATTTTATTTTTTGTGTCGGATAGGCTCCGTAAATATGCATCTTTGCTTCAGGAAACTTTGTAAAAAGCAACGGCCATATTTTCTCTTTCAAATAAACAACCGCATCATGATTGGGAGCGTGAAGAAAATTACCAATGAACATAAAATCACTTCGTTCTTCAAAGCTTGGTAAATTCAACGTTTCATTTCCCATCCAAATAGGCAAATAAAACATTATAAACGATGGCACTTTAAAATGCGATTGCAACAACTCTATTTCAAATTCCGAAACCATCAACGTCACATCACAACGGTAAATACTTGCAATTTCTCGCTTAGCCAGATCATTATTCAAATTAAACGGTTTATTCTTCAAAACTGTCAATCGTCTAGCTTCACGCAAACAATGTAAATCTTCTGAATCCAACATTCGCAAAGCATTCGGACAATGTTCTGCAACCCGCCATCCAAATTGTTCCTCCGTCATAAATCGATCAAATAAAACTAAATCCGGCTGCAATTCCGACACAAATTCATCAAATGAAGTGCAATTTAATGTTATTTGCTTTCGGTCAACTTCATACAATTCTTCCGAAAATTCACTTTCCGAAGCCGTACTGGCAAACATAATTTTCCCACCATTTTCCTTAAAAAAAGCAATCAACTGCATCATTCGACTTCCCGCTGCAGACGATTTCGGTTCCGGCCACACAAAACCAATAATTAAAATTCGTTTATTTTTCAATGCATTCATCCGACTAAAATAGGAATAAAAGAGGCAATTCTATTCAAATAAAAAGCATTATTTTTGTATCAAATCACTTGAATTATGCTAGGATTAAAACTTAAAACCGACCCACGTTGGGCAAACATCGCCGAATCAAACCTTGAAGAAATTTTATCCGATCACTGCTGGTGCGAACAAAAAGCCGCGTCCAACGCACTTTACATAATCACTAACAATTCTGAAAACGTAGAATTAGTCACCGAAATGGCCAAAATCGCCATCGAAGAAATGGAACATTTTCAAATGGTACACAACATAATTCAAGAACGCGGTTTCGAATTTGGTCGCGAAGTAAAAGACGATTACGTCAACCAGCTCGTGAAATTTACCAAAAAAGGAGGTTCAAGAAATGATGCTCTAATCGAAAGATTACTCTTTGCCGCAATGATCGAAGCCCGCAGTTGCGAACGGTTTAAAGTGCTTTCTGAAAACTTAAAAGACAAAAAATTAGCCGATTTCTACTACGAACTAATGATTAGCGAAGCCAACCATTACACCACCTTTTTACGCTTTGCTCGAAAATATTCCGAAAAAGTCGATGTCGATAAACGCTGGCAAGAATGGCTTGATTTCGAAGGCGAACTCATTTCCAACTACGGAAAAAAAGAAACCGTTCACGGATAATTATTATTTAATTTAAGCCCCCCTGCGTAAACTAGACTTCTCGTTACAATACTCTAATTTCATAGCTTAATTCAAATTTAGTAACTTATTAAACTTTAAAAATCCAAAACAAAAAACCCCTCATCTATAGATGAAGGGTTTTAAAAAGAAGGCGGTGACATACTCTCCCACAAATTGCAGTACCATCTGCGCAGGCGGGCTTAACTTCTCTGTTCGGAATGGGAAGAGGTGAGCCCCGCCGCAATAACCACCT
>NZ_BMFG01000010.1 GCF_014638005.1 Flavobacterium orientale
TTCCGCCGAAGCAAGATACGTTAGTAGTAGTGTTCGTAGAAGCTAAAGCCGTTGCCGGTTGCGTGATTGTTACACTTACGTTTGAAGTACATCCATTTGCATCTGTGATAACTGCGGTATAAGTACCGGCTATTAAATTGTTAGCTGTAAATGTAGTGCCACCATTAGACCATAAAATAGTATAAGGAGCTGTTCCACCTGAAGCTGTTACTGTTGTACTACCTGTAGTTCCGCCGAAGCAAGATACGTTAGTAGTAGTGTTCGTAGAAGCTAAAGCCATTACCGGTTGCGTGATTGTTACACTTACGTTTGAAGTACATCCGTTTGCATCTGTGATAACTGCGGTATAAGTACCGGCTATTAAATTGTTAGCTGTAAATGTAGTGCCACCATTAGACCATAAAATGGTATATGGAGCTGTTCCACCTGTAGCTGTTACCGTTGTACTACCTGTAGTTCCGCCGAAGCAAGATATGTTGGTAGTAGTGTTCGTAGAAGCTAAAGCCGTTGCCGGTTGCGTGATTGTTACACTTACGTTTGAAGTACATCCGTTTGCATCGGTGATCACTGCGGTATAAGTACCGGCTGCTAAATTGTTAGCTGTAAATGTAGTGCCACCATTAGACCATAAAATGGTATATGGAGCTGTTCCACCTGTAGCTGTTACCGTTGTACTACCTGTAGTTCCGCCGAAGCAAGATATGTTGGTAGTAGTGTTCGTAGAAGCTAAAGCCGTTGCCGGTTGCGTGATTGTTACACTTACGTTTGAAGTACATCCGTTAGCATCTGTGATAACTGCGGTATAAGTACCGGCTGCTAAATTGTTAGCTGTAAATGTAGTGCCGCCATTAGACCATAAAATGGTATAAGGAGCTGTTCCACCTGTAGCTGTTACTGTTGTACTACCTGTAGTTCCGCCGAAGCAAGATATGTTAGTAGTAGTGTTCGTAGAAGCTAAAGCCGTTGCCGGTTGCGTGATTGTTACACTTACGTTTGAAGTACATCCGTTAGCATCTGTGATAACTGCGGTATAAGTACCGGCTATTAAATTGTTAGCTGTAAATGTAGTGCCACCATTAGACCATAAAATGGTATAAGGAGCTGTTCCACCTGTAGCTGTTACTGTTGTACTACCTGTAGTTCCGCCGAAGCAAGATACGTTAGTAGTAGTGTTCGTAGAAGCTAAAGCCGTTGCCGGTTGCGTGATTGTTACACTTACGTTTGAAGTACATCCGTTTGCATCTGTGATCACTGCGGTATAAGTACCAGCTGCTAAATTGTTAGCTGTAAATGTAGTGCCACCATTAGACCATAAAATGGTATAAGGAGCTGTTCCACCTGTAGCTGTCACTGTTGTACTACCTGTAGTTCCGCCGAAGCAAGATACGTTAGTAGTAGTGTTCGTAGAAGCTAAAGCCGTTGCCGGTTGCGTGATTGTTACACTTACGTTTGAAGTACATCCGTTAGCATCTGTGATAACTGCGGTATAAGTACCGGCTGCTAAATTGTTAGCTGTAAATGTAGTGCCGCCATTAGACCATAAAATGGTATAAGGAGCTGTTCCACCTGTAGCTGTTACTGTTGTACTACCTGTAGTTCCGCCGAAGCAAGATATGTTGGTAGTAGTGTTCGTAGAAGCTAAAGCCGTTGCCGGTTGTGTGATTGTAGCACTTACGTTTGCTGTACATCCGTTAGCACTTGTTACAACACCTGTATAGGTTCCTGCCACTAAATTGTTTAGGGTGAAACTTGTACTTCCATTCGACCATAAGATCGTGTATGGAGAAGGTCCGCCTGTTACTGTAGCTGTAATACTTCCGTTGTTACCTGCATAGCAAGTTACGTTGGTTTGCGTAGTCGTGGCTACTAAAGCAGTTGCAGGTTGTGTGATTGTAGCACTTACGTTTGCTGTACATCCATTAGCACTGGTTACAACACCTGTATACGTTCCTGCCACTAAATTGTTTAGGGTGAAACTTGTACTTCCATTTGACCATAAGATCGTGTATGGAGAAGGTCCGCCTGTTACTGTAGCTGTGATACTTCCGTTGTTACCTGCATAGCAAGTTACGTTGGTTTGAGTAGTCGTTGCTACTAAAGCAGTTGCAGGTTGTGTGATTGTAGCACTTACGTTTGCTGTACATCCGTTAGCACTGGTTACAACACCTGTATAGGTTCCTGCCACTAAATTGTTTAGGGTGAAACTTGTACTTCCATTTGACCATAAGATCGTGTATGGAGAAGGTCCGCCTGTTACTGTAGCTGTAATACTTCCGTTGTTACCTGCATAGCAAGTTACGTTGGTTTGCGTAGTCGTGGCTACTAAAGCAGTTGCAGGTTGTGTGATTGTAGCACTTACGTTTGCTGTACATCCGTTAGCACTTGTTACAACACCTGTATAGGTTCCTGCCACTAAATTGTTTAGGGTGAAACTTGTACTTCCATTTGACCATAAGATCGTGTATGGAGAAGGTCCGCCTGTTACTGTAGCTGTGATACTTCCGTTGTTACCTGCATAGCAAGTTACGTTGGTTTGAGTAGTCGTTGCTACTAAAGCAGTTGCAGGTTGTGTGATTGTAGCACTTACGTTTGCTGTACATCCGTTAGCACTTGTTACAACACCTGTATAGGTTCCTGCCACTAAATTGTTTAGGGTGAAACTTGTACTTCCATTCGACCATAAGATCGTGTATGGAGAAGGTCCGCCTGTTACTGTAGCTGTGATACTTCCGTTGTTACCTGCGAAGCAAGTTACGTTGGTTTGCGTAGTCGTGGCTACTAAAGCAGTTGCAGGTTGTGTGATTGTAGCACTTACGTTTGCTGTACATCCATTAGCACTTGTTACAACACCTGTATAGGTTCCTGCCACTAAATTGTTTAGGGTGAAACTAGTACTTCCATTCGACCATAAGATCGTGTATGGAGAAGGTCCGCCTGTTACTGTAGCTGTGATACTTCCGTTGTTACCTGCGAAGCAAGTTACGTTGGTTTGCGTAGTCGTGGCTACTAAAGCAGTTGCAGGTTGTGTGATTGTAGCACTTACGTTTGCTGTACATCCATTAGCACTTGTTACAACACCTGTATACGTTCCTGCCACTAAATTGTTTAGGGTGAAACTAGTACTTCCATTCGACCATAAGATCGTGTATGGAGAAGGTCCGCCTGTTACTGTAGCTGTAATACTTCCGTTGTTACCTGCATAGCAAGTTACGTTGGTTTGAGTAGTTGTTGCTACTAAAGCAGTTGCAGGTTGTGTGATTGTAGCACTTACGTTTGCTGTACATCCATTAGCACTTGTTACAACACCTGTATACGTTCCTGCCACTAAATTGTTTAGGGTGAAACTTGTACTTCCATTTGACCATAAGATCGTGTATGGAGAAGGTCCGCCTGTTACTGTAGCTGTGATACTTCCGTTGTTACCTGCGAAGCAAGTTACGTTGGTTTGCGTAGTCGTGGCTACTAAAATCGAAACACTATCAATAGTTACCGTTCCATTTGTCAAACAACCGTTAGCATCAGTAACAACATACGTATACGTTCCTGCTGTTAAATTATTCAGCGTAAAATTGGTACTTCCGTTTGACCATAAAATGGTATAAGGTAAAGTACCGCCTGAAGCAGTAACTGTTGCCGTTGCGTCATTATTCACGCAAGTAAGAGCAGTACTAGTAACCGTACTTGCTAAAACCGGAACAGAAAGCACAATTACAGAACCATTAGCCGTACAACCACTGGCATCTGTTAACACATACGTGTAAGTCCCGCCTGTTAAACCATCAATAGTGAAAGTTGTTGCTCCGTTCGACCAAAGAATGGTGTAAGGTGCTGTTCCACCTGTTGGTGTTGTAACTATAAATCCACTATTCCCGGTACAACAAGTTGCATGAGTTGGTGTGGTTGTAACTACTAAAACAGGAGGTTGCGAGATAGTGAAGGTGCTCGTCGCACTTGCAATTTGACCTTGTGAGTCAGTCACTGTAACCGTATACGTTCCGGCCGCTAAGCCTGTGAAAGTAACCGATTGCTGCGAACTTGTTTGCGTCATTCCATTAGATAAAGTGTAGGTAAACGGTGCCGTTCCTTCGGTAACCGTTACAATTGCTTCACCGGTAAGATCTCCATAACAAAGCAGATCTGAGATAATAACTGAAATTGCGATTTCAGTTGAAGCACAAGCTAAAAATCCCTGATTCGTTGAACCACCAACATAGTTTTCATTAATGGCCGTAGCCGTGCTATTAAAAGCTGAAAACGAATAGCCTGTTTGTGTACCGCCAATAGCGGCATTAGCCAGTGCCAGAAATTCGGTCACCGTCATCCCTGCAAACGTGCCACTTGTGATCACTAAACTTCCAAACGATTGGGTGTTTGAAGAAAAATTAGGATCATAAGCGTCAAATCCAACAGATAATGTCAGTGCCACCAATTGTCCGGCTAACACATTTTTGTAATTTCCGCCCGGATCGACCATTGTGCCTACATTTAAGGCTCTGGGCTGTGTGCCGGATGGCAAGAACTCTTCTACCGCAGTGGAAGAAGTCAATGTCAAAGAATTTGCTGTGCCACCAATGGTTACACCATTAGGAAACGCCGCATTAAAATTGGCGTCGCGATAGCAGCCGGGATTCCCTCCATTGCATTGGGTCCCATATCCTCCCATTGTAAAGGTGGTAAAGCCGTTACAATTTTGTGCGGAAGATTGCAAAATTCCAAAAAACATACTTACAAGTAAGTAGCAAATTAATTTTGTTTTCATACATAAACATTTAGAATTAAAAAATATTGACGATCAATATTTTCAGTTTTGTAGTCTCCTTTTTTATTAAAAAGAATGTACCATCGACAAAATATACTTAAGTAGGTCATCCGTATAAATGGTACTTGGCACATCCTTTCCTATTACAATACAATAAAGGATTACAAGTAAGAGAGCTACCGTACAAAATTAGAAGCCTGCTGTATTATAATTATTTGGAATGGTTGCATGATTGTTTGATGTTGGGAATTAGAATGAGTGAATAGTGATTAGTGAATAGTCCAAAAACTATGGAGCGTAATTAATCACCCTATTATTTTTGGTGGACATTTGCCAAAAAGAAGGTGCTACGTTTTGGATTTTTTAGCACGAAGTTGCCGGTTAGCAGGGCGGTTTTGAATGATGGAAGATTAGAAAAAGAATTCAGCCAGTAGAAAATTGGAAGAAAAATAGGTGCAGAATTCATTTCTGATGCGTTATAAAATATCGCCTTCTCCGTTTCCTTTATTTTTCATAAGATTTAATCCGTAGGTGTAATTTGTGGAGAGGATTACATCGTTACAATCAAAGTGTTTGATTGTTCCATCTTCTACTAATGCAACAACCCAGCAGGTGTTTTGATGCATGCCGTAATCAATGATGAATAAGGCCTGTCCACTACCCATTGGGGTTTCTACAAGGATTGACGGTTTTAATTGGAGAATCATTCTTGGGGAAGTTAGGTTGTTCGAGTATTAGATTATTAGATTTTTGGATTTTTGGATTTTTGGATTTTTGGATTTTTGGATTTTTGGATTTTTTGGCCACAATCGGGCTATCGGGAGACCGATTATTCTAATTAAAAAAATAGTGAAATAATAATTAAAGTTCGTTACAAAACGATATAGCCACCCCCTATTTCGATGATATTTCCGGTGGCGAAAGAACTGTCTGCACAGGAAAGAAAAATAAAGCTGTTAATTATTTGTTCTGCCTTATCTGTTCGAGTCATGGGTACAGCTTTGTTAACGTGTTGTTTCACTTCTTCCAAGCCGGTAATACCTCCTTTTGCTTGTGGTGGTGTATCAAAAAAACCGGGACAAATTGAGTTAAGCCGTATTCCTAACGTAGCAAATTCCAAGGCGGAAGTAAGTGTAAGTCCCATAACTCCTTGATTTGCTGCCACACCTTGTGGTGACGATTCAAAACCCATCGTACCAAAAATGGCGGCCATGTTAACGATAACACCATTTTTTTGTTTGGCCATTTGCGTTAATTCCTGTTGCATGACATAGTGTACGCCATTCAGGTTACTATCCACTACTTTTAACCATGCCTTTTCGGCAACTTCACCTACTTTGTTGGGTTTACCTCTAAAAACCGTATTGTTCAACGCTACATCAAGTGACCCAAAAACACGAATGGTTGCTTCAATAGCCGCTTGTACCTCAGCTTCAACAGACACATCACAATCAATAAAAATAGCTTTGGGGTTGTCCTCTTTTATTTCTTCCATGGCTCTGTCTACGTTTACTGATTTCCTAGCTGCCACTACTATATTTGCCCCTTCTTTTGCAGCAGCAATCGCACAAGCTTTTCCTATAACGGATAAACCACCTGTGATGAAAAGGGTTTTGTTTTGGAGTTTTTTCATGAGTTAGAAGGGATTAGTGATTAGAAATTAGTGATTAGTAATTAGTCGAGTCAGTGAGGTTTAGCAGAAGGGTTTTATATTTGGTGGTTGGGTTTTTGTTTTTATGTGGTTGTTTCCGTTTGGATGAATGCACCGGAGACCTCAGCGAGTTTTTTGTCAGTCGTTTTTTCTTCATAAAGCGTTACTAATAACAGTTCCGCTGCTTCGTTGAGTCCTAATGTTTCAGCAAATTGGTATAAGGTGCTGTAGGCCGCTATTTCGTAGTGTATTATTTTTTGAGTGGACGCAACAATGCGTGCATCTTTCATGGCTCCGGGTTCGCAAGATGCAATGCGTTTTCCAACTTCTGCAATTAAACCTTCCATTGCCTCACATAATTTCACTTCCACTTTTTTATCGATACTTCGATAGATGACTGCCAAACGGTCTACTTGTTGGTAGGTTTCTTCCAAATGATTCATCAGTACTTCAATCAATTCTACTGAGGTGGCATTTTGTATCCACAGCGGAATTTCTTTTATCAATGCTTTTTCAGCCCAAAAGATATCCTTTAAGCCTTCTTCAAACAGTTGCATCAATTGTGATGTTTTCCCACTTGTGGTAGTTGGAATTTTATAGTTGGTGTTAAAATAATTTTCCATTTCGTTTGTCCTTAATGACTTTTTTTTACTTTATTACTTATTTCTTCTTGATCTCATGACTACATAAGCGATGACTACTATGATTGCGATGACAAAAAAAATCCCGACACCCATTCCGGCTTTAAATATGCCAACTATGGCATCACACGAACTCATAACAGTCACCAACATAAGCATCGCCGCTGTTTTATAAAAGGCATTTTGTTTCATTGTGTATTTATTTTTGTATTGAAAACAAACCTTCTGCCGGAACAAAAGGTTTGTTTTAAAAGGTATTGGACAACCCCTACTTTATTTGTTTCTTTCAGATTTAGTTAGAGCGGGTTGTTCTTTTTACTTAACGCTTTTTGTTGGTTTCTTCTTTTTCTTGTTTTTCGTTATCGCGTTTATTAGTACCGCGATTGTCATTGTTTCCCTTGTCGTTTTCTTGTTTGCCGGTAGCCTTAACATTATTCCCTCTGTTATCTGACTCTTCTTTCTCCGATTCCCGTCTTTTTTTGTCATCCGTTTGATCTGATTTACCCGGTGTTCTGCCTAAATCCTTTTCTGCTGCTCCTCTTGACTTGCCATCATTTTGCTGATTGCGATTGTCGTTTTGATTTTTTTCCATGTTAATGCGAATTAAATTATAGCTGAATTGCTAGAATGTAAAGATTGGCATATTGGCCTGATTTAGTGTAACATAATTTTTGGGAAGACTTGCATTATTTTGAGGTGAGGGGATTTTTTTGGAGCTTTGCTCTTTTTTGTTTCACAGCGGTGCACAAGATTTTGCCACTAAGCAAAGAAGGCACTAAGTGTTGGATTGTTCGATTGTTGGATTCTTCGATTTTTGAGATGACGAAGATGAGAAAAGAGAAGTACCGGTAGTTAGAAAATGGAAAGATTTACAACTCTTCCAATCCGGTTCTTCGGAAGGTTTTCATGGCTTTGAAGAAGGATGGCGTGATGCCGGTTACTTTTTTGAATTGATTGGAAAGGTGTGACGTACCGCTATAATTCATTTTATAGGCAATTTCTTTAATGGTCAATTCATCATAAATGAGAAGCTCTTTTACTTTTTCAATGCGATGCACCATGATGTATTGTTCGATAGTAATACCTTTTGTCTGCGAGAATACATTAGACATATAGGTATAATCCATATTTAATTTTTCACTCAAATAATCGGAAAAATTGGTACGAGGTAATTCTTCAGCATAGTGAATCATTTCGATCACTACATTTTTTATTTTTTCAACCAATTGTGTTTTTTTATCGTCAATGAGGTCAAGTCCCATTTCAATCAAAGCCAATTTGAATTGACTGAGTTTTTCCGGTGACATATTGCCAACAATATGCACTTCGCCTAATTCAACAATGGTGTATTTGAGTTCGAGTTTATCCAACTCATACTTCACCATCATCTTGCAGCGTAAGCTTACCATATTTCGTATAAATAATCTCATTATGTCTTAATGGTTAGGTAGTATATTCTTATTTTAAATAGCCAAAAATTTACTACGCTTTTTTGATTTCCTCTTCTTCCTTATTTAGTAACGTAACTCCTTTACTTTATCGATAACAAAAAATCGGATCTTTTACAAGATTCCATTTGAGGTATCTTGAAATTAGTAACCGCTTTATTTAATAATTGCTTGAGCATTCCAAAGTTACAAGGTTTCTTAATGTACCGATTTGCTCCATGGCTAAACGTTTCTTCTATATCCTTTTCTAAAGCTGATGTGGAATACACAGCAATCGAAATTTCTTTAAACTTCCCTTCTCCTCTTATTTCTTTCAAGCATTCCAAGCCATTTTTACAAGGCATGTTGAGATCCAAAAAAATAAGATGGGGCAATGCCTCCGTATTTGTTTTTAAATACTCCATCAATTGCAACCCATTATTCACCATGTGAATGGTGTGTTTTATTTCCAAATCTTGAAACGCTACCTTAAATAGTAAGCGGTCGCCTTCATCGTCATCGGCCAGAAGTATACGAAGTGTTGCGTTTTCCATTGGTGTTATTTTTTGTCTGCCGGTATATAAATATCGAATGTTGTTCCTTTGTTTATTTCACTTGTAACGGTGATAATCCCTTGGTGGTTTTCCACTATTTTTTTCACAATTGCCAATCCAATCCCTGTTCCGGCATATTGTTCTTTTCCGTGTAGTTTTTGGAATACTTCAAAAATTTTATCGTAGTATTCTTTTTCAAATCCAATCCCATTGTCTGAAATACTAATGTGACAGTATTTTTTGTCCGCTTCAATTTCCTTATGCTGTATTTTTGCCCCTTTTACCTTGGTGCTTTTAATTACAATGTGAGGCGGGACATCCGGTTTTGAAAACTTCAGAGCATTACAAATTAGGTTTTGCATCAATTGATTGAATTGATACACAATCACATTGGCATCACACAGTTTATCGGTGTCGAATGTGGCTTGCTTTTCGTCAATCATCTCTTTGATATCGGTTTTCACCTTATCAATGATGGTATTCAAGTCGGTCGATTCAAATTTAATATCGGTAGTGTTTAAGCTTGAAAAACTCAACAAGTCCTCAATTAGCGTTCGCATCCGTTGGGCTGCATCTTCAATGAGATGAAAGTATTTCTGTCCGTCATCTGATAATTTTTCATTTTCTACTATTAAATCGGCAAACGTTTGAATTTTCCGCAAAGGTTCCTGTAAATCGTGACTGGACACATAGGCAAACGCTTCCAACTCTTTGTTTTTCTTGGTTAACTCTTCCGACCGCTTTTCTTTTTCAGCACTTTCAAAAAGCAACTTTTTATTTACTTCAAGTAATTCTGTCGTTCTTTTTGATACTGCTTTTTCTAATTCTTCTTTTTGTTCTTTTTGTTCCTGTATTTCTGTTTTAGAGCCTACCCACATTTTTATTTTACCGTCTTCATTTTTCAAAGCTATGGCCCTGGTTAGGTGCCATAGGTATTTACCGTCTTTACGAAGCATTCTGTTCTCCGATTCATAATCGGCTCCGGTTTTAATGCATTCCTTCCATCGTTTTTTGTTTTTTGCCCAATCCTCCGGATGAATGATCTTTTCCCACCCCTCGCCTTTTAACTCCTCAAAAGACATTCCGGTGTAGTTGAACAAAGTAGTATTAAAATAATTCTTGTTACCTGCTGCATCACAGGTCCACACTTTTTGTGGCATTAACTCGGCCATTAATCGGAATTTGTTTTCGCTTTCCTCAATCCTTTTTTGAGCACTAACTTCGGTAGTTACTTCATAGGCAATAACAGCTACACCCGAAATCGTTTCATCGGCTTCTAAATAAGGTTGAAATACAAAATTAAAATAGACGTCTTCTAATTTCCTTTTACGTTTTAAAGGCACCAATACTTCATAGCCGTAAAACGGATTGCCTGATTCAAAAACAGTTGTAAGCAAACCGGGAATAGTTCCATTTTTCAGCTCGGGTAATACTTTCAACAAAGGTTTGCCTTCGATATCATTTCCTTTATCCCAAATATTTTTTATACTGTCATTCGCCATCGTTATCACCATGCTTTTTCCTTTTAAAACAGCAAAAGCAAAGGGAGACTGCATGAACATCATGGTAAATCGCTTTTCACTTTCTTCAATCTTAGTGCGGGCAAGAGCTTGTTCGGTAATATCTTCAATAGATAACAGAATTAACTTTTCTGAATCATTTTGGTTGATTACCTCCCTAGCATTCAGCAACATAATCATCCTGCCAACACTTGGAAAGGTATGCGTTACTTGAAAATCATTAAAAAAGGATTTTTCCGGTAGGATTTTCTCCAATAAGATTTGCAACTCGGGAATATCCCATTGTTTATCACCCAAATTATAAATCAAATGACCTTCGGTTTCCTTCTCGTTTAACTTGAATGTGCTGTAGAACGATTTATTGGCGGTTTTTATTCGCAATGATTTATCTAATACCAATAAAGGTTCCCGAATGTTTGCGACGATAGATTCAGCATAATTTCTGGCTGCCGCAATTTGTTCATTCAAGCTAATCATTTCGTGATTCACCACCATTAGTTCCTCGTTGGTACTTTGCAGTTCTTCTTTGCTCGTTTCCAGTTCTTCATTCAAACTTTGTAGCTCTTCACTTCCACTAAGCAATTCTTCATTGGCACTTTGCAGTTCTTCGTTGGCCGCATCCTGGTCCTCCGTTATCCCTCGCATGTCTTCACGAGTTTGGGTGAGCTCCTGTTCCAACTGTTTGATGCGACTATCCTTTGCATCCGAAGTTGATTTGGATTTTGATGGACTATTTTTAATCGGTGTATCCAAAGCACTCGATCCACCGGTATCATGAAAAAGAATTAGATAATGGGGTTCAATCATATTAGGCAATGGTACTGCTTCAATAGTAGTATTCACTAGTTGTCCATTAATTTCAACCGGTACATTATCTTTCTTCACCGCTTCTTTTGCTTTTCTTGTTTTGTGTAAGAGGCTTCGCAGTTCAAAAGCCAATCCGTTCTTTGCCAATACCAATAAATTATGACTCGGTTTGCCGGATGATTGCTCTAAATAACGACTGGTACTCCCGCGGTACTGCACAATGTCCATTGCTTCATTGATCACAACACCGGTTGGTGTGTAATTGCTTAGTAAAATTTCATCGGCTGTTTTTTGAAAATCAGAACGCATAGTTTCGGTTTTGGGCTTCTCATTCCTACCCTTTAAATTTATTTCTGCTCGTGGACTTACCACATGTTTAAAACTGCTTGGTACATCCTTGCGAACATACAATTTCTCACTCTTTTTTACTGTAGCAAAGAGTTGTGGTACACCACTTGTTGTTTCAGAATTGCCAAGCAATAAGAACCCTTTTGGTTTTAGGGCATAATGAAAAGTAGTCAAGGCTTTTTTTTGCAAATAAGGCTCCATATAAATCAGCACATTGCGACAACTCAACAGGTCTATTTTTCCAAATGGCGGGTCTTTCAGAAAGTTGTGCGTGGTAAAAACACACATGTCTCTAATTTGGCGGTTTATCTGGTAATTCCCATTGGTTTTTGTAAAAAAAGCAGTCAAGCGTTCCGGTGAAATGCCGGACATCTCCTCTTTTTTATAGACACCACTACGTGCTTTTAAAATGGCCGGTGCACTTAAATCACTGGCAAAAAGCTGTACGCGTTCTTCTAAATACATGGAAGCATGACTGCCTAAAAATTCTTTTATACAAATGGCCATTGAATAGGCTTCTTCACCGGTACTGCAACCAGCTATCCAAATACGGATGGGTTCATCTACTTGCTTATTTTTTAAAAGAACCGGAAAAACATTGGCACATAAATTTTCGAAAATGTGGCTGTCTCTAAAAAATGAGGTTACCGGTATTAAAAGATCTTGGTATAAAATATCTTGTTCCGAAGGGTTATCTCTAAGGTGTTGTAAATAATCCGCAGGATGTGTATTTTTATTAATCGCCATTCTACGGAGGATTCTTCTGCGAATGGTGGTTTGCTTGTAATAGGTAAAATCAGTTCCTTTACGAATGTGAAGCAAAGCATTGATTTGTTTAAACACTTCTTCATCCTCCATAGCTAAATTTTGTTCCACTGTGGTGGGTGTATTTAAAATTTTAACCACTTCCAGAAGTTTCTCAGGTATTTCATCAGGTGAAATAACAAAATCAACCACGCCTGCTTGAATAGCACTGGAAGGCATATCCGGATAGGCAGAAGACGCTTCATCCTGAGCAAAGGTAATACCGCCATGGTCTTTAATGGCTTTCAAACCTAATGTTCCATCAGCACCGGTACCGGTAAGCACCACACCAATAGCATGGGTTTGGTGAATGATAGCTAAAGAAGTAAAGAAAAGGTCAATGGGCAAATTGCGTTCGTTTTCACTTTTCTCCGGACGTGGAGCTAATTGCAATACCCCATCGGAGGCCACCATAACTTTGTTACTTGGGATGACATAGATGTGGTTCGGTTCAACAAAAATATCATCCTCAATGGTTAGCACAGGAATAGGCGTTACCTTTTGTAATATTTCGGCCAATTGACTCTCATATTCAGGATGTAAATGTTGTACCAATACATAGGCCATACCACTATCCAAAGGAATGGCTTTTATTAATTTTTTAAATGCATCCAATCCTCCCGCCGAAGCACCAATCCCTACAACAGGAAACAGATTTTCTGATTTAATTAATTTTTTAAGATGCTTGTTATTTGAAGATTCAGATTTCATCTTTTGCTGCTTTTTTGTCGCTTGCAATCACAAAATTCTCTTGTTTTGGCAATTGGATATTTCCTTCTGCAATAATGGTAAGAGCTTTATAAATTACTTCTTTGAGGTCTGAAAATTTAGCGGGCTTAGTAATGTAATAGTGTGCCGCATCTCTAAAAACCGTTTTCACTTTTGCCTGATCATTCGCTGTAGAAAAAACAATAACCGGCAGGTCATACAATTTTTCATCGCGTTTGATTTGCCCTAAAGCAACAAAACCATTTTTTCGAGGCATATTAAGATCAAGGAAAAGCACATCGGGCATGATGTGTCCTGCTTGTGACATTGTGTATAATAGTTCCTCCCCATCCATAAACGTGGTGAGGTTTGCCGTTACAGGCAACTCGTTTAACGCTTTTTCAAAAAGCTGGCAATCGGCTTCATCATCATCAGCCAGATAGATAGCAAGCGATCTTACAATCGGCTTCATTGTATCAATTGTTTTCATAGTAAAAAATTTTAGATGTGAAATAATTCTTTCAGGTTAAGAGTAATGTATGCTCCCATAAGATACATAACATAAGAATCGTACATCAAATTTATAATGGCTGCGAAAAGAAAAAACCATTAGATTGTAACAAAGTTATGCTATTTAGGTGGTACAAAATTACATTTAGTGTTTTATTTTGGGAAATTGGGGAAGGGATGTGTAATTTAGATTATTTGTTGGATTGTTAGATTATTGGATTGTTTTAATACTAAAAAACATTTACTCCAACAACACCCACCCATGTAGGAGTCCCGTAGGGACGGAACATATTGTAGCAACGGATTTTAATCCGTTGGTAAATAATCAAACAAATTGTAGCAACGGATTTCAATCCGTTGGTAAATAAAAACAAATCATATTACAACAACGGATTTCAATCCGTTGGTAAATAAAAACAAATCATATTACAACAACGGATTTCAATCCGTTGGAATGGTTCAAATAATATTGCAACAACGAATTTTAATCCGTTGCGAAACAAACAAAACAAATGCTATGATTTCAATCAATTGCTAAAATAACCAAAACATCCATTTTCAGGTTTTAACATAAAATTAATTAAGAAACAGCAATTTCTTAGTAAGTTTGTAACTTATTCATTACTAATGAAACATTTATTCACATTTTGCATTGTTCTGATCAGCTTCCTTTTGGTTCCTGATACGGCCATGGCATGTGTGAAGATGAAGGCGAAAAAATCGTGTTGTATTGAATCGATTAAAGAAACTACGGAAACGTCAACTTGTTGCTCCACAAAAGAAGCTTCTTCTGACTCCTGTTGTGCTTCTGATTCCAAAGGATGTGATAACTCCTGCAACAATGGAACTTGCACCTGTTTTGCCACGTGCTCTGTTACACCGGTAAGCTTTATTACAACTTTTGATTATGACTACAATCCGGTGGTTTTCCCCGGTTATAAAAAAGTAAAATTTTTATATACTACACCTTCCCTTTCTGAAGGTTTTTCGTCCATTTGGCTAATTCCTAAAATAAGCTAAAACCCTTTTTTGACAGCCCTACGTGTGTCAAAATTATATAGTTTTAACTATAATCATTACCGTCAACTAGTGTCAACTGTGATTTAAAGTGTTCGATAACTAGTAGGCCATTTTACTAAATCAATTTAATTTATTATTCATTCTTCAAAGTTTTACGCTTTGATAACAATTTATTACATTATGAAAAAAACAATCATAAACGTACTGATAGCCACATTTTTCGTGCTATCGGCTACCACACAAGCACAAATAAAAAACACAGAAACAGCGTCAACTAAAGTATATGGCAACTGTGGCATGTGTAAAAAAACTATTGAAAAAGCAGGAACAATTAATAAGGAAGCGACTGTGGTTTGGGATGTCAATACGAAAATGGCAACACTCACTTTTGACAGTAAAAAAACCAACCAAGATGCCATTTTGAAACGCATTGCTTTGGCCGGTTATGACAACGAACAGTTTTTAGCTCCCGATGATGTTTATGCTAACTTACACGGTTGTTGTCAGTATGAGCGAGAAGCTAAAACTGCGGTAAAACCTCATGAGCATCATACAACTGTGGTTGTTACCACTCCTGAAGCACCAATGGATCATTCCAAGCACGTTGTAACTGCACCAAAAGCAGAAACCAAGAAAGAACAACAAGCAACTGCGGTTGTTACCACACCTGAAGCACCTAAGGATCATTCCAAGCACGTTGCTCCTGCACCAAAAGTGGTAACCAAAATTCAAAAAACCAATATGTTATTGCCTGTTTTTGAAGCTTATTTTAGTGTAAAAGATGCCATGATACAATCGGACGGCTCGGCAACTGCTACAAAAGGAAAACTGTTACTGGCAGCGATTGAAAAGGTTGATATGAACCAACTCGGAGCCAAAGAACACGACGTTTGGATGCAAGTTCTCCGTCCATTAAAACAAACTGTTCAAAAAATAAGCGAGACTAAAAACATTGGTACACAACGCGGTCAATTGGATCTCCTTTCTAAAAACATGCTTAACTTAGCAAAGGTTTCGAAGTGGGACTTTGCAATTTATAACCAACATTGCCCCATGGCGAATGATGGTAAAGGTGGGAATTGGTTAAGCAAACAAAACACCATTAAAAACCCCTATTACGGTTCAAAAATGATGACCTGTGGTAGTACTGTTGAAACCCTTAAATAAGTAGTATGAAAAATAGTATCCTTTCTTGTCTCTTTTTGTTTTGCTTGACGCAGGCAAATGCCCAACTTAATTTAGGTGACCCATTACCTGCTGTGTTTTTGAAAAACACTACAGATGTCAATCAAAGTATTGCAACGTATTCAGGCAAAGTAGTTTTAATTGACTTCTGGGCTGCCTGGTGTGGTCCGTGCCGATTAGCCAATAGAAAATTAGTGAAATTATATAACGCCACTTCCCGAGAGCAATTTGAAATTATTGGCATCTCTTTGGATGTAAAACCGGAGCTGTGGAAAAAAGCCATTGAAAAAGATAATATCAAATACATGCAAGTCATCGATCCAAAAGGGTTTGATGCTCCCACTGCGATACAGTTTGGTGTGGAACAACTTCCTGCCTCTTTTCTGTTTGATGCCAACGGCATTCTAATTGCCATTAATCCTACTGAAGAACAAATTAAAAAACATTTAAATCAATAAATCATGAGAATTCCAATTTATATCCTTCTTTTGTTAATGAGTCTGTCAACTACGGCTCAAATTTCAAAAATCGAAATTCAAGCTACCGGCTTGACTTGTTCCATGTGTTCCAATGCCATCAACAAGCAATTGAAAAGCCTTTCGGACGTTGAAAATGTTACGACCGACTTAAATACGAACACTTTTGTAGTGTTTCTGAAGCCGAACAACACTTTTACACCTAAAACCTTTAAAGATAGTGTGGAAAAAGCCGGTTTTTTTATTGGGACTATGGTAGTAACGCTGGATAACTCTTATCTTCAGTCGAACACCAATCAATTCATTGCACTGGAAGATAAAACAGTCACATCATCAAATGAAGCTGCTATCAGAATTTTAGACAAAGGCTATGTCACACAAAAAGAATACAAAAAATTACAAAAGAAATACGCCAAAGTGGCTTCCTACAGTGGTGTAAATGAAGAAGTGTATCATTATAAATTCAACAACTAATGCCAAAGTTACTTCTGACCGCCTTACTTTTTGTTTTCGCATCACAAAGTAAGGCTCAAGAACTGTTTGTAGTTACCGACCCGGCAAGTAATGTTCCTGCCAACTCGCTGAGTGTACGATTAAGCAACTCGCTTTTTAAAGAGGCTTTAGCAACCGGCTACAATTACCATTTAATGCCCGAAGTAACTTGGGGTATGAATAAAAATTTGATGTTACGCGGCACTGCTTTTCTCAGTGACCGAAGCAATGCATTGTATGCCGAAGGAGGCAGTGTGTATGCCAAGTACCGTTTTTTTTCTACGGATGATCTCAACAGTCATTTCCGATTAGCCGCTTATGGGCGATACAGTATGAACCGTGCCGATATCCATCAGGAACAAATTGATATTATGGGACACAATACGGGCTATGAAGTAGGTTTTGTCGCCACCAAACTTATAAAAAAAGTAGCAATAAGCTCTTCCGTGAGTTTTGAAAAAGCGTTGGACAACCAACCCGATCATCCTTTCCCTTCGCAGTTTGGGAACCATGCCACCAATTACACGTTCTCATTAGGTAAACTAATGCATCCGAAGGTATACACCAGTTACAAACAGACCAATATCAATTTGATGTTGGAGTTTGTAGGTCAAACCATCAACACCAACGGAAAATCCTATTTAGATGTGGTGCCTGCGGTGCAGTTTATCATTAACAGTCAAGCCCGAATTGATGTGGCCTACCGTTATGAAGTATTAAGTTCTATGTTGCGAACCGCACCTAACGGCTTTTATTTAAATCTTGAATATACCTTTTTTAACCTAGCCAAATGAAACATTTAATTACCTTAAGCCTTTTATTTTTTTGCACCATTCAGGTGTTAGCACAAGATAAAATTCAAATCAAAACCACTTCACCCAGTCCCGCTGCTTCCTTTGAGCAAGAAATAGGAAGTGCATTAGTAAAAGTAGCCTACAGTCGCCCCTTAGCCCGAAACAGAAAAATTATGGGTGATCTGGTTCCCTATAATCAGTTGTGGCGAACAGGTGCGAGTGATTGTACCACTTTCACTACGGACGAAGATATAGTTTTTGGCGGTACTATTTTAACCAAGGGGTCGTATTCACTTTTCTCCATTCCTGGTGAAAAAGAATGGACTATAATTGTCAATAATGATACATCACTACATGGTGACTCCGGTTATGATCAAGCGAAGGATGTTATGCGATTTACAGTACCCGTTCAAAAAACACCCCATTATTATGAAACATTTACCATCGAAATCAACGATATCAACTCACGAGGGGAAGGCTTTTTAAAAATTATTTGGGAGCATACCATGGTTCAAATACCCATTAAAAGCACAGCTGATGAACGTAGTATGACTTTGATTCAAAACCATATCCTCCAAAATCAAACGACAGATGCTAACTTACTTTTTCAGGCGGCAAATTATTATATAACCACTAATAGAGATAAAAATCAAGCGATTAGTTGGCTGGTACAAGCGGAAAAATATGATGCACAAAATTTTTATTATCCCAATTTAAGGCAAAAGCTTTTGGGTGAACAAAAAAAATATTCAGAAGCTTTGGAAGCTTCCAAAAAAGCGTTGGCTTTAGCTAAGGAAAAAAACAGCAAAGGGGCTATTAAATCGTTGGAAGAAAAAATAAAGGAATATGAAATTCTTTTAAAAAAATAACTGTGAATGCTGTAATTTAAAAAGGAAGTAGTGTAAATCAATGCTATAGTCATTTTGTAACTTTAGCTGCAGTAAATAAACTGTAAACTAAATAGTATTTAAATTATGAAAAAATCAATCTTTTCAATGATCGTTATGGTGCTGGTTGTTATGGCCTGCAATCAAAAAAACAACGACGAAAATCAGGGTGTTGTCTTATTGGAATCGGATACCACAAGTGTCAATAGTAGTGCTGAAACACAGGAAACAAAAGAAATGGCCTATGCCTGCCCCATGCATCCTGAAGTTAACGGAAATTCAGGTGAAACCTGTCCAAAATGCGGTATGGATTTGACAGCTGTTCTGGAGTAGTAGTACAAGGTAATCTAGTATATGGATAGAATAACATGAAGCTCTACATTAAAAACATGGTTTGTAGTCGCTGCAAAATGGTAGTGAAGTCCGCGTTAGAAACACTCGGACATTCACTGCTTGCAGTAGATTTGGGTGAAGTAGAATTAGCCATGCCAGTTACAGATGATGAAAAAAAAGCCATTGCCGAACAGCTGAAAGCCTTTGGTTTTGAAATCATCAACGACAAAAAAAGCAGAACGATTGATAAAATTAAAACACTAATCATAACGTTAGTCCATAATCAAAATATACCGTTAAAAACCAATCTGTCCGATTATTTATCGCAAGAATTACATCAAGATTACAGTATATTATCCAATTTGTTTTCAGAAGTTACGGCTACCACAATTGAGCAATTTTATATCCATCAAAAAATTGAAAAGGTAAAAGAGTTGCTGCTGTATGACGAAATCTCACTCAGTGAAATTGCGGATAGTTTAAATTACAGTAATGTAGCTCATTTGAGTAATCAGTTTAAAAAAGTGACGGGCTTTTCACCTACTCATTTTAAAAATTTAAAAGTTGTAAAAAGAAAACAAATTGAAGATTTATAAATTTTACAAATCAAACCCATAATTTTACAAGTGCAAGACAAGGGATTGTTAGAAATTTGTACTATAAAAAGACAAAAATGAAACATACCTATCACATTACCGGAATGACTTGCGACGGCTGTCGCTCAAAAGTCGAAAAAGCACTGCAAAGCATCGAAGGAATTGATGTTCAAGTTTCTCTGCATCCACCTTTGGCTACCATAACGATGCAAAATCATGTGGCAACGGAACGGTTACAAGCAGCTTTATCAGCAGTTGGGCCCTATACCATTGCGATGAATAATGGGAAGACTTCTGCCTCATGCCACACCGAATCAACTACCAAAACATCCTGTTGTGCCACACCTTCTGTAACGGAAAAAAAAGCAGTACACATTCCTCACGGAAAATACTACTGCCCGATGCATTGTGAAGGAGAAAAAACGTATGACAAACCCGGAGATTGTCCTGTTTGTGGTATGGATTTGGTAGCACAACAAAATCTCTCCTACACTTCATCAGAACAATGGACATGCCCCATGCATCCTGAAATCGTAAAAGACGAAGCAGGTGCTTGTCCGCTTTGTGGTATGGATTTAGTACCCTTACAGGCTTCGCTTTCCTCAGAAGAAAAAACATATACAAAATTATTGCGGAAGTTTTGGATAGCTAGTGCCTTCACCTTGCCTATTTTTATAATTGCCATGAGTGAAATGATTACTAATAATCCGTTATATGAGCTATTTGAACAAAAATATTGGAATTGGATACAGTTCTTTTTGTCTATTCCCGTAGTTTTTTACGCGACCTGGATGTTTTTTGAACGGGCTTACAGAAGTATCAAAACGTGGCAACTTAATATGTTTACACTGATTGGAATTGGTGCCGGTGTAGCTTGGTTATTTAGTGTTTTTGGCATGCTTTTTCCTGATGTATTTCCCGAACAATTCAAAACCGATTCAGGTGCGGTTCATGTTTATTTTGAGGCTGCTACCGTTATTTTAACGTTGGTTCTTTTAGGTCAATTATTAGAAGCTCGTGCTCACAGCAAAACCAATTCTGCCGTAAAAGAACTTCTGAAATTAGCTCCAAACAAAGCCATCAAAGTTGTCGATGGCGAAGAAGTAGAAGTAACTATTGATAAAATTGAAGTAGGCGATATTTTAAAAGTAAAACCGGGTGAAAAAATTCCGGTAGATGGCACCATAACCGAAGGTGACACTACTGTTGACGAATCGATGATTACAGGTGAGCCCATCCCGGTAAACAAAGCCAATGGTGATTCGGTTAGTAGTGGAACCATCAACGGCAACCAGTCTTTTTTAATGAAAGCCGAAAAAGTAGGTAGTGCAACGTTGCTCTCTCAAATTATTCATATGGTAAATGAAGCCAGCAGAAGTCGGGCTCCAATACAAAATTTAGCAGATAAAGTATCTGGCTATTTTGTTCCCGTAGTGGTGCTTATTTCCTTGCTCACTTTTGCCGTTTGGGCTATTTGGGGACCGGAACCCGCTTATGTTTTTGCGTTTGTGAATGCTATTGCCGTTTTAATAATTGCTTGTCCTTGTGCCCTTGGATTAGCAACACCCATGTCGGTTATGGTCGGCGTTGGAAAAGGGGCTCAAAATGGTATATTGATTAAAAATGCCGAAGCTCTCGAGAAATTGAACAAGGTAACTACCTTAATCATCGATAAAACAGGAACAATTACGGAAGGAAAACCTACAGTCGAAAAAATAGGGACTTTTGGTACTGTTTATAATGAAAGTGAAGTGCTTCAATTTATCGTATCCTTAAATAGCAACAGCGAGCATCCTTTAGCGGAAGCCACGGTAAAATTTGGTAAAGAACAAAATACTACCCTTTTAAAATCGGAAAAATTTAGTGCTGTTACCGGTAAAGGTGTCGAAGCGATTATTGCCGGTAAAAAAATAGCCTTAGGAAATCCGAAAATGATGGAACACAGTAATGCCGCAATTAATGTTACCCTGGAAGAGGAAGCAAAAAAATTCCAACAACAAGGTAAGACCGTATCCTATTTATCAGTAGATAAAGCAGTTGTTGGTTACGTAGTTATTGGCGATAAAATAAAACCCACAAGTGCCAAAGCGATTGCCGAACTTCAAAAAAACGGCATCGAAGTAATCATGCTTACCGGCGATAACAAAGACACGGCAAAAGCTGTAGCCGACGAACTCCATTTGTCTGATTTCAAAGCCGGTATGCTGCCTGAAGATAAAATGAAAGAAGTAGCAAAACTGCAACTGCAAGGCAAGATTGTAGCAATGGCGGGCGATGGCATTAATGATGCCCCTGCTTTAGCCAAAAGCGATGTAGGTATCGCCATGGGAACAGGTACTGACGTTGCCATAGAAAGTGCCATGATAACGCTGATAAAAGGCGATTTACAAGGTATTGTAAAAGCACAAAAACTCAGTAAAGCGGTTATGAGAAACATCAAGCAAAATCTATTTTTCGCACTGATTTACAACACATTGGGTATTCCTATTGCAGCAGGATTGCTATTTCCGTTTTTCGGCATCTTATTGTCGCCGATGATTGCTGCTTTGGCCATGAGTTTTAGTTCGGTCTCTGTTATAGTCAATGCTTTACGATTACGAACTATTAAAATTTAATTATGGAAAATAAAAAGGAACATTTAAACAGCAATTACAGTACATTCTTTGTTATGCTCGCTTGCTCATTTGTGGCAATGTACATTACAATGTATTTAAATACCTATGCCATAGACCATGTCTATTTTAGCCTCACACGCTTATATATGACTTGTTTAGGAATTTCGACAATGGCAGTCATTATGTGGTTTTTTATGCGACACATGTATAAAAATAAGAAAAAAAACATTGCGATACTCGTGGTTAGTTTTACGATCTTTGTGAGTGCATTGGGTTTAGTCCGAGCACAGCAACCATTTATTGGAGATCTACTATGGATGAAAGCAATGATTCCACATCATTCAATTGCTATTTTGACGAGTGAACGAGCAGCTATCCAAGATCCTGAGGTTAAGCAATTGGCAGAGGCAATTATAGAAGCCCAACGCAAAGAAATTGAAGAAATGAAAACAATGATTAGACGATTGGAAAATGAGAAATAAACAAATAATTTACGCTTTTTTATTTCTTTTATTTGGAAATATCGTAGTCGGCCAACAAGTTGTCCGCTATGACCTCTATGTAAAAGACACCCTTGTCAATTATACGGGAAAGCAAAAACGAGCCATTGCTGTGAACGGTCAAATTCCGATGCCTACCCTTACCTTTACAGAAGGGGATATTGCCGAAATACATGTGCATAACCAACTCAAAGAAAGTACTTCTATGCATTGGCATGGCATTTATTTACCCAACCAAGAAGATGGTGTCCCATTTTTAACGCAAATGCCAATTGCACCCAATACGACACATATTTACCGATTTCCAATCGTTCAAAACGGTACGCACTGGTACCACAGTCACAGTGGATTGCAAGAACAAATCGGCATGTATGGTTCGCTCATTTTGCTCAAACGACCTGATGATAAAACCTTTCGAAAAGGTATTGATGATATCCCTGCCGTTCCCATTATTCTCAGCGAATGGACCGACTACAAACCGGAAAACGTGCATCGCATGTTGCACAATGCTTCCGATTGGTTTGCGATAAAAAAAGGAACGACACAAAGTTATGCCGAAGCTCTCCGAGCGGGGCATTTTAAAACCAAACTGACCAACGAATGGAAACGCATGTTGGCAATGGATGTGAGCGACATTTATTACGATCAATTTTTAATCAACGGAAAAAACGAAAGTCAGCTTTCCCAATTCAAAGCAGGTGAAACGATTCGGCTGCGAATTTCAAACGCGGGTGCTTCCTCCTATTTTTGGTTGCGGCATGCCGGAGGTAAACTCACCGTTGTAGCCAATGATGGCAATGATGTAGCACCCGTAGAAGTGGACCGATTGCTTATTGGTGTCTCCGAAACCTATGATGTTCTGGTTACCCTTCCGGCAGAAAATACGTCCTATGAATTCTTAGCCACTGCTGAAGACCGAACCAAATCGGCTTCCATCTATTTGGGTGGCGGAATCAAACAATTAATTAGTCCGTTGCCCAAGCTGAACTATTTTGAAGGCATGAAAATGATGAATGACATGATGAAAATGAACGGCGACATGCACGATATGGGAATGAAAATGAGCTTACAACAAATGGACATGAATGCGGTGATGTATCCCGAAATCACGGATAAAAAGAAACCGATGGAATCCAACCATTCCGACCATTCGAATCACAACATGGATGCCTCTGAAATCGTGACGCTAAACTACGCGATGTTGAAATCGCCAACCAAAACCAATCTGCCGGAAGCAGCTCCTGTAAGGGAATTTCGTTTTGAACTCACCGGAAACATGAACCGTTATGTCTGGAGCATGGACAATAAAGTACTGGCAGAATCCGATAAAATCCTGATAAAAAAAGGAGAAAACATTCGTATCACGCTCTTCAATAATTCCATGATGCGGCATCCGATGCATTTACACGGTCATGATTTTAGAGTAATCAACGGTCAAGGCGATTATGCACCTTTAAAAAACGTGATAGACATTATGCCGATGGAAACCAACGTCATTGAATTCAATGCCAATTTAGAAGGCGACTGGTTTTTTCATTGCCACATTCTCTACCACATGATGGCAGGAATGAACCGCGTATTCAGTACGGAAGACCAAGCACCCAATCCGCTTTTGCCTAATAAAGCATGGGCCTACAAAAAGTTACAAAGGGAAAGCAACGAAATGCATTTCATGATTCAAAATGACTTTGCTACTAACGGAAATGACGGTATGGCGATGTTGCAAAACACCCGCTGGAGTTTGGGAACCGAATGGCGTTTGGGCTATCACAATGACCACGGTTATGAAAGCGAAACCCACATTGGGCGATACATTGGCAAAATGCAATGGCTAATGCCTTTTATTGGTTTTGATTGGCGGTACCGAAAACTAGGACATAATGCCGTAGAAAAAAACCTCTTCGGACAAAAAAACACCAAAGACAGTCGCACGCAAGTCAGTTTGGGTGTCGCTTATACCTTACCTCTCCTGGTCATCATTCAATCGGAACTCTACCATGATGGCAACGTTAGGATACAACTACGACGGGAAGATATCCCTATTTCAAAAAGAATCAGAGCCGCCTTTATGATAAATACCGACAAAGAATACATGTTTGGCATGCATTATATCGCCGGAAAAAACATAGGATTCCGAACGCATTACGACAGCGATATGGGCTTTGGTGTGGGGATGCTGGTGAATTATTGATTGTTGGATAATTCGATTGTTGCTATTATAAAACATGCAATCCCTCTTTCCACCTCACCACCATGTAGGAGTCCCGTAGGGACGGCACATATTGTAGCAACGGATTTTAATCCGTTGGTATCGTACAAATGATCTTGTAGCAACTGATTTTAATCTGTTGGCATCGAACAAATCATATTGTTAAAACGGATTTCAATCCGTTGGTGTAACCAAAATATAATGTAAAAACACCTTCTTACAATTTAAAAAAAGTGTAGTTTTGGAAGATAGGTGAACTATAAATTCAAAACTACCCTTTTTCCATGAAAAAAGTATTTGTACTAAGCTGTTTGTGCCTCAGTTTTTCTTTGTTTTCTCAAAACCCTGTTAATTTATCAAGTCCGGTTACCCTAAAAAGTTGTGCCGATAAAACAACCAACAATTTTCCCGAACTTAAAAGATGTTTTACGTCCTATTTAAGCAATGAAGTTGCTAAAAGTATTAATTCGACCGAAATAATGAATGACGTGCCTCATGACCTACAATTTACTATATTTTATCATGTAGCTACCAATGCCATGATACATCGGGATTCAACAGTGCTTCGCAGACATTCAAAGTACACCTCAGTAATTGGCCTTCTTGACCAACAAATTGATGCTCTATTTAACCGAATCAATCAAAAAACGAAAGCCGGAACAGCTTTGGTAGCTGCAAAAAATAAAAATGGTGAGTTGACAGAAGAAAAATCCTCCTTACCGCTAACATTGGTATCGGTTGGTTTTGATGATAAGGAAATCAAAAAGCAGATTGAGGCTGTAGAAAAAGAATTTCAACAAAAAGCCATCTTTGCTCAAAAAGAAGGGGAACATTATGTGTTATTTTATCAATCAACTCGCAACAGCACCTTCTTTACCTACCAATTGGACCCAACAACTAAACAAGTTACCTTTCTTAAAGAATACGCCGATTTTAAAAAACTTCTTGAAGCCTATCCCAACGTAGAAGAGGGAATCAACCAACCCAATTATACCTTGTCCTATTTTTTCTATAAAGAGTATGATTTCATGTATGAAATTCAAAAGAAAGAAGAAAACTATCTCGTGTTACAACACCGTTACAAAACACCTTCAATCAATATGATTTTTGAAAATTTACTTTCTATTTATCATTCCTATTTTCAATATACTTTATTGAAAAATTAGATTGAAATGGTTTACTGTCGGTGGCTAAAACAGTCGGATTGAAATCCGACATATCATTCCGTTACAACCGAATAAAATCCGTCAAATTATTACGATACAACCGGATTGAAATCCGGCCCTACAATAAATTCGAGCCTACGGCTCTGGGAAATGGCATACTATTATCCAAAAATTCAATCCAGCTTTACACCCCCCCCCATGTCAAAGTCCCGTAGGGACGGCACATATTGTAGCAACGGATTCTAATCCGTTGGTATCGTTCAAATAATATTGTTAAAAGGGATTTCAATCCCTTGGGGATTAAAAATAGCATTTATATCTGATTTAGTTGTATCTTTACTATCCCCAATCTTACTACCTATGAAAACAAAAACTATTGTTTTTTGTGCAATTTTTTTTATACAATTTTTTTCCAATGCCCAAATTGGAATCGGCACCACTGAACCACATAGTTCTTCCATATTACACATTGAATCCATATCACAAGGTCTTCTACTACCCAGGATGAGTAAAGCTGAAAGGGATGCTATCATTGCCCCTGCGGAAGGGTTACAAATTTATAATCTGACTAACAATTCCTCCGATATATTTAGCGGTGGCGATTGGAAATCCTTTTCCTTTTCAGTGAACTCCAACTTGGTTTATGTTTACTCACTTGCAGATTTACCTTCGCCGGTAGGCACTACTATCACCTTGGATGCCACTAAAATGTATGTCTTTTCCGGATTTGTTGATATCAGTCCCAATGCTATTATTATAAATGGTGCAGGACTTCGTGGAACTGACCCCCAAAAAGACATGATAGTTTCCAATGTCAGCGGTGCCGTACTGAGAAGTACGGATACCAGTATATTTATCGAAAATTTAGCGGTCGTTCCCTTTAGTGCTTCCACCAAAGCCTATGATTTTTCAGACAGTACCGGAAATATGTATTGTAATGTTTTTTCAGGATCTTCAGTAGTGGAAATTATGCCATCATTAGGAGTTGGTCAAATTTCAGGATTTAAAGCCATTACCTTTACTAAAAACTTTTGGAAAGTTACAGATGGATTAAAAATAACAGGGAATGTTGGTAAATTTGCAGTTGCCTATTGTTTTATTGAAAACATAACAAACGGGTCCGCCATTGAATTTTTATCAGGTCTAATCATCGATGATATCGATTTGTCAAACAACTATTTCATTTACAACGGACAAACCGGTATTAAGGTAAATGCAGGAGCAACGATTGACAGAGGACGATTAACCACAAATATGTTTAGGGGCGTTACCACTCCATTGCAAGGTATTGATTCGTATTCAAAAGGATGGAGCATGAGACAAAACACCAACATACCAGACTCCAGAGCATTTAGTTTCATTTATTTCAACAATAATGAAACACCTACCACACTTACAACAGTAGGCACTTTTTATAAAATTGCCGGAACAGCAACAATTGTAAATCAAAAAAGGTTTATAACTGCCAATAGCAGGATGACTTACAATGACGTTGAACCCATCACCGGTAAAATAGTTGTAACTATTGGAGCTAAAGCACCCGCCAATAATTCAGACTTTTCAATCGGGATTGCAAAAAATGGAACTATGATTACAGCACCCATAGCTTCTATGGCTGCGGCAAGCAATAACCAATCCTTTCAAATTACATTGAATACCGAGGTGGATTTAGTTTTAGGGGATTACATTGAAGTTTTTATAGCCTCTAATAATTCAAATACCTCTTCCGTTATAGTCAATGATTTACAATTTAGAGTAACTGATTAAAACTTTAAAAAAAGCTAATTATAAGGTTGCTCATTCCCGTTCAAACAAGCCTTTTAAAGGTTTGATTGGTGTTTAGCTTTATTAAAAAGCCGTATAATAAATTTGAACCTACGACTCTGGTAAATGCATCCCTAAAGTCAGTAACCTAATACAATTTTGCTAAATTCAATCCCTCATTTCCACCCGCCCCATGTCAAAGTCCCGGAGGGACGACACATCTTGTAGCAACACATTTTAATCCGTTGCTATCGTACAAATCATTTTGTAGTTTTCCAATTGCTAAAAATGACCCTATTATTTTTTTTATTCCTACAATTAATTCTTAGGTTTGTAAAGTAAGTTATCCTCTACAGCTTGGAGGGTTCTGAAAACAGAGTCGTACCTTTTCCGGAACCGCTTACAATCAATTTGTGTGTTTAGGTATTCCCTTAAAAAAAAGCTACGTATCACTATGACCATTCAAATCTCTCCGGAATTTAAAAAACAAACTGCCAAAGCTATAGCTGCAATTTTTTTGTTTGTTGTTTTTTACCTCGTATTAGTCCTACTTGTCATAGCAATCACTATAGGTTGTTTTTATGCCGGAATAAGTTTAATTGTAATAAAACCGATGTTTTTCACCTTGGTTATAGGAATTGGTTTGGCCGGTTTAGGTTGTATGATAACGGTTTTTTTATTTAAATTTTTATTTAAAAGAAACAAGACCGATTTGTCTAATTACATGGAAGTAACCCGAAACGATGAACCACGACTCTTTTCTTTTATAGATGAAATTGTAGCTACTACGGGAACTGATTTCCCAAAAAAAGTCTATCTGTCGTCTGAGGTAAATGCCAGTGTTTTTTATGATTCCAGTTTTTGGAGTATGTTTTTTCCAATTCGAAAGAATTTACATATTGGCATGGGATTGGTCAATTCAATCACGCACGATGAATTGAAAGCCATAGTAGCTCATGAATTTGGTCATTTTTCTCAAAAATCAATGAAGGTGGGCAGTTATGTTTACAATGTCAATCAAATTATTTACAATTTATTGTATGACAATGAATCCTATTACAACCTCATGTCAAAAGTTGCAAATTCAAGTAATTATTTTGCTTTTTTCGTAGCTATTGCTCAAAAAATAATTCAAGGTATTCAGTGGTTATTACAGAAAATGTATGGAATAGTCAATACCAGTTATTTGGCATTATCACGAGAAATGGAGTTTCATGCGGATGAAGTAGCCGCCAATGTTACGGGCTATTTACCCTTAAAAAACTCGCTATTGCGGTTGGATTTAGCAGAGAAAGGATATCATAACGTTTTGAACTTTTATGATGGAAAACAAGCCGATGCTCTTGTCAGTTCCAACATTTTTAAAGAACAAGAATTTGTTGTTCACTTTTTGGCAGCAAAACAAGGGATACCGGTTGTGAATCAATTTCCTGATGTTCAAATGAAACACATCGCCCATTTTAACAGCTCAAAGTTGGTGGTTAAAAACCAGTGGGCCTCACACCCGGAATTGACCGATCGAATTTCGGCATTAGAGCGATTAAACATAGAAAAAAGCAATCCAAACAACCAGCCTGCTTCCACTATTTTTATGGATGTTGAGCAAACTCAACAGGCATTAACCCATAAATTATTTGCTTCGGTTACTTATGCTATTACTCCACAAAAACATTCTCTTGAAGCATTTCAAGAAACGTTTACTGCTTTCTATACCAAAGAAACTTTTCATGAAGATTTTAATGGTTATTATGACCAACACAGTCCTGTAGCTTTTACAACAAATGATCCGCCCCATTCTTTGGCTACTTTTGATAGGCTATTCTCAAAGGAAGCTTGCTCATGGAGTAAAGAATTAGCCATTCTTAACAGTGATTTACAACTCTTGGAAGCGATAAAAAACAAAACCGTAGCAATCGCTAACTATGACTACGAAGGCATTAAACACAAAGCCAAAGAGGCACCTCATACTATAGCTATTATTAAAGAAAACATAGCATTACTTCAGGATAAACTCAAAAAAAATGACCAAGAGATTTACATTTATTTTTATACAAAAGCTCAAGAACAAGGCAAATTGAATGATTATAAAGCGGTGTGTGATACCTATCTGGACTTTGATGCTACCTATGATGCTAATTTAGCATTATACACCACTCTTTTTGAACGATTGGCTTTTACCAATGATCAAAATCCTCATGATAAAATCTACATGAATTTTGTTAATTTCAACCCTTTTGAAAAACAATTTAAAGAGGCTTTACAGCAATTATTGACCCGAATAGCCTTGACCGATGAACTTCCGGAAGCCACACAAAATAAAATCAGTGAATTTAGTACTACTCGACACACCTATTTTGACGGCGAAAAGTACTTGGAATCAAACTTAGAATTGTTTTATGAAATGACCCATTATTTTCAATATTTAAACCAGCGTATTTATTTTTTAAATAAAAAGAAATGGTTGGACTATTCTTTAGAAATAGAGGGACGAATCACCGGAATATAGTAGTCAGTAGCTGTTTAAAACCAACAAACAAAAATAGAACCTTATGAAAAAATGTAGCCTTTTAGTCGTATTCCTTTTTTTAATTTCAAATGGTCAAGCACAAGAAGAACACTTTGAACGCGTGTTTGATTCTATTATACAAGAAGCTGATTTACTCTATCGTTATGAGAAAGCGGTTTGGAATTCCACAGATCGATTGATGGCTGACAAAAAATTAAAAAAAGACTATGGAGGCTATGTAGTTCATCATTCCGGTGATACTGTATCTGTTTGTTACATGACGAAAGATTTAAAACAACGATTAGCTTTGTATAGTTACAAGGGTTCAAATCTTACTAACCCTTTCGAGATTACTACTCAAAAATCGGAACTAACGCCAATTGAGCAGGAATTAATAAACATCAAAATAAAAATTTTAAATCAATTATCAAATCCGGACTACCAAATAGGGTTTCCTGATGGATTCAATCCCAATTTTGTGCTGATAAAAGATAAAAGCAGTTACAAATTATATATCATAATGGGTACTTCAAAATCAGGCGTTATTCCCTTTGGCAATGATTATCTTTTTACAACCGATGCCGACGGTACAATTGTAAACTGGAAGAAATTTCATTCCAGAATGATTCCGGCGGAATCAAAAGGGCCTAATGGTGAAAAAGTGATTTCAGCTATTCACTCTCATTTAAAAACGACACCTCATATTACAGCTACAGATATCTGCACTTTTCGCTTGTATGGTGAATTATGCGGAATGGATGAATTTAAAGTACTGTGTACCGCCACAAAATATTATTATACGTATAATAGAATTACCAATTCAATAGTGGCAGAAAAAATGTAACTATAGTTACCTGTTCAACTAAGTATACTTGCAACATCAGTTTACCTCTAAAATTGGGTACTACCATTGTTATGCATTAATTAGACTGAACTACTCCCCATAAAACACATGCAAACGCTCCTCCTCTTCCGGTTCGATATTGTGTTGTGCCACTTGTGTATAATCGCCTGCTTTCATAGCATATAAATTAGTATCATACCCATAAAAGGCCAAATAAAATTCCGTATAACCAAATTGCTTTCGAAGGACTTTTTCGGTACGTGCAAGTAATTCCTCTTTAGCGGCTTTCGTGCTTTTATGGATGTTGGGTACATACGCCACTAAGAGCACCCGTTGTCCGTTATTCGCGGCTTCCAGTTCGTAGCCTTTCGCATTGCTTGTTTTAATCTCGCTATTCAAAAGTGACTGTAAGTAAACCGCGGCTTCATGCTCGGGCGTATCAGAAGTGCGATATGTGAGCTGCAAAAACTGTCTTTCTGCCGTTTCATAATTGCTTTCAGAAACAGTTTCCGCCACAACAATTTCATCCAAAACCTCATCGGTAGCCGAAAGCTCCGTTTCATAAATTACAGGAGCGTTCGTTTCGGGTGTTATGCCCATCTCCTGTTTGAATTCATCAAATTGCGTGAGCATCACATACACCGAACCCACTCCAAAGATAATTAACAATAGGTAGGTATACCATTTGTGTTTGGTTTGTTCCACCACACGCTGGATGCGATCGGCGGCACTTCGTTGCGTTTTTGCATTGATGTGGTTTTGCTTCTTGCAATGCTTACAATGTACCTCAATTGCTTTTTCGGTGGGAAACACCGGAAGTCCCAACACAAAAAACTTGGAATATACCGTCACATACAATTGTTCCTCCCCACAGCTTTCACAAGCCACAGTGGCTAACTTTTGGGTCGTTAATTCTCGTTTAAACACGCCTACTATCATGATTTGCTTGGTGTTTTAGTTTTTAAAAAAAGTAGTAATCGAATCGATGGGCTCCACGTTTACATCCTCATTCAGGGCTGCATCACCATCCTCATAAATCAGCTCGTCATTCTCCCCTACATCCCTAAGTTCTTGAACTCGTGATTGTATTTCAGGGTCTTCTTTCAAGTCGTTATAATAATAACCCACCAATACCGCAAAGCCCAACAGCACTACTAGCACGCCCATACAACCAAAAAAATGCCACCAAGGTCTTTTGGCGGGTTTAAAAGCCATGGCTCTATTAAATTTTTCGTTTAAATTGACATTCCATCGGCTTTTGGGTAGCTCGATTCGGCAATGAATACACTCAGCGGTCGTACTCTTATACAACGGCACCACCGGCACAAAGAAGAACGAAAAATAATGACCTTTCACCGTAAAGCGGTGTTGTAGTGTTTGATTGCAGTTCGAACAAGTGCAATCGTCTAAATAGAATTGTTTCAGTTTTGAATTTCCGATTCCAAATAATAAAATCATTTCATTGGGGTTGTGAATGGTGCGTCAAAAATAGTATTTTTTTTGGAAGGGTTGTAAAACGTTCCCAGCCCTTAGCGGTAAATGTTATACAATCCGTTTTTCCATTTTCATATTCGCTCTTTCATAAATTCCGATTTCCAACTCAATCTCATAAAAACCATATCTTCGATAGAGATGTAGGGCCGATTTTATTGTTTTATTGTAGATTCAATCCATTCCTTTAGTGATTTAAATAGAAATCGATGTCTTTTTCTATTGTCAATTCAATTTCTTTATATTCACTCCCCAATCAAATCATTAGTCGGAAGCCTGATATTTTTTACAAAGATCAATCCATCATACATCGCTGAAAACTTCTTTTGATACAAATGATTTTTATTGGGATTAAACCCTCCACCACCTGCCACTAGTTGTTTCGTTTTCTTTTTAAAGAAATCAGAGGCATCACCTCCTAAAGCACTAAACATATCAATAAAATAAATGTCGTCTTTTGTTTCAAAAAGTGTTTTGGCATACGTGTTAGCAAAGGGTTCCTTTAATTCCACTTTTTTCCAACTCGGTTTTTCGTCCGAATCAGAAAAATAACCGGCTAAGGTACCTGTACCAAAATCAAACCCAACACTATAATAATCGTTTTTAAAATATTCTTTCAAATGCCTACCTAGATTGTAAATGTTTCGTCCGCTATAATTTCCAAATTGCTTGTTATTAATATGTTCGTTATGCGACCTAATAAAAGCCTTTCCATTTTTTGATTTATTTTCTAAGATCCACTTCACATTTTCAAACATTTTCAAATCCCTATCTTGACTGTAATGATTTTGTACGTAATAGGTATATTGTATCAAATAATTCAAGGCTCTTATTGCAGCATTGAACTCCTCAATCGCCTCGTTTGTAACACCTGCTCTAAAATCAAGTAAAATACGCTCCACTTCATTTAGTTTAGGAATTTGAATCGTTGCCCAATCCGTTTTTGCTGCATATTTTACTTCCTTTGCTACACAACTGTCAACTACAACAAGAAGCTCTTCACTTACAGGAACAGCATATTTTTCAACTAAATCACGTATTTCTTGATTGCTATTTTTCACATCTTGAATGTCCATCCCATAAAAGCGAATTTGCTCTTCGCTACTTTTAGTAAGGTTATAATTTCGCATCCATTCCAAAAGGTCCACCACTTCTTTGCAATACCAAAATCCAATACTAAAATTGTTGGCAATAGTGGCTGCGTCTCCTTTTCCACCGCTAATCCACTCATTAATTCCCGCTTCTGAAGTATAGGAATCCTCCATAATAAACACTTTGACATCTTGGGTTGTAACCAAATATTTAAAGAATTTAGCCTTGATATCAAAAAATTCTTTCCCTTGATGCGTAGCTTCACCAAATCCGAAAATTTTTGCTGCAGCAAACTTTTGAGGAATGTTAGTATGAAATAGCTTCAGGTTGGTATCCGGATTGGCATCTTCAATTGTAATGGCATGCTCATTAATCCAGCCTACCGCTTTTTGATCTTGGGCATAGGTAGCAAATAATAAAAAAAAGAAAAGGACTGAAATAAAGGGCTTCATAGGAACACTGTTTTTTTTATGTTTTTAGTATGTTTTAACTGCTTGCCATAGATTGGACGATTTATTACTAATGATTCCAAGTACAAAATTGGCCTTGAATTTTCCGAGAAAATTCGGTATCATCCCAAGTCTAGCAAATGTTAGAAACTGTTGCTAGCCACAGTACTTATTTACTGGTAAAATCGGAAATTTTTAAAAATATATGTTTGAAATTTTTCCAACTAGTTTCAGAGATAAAAATTTCATCACTATAAATTTTAGTGGCAAATTCTTCTTTTGATAACGCTATGTTTTTGCCTTCTAAGTTATAGACATTTGCGTCTATAATAACATTCTTCCCTGCTTTATTTCTAGTATTATTATCATTTCCAATACTGATTTTCCACCAGCTGTTGTGCGATGTACTAATTCCAATCTATTAAAATTAAACGCCATTTTTCTTCAATAGTTTGGTTTAAAAAATATAAAAAATTCAGCTTGTCTTGTTTAAATCTTTTGTCGTTAAATTTTACATTACTTAAAATTGTCTGTTTCATTTTTTTTGCATTTTCAGGTGTTATTTCATTAAAGATTAACGGATCCTGAAAAATTTTCTTTAGATTTTCGTCATAGTTTCCAATATCTCCATAAATAATTTTATCAAGTTCAGGACTATTATCTCTTAATATTGAAAAAAAAGTTGAATTGAATTGAAAATTTCCTAAACTCGTTTGAGTCCATTTATACTTGAACTCTTTAGGCAAACATTTAAAATAAAAAAAATAATCCAAAGAACCTGTAAAATATTCTTCTTGATTTTCAAAATATGTTGCTTTTATTACGTTTTGCGAAAGCTGATATTCATATTGATTAGGTTCTTTTGTGTTTTTTAAAAAATCATAATTTTTAATATTTATTCTTTCATTGTTGGTTCCATTATATAAACTGTCAATTATCATTTTCTTTAATTCAGGGTTATTAAAATTTAACTCTTTATTGTTTTTGAAGAAATCATCTACAGAATTTTTATTTAGAACAATGAATGTGAACTGGTCTTGTTTTGTATCATAATACGCTTCATTTTGAGCACAAGAATTCAAAAATAGTAATTGAAATATTAAGATTATAATTTTGTAAAATTTCATTTTGTTCTGTTTTCTGTTCTGTTTTTCAAGTATATCGCACAACCTTTCCCTCCACCCAGAGTTGTCCCTTCAAAAATAGCACTGTGCTCTGCGAATGTCGCTGACTTCGCAGCAAAACACTTCCTAGTTTTTAAATTGCTTTCAACTGGTTAATACCTTCAAATATAAAAAACTTTCCCATCCAATTCAAAATTTACCAAGCTTTTTCCCATAAATATTACAAAAAACACAAATCAATAACCTCACAATCAAAAAACTAAAAAATCATTAAATCAAAAATAACAAATAATCAAAAAAACTAAAAAATCATCAAAAGCCAATACACTCAATTCTCGAAGTCAAATCACCTACACCAATATTAAATCTTTCCGGTTCTCTTCGGGTTTGGTTCGGGGTTGTGGTACCCCTTGTTACTCACTTATTCCAATCTGTTTTTCAAAAATACATCCTTTTCCGAACCAATCCGCAGGTTATCTGCATGTTATGGTAACAATATAGTGAACAATTGAAGTCTTTTTCCATCCATAAAAGAAACAAAAACTATTAAAAGAAACATAAAAGTGCTTACTAGGAGGCAAAGCCATAGCATCCCCATAGCAAAGCCGTAGTTGTGGTACCCTATGTTAAAATTTTATTCCAATGATACCCTTTGTTCAAACAAGTCAACAAGTTAGAAATAAACCCGTTTCGCATTGCTTTATTTTTCTGTAATTGAGCGAAGCGTCTCAAACGTCACAGAATACTATGTATATGGTTAATCTACACCCCCCAAAACAAAAGCAATAAAAATCAGTCAAACTCACAACAAAATCAACACCGCAATCCCCACAAACACCACAACCTGCAAACCTTTCAAAAACAAAGCAAACCTTTCGCTTGTGCGAAGAAACCCCGTCAAGCGGTCCGCCACAATACTGACAGCCGCAAATATTAAAAAGGCCTGCACCATAAACACCAACCCAAGGATATAAATCTGTTGCGTCACATTCCCCAACTTCTCATCAATAAACCCGGGAAAAAAAGCCAAGAAAAAAAGCGTCACTTTCGGGTTTAACACGTTCATGATAAAACCTTGTTGCACCAAAGCCATGGGCGACTTAGTAGGCACCGCATCAGGAGCCACAGCCACGGTAGCAGGAGCCCGATATACTTGATATGCTATCCAAAGTAAATACACCGCACCTAAAATCTTAATCCCCATAAACACCACTTCCGATTGCTTCAACAAAGCCGAAACACCCAACGCAATCAAGCTTGTATGCACCAATATCCCCAACACCAAACCTGCTGCTGTGGCAATGCCATACTTTTTCCCATTGGAAATACTCTGCGTCATCACGTATAAAATATCCGGTCCCGGAGAAACCGTTAAAGCTACAGATGCGATAAGAAAAGGAATTAATGACACTTTTTAGGAATTACGAATGGAATGGTACAAATTAGGCGTTTTGCAACAACCTTTTGTTAATTGCCTTAATCAAACGAGGTCCTTCATAGATAAATCCGGTATAAAGTTGTACCAAACTGGCTCCGGCATTAAGTTTTTCAAGAGCATCCTCCGCCGTATGAATACCTCCCACCCCAATGATTGGAAACGCTTTATTGCTTTTCTCACTCAAAAAACGAATCACTTCCGTAGAACGGTTCGTTAGCGGCTTCCCACTCAATCCTCCCATTTCCGATTTATTCTCCGACTGCAACCCTTCACGAGAAAGTGTCGTATTGGTAGCAATCACTCCTGCTATTTGGGTTTCTTTTACAATCGCGATGATATCCAACAATTGCTCATCAGTTAAGTCAGGAGCAATTTTTAAAAGAATCGGTTTTTGTTTGCTTTTAGCAACGTTCAAGTTTTGTAAGGTCTGTAACAATTGAGTCAGCGGTTCTTTATCTTGCAACGCTCGTAAGTTCGGCGTGTTGGGCGAACTCACATTCACCACAAAATAATCCACATGCGGAAACAAGGCTTCAAAACACACCTCATAATCAGAAGTCGCTTCTTCATTGGGAGTGTTCTTGTTCTTCCCGATGTTCCCTCCAATCAAAACGCCGTTGTTCTTCTTCAATCGTTCCACCGCTTCTATCACCCCGCCATTGTTAAACCCCATTCGGTTAATAATAGCAGCATCCTCTTTCAAGCGAAACAATCGTTTTTTGGGATTCCCTTCCTGAGGTTTCGGTGTTAATGTACCAATCTCAATAAAACCAAATCCGAAGTTGGCGAGTTCACGGTACAATTTGGCATCTTTATCAAAACCTGCAGCCAAACCAACAGGATTTTTAAATGTCAATCCGAATACCTCCCGTTCCAATTTGGGGTGTTTCACCTCATAAAGACTTTGAAAGAGTTTCCCAAATCCCGGTAGCCTATTCAAAAAACGAATGAGAGCAAACGTGAAATGATGCACTTGCTCCGGATCAAAACAAAACAATAACGGACGAATAAGTAGTTTGTACATGGTTAGTGGTGTTGTGCTGCAAAAATAGGGAAAATGTAGGGTTTTGAAAATGTTTTTTTTTGAGGGGCTGAGTAGCTGAGTTACTAAGTGGCTGAGTTATTACCTAAAGTGGTCGAGCTATTTTCGCCATCACCCATTACCTATTACCAATTACCTATTACCAATCTCCTAATAAAGCAACCTCACCTCTTTCACCCCAAAACGCACCATCGAATCGTCTTCAAGTCGTACTTCCAACCTACCTTCGTTGTTAACGTGTTGAATAACCCCCATAAAACGTTGGCCTTTCATGTCTTCAAAAGGCATCGGCTTGTCTTTTTTGAAAAGATGTGAATGGTACGACTCCCATAAAACCTCCGCTTGGTTGTGGATTATTTTAGCTACTGTCATACGCAGTTGATGCACTATTTCATCACGAATACTGTCGATGTCATACGCTTTTTTCATTTGAATTTGCAGTGACGAAGCTTTAGGCAATTGGTCAAACTGCAGTTGGTTAATGTTCAGCCCGATACCCACAAAAGAAACGATCTCACCATCCGATTTAAAATTGTTTTCAATAAGAATGCCACCAATTTTAAAATTTCCTGACATAATGTCGTTAGGCCATTTAATCTGTACGTCATTGATTTTGAATTCTTTCAACGCCATGGCAACGGCCAAAGTAACCGCGACATTCAAATGAAAAATCTGTTGGGCGTCCACTAACACATCTTTAACTAAAATACTCATAGTGAGATTTTTACCGGCCTCACTCTCCCATTTGGAGCCCATTTGCCCTTTTCCGGAAGTCTGCTGAAAGGCAGTAACAACCGTAAAATTATCCACCACTTGCGAGGCATATAACTGCTTTAAAAAGTCATTAGTAGAGGTTGTGGCATTGAGTTTGATTAGGTTCATAACGAATGTGTTAAAAAAACTAGTGGTAATCTTCTGTTAAGGTTCAAATGTAAACACAAAATTTGGTAACTTTGCAAAAATATAGATAATAGTAAATGACGAAAAAAGTGATTAGTAAGGATGAATTGTTAGCAAACATCATCAAAGGAATAGAAGAAGTAAAAGGAAATGATATTGATATATTAGATTTACGCGAAATCGAAAATACGGTATGCGATTATTTTGTGATATGCAACGGTAACTCCAACACTCAGGTTAACGCAATTGTTAGCTCAGTTCAAAAAACGGTATCGAAAGAATTAAAAGATAAACCTTGGCACGTTGAAGGCAACGACAATGGCGAGTGGGTTTTAATGGATTATGTGGATATTGTAGTTCATGTATTTCAAAAACACGTTCGAGAATTTTATAACATTGAAGGATTATGGGGCGATGCACGCATTACTACCATTCAAAATAAATATTAAAATTGCTGAAATAAGAGACTCTATTTATGTCAAAAGAAACCAATCCCAGCCCTAATAAATTTAAATTTAACCCTTGGCTTGTCTATCTTCTGGTAGCCGGTATTTTTATTTTTGTAAGTATCATATCAGGAGGCGGCTCCTTTCAGGAACCTAACAAGCTTTCTACTTCTAAGTTCAATGAATTTTTGAACAATGGTGAAATTGCCAAAGTGGAGGTTTACAATAAAAGTGAAGCTCAAATCTTTTTAACCAAAGAAGCTTTAACTATAGAAAAACACAAAGCCGTTACAAAAGACGCTTTTGGTAGAGTAAACGACAAAGGCCCTCATTATCGTCTAGATAATATTGGTAACGACGAGTTGTTTCAGAAAAAACTGGAAGAAGCAAAAACGGAAAACAAACTAGCCGATTATAACTTTTTAGTAAAGAGTAATTGGAGTGAAATTTTTATCAGTTTATTACCCATCCTAATCATTGTTGTAATTTGGATTATCATCATGCGACGTATGTCAGGTGGTGGTGCCGGAGGTGGCGGTGGTCAGATATTTAATATCGGTAAATCGAAAGCGAAACTGTTTGACGAAAAGAACGATATTAAAGTTAGTTTCAAAGATGTTGCCGGACTGGAAGGTGCCAAAGAAGAGATACAAGAAATTGTAGAGTTTTTGAAAAACCCTGAAAAGTATACCTCCTTAGGAGGAAAAATTCCAAAAGGAGCTTTACTGGTAGGTCCTCCGGGAACCGGAAAAACCTTGTTAGCAAAGGCTGTTGCCGGTGAAGCAAAGGTGCCTTTCTTCTCCCTATCCGGTTCTGACTTTGTGGAAATGTTTGTGGGAGTTGGAGCTTCAAGAGTTCGTGACTTATTCAAACAAGCCAAAGAAAAATCACCTGCCATTATTTTCATTGATGAAATTGATGCAGTGGGTAGAGCTCGTGGAAAAAATAATTTCTCGGGTTCAAACGACGAAAGAGAAAATACCTTGAACCAGTTGTTAACTGAGATGGATGGTTTTGGAACCAATTCCAACGTAATCGTTTTAGCAGCAACAAATCGTGCCGATGTATTGGACAAAGCTTTACTTCGTGCCGGACGTTTTGACCGTCAAATCTATGTTGATTTACCGGACGTTAGAGAACGTAAAGAAATATTTGAAGTACATTTAAAACCCTTGAAAAAACAAGAAGGTTTAGATACTGAATTTTTAGCAAAACAAACCCCGGGATTCTCCGGAGCCGATATTGCAAACGTTTGTAACGAAGCCGCATTAATTGCCGCAAGAAACAACAAAACAGCGGTTGACAAACAAGACTTTTTAGATGCCGTTGACCGAATTGTTGGTGGCTTAGAAAAGAAAAACAAAATTGTTACAGCTGACGAAAAAAGAGCTATTGCTGTTCACGAAGCAGGTCACGCCACTACCAGTTGGATGTTGGAACATGCTGCTCCGCTGGTTAAAGTAACTATTGTTCCTAGAGGTCAAAGTTTAGGTGCCGCGTGGTATTTACCGGAAGAACGATTAATCGTTAGACCTGATCAAATGCTGGACGAAATGTGTGCTACTATGGGAGGTCGAGCTGCTGAAAAAGTAATTTTCAACACCATATCTACCGGAGCTTTAAGTGACTTAGAAAAAGTAACCAAACAAGCAAGAGCCATGGTAACAGTCTATGGTTTGAATGAAAAAATCGGAAACGTTACCTATTATGATTCTTCGGGTCAGAGTGAATATAACTTTTCCAAACCATACTCAGAAGATACCGCAATAACGATAGACAAAGAAATTTCTATTTTAATTGAAAATCAATACCAGCGAGCTATTAAAATATTAGAAGACAACAAAGACAAGTTATTACAATTGGCAGATATCTTAATAGAAAAAGAAGTTATTTTTAAAGATGATTTAGAAACCATTTTTGGAAAACGACCATTTAACGCCCCAATTGAAGTCACTCCTGCGGAATAATCAAAAACTTATTCTAAAAATTATAAAAATCTCAATTCAAAACGCTATTTGAATTGAGATTTTTTTATCTTTGAACGATTACTAATACGAATACAAGCATTTCTAACAAAAATATGAGTCTTTTTAAAAAGCTGTTTGGTTCTGGCAATGATGCTTCTGAGGGAAATAAAGAAAAAGAAGCCAGCCAATTTAATCCGGAAATTAAAATTCCGGTAGATGAATTGTTTACCTTTAATTTTAAAAAAAATGGCGGTAAATTTCTATATTGTGATTCATTAGAGGAAATCAGGGAACAGTTTTTAAATATTTTAGAAGAAAACGATTGGTTTGAATGTCATGCTTTATGCTACGAACCCAAGTTATTTCATTTGTTAGAAGAAAACAAGTTGACTTACGTTAATCCAACGGCACCCAAATTCCTGTTAGCTTCTTGTGAAAATTTAATTGCTGATGATGGTTCGGTTTTATTGACCTCCAATCAAATCAAGCAAAACAAACCGCATGAGTTACCGGCAAACATGGTTATTTTTGCAACCACCAGTCAGATTTTAGAAAACAAAAGCGACGGATTACGTGAGATTAAAAAACGGTATGACAAAAATTATCCATCCAATATAACCACCATTAAATATTTTGAAAAAGCTAAGGAAGAGGATTTTCTACACTACGGCAGTGCAGCAAAAAACCTTTATTTATTGCTTTTAGAAGATCTTTAAAATGAATGAAACGCTTACAAGAGCTTTATCAGGTGCAGTTTATATCCTTCTTTTATTAACGTGCCTACTCTATTCCAACACTACTTTTTATATATTGTTTGGACTTTTCTTGGCACTTGCTGTTCTTGAATTTTGCAAATTAATTCAACTCAAATTCAGACTTCCTTTATTGCTAGCCGTTTTAAGCTATGGAGCTTTTTATTTATGGGATTTCGAATTGATTTATCAACAAGTGCTGTTATTACTTTGCATCTGTGTTTCCATTCGATTGTTGTTCTTTTTATTTTCCAAAAAAGATAAAAAGATTAGCAAATTTGAAAAGTGGTTGTATGTTATTGGTTATCTCATTTTTCCATTTATAATCATCACAAAAATACCGATTGGTATCAATGGGTACAATCCAAAAATTATTTTGGGGGTTTTTATTTTGATTTGGACCAACGATACTTTTGCTTATTTAGTGGGTAAATCCATTGGGAAACACAAACTTTTTGAACGCATCTCACCTAAAAAAACAATAGAAGGTTTTTTAGGCGGCTTTTTTTTCAGTGTTCTTGCCAGTATTTTGATTGCAACTTATTTTATAGGAACCAGCAATTTAGGTATATGGATTGGAATCGGAATTTTAGTTAGTATATTTGCAACACTAGGTGATTTAATTCAATCAAAGTTCAAGCGATTAGCCAATGTGAAAGACAGCGGCAAAATCATGCCGGGTCACGGTGGTATTTTAGATCGTTTGGATAGTATTATATTTGTTTCACCGTTTATTTTTTTATTCTATCAAATTTTAAATTATGTTTCATAAAGAAGGAGCTAAGCTTATTTTAATTACTACTGTTATTGTAACCGCATGGATTCTATTAGCAGACAGTTTTATTGCCATTGATTGGTTACGTATGGTTGTTCAATCCATTGGTTTGGTGTTGTTAATTTTAGTATTGCAGTTTTTCAGAAATCCAAAACGCAATACTCATGTGGATGATACTACCGTTATTGCACCGGTTGACGGAAAAGTGGTGGTAATTGAAGAAGTTTATGAAGACGAATATTTTAAAGACAAACGTCTTCAGGTTTCTATCTTTATGTCACCTATCAACGTGCACGTTACTCGATATGCGGTTAACGGAAAAGTAAATTTCAGCAAATACCATCCCGGTAAATATTTGGTAGCTTGGCATCCAAAAGCGAGTACGGAAAACGAACGTACCACTGTAGTTTTAGAAAACCGATTATTTGGAGAAATATTATACCGTCAAATTGCAGGAGCTTTAGCCCGAAGAATTGTAAACTATGCCAAAGAAGGCACACAAGTAAAACAAGGAACGGATGCCGGATTTATTAAATTTGGTTCAAGAGTAGATTTATACCTACCTTTAGGTACTCCAATTAACGTAGTTTTGAATCAAAAAGTTAAGGGAGGTGAAACAGTAATCGCTGAACTTCCGAGTCATGAGTGAGACCGATTTAGACCGACGATTTAACGAAGCTTTTGAATTAGCTTCTAACATGACCGAAACCTTGCCGCCGGATGTGATGTTGCGAATTTATGCTTATTACAAGCAAGCCACTCACGGCACCGTTGGATTCAGGCACATAAACAATAGTGATCTTAGAAATGCTTTCAAAACCAATGCTTGGATGCAAATTAGCCATTTGACTCCTGATGAAGCCAAAGAACGCTATATTGAAACTATAAATTCTTTATTAAAAAAATAACTACTATGAAAAAAATTATTTATTATTCCGTTTTACCGACCGTTCTTTTTTCGCTTATTTCTTGTAACAATTCTAAAAAATTAGAAGAAGTAGTAGAAGTTGCAGGTCCGGAAATTGAAGAAGTTATTGTTGCTGATCCTGCCGATGTAAAAGCAGACGAAGGCGGTACTTTTGAAATGGTTACACTACCCTATGCTTACAATGCATTGGAACCTTTCATTGATGCAAAAACTATGGAAATTCATTTTTCCAAACATCATTTGGCTTACACTAACAACTTAAACAAAGCAATTGCGGGTACACCAATGGCTACTCTTTCAATTGAAGAAATTCTGAAAAATTTAGATGGTGAAAACAAAGCAGTTAGAAATAACGGTGGTGGTTATTATAATCATAATTTCTTTTGGGAAATTCTAAAAGTTAATGACGGAAAAGGTCCGGATGCCACTTTAACTGCAGCTATAACTAAAGATTTTGGGAGCTTTGAAAATTTCAAAACACAATTTTCTGATGCCGCTATGAAACAGTTTGGTTCCGGTTGGGCTTGGTTGGTTGTAGATGCAACAGGTAAATTGACCATTGTAGCAACACCAAACCAGGACAATCCTTTGATGTCAAAATTGGGGCTTTCAGGAACGCCAATTCTTGCTTTGGACGTATGGGAACATGCTTATTATTTAAATTATCAAAACAAACGGAAAGACTATGTAGATGCTTTTTTCAGCGTTGTCAATTGGGAAAAAGTCAGTGAAAAATACAACGCAACTCAAGTAGCCCAATAACTAAAAAATTACAATTAATTCATCCCGGGCTTTGGTTCGGGATTTTTTTTAATACACCTTTCATGAAAAAGTTAATTACCCTTATTTTGATTTCAACCCTACTATTTTCTTGTAAAAAAGACAAAGACGAAGAAGTTATAGCGGTCACCAATGAACCTGAATTTAGCGATTTAAGCCATTATAATTTATATGGTCCGGTAAAATCGGTTGAAGAAAAATCATTTGAAATTATCGACGGGAGAAATTCAGGCAGTTTAAAAAGAGAGACCTATTCGGAGTATGATTTTGTATTGGAATTTAATCAAAAAGGGCAATTAATTCGAGAAAAGAAGTTCAATTCGACAGGTGCACTTCATGAAGAAACCATTTATGACGGTAAAAACCAAATTGTTGACTATATTCAATATATGAACAATGCGGTTTTTTTAACCACAAAACACACCCGTGATGATAAAGGAAATACCATTATTATCACCCGAAGAAATCCGGATGGCAGTCAATATGATAAAATTGTTCAAACTTTTATTGATTCAAAATTAGTGCAAAAAAGAAATTTTGACGCTAATGAGCGTTTGATGAGTAAAATTAGTTTTACTTATGATGAAAAAGGAAATTTGATTAAAGAAAGTTATTATAAAAACACAGAACGCATCACCAATTATATCACCTATGAATATGATGATACCAACAAAAAACTAAGTGAGTCGTATTTTGACAGTCAAAACAACAATGTTTCCAATACAAAGTATGAATATTTGGGTGATTTATTGGTAAAAGTAGAAAGTTATCTTCCAAACGGTGAACTGCAATATTCTGAAATGAAAATGTATGACGACAACAATAATTTGACTTATAACAAAGTGATTGACAATAGCATAAAACAAGTTTCAGAAGAAAAAATTGGATATGACAGTCAGAAAAACATTGTTTCTCATGAATTTATTCAAAACGGTACAACAGTACAAAGCATTACAAAAGGGTATGACGACTCCAATCGATTAGTAGAGACTGCTACTACATCACAAAACGGAACCTCAAAACGCACGCTTTTTTTTGAAACAGATGACAAAGGAAATTGGGTCAAGAAAACCGTTCTTATTGATAAGATGCCTGTTTATGAAATCCAGCGGGTGATTTTATATTATTAAATTAGTTTTTGCTTCAATCTCTAAAACACCTGATTCTTTTACTTAAACCACTCCGTTAAGAAAATGAAAAAAACATTTTTACTACTGTCACTACTCTACACTATTATTGGTTCTGGACAAAACGCTATTCATGATCTAAATGGAACATGGATAAAAGTAAAATCCGAAATGAAAGACGGAAGTAAGTTATTTTCAAGACATGAAGAAGAAAGTACTTATGTGGAATTTAAAATTAATACTAACCAGCTTTGCATAAATTATTATCCTTTTCACTCAAAATCACAAGACTGTGTAAAATTTAACCTAGAGAATGACTTCATTAAAACATCACCAACTTCAGGTTATACAATTGAAAAAATTACGGATGATTCCTTGAAATTGACCGAAAAAATAGCCGGTTTAAAAGATGATAAACTAAGAAGGTATTATTTAGTAAAACAAGAAACCTTACTAGCAAGGTTTAAAGAGGAAAATAAAAATAATAAAAACATTGTTGCCACAGCAAATTGTACGCCAAAAACCACGGGAAACATCGGCAAAGATCTTGTTGATGCCTACAAAATGAAGTACGGAAATTTTAAATTAATTGGTCATTTAATAATTTATCCTGGTGAAAAGAAAATACAAACAGTCATCACCTATGCCTCAAAAAAAGATTCGCCAAAAATACAAATACTTAAAAAAGTGCTGGATAATTCTTTCAAAAATTGGGACTTAACAAATTTTAATGAATATGAATCTATTACATTACCTTTTGTTGTCGAAAATATAAACATAAAACATTCAGTAGGAATAGACATTATTTTTTTCTCAGATAATTTAAATGATTTGAAACCGTTCACTATGCGTAACGTTGCAAAACAAGTCAAAGCTGACGAATTATTTAAGCATGGAATTCTAGCATTTCAAGAGAAAAATTATGCCAAAGCAATTGCATCTTTTTCTGAATGTTACGAAAAAGACCCAAAAAACTTAGATGCTTTATACAACAAAGCTGCAGCACTATTTCAGTCAGGGGATAAAGAAAAAGCCTGCAAAGTCTGGAAAGAAATTTCAAATTTAGGACAAGTGACCGGGAAAGAATTGCACCACACTTACTGTGAATAATCAAGTTATTAAAGAATATATTTTCAATTAATGATTATCTTCAAGTTACCATAAGAATCTTTTACATATTATTTTGTTTCAATCTCTTTCAGCACTTTAATCATGTGTAGCACTTCATCATTAGTATTGGCATAACTAAACGAAATACGAATACTGGGTTTTTGCAATTCGCCCATTGAAAGCATTTCTGCTAAAACGTGTGAAGGCTTTGTGGTTCCGGATTGACAAGCACTTCCTCGAGAAACCGCAATACCATGCATGTCCAATTCAAAAAGTAGCATAGCTGTTTTTTCTGCTGAAAAAGGCAATTGCACATTCAATAAGGAATGAAACGTTTCTTCAAGATTCCCATTGGATTTCACTAACGGAAAAACTTTTTGCAATTCGTTCCATGCAAAAGCTTTGAGTTCTTTAATTCGATTGCTTTCTGCTTCCAAATTTACATAGGCTAGTTCTAGAGCTTTTGCCATTCCTGCAATTTGATGAATGGCTTCTGTGCCGGCTCGCAAACCTTTTTCTTGTTCACCACCCAATAACATCGCTCCTAAACGACTGTTTTTCTTAACATAAGCAAACCCAACCCCTTTTGGCCCGTTGAATTTATGAGCACTCGCAACAATAAAATCTACCGGAGTTTCTTGTAGATTGAAGGTTTGTTTTCCAATACTCTGAACCGTATCGGAATGAAAAAGTGCGTTGTATTTTTTGCATAATGCTCCAACGGTATTTAAATTCATTACAACTCCTGTTTCGTTATTGACATGCATCAAACTTACAAGAGTAGGTTTTTCGTCTACCAACAATGTTTCTAATTCATTTAAATCGATACAGCCGTTACTATCAACCGATAAAAAGGAAACCTCAACGTCTTCTTTTTGCCATTCTAAAATGGGATACAACACCGCGTGGTGTTCCACTTTGGATGAAATGATTCGCTTGATGTGCAATTTATTTACCGCATTGCTAATAATCCAATTGTTAGCTTCTGTAGCTCCGGAGGTAAAAATGATTTCAGAAGTTGTAGCATTTAAAAGTTTCGCAATACTTTTTCGAGCTGTTTCCAAAACTACTTTGGCACTTCTTCCAAAACTGTGAGTTGATGAAGGATTGCCAAAATCTTCCTGCATGACACGTGTCATTTCCTGAATTACTTCGGGTCGGATTGCAGTAGTTGAGGCATTATCCAAGTATATTTTATTCATTTCAATTCTCGTAAGTCGTTTTAATTTAAAGGTACAAAACTGATTGCTGCACCACCTCCGGCCGCTAAATTCAGTTTTAGTTTCGATTTTGAAGTTACTTCAACTGTTCTGATAGCATACGCTTTCGGATTTTTTTCCCAATGAGCGTCTTTTGCATCTTCATAAATGGTGGCTTTGTATTTTTTTCCGGGTGATAAAAAATCTAATGTAATTTCTGTTTTTCTGGCATTTTCATCGGAAATGGCTCCTAAAAACCAAGTTTCTTTTCCTTTTGCTTTTCTGGCAATGGTGATATAATCTCCAGGTTCTGCTTCCACTATTTTAGTGTCGTCCCAGTCGACTTCAACATCTTTGATGAATTGGAAAGCATCCGGATACTTCTCATAATTTTCAGGTAAATCGGCTGCCATTTGCAACGGACTGTAAATGGTTACATATAACGCCAGTTGTTTTGCAAGCGTAGTATGTACTTGTTCTTTTTTGGTTGGATCATAATGACTCATTTTAATTTCAAAAATGCCAGGCGTATAATCCATCGGTCCACCCAAAAATCGAGTAAATGGTAAAATGGTTTCATGTGCCGGAGGGTTTCCATTACTCCAAGCATTGAATTCATTACCACGAGCTGCTTCTGAGGCAATATAATTGGGATACGTGCGATGCAAACCTGTTGGTCGAGAAGATTCATGAGAGTTGACTAAAATTTTATAGTCTGCTGCTCTTTGAACCACATAATTAAAATGGTTGACCATGGATTGCCCGTCATGCCATTCGCCTCTTGGGATAATTTTACCCACATAACCCGTTTTAACCGCGTTGTAAGCGTTTTTCTTCATAAAATCAAAGGCACGGTCTAATCTTCGCTCATAATTGCTTACAGAGCCTGAGGTTTCATGATGCATAATCATTTGTACTCCTTTTGATTGAGCATAACGTTTCACTTCTTCCACATCAAAATCAGGATAAGGTGTTACAAAGTCAAATACTTCCTCTTTCCAATTGCCAAACCAATCTTCCCAGCCTACATTCCAACCTTCTACTAAAACACCGTCAAAACCATGTTTAGCAGCAAAATCTATATAGCGTTTGGTGTTTTCTGTAGTTGCTCCATGTTTTCCGGTTGGCTTCAGCGAACCATCAGTAGTATTTTGAGCATTTTGCGAACCTGCATAATCCCAAGTAGCCTTACCAACGTGCATTTCCCACCAAATACCAACATATTTCATTGGCTTAATCCAAGAAGTATCTTCAATTACATTGGGTTCATTCAAATTCAAAATCATTTGAGAGCTAAGTATTTTTCGAGCATCATTACTTACCATAACTGTACGCCATGGTGTTTTTGCAGGAGCTTGAAGATAGGCTTTATCGCCAATGGCATTGGGAACCAAATGGGATTGCATGGCAAAGGTGTCGGTATTCACATCCAAATGCATGATGGGAAAGTTCACAACAGCAGCTTCAAAAATATTGATGTAAAGTCCGCTATTTGTTTTCATCATCACTGGAGATTGGATTCTGGTTTTTGTCATCGGTCCTTTCATTCCAATGCCATTATTCATATCCAACTTTAAAATATCAATATCAGAAAGTTTCGTTTCATTATAGGCGTATTCTTGACTATCATAATCTCCCGGAATCCAAAAAGCATTATGATTTCCAACTAAATTAAATTGCGTAACCTCATCACTTACAACAAAATAATTTAAGTTACTTTGAGTAGGGATTTCATATCGAAATGCCAAACCTTCATTGTATAACTTAAAATGCATGTGCACTTTTCTATTGGTTGCATTTTGAATCAACTCAATCATCAAACCATTGTAATGATTTTCAATGGTTTTATATTCACCTAAAACCGGATTCCAATTTTCATTAAATGTAGTTTGTGTTGTATTTCGAACAGAAAATCCTGATGTTAATCCTTGTTCGTTTTTTAACTCAAGACCCAAATTACTTTTTTTAATTACTGCTTCAGACCCTAACAACAACTCATATTGAGGCGTGCCATTTTCAGAAATAATAAAATTCATTTTTAATTGTTTATCAGGTGATTGCAAGTTTTGACTAAAAGCAATAGATGAAGTGGAAAATATCATAAATACAATGAGTTTGTTCATGTTTTTTCTTTGTTTGATTTATAGTTTCAAAGATAGTAATATTGGTTAAAATCATCCCAATTAAAAACAAATGCTTTTACAAGCCATTAAAAGTTCTATTTTTGCTTTTTAAAAACAACACAAATGAAACGCTTTTTAGGTCTTATACTTTTAGTTTTTGGTTTTCAATCTTGTGATGACGGTGACTTTAATGTAGAATCGTTTGATTTCAGCAACGTTACAGCATCAGCATGTTCAGGCTCAAATAATCAGTTTTTTATTTATTATACAAACCAAAGAGAAGCTTTGTTGTTGCAAATTCCAATTACAAGTTTTCCAAATATTATCACACCGGAAGATGAACCTAGAACTGTAGCAATTGCAGCAGGAACCCAAGTAACATATCGAGTATATGATGGAACGATAAATTCTCAAGTTATTTGCACTGCTATACCTCCTGCAACGCCAACCGTTTCGGAAGAATGGACCGCTACTTCAGGAGTTATTCAAATTGAAACTTTTGCCAACAAAACCATAGACGAAACCATAGGACAAGCTTTGATTACAGGCTACACCCACATCATTAAACTAATTAATACAACATTTGAAAAAAGCAATGGAAGTCAGCAATTATTTGCAGAATTACAATTAGGAAATTTCATAACCAATGCCTCGCCTCCCTCTACTATTATTGCAAGCTCTGAATTGAGTAACTGTGGTAACAACTTGTCTTTTATATATAAAAACGGGGGCACTCAAGCTATTACTTTATATACTGATGTGGCACTTTTTGAAAACAGCAACACACCTGCTGACATGCCAAGAAAAGCCATCATAGGACAAGACAACACTTCAATCAATTACAACCTTTATGATGCTATTATTCCAATACCCAATAATGCTATTATTCCAACACCTTTATCGTTTTTCTGTACTAATCCAACTCCAACAACTCCAGCACGTATAGAGAACTGGATAGGCGTGGATGGAATTGCTAATGTTAGTGGTGTCATCGAAGTAACTTCAATAGAGGAATTTGACTCCGAACTACAACAAAATGTATTTAAACACACGGTTCGACTCAGAAAAGTGGTGTTTACCAGTGCGGGAGTGAACTTTACTTTTGGAGATTTGTATGAATTAGGCGTTTTAAAAACCGTTCCATAATTTCAATTAAACACGCTGTTTGATAAAAACCTCGGTTGCTCCAAGTCCGTATTTTTGGTAGTTAGCATCATGAAAGGACACATTTTCATACCTGCCTAACAAAAAATCCAGCTCAGCTTTTAAAACACCCTCACCAACGCCGTGAATAAAAACCACTTTAGGCATTCGTTTTGAAATCGCAAATTCGAGCTGTCTTTTGGCTGTATCCATTTGAATAGTTAAGATATCATAATTGGATAATCCTTTTTTATTCGGCACCAATTTCTCAATGTGCAAATCAATTTCGAGTACAAATTCATCCTTCTTAGATTTCTTTTCTTTAACAAATGAACGCTTGATCGGTTCCTTTTTCTCATGCAAAGCCTTATGTAATTTATCACTTGATATGAATGAATTTAAATCGTTGGTAATGTTGTATTTAATTAATTCGTTGACAAAATATGTCATCAAAAATCCGTCAGTAGTTTCTATCAAAATTTCATTGTTTTGAACAGACACCACTACCCCTTCAATAGCTTCATCAAGTACTGAAACCTTATCTCCTTTATGCAACATCATCTTGATTGTCTTTTTGATTTTTACTTGGCACTTTGTTCATTAAACGCATCACTCCTATCATAACAATAACGATGGCTAAAATTTTAAAATAAAAAGCAAAGGAATTGTCTTTTGGCAAATACAAAGCAAAAAAAGCTGCCACTACAACTAATACGATTAGTAATTTTTTCATAGGAATCAAATTTTATCAAAGGTAGTAACAAATAAAAAAACGATCACCTAATGGAATTAAAAAATATTTTTAGTAAACTTGTGGTATTCTAATTTTGGATTCTATGGAAGACTATATGATTCCCTGTATGAGTAAAAAACTTTTTGGCATGGACTGCATGGGTTGCGGCATCCAGAGGGCAATTGCTTTACTTTTAAAAGGGGAATTTGAAGCTGCTTTTTATATGTATCCGGCTATTTATACCCTACTTCCTTTTTTTTTATTTGTGGGTTTGAGTTTTATTGACAAATCGCGTAACTACCACAAAACAATTGTTGGTTTTGCCATTATAACCGCAATTTTGATGGTTACCTCCTATTTTTATAAAGTAATCTATTATTAACCAACATATAACTAAATCAAAACGTATGGAAAAACAAAAATTACCCAATCAAACTGCTATTATCATTCTAGGATTAACCTCATTTGTAGGTTGTTGTTGTACTAACGGTGTACTAGGTGTTATTTTAGCTTATATTGGTTTACATCTTGCCAAAAAAGACGAAAAATTATATGCTGAAAACCCTGAAGTTTATGATATTGGCTCTTTAAGCACATGGAAAACTGTCAATTTAATCAGTTTAATAATCAGTGCGTTATTTGTAGTATGGTTAATATATGCTCTTGCTACCGGAGGTTTCAACGAAAGCATGGAACAATACCAAAAGATAATTGAACAACTTCAAAATCAATAATACCAAAAACCACGCCTTGAGCGTGGTTTTTTTTTATTCGTTATGCAAGAAAGATTGCCTATTTAAAAGTGTTTCTTCGCTTTCTACGTGATTATCATCGGGGACGCAACAATCAACCGGACAAACGGCGGCACATTGTGGTTCTTCATGGAAACCTTTACATTCTGTACATTTCCCCGGAACAATATAATAGATATCATCCGATATAGGCGTTTGAGCCGCATCAGCATCCACTTCTGTTCCATCGGGTAAGATTACTTTTCCGCTTAGTTTGGTTCCGTCTTTGTATCTCCAATCGTCCGCACCTTCATAGATAGCGGTATTTGGACATTCCGGTTCGCAAGCTCCACAATTAATGCATTCGTCAGTTATTATGATTGCCATTTTAGATTGTTTAAAAGTTTAAGGTTTAAGAGTTTAAAAGTTGATTGTCAAAATTTGTTTTTCAAAATCTAATTCAATCATTTTAACTATTGGCTATTTCCAACTTTCAATTTCTTATTTTTGTGCAAAATTACAATCAAAACACTACATAAACAAGTTACAAATGTTACAAAACGTTAAAAAAGACAGTTTTATTGAATTAGGAAAATTTTTATCTCAATTTTCATTGGATAATTCTCAACAAAATGATGCCGTACAACACAATGACCGTTTTTTTGAAGCTTTTGAAACATTGTTGGCTTTGTCTCAATCACACAACGGGTGGTTTACGAAAGAACAAGTTTATTTTGCTGTCAATTCTTGGGCAACAGCTTTAACGGAAACTAATTTAGACCTGTGGCTTTCACGTTATGATTTTTCAAAAGTTGAAACCAAAACAGTTGGGTTAATATTGGCCGGAAATATTCCGTTAGTAGGTTTTCATGATTTTTTATCTGTTTTAATCTCAGGTCATCATGTTTTGGTTAAAGCCTCTTCAAATGACCAACATTTAATCAAGTTTTTAGCCAATTATTTGATTGTCATTGATAAAAAACTAGAAGAAAGCATCACCTTTACAGATGGGAAATTAGAAAATTTTGATGCGATAATCGCCACCGGAAGTAACAATACCGCACGTTATTTTGAATATTATTTTAAAGACAAACCTTCTATCATTCGAAAAAACAGAAATTCTGTAGCTGTTTTAAACGGGAATGAATCGCAGGAAAATTTGGTAAATTTAGGAGAAGATATTTTTCGTTATTTTGGTTTAGGATGCCGAAATGTTTCTAAACTTTTTGTTCCGGAAGGTTATACTTTTGATGATTTTTTTAATGCTATTTTTGCTTACCAAGACGTAATTCATTATGAAAAATATGCCAATAACTATGATTACAACAAAGCGGTTTTCTTGATGAGTAACTTTAAATTACTCGACAATGGATTTTTAACCTTAAAAGAAGATTCTAGTTATTCCTCTCCTATTTCAAGTGTTTTTTATGAGTTTTATGAAGATTTAGAAACATTACGAAACAGATTGACTAACGACCAGGAACAAATTCAATGTATAGTTTCCAATGATTTAATCAGCCACAGTATTCCATTTGGTCAAACTCAAAAACCCCAACTTTGGGATTATGCTGATGGTGTTGATACTTTGGAATTTTTAATTTCTATTTGATTTTTTTCTTAACTTTGATGGAAACCAAATCAATCATGTTAAGAAAATTACTTTTGTTCAGTTTCTTTTTATCTATTTTTACATTAACCGCTCAAACCAATTTAAGTGGGTTTTTGCCATCAAATAGCAACTCAGGAATCCGTTTTGGTTGGCAAACTGCTTTACACGATGACACTTATGTTGTCTCAAGTCAAACTTTTAGCAGTACTCTCGGAAAAGTTTTTGTTTTTTCAAAAGTAAATCAAGTTTTAACGCAACAAAGTGTTTTATATGCTGATGATGCTGTGAGTACTGACCAATTTGGTCGATCAATAGCTATTTTTGGAGATTATATAGCAGTAGGTTCGCCTTTTCACGACTCCGAATTTACAGATTCAGGAGCGGTTTATGTTTACAAAAAAATAGATAATGTTTGGACTTTTATACAAAAAATTACTGCTTTTGATACTAGTGCAGATAAAAATTTTGGTTCATGTGTAAAAATACAAGGAACTTCTTTATTTGTCTCAGCACCAAACGATCAAAATTCAAATAGTTCAGGATCGGTTTATGTCTATTCTTATAATGGAACAAATTGGTCTTTCCAACAAAAATTGACTGTTCCTTTAACTACAGAATTAGGCCTAAAATTTGAAGTTCAAGGAAATTTATTAGTAGCAATAGATGCTTTAGATGCTCATCACACATTTACCTATAACAATTCTTGGATTCTCAGCGATTCAACTTTATATATCGGAAACTTAGAATATGACTTAAGAGACTTTGTGCTTGATGGAGAACGACTCTATATTACAGCTGTATCTCCAATGAATCCGACGGATAATGCAGTTTTGATTCTAAATAGAGTGAATAATACTTGGGTTTTTGAACCTGGTGTTGATGGTAATTTTAACGACTTTTATATAGGTAAAATTGCGGTTTCCGGCACTCATATGTTAGTAGGTTATCAAAATTACATATTCCAAGTAGAAAGAAAATTTCCAATACGGTACTACAAAAAAATTTCAAATAGCTGGGTTTTACAAACCACTTTCTATGGCGAAGGTGCCGCAGGATTTGATGACTATTTTGGAAATAGTATAGCCATGCAGGATGCTGAAATTTTAATCGGAGCTCCCGAAGAAGGCATTGCTCTTTCAACCGGCAAAGCATATGCCTTTAACTTAAATTTGTTAAGCGTTTCTTCCTTTGAAAAAAACAACATTGTGGTTTATCCAAATCCAACCGTAAATAACATTTTATTTGAAAATCAAACTTTACTTGAAGTGGCTCAATATGAACTTTTCTCCAGTTCAGGAAAATTAATCACTTTATCTTCAAAAGATTCGTCATTTATTTCTTTAGAAAATCTTCATTCCGGTATTTATATACTGAGAACCACTTTTGAAAACGGCTCTTTTGAAAACCATAAAATTATTAAATATTAGACACCTAACTTTTCAACTACAACGTTTTTGTTAATAACCTATAATAAATACTACCCTTAAACAAAGTACATTTAGAAGTGAATTTCAGAAATTTGCATTTCAATCTTTGATATCAATTTTCCGTAATGAAAAAACACAACTATAGTGCAGGTCCTTGTATTTTACCACAAGAAGTATTTGAAAAATCCGCTCAAGCCGTTTTAAATTTTAATAACTCCGGGTTATCCATTTTAGAAATTTCACACAGAAGTAAAGATTTTGTTGCTGTGATGGATGAAGCAAGAGCTTTGGCTTTGGAACTTTTAGGTTTGGAAGGAAAAGGTTACCAAGCGTTGTTTTTACATGGAGGTGCCAGTTTGGAGTTTTTAATGATTCCTTACAACTTAATGAAAGTTGATGGAAAGGCGGCCTATTTAGATACAGGAACTTGGGCAAATTCAGCCATTAAAGAAGCTAAATCTTTTGGTGAAACCGTTATAGTTGCTTCATCCAAATCAGAAAATTATAACCATATCCCAAAAGGATATGTTGTTCCAACGGATGCTGATTATTTTCACTGTACTTCCAACAATACCATTTTTGGCACACAAATGAAAGAATTTCCAAACCTAAACATGCCGATGGTTTGTGATATGAGTTCGGATATTTTTTCGAGAACATTAGACTTTTCAAAATTTGACTTAATTTATGCCGGAGCTCAAAAAAATATGGGGCCAGCCGGAACAACACTAGTAGTTGTTAAAGAAGATATTTTAGGAAAATCAGGTAGAACTATTCCTAATATGTTAGATTACAAACAGCATATTGAGAAAGAAAGTATGTACAACACCCCAGCAGTGTTTCCTGTTTATGCTTCGCTTTTAACGCTACAATGGTTAAAAAACTTAGGTGGTATTGCTGCTATTGAAAAAATAAATCAAGCTAAAGCCAATTTATTATATTCTGAAATCGATCGTAATCCCTTGTTTAAAGGAACTGCAGTAGCAGAATTCAGAAGTAACATGAACGCCACCTTTTTATTGAATGATGAAGCACATGCTCCATTATTTGATGCTATGTGTAAAGAAGCCAGAATTTCAGGATTACCAGGTCATCGTTCTGTTGGCGGCTATAGAGCATCAATGTATAACGCATTGCCATTAGAAAGTGTGCAAGTGTTAGTTGATGTAATGAAGGAATTGGAGAGTAGAAGTTAGAAAATAAAGTATAGAAAATAGAAATAAATAAATTTATAAATACGTTGTCGGAATCTAAGTTACTCAGCAACTCAGAATCTCAGCAACTCAGAATCTTAAAAAATGAAAGTATTAGCCAATGACGGAATTTCTCCAAGTGGGATAAAAGCTCTTGAAAAAGGAGGATTTGAAGTAATTACAACTAAAGTTGCTCAGGAACAAGTAGCCAATTATATCAATGCCAATCAAGTTAGTGTTATTTTGGTGAGAAGTGCAACCAAAGTAAGAAAAGATATAATTGACAATTGTCCGAGTTTAAAAATCATCGGACGTGGCGGTGTTGGAATGGACAATATTGACGTAGCTTATGCTCGTGAAAAAGGTATTCATGTTATTAATACCCCGGCATCTTCTTCAGAATCAGTAGCCGAATTGGTTTTTGCACATTTGTTTTCGGGTGTGCGATTTTTGCATGATTCCAACAGAAATATGCCTTTAGAAGGTGATGTCAATTTTGACGGATTGAAAAAAGCCTATGCCAATGGAATTGAACTTAGAGGAAAAACATTGGGAATTATAGGTTTTGGAAGAATTGGTCAAGCAGTAGCAAAAATGGCCTTAGGTTTAGGAATGCGAGTAATTGCTTCGGACAAATATGTGGGAGAGGCGGTAATTCGTGTGGATTTTTACAACGATCAATTTATCAATGTTGATATTGTTACAGAACCTATGGAAGATTTGCTGAAACATTCTGATTTTATCACACTACATGTTCCTGCTCAAGATGGTTATGTTATTGGAGCTGAAGAATTAAAAACAATGAAAGATAATGTGGGAATTGTAAATGCAGCTCGTGGTGGTGTAATTGATGAAGTTGCATTAATTGATGCATTAGATGAAGGAAAAGTGTTATTTGCCGGATTAGATGTTTTTGAAAACGAACCAACACCGGAAATTAAAATTTTAATGCATCCAAAAATTTCATTATCGCCACATATTGGTGCTGCTACTGAAGAAGCTCAAGATAGAATTGGTACAGAACTGGCGGAACAAATCATTAGCCTTTTAAAAACAGAAAAATAATACAAAATAGATTGATATTTAGGATATTATTTTATAAATTCGTTAAAATAATTTAAAAGCCTAAGCTATGTTTGAACAATTAACACAATTAGTGCAGCAATATGGAAATGAAGCTGTAGTAAAAAACAATGCTATCCCAAACGAATTAAATGATAGCGTAATGAAAGAAACCGGAAGTTCATTACTTTCAGGTTTACAAAAAATGGCTTCTGAAGGAAAACTGGAACAATTAGCCGGTTTATTTCAGGGTAACAATGCAGGAGCTTCATCAAATCCGGTTGTAAAACAATTGGTAGAACAAGTTTCAGGAAACTTAGGACAAAAATTTGGAATTGATAGTAATACTGCTAATGGTGTAGCTTCAAACATGATTCCTCAAATATTAGGTTCTTTGATTGGTAAAGCAAAAGATCCTAATGTAAAGGGTTTTGATGTGGCAGATTTAGTGAAAGCAATTTCAGGAGGTTCAGGAAATTCCAGTTTACTTGATGCAGTAACCAAATATGGCGGTCAATTTGGATTGGATCAAAATGGAGACGGTAAAGTTGATATGCAAGATGCCATTGCTGCTGTTAGTAAAAAAGGTGGAGGATTAGGGGGATTATTAGGTAAATTTTTTAAAAAATAAATTTTATTGATATAATAAATTAAAATCACCAAGTTTGGTGATTTTTTTTTGTTGAAGAATGTCATTTTAAATCGATACTATTTTTTGTATCTTTATACAATGAAAATAAGTTTACTTATATCAGCTTTTTGTTTATTAGTTATTAGTTGTAACTCTTATAAATCTAAATCATTTGCTAAAGAACCTACAACAGGAGTAAATGACACCATTCGAATTGCAAATGATGAATTAGAATATGAGGTCATAATTATTGAACCCGGTTTTAACGCTTGGTTAGCAAGCAGAGCTATGCCTCGCGATTATTATTCTCAATCGTATTTAGAAGCACGAAATAATTTATGGGTAATTGAGTATAACAGTAGAGCTCTTCAATCTTCTCGTTATGATCCGAATCTTTATCCAATGCAAATAGATTACAGGCGTGGCATTGATTATGGTTATGAAGTAAACTATATGCTTTATAATTATTTGGTTTATTTTCAATTGACTTATAAACAAAAACTTGGTGGTTTTCAAGCAAGGTTGTAATATTTTAAAACCAATTACTTACTAATAAACCCATTTCTAATAACAATAAAACTACTTTAATTACCTGCTTTTTTTATGAAAAAACTTAAAGAACGTTGGGGAATTTCCTCAAATTTTCAATTAGTAATTATATTTATCGTATTTGCAATTACAGGATCATTATCTGCTTATTTATCAAAACCGTTTACCAATTGGATTGGTCTTACAAAAGAAAATCTTGGCCATTTTTATTTACCAATTCGATTGATTGCTATTTTTCCAATTTATCAAGTTTTATTGGTCTTAACGGGTTTTCTGTTTGGACAATTTACCTTTTTTTGGTGGTTTGAAAAAAAGATGCTTCGCAGCATGAAATTAGGCTTCATTGCGGAATGGTTTGAAAATAAAAGTAACTGATTCTTAAATTGGTACTACTTTTTATCTTTAATCAAATAAGTATAAATCCAAGTAATGGTAAAAGTGGGAATAAAATCCAAACCCGGTAGTAATTCTTCAATAAAAACAATTATTCCACCAACGGTTCCAACGGTTCCTTTGTACATTCGTAGCAAAAGTAATCCGGCAATTGGAGCCCAAATTACATCGGAAAGCGTTCCCAAAACAGGAACCAAATAGGAGAGCATTCCGATGCCATCAAAAAGAAGACTTAGAAATAAATCTCTTTTTTTATTTGATTTTGAGGTGTTTTCAACAACTTCTTTTGTCATCGATAGTATTTTTAATCACGATTCAGACAAAAGTAGTGCCATTTTATTTATCTTGCTTCATTAAGTTAAAAAAATCATTTCTGTTTTCTTTTTCGTTAAATATTCCTCCATATTGAATGGTTGAAGTATAACTTGAACTGTCTTTTATGCCACGACTTGACACACACAAATGTTCTGCTTCAACAACTACAATCACATCTTCTGTATCCAAAACAGTTTTTAACTCATTGAAAATCTGCATTATCATTCGTTCTTGCACTTGTGGTCTGCGAGCATAATAGTCTACAATTCGATTTAATTTTGATAAACCAATTACTTTTCCGCTAGAAACATAACCGATATGAGCTTTGCCAATAATTGGTAAAAAATGATGTTCGCATGTGGAATTGAAACTTATATTGGCTTCTACCAACATTTTGTCATAATTGTAACTGTTTTCAAAAACCGAAATTTTTGGCTTGTTTGCGGGATTCAAACCGCTAAAAATTTCTTGTATAAACATTTTTGCAACTCTATGTGGTGTTCCTTTCAAACTATCATCGGTCATATCAAGACCCATTTCCTCCATGATAATTTTAAAATGTTTTTCAATAGTTTCCATTTTTTCTGCATCCGATTTTACGAAAGCATCAGGACGCAGCGGTGTTTCGGCAGAAGTCATTTGATGATTATCCCCCAAAAGTTCAATTAATTCTTTTTCAGTTAAAGTATTCATAGCTTTTTTTTTAATTATTTCAATGCTTCCATATAAGCTGTTCGATAATCGAGGTAACTCTTGGGAATTTATTTTTTCAATCTACTCTTGTAATTCTTTTTGAGCTTTTCAATCTTAGGAGTAATTACGTAACTACAATAGGATTGGGTTTTATTTAAGTTATAATAATTTTGATGATACTCTTCGGCTTCATAAAATTTTGATGCAGGAGAAATTCGCGTTACAATTGGTTTTGTAAACGTTTTTTCTGAAGTCATCAAATCAATATAGTCTTCAGAAATTTCTTTTTGTTGGTCATTGTAATAAAAAATTTCACTTCTGTATTGTGTACCAATATCGTTACCTTGACGGTTTAACGTTGTGGGATCATGAGTAGCAAAAAATATTTCCAATAATTCGCCAAATGAAATTACTTTCGGATCAAATGTGATTTGAATAGCTTCCGCATGACCGGTTGTTCCAGTACCAATATCTTTGTAAGTGGGGTTTTCGAGTATCCCACCGATGTAACCCGACACTACTTTTTTTACACCTTCTAATTCCAGAAAAACTGCTTCAGTACACCAAAAGCAACCACCGGCAAGTGTTGCTATTTCTAATCCGTCTTTTGTTTCCATAACTACAGGTTTGTCTACTACTAAAAAAGTAGTGTTTTTATCTTGTGATTGACACGAAGTTTGTGACACAAGTAACAATAATAAGATATACTTTTTCATAGCAATTTTTGTTTAACAAATATAGCATTTAATTAAACAATAAATGTAATTTAACGTAACTTTATTATCTATCTTTAAATAATAAAAAACTATACCCCATAAAATTCTTCAAAACTTTGTTTCTTTGTGAAAATGAAAACGATGATTCAAATAAAAAATATCCATAAATCTTTTGGTCAGGTGCATGTTCTGAAAGGTGTCAATTTATCTATACAAAAAGGTGAAATTGTTTCCATTGTAGGATCTTCAGGAGCCGGAAAAACGACGCTTTTACAAATTTTAGGTACTTTAGAAAAACCTGATAAAAATTTTAATGAGGAACTAGTTATTGACTCTGTTTCCATTTTATCTTTGAATGACAAGGAATTGTCTAAATTTAGAAATTTAAAAATCGGTTTTATTTTTCAATTCCACCAATTATTACCTGAATTTACAGCGATTGAAAATGTTTGTATTCCCGGATTTATTGCCGGAAGAAACACAAAAGAAATTGAAAAAGAAGCCGAACGTTTATTGAATTATTTAGGTTTGGGCGAACGCATGCATCACAAACCTTCTGAACTTTCGGGAGGAGAACAACAGCGTGTTGCGGTTGCTAGAGCATTGCTTAACAAACCGGCTGTGATTTTTGCCGATGAACCTTCGGGAAATTTAGATACGGCTTCGGCTCAAAATTTACATGAACTTTTTTTCAAATTAAGAGATGAATTTGGACAAACCTTTGTGATTGTAACACATAATGAAGAATTAGCTAACATGGCAGACCGAAAACTAGTAATGAAAGACGGACAAATTATTGAATAATTAATCAAACAAACAGATGTTTTTAATTGCACTATCATTCATCTACATCATTTTTACTTGTATCAATTTTGGTTTGGTTTATAGTCGGTTTATTAAATATCATCCATCCGATTTGATTGTCAATTCTTTGTTAGGTCTTTTTTCTATTACTATTATAACCAGCATTTGGGCTCTTTTTGGCAGAATTCATATTGAATTTCATCTTTTTATTCTTTTTCTAAACTGTCTTATTTTTTATTTTTTTCAAAAAGAAATCAAAGCCAATTATATAGAATTTATTAAATCGTTTAAAAACCTCAATCGCTTTTTAAAAAGTTTTCTTTTATTTTCCATGCTATTAATTTTAGCACAAGCAGCAAGTATTCCTTATATTTTAGATAATGAATCGTATTATATTCAAACTATAAAATGGCTCAACAATTATGGTTTTGTTGAAGGTTTAGCCAATTTGCATTTGTTTTTAGGACAACAAAGTGGTTGGCATATTACTCAAAGTGCGTTTAGTTTTTCATTTTTATACAATGAATTTAATGATTTGAGTGCATTTTGCTTATTGTTAGGAATCACATATTCTGTCTTTAGATTGCAAGACTATTTAACTACAAAAGATAGCAACCAATTGATTTTTGGTTTATTACCTCTTTTTTTGGTTTTATTGTTTCAATTTATAAGTGCTCCTTCTCCTGATTTACCCATTTATATACTTACATTTTTTCTTTTTTATATTTTTCTTGAGCATTACAACAAAATGACCATTGGTGTTTTTAACCTGCTTACCACTTTTGTTTTATTCATGTTGTATATCAAAAACACGAATATTGCTTTGATAATTTTGCCGCTGCTCCTTTTCATAAAACATTTCAAAGATTTTGTTCCAAAATTATTTCGAATTAGTAGTATTGCTTTTTTAGTCTTAGCATTATTTCTATTAAAAAACATAATCATCACCGGAACGCCTGTTTTTCCTATGACGACATCGCTCATTTATTCGTTTGATCATGTAGTTCCCGAAAAAATAGTGTCCATGTATTATGAAGAATTAAAAACATATGGCTTCTATATTACCGCTGAAGAATACAAGTCAATGAATGCCTATCAATTGTTTGTGCGATGGCTTTCAATGCCAAAACTGAATGGACTGTTTAATAAAATTAGTATTATTCTACTTGTAGTTTGTCCGTTTTTGATTTTAAGAATGAAACGATTAAGAAACTATGGAATACTCTATTTAATCATGGTCATTCATTTAATGATTTTATTGGTCACCTCACCTCAATATCGTTTTCACCTGAACTTTGTTTTGTTTTTTAGTTTGTTCTGTTTAGCAATTGCCTTTCATGAAAAAATTAAAATCATTTACTTTGGTTTAATTGCATCCGGTTTAGTCACATTACTAGTTTTGATTGTTCCGTTGGATTTCAATGCATTTAGTTCTAATAAATTTTTATTAAAAAACAGTACATTCAACATTGAAAACATAATTATTCCGCATCCCAAAACAAAATTAATGACCGAGTATGAAACACATACATTGGGTAATTTGACTTATCATTCACCCATCAAAAACGAGTTTTTTTGGGCTTCAGGTGATGGACCGCTTCCATGTGTAAATAAAGTACAACTTGATTATTATGAGTATTGGTTACACCTAATTCCGCAGATGCAAACAGCTGATTTGAAAGACGGATTTTATGCAAAAGACATTTCCAAACCATGAACTCAGCAGAACTAAAATCGTTTTTAGACGAAAAAGTAGTACTCTATAATCAATCAAGGTTTATAGAAAGTGACCCTATTCAAATTCCGCATCGTTATTCTCTGAAAGAAGATATTGAAATTGCCGCTTTTTTGACTGCAATCATTTCTTGGGGAAACAGAAGAATGATTATTTCTAATGCCAACAAAATGATGGATTTCATGGGAAATTCACCTTTTGATTTCGTAATGAGTCACGATGTTTATCAATTAGAAAAACTGGAAAACTTTGTACATCGCACCTTCAATGGACAAGATTTGCAGTTTTTTATAAAATCGTTGCAGCATATTTATAAAAACCATAAAGGACTGGAAGCCGTTTTTGCTAAAAATCAAGAAACAGCAAGTTTACAAATAAGTATTTCTGAATTTAAGAAAGTGTTTTTTGAACTTCCTCACTTTAGCAGAATAGAGAAACACATTTCGGATCCAATGAATAATTCTGCTGCCAAACGAATCAATATGTTTTTGAGATGGATGGTTAGAAATGATACTGCAAAAGTTGACTTTGGAATATGGAAAAGTCTCACTCCTGCTCAATTGTCATGTCCGTTAGATGTCCATTCGGGTAATGTAGCCCGAAAATTAGGACTTTTAACCCGAAAACAAAACGATGCCAAAGCTTTATTAGAATTAGACACTTCCTTACGAAAACTTGATGCAACAGATCCGGTAAAATATGATTTTGCTTTGTTTGGATTGGGTGTTTTTGAAAAATTTTAGTAAAAAAGTTACTATTACCACTGCTTCAGATTTAGTATCTTTGTTTTCATTTATTTCAAAATATAAATTATGCAACACATCATAGATCGTTTTATCAGTTATGTAACTATTGACACCGAATCTGATCCCAATTCTGAAACCACGCCAAGTTCAAAAAAACAATGGGATTTAGCCCATAAATTAGTTGCTGAATTGAAAGCCATTGGCATGAAAGAGGTTACAATTGACGAGAATGCTTATATCATGGCCACTTTACCTTCAAATGTAGAACATGAAGTGCCTGTTATAGGTTTCATTTCACATTTTGATACAACACCTGATTTTACCGGAGCTAACGTAAAACCTCAAATTATTGAGAATTATGATGGGAAAGATATTGTTTTGAATGCCGAACAAAATATCATTTTATCGCCAAGTTACTTCAAAGATTTATTACAATATAAAGGACAAACTTTAATTACAACAGACGGCACAACATTATTGGGTGCTGATGACAAAGCAGGAATTACTGAAATTGTTACCGCTATGGAATTTTTGATTAAAAATCCCGAAATCAAACATGGTAAAATTAGAGTAGGATTTACACCCGACGAGGAAATTGGAAGAGGTGCACATCTATTTGACGTAGAAAAATTTGGTGCTGATTGGGCTTATACCATGGATGGCAGTCAAATCGGTGAATTAGAATATGAAAACTTCAATGCAGCAGGAGCCAAAATTACTTTTAAAGGAAAAAGTGTGCATCCGGGATATGCCAAAGGGAAAATGATAAACTCCATGCTTTTGGCTTCAAAATTCATCTCTAAACTACCCAAAGATGAAATTCCTGAGGCAACCAAAGGTTATGAAGGTTTTTTTCATGTTACAGGAATAACAGGAAGCATTGAAGAAAGTACCGTTTCACTTATTATTCGTGATCACAGCAAAAAATTATTTAAAAAAAGAAAATACTTTTTACATGAATTAATCTCCAAATTCAATAAAAAATACAGAAAACAATTTGGTGACGAAATTGCTATAATTGAAATTAAAGATCAATATTATAATATGAAAGAAAAAGTAGAGCCGGTTTTTCATATTGTAAAAATTGCTGAAAAAGCGATGAAAGAAATTGGTATAAAACCAATCATCAAACCAATAAGAGGTGGAACTGACGGTTGCCAACTTTCTTATAAAGGATTACCATGTCCTAATATATTTGCCGGCGGTCATAATTTTCATGGAAAATATGAATATGTTCCTGTAGAAAGTATGCAAAAAGCGGTAGAAGTTATTGTGAAAATTGCAGAACTTACCGCCGAAAAAAAATAAACTTTAATCTATAATTGGCCACTGATTTACTAATTATGTTTAAAATTTAATTAGCGTATCAGCTGCTATTTTTTATAAAACATGGAAGAAAGTAAAACTTGGAACCGAAATCAAAAATGGCTTGAGGAAATTGAAGCATTAAAATCAATTCTAGTAAAAACTGACTTGGTTGAAACCACAAAATGGGGCGGAATTGTTTATACTTGGAACAATCGCAACATCATTGGAATTGGTGGTTTTAAAGATTATTTCACGATTTGGTTTTTTAATGGTGTTTTTCTTCCTGATGAAAAAAAAGTTTTAATTAATGCTAACGAGGGCACAACAAAAGGATTAAGACAGTGGCGTTTTGCCTCAAAAGAAGAAATTGATGAAAAGCTGGTTTTGCATTATGTAAACCAAGCTATAGAAAATGAAAAAAACGGATTAGCCATTAAACCCGAAAAAAAGGAAGTAGTTCCGTCTGAATTTTTTATGTCCAAATTAAATGAAAATTCAGAACTTTTGGAAAAATTTAAAAACTTCACTCCTTTCAAACAAAAAGAATTTGTTGAATATATTGATACTGCAAAACAAGAGAAAACAAAACACGACCGATTTGAAAAAATAAAACCGATGCTTTTAGCAAACATCGGTTTAAATGATAAGTATCGTAAGTGTTAAAACTACTTTTTCTCTACTAATTTAGCACTCATTTCCATTGAAATAGCCGAGCGTTCCATTTTCAATTTTCCGGCCATGGTTTCAATAACCACAGTTCCTTCAGATAATTCAGCTACTTTTCCGTGAAGTCCGCTTTTGGTTATTACTCTATCTCCTACTTTTAAATTACTTTCAAATGCTTTTTCTTGCTTTGCTCTTTTTTGTTGCGGTCTTATCATAAAGAAATAAATAACCACGAACATAAGAAGAAAAGGTAATAACGATTGCATGTTTTCCATTTTATTGATTTTCTGTTGTTGATACTGGTTTTGGAATTACGTTAGCTTTGATAGTCAAAACGTCTGTTCCTTGTTGTGTGTTACAAGTAATTGTAACCGATTTTTGTTGCATTCCCGGTTTTCCGGTACTGTCAAAAGATACTTTTAATTTACCCGTTTTTCCTGGTTTGATTGGCTCTTTTGGATATTCAGGAACCGTACAACCACATGAGCCACTTGCGTTTGATATAATCAAATCGGCTTCTCCGGTATTGGTAAAGGTAAATGTTGTTTCCGGTTTTTCACCTTCTTTGATATCTCCAAAACTGTGTTCTTTTTTGTTTAAAGTCATCACCGGAAATTTCCCGTTTGATGGAGGAGGTGTTGTTGTAATTGTTGGTTGTTCCGGAGTTGCAGCTGTTGGTTGATCTCCAGCCGCTGTCATTTGAACATCGGTACTATTAGGGTCAATTCTTGAAAGTGCATCTTCCTTTTTGCAAGATGAAAGTACCACTGTAAAAAGAAGTAACATTGCGTAAATTACATTTTTTTTCATAGTCTTAGTTAATTATTAAAGTAATCCTCTTCCGGATTTGGTTAATTTATTTGTACGTTGAAAATCTTTGACTAAATTATCTAAAATTCCATTGATAAACAAACTACTTTTTGGAGTAGCATATTCTTTAGCCACCTCAAGATATTCATTGATTGTCACTTTGATTGGAATGGATGGAAAATGAAGAAATTCACAAATTGCCATTTTTAACATGATAGTATCCACCTCTGAAATTCTATCCGGGTCCCAATTTGGAGTTCTATCTATAAATTCTTTTGCCAATTCGTATTCGCGGAGTGCTGTTTTTCTGAAAAGTTGTATGGCAAATTCTTCATCTTCCTCATCTCTAAAAAGAGCCGGAACACTAAACGAACTCTCTTTGGTATGATCGATGGCTTTTAATTGTTTTAGAATAATGGTATTCACCAGAGGAATATCATCAACCCAAGTCAATCTGTGGTCCTCTAAAAATTCGTATAGTTTATCGTTAGGTGCAATTACTTCCGAAAACAAATCCATTACAAAACGTCTGTCTTCCTCAAAAGTATTGATTCGGTTGGACATATAAGTCTTGTAAACCACACTGTTTTTTGTGCTTTCCAATAACAAAAGGATATAATCATCATTCTGTTTCCAGTCGTTGATTTTTCGTTTTTCTACGGCATTGGCTATAGATTTATTTTCCGTTAAAAATTTTAAAACGATATTATCAACAAACTTGGTATTGGGGTCTTTTTCTTCTGCAGTTGCTAAGTGTTTTTTTCTGGAAATATCTAAAAACGTTTGCTCTTTCTCTCTAATTTCAATTAAAGTAGAAATCATCAACAAATACAAATCCTGAAGATTTTCCATACTGGCTATCAAAAACTTTTCGGTTTTCTGTAAATCATCAGAACCACTTTGATGCATTGCATATATAGTTTGCAAAACTTTTACTCGGATATGTCTTCTGTTTAACACTTTTAAGAACTTTTTTAAAATTAGTGACGCCTCTTAAAAAAAGGCGTCACAAAAATAACAATATTATATAGCAAAAACTATTTTGCCATTTCTTTTTTACGTTCGTTAATTCTATTTTGTGCTACTAACAAAGCTGCTTGGTGTGTAGTAAGCTTATTTTTAACTGCATAGTCAAAAATTTCAAGCGATGTGTTATAGATATTTTCCGTTCTACGTAAAGCTTCAGCTTTGTCATACTTTTCGATTTCTGCATAAACGTTGATAATTCCACCAGCATTAATTAAGAAATCCGGAGCATACAAAATACCTCTTTCCTGAAGAATTTTCCCGTGTACATTTTCATCAGCCAACTGATTATTAGCAGCTCCCGCAATAATGTCTGCCGTTATTTTGTAAACTGAACTATCATTAATTGTAGCTCCAAGTGCACATGGTGCATAAATATCTACTTCTGCGGTATACAAATCGTTTCCGGCATAAATTTTTACGCCATATTGAGCACTAACTTCATTCAATCGTTCTTGATTGATGTCGGCAATGATAACTTCTGCTCCTTCTTTAACCAAAAAATCAACTAAAGTTTCACCAACATGTCCAATTCCTTGAACCAAAACTTTTTTACCACGTAAACTGTCTGAACCATATTTGAATTTTGCTGCTGCTTTCATTCCCATATAAACGCCATATGCAGTTACAGGAGAAGGATTACCGGAACCACCTCTTGATTCAGAAATACCGGTTACATAAGGTGTAACATCATGAACGGTATCCATATCTTCGGTTTTCATTCCTACATCTTCCGCAGTAATATATTTTCCGCTTAGAGAATGAACAAACTCACCAAACTTACGCATTAACTCAGGTGTTTTTTGGGTTTTAGCATCGCCAATAATAACGGCTTTTCCTCCACCTAAATTCAAACCAGCTACTGCCGATTTAAATGTCATCCCTCTGGATAAACGCAATACATCATTTAATGCTTCCCATTCATTCGTGTAATTCCACATTCTTGTACCTCCTAATGCAGGTCCTAAAACTGTGTTATGAATACCAATAATTGCTTTCAATCCAGTATCTTTGTCATGACAAAAAACAATTTGCTCATGATTATCAAATGAAACCTGACCAAAAACCGGGTCCATTTTTTGAAGTTCTTTTTGTGAAACTACTTCTGCTATCATAGTAAAAAATTTAAGAGATAAAATTGCGACTTTATCAATAAGTCTACACAAAAATATAATTTAAATTAAGATTAAACAATTTAACGGCTATATTTTAGCAATATGTTAATAACTTAAGCTTATACACAAATTATACTCAATTACATTAAAACACAATTTTTAACAAATTGAAGCACATTAAAACAGTAATTACATTAAATTAATGAAGGAACTCAACTATTTAAATAAATATTTCGTAAAATACAAATACCGATTTTTGCTTGGGATTTTAATCACCATAGTCGCACAAATTTTTTCGTTGTTTACACCAAAATTGATTAGTCGCTCAATCAATATTATTGAAGAGTATACTACCAATCCGGAAGGTGATATATCCCTCGTAAAAAATGAATTATTTATAAGCTTGGCATTGATAATTGCAGCTACTTTAATTGCAGGATTCTTAACCTTTTTAATGCGTCAAACACTTATTGTTATGTCGCGTTATGTGGAATTTGATTTAAAAAATGAAGTATTTCAGCATTATGAAAAGTTGTCGCAAAACTTCTACAAACGAAACAGGACCGGTGATTTAATGAATCGTATTTCTGAAGATGTCGGAAAAGTGAGAATGTATGTTGGTCCGGCCGTGATGTATACCATCAACACCATTATCCGTTTTGGAATTGTAATACTATATATGTATAACGTTTCTCCAAAACTAACGCTGTATACCTTATTACCGTTACCGCTTCTCTCCTATTTTATTTATAAATTAAGTACAGAAATCAATAAACGTAGTACGCTTTATCAAGAAAACTTGTCTAATTTATCAAGCTTTTCACAAGAAATTTTTTCAGGTATTCGAGTAATTAAAGCTTACGCTCTCGAGAATCAAAACATTGATAAATTCAAAAATTTAGCACAGGAAAGTAGGGATAAAAACATGAACTTGGCGGTTGTCAATTCGCTTTTTGGTCCGTTGATGTTATTGTTAATTGGTTTGAGTAATTTAGTGGTTATCTATTTTGGCGGAATTATGTATATCAATGGCAGCATTGCCAGTATTGGTATCATCGCCGAATTTATATTGTATGTCAACATGCTAACATGGCCGGTGGCTTCCATTGGTTGGGTTTCGTCGTTGGTGCAAGAAGCCGAAGCCTCTCAAAAACGAATAAATGAATTTTTGAAAAGTGAGCCCGAAATACAAAACAACAATTCACAACCCTCAATAATCAACGGCTCAATTGCATTCAAGAATGTAAGTTACACTTATGAAGATACAGCCATAACAGCACTTAAAAATGTGTCATTTACTGTTGAAAAAGGAGAAACATTGGCTATTTTAGGAAAAACCGGTTCCGGAAAATCAACTATACTTTCATTAATTAGTAGGTTGTATGATATCAAAGAAGGAACTATTACACTTGATGGAAAACAACTCGATCAGGTGAATTTGGAAAGTTTAAGGGAAAGTATTGGCTTTGTGCCACAAGATGCCTATTTGTTTTCTGATTCTATAAAAAACAACATCAAATTTGGCAAAGAAGAAGCTACAGATGAAGAAGTGATTGAAGCAGCTAAACAAGCAAAAGTTCATAAGAATATTCAAAAATTCAAAAAGCAATATGAAACGGTTTTGGGCGAACGAGGTATAACGCTTTCCGGCGGACAAAAACAGCGGGTTTCTATTGCCAGAGCAATCATTAAAAATCCTCAAATATTACTTTTTGACGATTGTTTATCTGCCGTTGATACGGAAACGGAAGAGGGTATTTTACAAAATCTGTTTAAAATATGTGAAGATAAAACAACAATAATTGTTAGTCATCGCGTTTCGTCTGCAAAAAATGCAGACAAAATTATTGTGTTAGATGATGGAAAAATCATCGAACAAGGCACTCATAATCAATTGATAGACCAAAAAGGATATTATTATGAATTGTACATGAAACAACTTTCTGAAAAAGAATTAATGTAATTTTTTGTTTATTCATTTATTTTTTAGATTTTTGGTTAACACAAATTAATTGACAGAAAGATTATGAGAGAAAATGAAATGTTAGAAAAAGACGAAATTTTTTCTAAAGTTTTAAGAGCAGGAAGAAGAACTTATTTCTTCGATGTACGTTCAACAAAAGCGGATGACTACTACATCACCATTACTGAAAGTAAAAAATTTACAGAAGAAGATGGTTCATTCCATTTCAAAAAACACAAAATCTATTTATATAAAGAAGATTTTGCAGCGTTTAAAGAAATTCTTGACGAAATGACCACTTTTGTTTTAGAGAACAAAGGAGAAGAAGTAATCTCTGAAAGACATCAGAAAGACTTTAAAAAAGAATTCGCTTCTGATGAAGAACCAACTTCAGAAAACTCAACAAAATCAAGTTATACTGATATTGATTTTGACGATATCTAAAAAAGTATCCCCGAAAGTTTCGGGGATTTTTTTTTATCCTATTCGCAAACCATTGTCAACTTTACTATCAGGATGCAGCAATATCACATCCCCCTCATCACCTACTGCACCCAAAACTAAACATTCACTCATGAATTTTCCAATTTGCTTTTTGGGAAAATTTACAACCGCAACAATTTGTCTGTTTACTAATTCCTCTTTTGAATAGCGTTTTGTTATTTGTGCTGATGTTTTTAGAATCCCAAGAGAGGTTCCAAAATCGATATGCAATTGATAAGCCGGTTTTCGAGCTTCCGGAAAATCATTGACTTCCAATATGGTTCCAACACGCATTTCTACTTTTTCAAACGCTTCCCAAGTTAACATAATTGCTTCTTTTTATATTTGAAGTTAAATTTATAAAAAAAAGAAATTTAAAGTAAGTCCTTTTTCATAACTTTAGCATAAAATCAACCTGTTTTAAAAATGGCCAGAACCGAATCAAAAATGTTACCCCTTGGAACCTTTGCTCCAAAATTTAATTTAAAAGACACTAATTCGGCATTTCACAAAAGCTATGACGAAATTAAAGGCGAAAAAGGAATTTTAGTGATGTTTATTTGTAATCATTGTCCTTTTGTGCATCACGTTATGGAAGAAATCATCAGAGTTGCAAATGATTATAGAGTTCAAGGAATTGGTATTGTTGCCATTTCCAGTAACGATATTCAAATTCAACCTCTTGACAGTCCGGAATTGATGACCGAATTTGCCTTTGAAAACAATTTTGAATTTCCTTATTTGTATGATGAAACGCAAGAAGTTGCAAAAGCCTACGATGCTGCCTGTACGCCAGATTTCTTTTTGTTTGATGCGTCAGACAAATTGGTTTACAGAGGACAATTGGACGATTCAAGACCAGGAAACGGCATTCCGTTGAGCGGCAGTGATTTGAGAGGAGCCATTGATAGTTTGTTGTACAACCGCACTATCAATCCCAATCAAAAACCGAGTATTGGGTGCAATATTAAATGGAGAGAATAAACTATTTTTTGGTTAAATACACTTCAATTGGACGATTGGTTTTGGGACCAAATTGTTGAGCTTGGCGTTCATTTTCTGACGAACAAAGCACATACATATTAAAAGGATATAACTGAATTAATTGGGTTTGAAAACTTCCACCGTTTTCATCGCCATCGACATCTTCTACTTTTAAAAAATAATTTTCAGCGTTAAAAGTATTGGTAACAGAAAGTAAGTAATGTTCTTTGGCAAATGGAAAAAACCATCGGCTTTCGGTAGTGTCGGCATCAACTTTAGCTCCGTTTTTATCAATTTTATAATTCATTGAAAAAACCAAAGGTTCGTTTCGTTTTGTCCAACTCAATAGGTTATTTACATTGATGACTTCACGTCCTAAACTGTCGGCGATTGAAATGCGTAAATTTTTAATTGTTTCCGATTTGCCCACTTCATTTACTTTCACCACCAAATAGGAAGTAAAATCATAACCACAATGTTGACCGGTTATAACTTGTCCTTTAACGGAAAATGAAAACAAAAGCAAAAAGTATAAAAAATAACGCATAATTAAATGTAGACTGTAAAGTTACGAAAGCAAAAGTTATTCCAAAAAAAAACAAAGCATCATTTCTGAATACTTTGTTTTTTTTATAAAATTTTATATTATAGTGAGGTTAACCCATTACCTATTCTATTCTATTCTATTTTACATTCATCAATTCTACATCAAAAATCAAAGTCGCATCAGGTGGAATTACACCTCCGGCACCACGAGAACCGTAGCCCAAGAAAGATGGTATCACAAAACGAGCTTTGTCACCAACTTGTAACAATTGAATGCCTTCGTCCCAACCTTCAATAACCTGACCAATTCCTAAGGTAAAATCAATAGGTTGTTTTCTTTTGTAAGAAGAATCGAAAACCATTCCGTTTTCTAGCGAACCTGAATAATGAACCGAAACTGTTTTTCCTTTTTCAGCTTGTTTACCGTTTCCTTTTTGGATAAATTTATAACGTAAACCACTTTCTGTTTTTTCAAAACCGGCTGCTAATTTCTCTAATGCTTCTTCTGCTTTTTGTTTTTCTTCGGCAATTCTTTTTTCGCGAGAACCTTCAAAAGTTCTGAATGCTTCGATGGCATTCCATTTTTGAGCTTCCTCACCTACTCGAAGGATTTCTAAAGTTTCTAACACATCGCCTTGTGCAATAGCATCTACTATATCTTGACCTTCAACTACATTTCCAAAAACCGAATGCTTATTATCTAACCAAGGAGTTGCTACGTGCGTGATGAAAAATTGTGACCCGTTTGAACCCGGTCCTGCATTTGCCATAGACAAAACACCTGGTGTATCATGACGTAAATCAGGGTGAAATTCATCATCAAATTGATAACCCGGTCCACCTGTTCCTTGACCTTTTGGACAACCCCCTTGAATCATGAAATCTGAAATAACTCTGTGAAATTTTAATCCGTCATAATACGGTTTTCCCATTGGTTTAGCTTCGTTTTCTAATTGTCCTTCGGCTAAGCCAACAAAGTTTCCTACTGTTCCCGGTGTTTTATCGTGTGTCAATTTTACTAAAATGGTACCTTTTGTGGTATTGAATTTAGCGTATATTCCGTTTTCCATTGATTTGATTTATTTTAATTGAGGTGCAAATTTAAGATATTATTGTTGATTAACCTTAAAATTGTACTTTTGAATAACTCAAAAATTTAAAAAAATGGCTTCCATCTTTGATAAAAATGATAATGCAGTACTCATTAGCAGAATTACTGCTTTAACTCCCGAAACGCAACCTAGGTGGGGAAAAATGAATGTGGGTCAAATGCTTTCACATTGCCAAGCTCCTATTGATGTGGCTTTTGGAGATGTGAAATTAAAATCGAATATTGTTTTTTTACTGTTGGGAAGGATTTTTAAAAAGAAAATTCTGGCTGCCCCATTATTTAAGAAAAATGCGATGACCGAACCCAGTTTTATTAGAACCGGAGCTTACGATTTTGAGGAAACCAAAGCAGAATTAATCGCAAAAGTGAAACGTTTTGGGGAAGAAGGAACGGCTTGCATTATAGTTGAAAAACATCCTTTCTTTGGGAAAATGACTTTTGAAGAGTGGGATAATTTGCAATGGAAGCACTTAAATCATCATTTGAAACAATTTGGTGTGTGATTAAAATAAGGATAGCAATAATTTTCGTAAAAGTTTTCGTCGCATTAAAGTCGAAGTATCGTCGAAGTATCGTCGAAGTATCGTCGAAGTAATATCGAACTTGACCCGTCCTGAAGTGATTCATCGGAATGTTATTGTTGTACTATCATTAGCATAAAGTTTTAACAAAGGGTACCACAACTATGGCTTAGCTATGGGGTTTGTATGTCTTTGCCTACTAGTAAGGTTGCTTTGACCCGCCTTGAAATAACCCTCCCGATTATTAAATAAATCCTATTATCGTTATAATTGTTTATTTAATAGTAAAAATTATTATTATAATTCATCCCTCTTTTATTTGCTTTTTCAGATTGTCAATGCGTTTGATTGGCTGTTAAATACTAGCAATTTATCTAGTAGGAACTTCTAAAAAAGTCAAAATTATTCTTTATTGTTTAAAAGCAACTTCATTAAAAGTTAGTACTTTTACAAACTTAAATTTTGAACCAAAGCCATGCGAATTGATATCATTACTGTTTTACCCGAACTTTTGAAAAGTCCTTTTGAGGCGTCGATTTTGAAACGTGCTATCGATAAGGGTTTGGTGGAAGTTTATGTGCATAATTTGCGTGATTATACGACCAACAAGCAGAAAAGTGTGGACGATTATCAGTTTGGTGGTGGTGCCGGAATGGTGATGTCGATTCAGCCGATTGACGATTGCATAGCGAAATTGAAAAGCGAACGCGACTATGACGAGGTGATTTATATGTCTCCGGATGGTGAAACGCTGAATCAAAAAATGGCGAATTCGATGTCGATGTTGCAGAATATTATTATTCTTTGCGGACATTATAAAGGTGTTGACCAACGGGTTCGTGATCATTTTATTACGAAAGAAATTTCGATTGGTGATTATGTGCTTTCGGGTGGTGAATTGGGTGCGGCGGTTTTAAGTGATGCGATAATTCGGTTGATTCCCGGTGTTTTGAGTAATGAAACGTCGGCTTTGACAGATAGTTTTCAGGATAATTTGTTGTCAGGACCGATTTATACTCGTCCCGCAGAATACAAAGGTTGGAAAGTGCCTGATGTGCTGTTAAGCGGAAATTTTGCCGAAATTGATAAATGGCGGGAGAATCAAGCGTATGAGCATACGAAGAATAGACGGCCTGATTTATTGGAGGAGTAGTTTTCCGTTGTCTGTTGTCTGTTATCCGTTGTCTGTTATCCGTTGAGGCGGTTTAGTTTTCACTATCTTTGTTATTGAAATTCCAACTTTATGCACACCAATTTACGAACGGTAAATGTTACTCGCTACATCACTCCTTTACGTGAAGGGGGTTCTTTACCTGCTTTGGCCGAAGCCGATGATGATTTTAAGTATGTTTTAAAATTTCGTGGTGCAGGTCACGGAGTGAAAGCGTTGATTGCTGAATTTTTGGGTGGTCAAATTGCACAGTTTTTGGGTTTGCCTGTTCCTGAATTGGTTTTTGCATCACTTGACGAAGCTTTTGGAAGAACCGAAGGTGATGAGGAAATTCAGGATTTATTGCAAGGAAGTCAAGGTCTTAATTTAGGTTTGCATTTTCTTTCGGGAGCATTAACTTATGATGCTGCTGTGAATGATTGTGATGCCCTTTTAGCCTCCAAAATTGTTTGGTTAGATGCTTATATTACTAATGTTGACCGCACTTTTAAGAACACCAACTTATTGATTTGGAAAAAGGAACTTTGGTTAATTGATCACGGTGCTGCGTTTTATTTTCACCATTCGTGGGATAATTGGGAAACAACTGCGTTGACTCCGTTTGCATTGATTAAAGACCACGTTTTATTGCCTAAAGCCACTCGTTTGGAGGAAGTAAACACCAATTTTACAGCCAAATTAAACGATACTGTTTTACGTGAAATTGTAAATCAAATTCCGGAAGACTGGTTACTTTGGGAAAATCAAGCAATAACTCCGACTGAAATAAAAGAAGTTTATTTTCAATTTTTGTCCATTCGATTGGCCAATGCATCCGTATTTTTAAAACAAGCACAAGATGTCCGCACCACACTTATATGAGTACGCCGTAATCCGCGTTGTACCAAGGGTGGAACGTGAGGAATTTATTAATATTGGTTTGATGGTTTTTTGTAAACATCAAAAATATTTACGGATTCAGGTTGAAATTCCGGATGAAAAAATTCGTTTGCTAGCTACTGAATTTGATTTATCTCAACTAAAAATAAATGTAGACGCTTTTTTAAAAATCTGTTCAGGTAATAAAGACGGTGGTCCGATTGCGGCTTTTGATATGGCAGAGCGATTTAGATGGTTGACTGCCGTGAAGAGTTCGAGTTTACAAACTTCCAGACCACATTCGGGTTTGAGTGTTGATTTGGATGGTACTTTTGAACGATTGTATGCGGAGTTGGTGTTGTAAATGAATCTCAATTCTACCTTATAAAAACTAGAAAAACAGAATATGACTCCTATCAAAACGGCCCTTTTAGCCTACGGATTTTCCGGAAAGATTTTTCACGCTCCTTTTTTGGCTATGAATAAAGGTTTTGAATTGTATGCTGTTTTAGAACGCAATAATCAAAAAGCCAAGCAGGATTTTCCGGATGTGAAAAGTTATGCTACGCTAGAAGAACTTTTGGCTGATGATTCGATTGAATTGATAGTTGTGAATACGCCCAACAACACGCATTTTGAATTGGCTAAACAATGTTTGCAAACAAAAAAACACGTCTTGTTAGAAAAACCTGCAACAGCGACACCAGAAGAATTTTCGGAGTTAATGGAACTAGCCCAATCGGTGAACAAACAACTTTTAATTTATCAAAACCGACGATGGAGCAGTGATATTTGTGCTGCAAAAGAAATTATAAAATCGGGAAAATTAGGCGATATCATTGAAATTCACTTGCGTTTTGATCGCTTTCGCCCCGATATTAGTGCGAAAGCATTTAAAGAAAATGAATTGCCCGGAAGCGGCATTTTGTATGATTTAGGTTCGCATTTAATTGACCAAGCGATTTCCATTTTCGGTAAACCAAAAAAGCATTATGTGCAGAAAGGAATGTATCGAAATGGCACTTTGGTAGATGATTATGCGTTTGTGCATCTTTTGTTTGAAAATCAGGTGAATGCTTTTATAACTGTGAGCTTACACGTACTTGATGTTCTACCGGGAATTGTGATTCACGGCACAAAAGGAAGTTTCATCAAAGATTTTTGTGACGAACAAGAAAATCAGTTGATGGCAGGAATGGCTCCGAATCATCCTGATTTTGGATTGGAATTGGAAAGCAAAGAGGGAAAATTGACTTATGTTGATGAAAATAACAATGTGATTACAGAACAAATTCCTTCTCAAAAAGGAAATTTTAATGGTTTATTTGATGAAGTGTATGCGTGCATTCGTGAACACAAACCCTTTTCTGTCACAAATGAAGCTATTTTGGAACAAATCAAAATAGTAAGTACGGTTTAAGCTGTGATTATTTTTCTTTAAGCAATAAAAAAACATATAGCATCACACAAATAATAGAAGACCTTATTTGTGTGATGCTAGTCTTATTTAACTCTATTTAAAAATAAATACACTTTCGAGTTTTGGCAATCGTACTGTTTTTTGGAATCTCAACTAAAGTTCCGTCAGAGAAGTTGATTCCGAAAACGGTACTAGCAGATGCCTCTGTACTGCTCCAATAAATTGCGTCTGAGAAATCTCCCAATCCGTTTAAATGTGTGTTGTTGTATAGTAATTCTAACTCTTCAATAGTAGGAAGATGCCAGTTTCTGGGTGCGAAATCTGAAAGTAATGCCGATTTAGCAGTTAACGTACCATTATTGTCGTCACTACAAAGTAAAGGATTGCTAGCATAATTAATTCCTTCATGATAATTAGCGATTGCAACAGAATTCATCAAACCATCTCCAATTTCACTATTTTGAGCAAGCAAAACTGACGCATTACTACAGCCCCATTGTTCTTGAATTTGATCTTCGGCAGCAATTTCTAAATATTTCCAACCTTCATTATAATCCGTTTTTACATAGGTAATTATTCCTCCATTTGGACCTTCCTGTCCCAGTGAATAGCTACTTGTTGTACCACAAGATTTAATCAATTTGATGTTATTTCCGTTGTTTAAAGTTATTAAAACCGAACTAAAATCAGCTTTAAAATTAACATTCCAATACTGTGACACCGTTGAATTGCCTACTAAATATATATTTAAATGTAACTCTGAATTGATAAATAAAAAGACCCATGTTCCTATATACGTTTCATTTTGATAATGTAATTTAATACTACCATCAAAATTTGCTTCAAAAAAAGCACCTGCAAATTTGTTGTCAAAAAAACCGGAATGGTAAGGTATTTTCCAAACGCAGCTATTTCCATTTGCATCTGAAAATAAACCACTACAATAAGCAACAATATCGTCATGAGTGCAAAAATCAAGAGCAATTAACAATTCACTATTGTTTGAAATTGTAAACATGCCTCCCTCCGGCAAGGAAGCAACCAACGGATAACTTATTGATATACCATTGTTTTGGGGTAAATTTTCTAACAAAGAAATCAATTGATTACTTCCAAAAATTTGATGAACGGCAACCACGTCTGAAGAATCATTAACCTCTAAAATTGTAAAAGGATAAATAAATTCAATGCAAACAGAGCCTAAAGTAGTGTTTGAAAATTTTGCAACTCTTAAAAGAGCTTCCATAATTTCAGAATCATTTTGAATGAGTAAACTTTGGTCATATTTTAAATCTACCGGTTCGTTTTCACATGAAAAACTAAACCATGATAGGATAAAAAGGATTAAAAAACGTGATGCCTTTTTCATAATTTTTTTGATTTTATTTATTTGACAAACCTGTATTGTGCCTATTTTTCAACAATCGTAGTTTTACTTAATCAAAATAAAAAGTCAGACCACTTTTAAGTAAAAATGAATACGATTTTAATTCTGTAAATTGATAACCCAGTGAAGGATTAATAAATATTTTAGTATTTTTTGTCAACGGATAAGATGATAGTACACCCAGATTAGCACTAAAAATCAACGAATCAAAAGTTGAGAGACTTCCTATTTTTAAACTGTTTCGATTTGAGTCTACTGCCTTTACTTGATTTTGTGACATCATAATAAATCCAAAACCGCCCAATCCATCTACTGTAAATTTGTTATCAAAAAATCGGTATCTCACATCAAATAGCAATTCATTAAAAGTCAGTTCGGTCACCAAATCTATTTCTTGCTCGTTGGGAAAATTTTCTGCAATAGTTTGATTCGTTATTCCTCTGTTTAATTGAAGATTGGAGAATTGATTGAATAAAGTAACATTATTTGATGCGTCATATATTGAAATGTTGTTTGTGGTCACCTCAACTTTTGAATGCACTAATCCGATTCTCATTCCAAATTTTTCTGAAGAATCAATATTGAAATACCCTCCAAAACTCCATGACATTTTTGACTCCTCTTTATTTTTATCTCTATTTTTATCCAAAATTGAACTATTAGCAACTGTTCCAAAAAATGTTGGAGCTGCAAAAAGTGAAATAGACCAATTTCTTTTATGAATACTACTACTGTCTTTTGTTTTTTCTTTTTCTATTTCTTTTTTAATTTCAGTTGGTTTATTCACTAATTCTGTTACCAATGAATCTGTTGGTGATGCATCTAAAATCGTCTCTTCTGAAATTTTACTATTTTTAAAAGCATAGGATTCCGAATTATCACTATTGGCATCTGAATTATTTTTATCGTTTGCTACCGATTTTGATTCCTTTTTGTAATTACTACTTGCCACGTTTTTTTTGCTATTGCTGTTTGTGTTATTGTTTTTGCTTGCAATAGAATTAGTACCGCTTTTTTTGCTAAACGCGTTTGTTTTTGTTTGGCTATTTTCATTTTTATGAAAATCAATACTTACTTGATTGGTAGTATTTAAAGTAGTTGATTCGTTCAACGTGTTGTTTGAATTTGAGTTTTCTCTCTCTTCAACTGTACGATTACTTTTTTCAGATTCAGAAATTATTTCGTTCTGATTCCTTTTAAAATTTTCATTTGAATTATTGACCGGTGAAGTAATTTCCTTTTCATTCCCCGTTGTTGTTCCGGATAAAAAGTGATACCCAAAAAAAGTCAAAAGCAATGTTCCAACCCCAATACTTATAAAAAGAAATGGAAGCACTCTTCTTTTCTTTTTAGAATTTAAAGTGGTTTCAATTTTATTCCAAACTTCAATTCTTGGTTCCTTATCTAATTTTGACAAAGAATCTTTGATGTGTTTTTCAAATTTCTGATTAGATTCCATTTGCTACTTTTTTAGTGCTGTTTTTTTCGGTCAATCGCAACCTCAATATTGCTTTTGCTCTATGTAAATTAGATTTTGAAGTGCTTTCAGAAATAGAAAGCATGCTCGCAATTTCTTTGTGTGAATAGTTATCCAACTCATACAAACTAAAAACCATTTGATATTGATTGGGGAGTTCTTGAATTGAAGTTAAAATATCTTCTAATGAATTAGAGTACGTCACCATTTCATTTTCTTCTTCTGCCAGCCCTACCGTTTTTTCAATGCTATCAGTGTATGGTTTTGTTTTAAAATGAGTTATAGCTTTGTTTATCACAATTCTTTTCATCCAACCCTCAAAACTACCTTTGAACTTATACGTATGAATTGATGTAAGAATATCGATAAAAGCATCGTGTAATAAATCTTCTGCTTCTTCATAATTACCTGAATATTTAAGGCAACTTTGAAACAAAATTTTATTAAAGTTATCGTAAAGCTCTTTTTGAGCTTCCCGTTTTTGTTTTACACATCCTGCTATTATCTCGTTTAAATTCAAAGTGGTTTATTGTTTTTGTAAACGTAAATACATTATTTTAATAAGTAAAGCTTTAGTAGTTTATATTTAGTAGTTTCAAAAAAGGGTAAAAGGTTGCGTCAATTTAAATATATTAAAAATCATACACCACAATTGCTTTATTAATAACTTTAAAACTATAGTTGGGGTTCAGCACCTCATCAAAAGCTTTATAATCTATCCAAACAAATCCATCATCACCCCACGTTTCTCCCCATGAGTTAACAACTTTAAACGCATTGTATACGTCAGAGTAACCCACTACCAACATCGCGTGGCATCCTCCTTTTAGGGTTGGATCAACAGCATGTTCTCTATAAGCTGTTAGTCCTAAACTGTCAATTTTTCCAAAGTTTTTTGTTAAAAAAGCACTTATCAAAATTGGTGTTTGATCATGTATTAAAGTTTTCATTTCTAGCACCATATTTACACCACTTAAATATTTATAACCACTTATTTTATTTGGTTCAGCTAAACTATTTTGCAAAGCAGTTGGTTGTGAGCTACAGGTAAAATCAAAATATGGAAATTCATCAATTGTGACTGCTCCTTTTTCTTGTAAAATTTCAAGAGTACTTTCAAATGTAGTGCCCCCACAGATTCCTTGGGTAATTTGATTGTAAGTGTAGGATGGACTCATTATCCGATTTGGATTGTATTCTAAACCCGATTCGATTCTCTCTTGAAACGATTTTAAATAGTAAGTAGTTGCCCATGAAGTACATGAGCCTTGCTGCCCTTGATTTCCAATTGGAGGCAAAAATTGCGATAAATCTAAACTTGGTGGTAAATTATTTGGTATGTCCAAATCGATAACGGTATTAGAATTGTCTACTGAATAATTACCGTCATTGCAACCTAAATCTATTAATCCTGTAAAATAGATAGTACCATCATCGGCTACAAATTGATTTTTGGGTAACTCTTCAACAAATAAATTATCATCATAGTCGTCGATACAAGATAATGTAAATAGGAATGAGCAAAATAGGACTAGTTTAAGAATTTTCTTCATGATTTTTTATCTACTTTTAATTACGTTTGAAAATAGTATTGAAGGCAACTGTAAGGTGAAAAAATTATTCTCAGGAATCCGCAACTTTACCTGTAATTCAACCCTGAAGTTCCTATTCAACTTTGTTTATACTAGATAGTATTCCATTTCAAAAAAGGTTGCGTGAATTTTAAAAATAAAAAATAATCATCTAAAAATTAAAATTTAAAAGTCATCATCTAGCATCCAAAAGTTAGTAAACGATGAAAAATCACATCTAAAAATCAATAGCGAAGTTTTGGGATTTTTTAGTTTCATTAAACAACCAATTCCTTTTCTCTTATCTTTACCGTTCAAATTAAAACATGAGTCCTACCCTACTTTCATCGCCGTTGCAAGGTTTTACCGATTTCCGATTTCGGAATGCGTTTCATAAATTCTTTGGTGGCATTGATACATTTTATGCACCTTATATTCGCTTGGACGGCAAATTGGTGATCAAAAATTCGTACCAACGCGATTTGCAACCGGAAAACAATATGGTGTCCGAATTAATTCCGCAAGTAATGACCAATGATGCCGATGAGTTTTTGTTTGTGGTGAAATACATTCAAGAGTTGGGTTACAAAGAACTGAATTGGAATTTAGGTTGTCCGTATCCGATGGTCACCAAAAAAGGAATGGGTTCCGGACTAATTTGCGAACCGCAACGCATTGACCATATTTTAAACCGCGTTCACAACGAAACCGATGTCATTGTTTCCATGAAAATGCGAATGGGCTACGAACATCCCGAAGAAATTTTAGATGTCTTTCCGATTTTGGATCAATATCCCATTAAAAATATCGCTATTCACGCCCGAATTGGTAAGCAATTGTATAACGGCGGTGTAAATTTAGAAGCCTTTCAACGCTGTACTGAAAACACCAAACATAAATTATATTACAACGGCGACATTACTTCGGTAGCCAAGTTCAGTGAAATGCAAGCACGTTTCCCGAGTATTGATCATTTTATGATTGGTCGCGGTTTAATTGCCGACCCGTTTTTGCCAAGTATGATTAAAAACAACACGACAGAATACCCAACCAACCGCTGGCAAATTTTCAAGGAATTTCACGACACGATTTACCAAGAATACGATGCCGCTCTTTCCGGCCCCACACCTATCAAAATGAAAATGCTTGGTTTTTGGGAATACTTTTCCACTTCGTTCTCCAACCCACAAAAGACGTTGAAAAAGATTAAAAAAGCTCAAAATCCGAGAAGTTATGTGGAAGCGGTGAAGGAGATTTTTGGTGGGTAGAGGTAGGGTTTTGATTTGTTTTTTTGATTATATTTGGAAACTTAAGTACAAAATATAATGTGAATTTATAATAATTTTGGGCTTATAGTGAATTATTGTTAAATCTTTTTCTAGTTAACAACAATCTTAATTTAAAACTAATTTTAAATGAATATAAGACACCATGAAATTGAAATTGATCCACAGAATCCTTTTTCTAATTGTAAACTAGGCAGACAAAAATACTCAGTTGTTTTAACTAACATTATTAATTCATATCCTTTTGGTTTTGTATTAGCTCTAAACAACAAATGGGGAGCTGGTAAAACTACGTTTATAAAAATGTGGGAACAAGATTTAAAAAATAACTATTTCCAAACTCTTTATTTCAATGCCTGGGAAAACGATTTTGAGAACAATCCCCTTATTGCATTAATGGGAGAATTAAAAACAATTACTAATGAAGATACAGAGAATAAATTTAAAAAAACTCTCAAGAATGCGGCAATTTTATCTAAAAACATTGCACCTATAATTGTAAAAGCCATTGCTGATAAATATATAAATACTGAAGGTATTAAAGAAGCTATAATTGGAGTTTCAAAAGGTTTAGCTGACGTTTTTGAAAATGAAGTCAATGAATATGAAATAAAGAAAAAAAGTATTTCTGATTTTAAGAAAAGTTTATCAGAATTTATAGCAAACACCAATAAAGGAAAACCTCTAATATTTATTATTGACGAGTTAGATAGATGTCGCCCTAATTATGCAGTTTCAGTGTTAGAGCAAATTAAACATTTTTTTTCCGTTCCAAATATTGTTTTTATTTTATCAATTGATAAAGAACAGCTAGGAAACGCAATTAGAGGAGTTTATGGTAGTGAACATATAGATGCAAACGAATATTTAAGAAGGTTTATCGATATAGAATATTCTATACCAGAACCAGAAGCAAACGTTTTTTATAAATATTTATATGATTATTTTCAATTTGATACTTTTTTCAATTCTCCAAATATGTTGAAATCAGATAGAACAGATTTTTCTGAAACATGTAAACTTCTATTTACAAATGCCAATGTTCCATTAAGGCAACAAGAAAAAATATTTGCTCATTCAAGATTAGCTATAAGAAGTTTTACATCAAACATGTCCGTAACTCCCCATATTTTTATGTTGCTAACTTTCTTAAAAATTAGAGACAATGAATTTTATGAAGAACTAAAGAGTAAAAAACTAACCATAATTGAATTGCAGAAGAAATTTTTAAATATTATTAAAAATAATATAAATAAAGAAACTGAATTACAACTTATGTGGCTTGAAATTTCACTCATAAATGTTTACAATAATTTTAAACAAGATAGTTATAATCGACAAAAATTATTTGAAAGAGAAACTTTAACAGGAGAATATAAAGCATTAATTAGTTCATTAATAAAAGAAAATTCAGAAGATCATGTTTTACATTTTTTAATGAAAATAAACAGAGGATATGGTGAGGGTGACTTAAATTTGTCACATTTTACAAATAGAATCGACTTATTAGAAGATATGAAAACATAATCCTGCTCTGCTAACTTCTTTGACTTCACAACAAATAACATTAACAAGCTTTTTTAAATAATCAATTCAAAAGTTACCAATGAAAAAAAGTAAAACCTTAAAATGGATTTTTATTGTTTTAGGAGCTATTTTAATGGTTGTACTAAGTTTTACTTTACTCTATAAATTATTAATTCCCGACGTTTGTTATTACCACACACATGAAATGAACTCATTTATGAGTCTTTTTTATAGTGCCGGACCAGAAGATAATGGACATCCTGCTCCTAATTTTACAAATTTTTTAATTTCATTTGTTTTTGGCGGAATTTTAGGATATGCTTTGTATAAACTGACAACCCCGCTCCGCAAAAAGTTCTAAGAACGCTCCTCAAACGTCTCTGACTTTGCGGTTTTTTTATAAATCAAACGACTGGGGAAGTTGTAAAACGAAATCAATAATTTAGAAAAAATTGTCAAACCCCTACTTAGCGGCCGCTTTTATTTTTTACTTTAAACTTTTCAAACTTATTTCCGTTTTGTTTGTAAACGCCATCATTATCTGTTCCTAACCACAGAATACCTTTTTTGTCTTGGTAGATTGAAACTAGTAAAACATCTTCTATTTTACTATAGATTTCAAACTTTGATAGTGTTTTTCCATCATATTTCCAGACACCACCGCTATAGGTTGCCATCCATAAATTTCCTTTATTATCTGATAATCCGGAATTGAAATAGTGAGGATGGTCTTTTTCAATTCCCTTTAATTTTTTATACGCTGATCCGCTTGCTTCGATTTTATATTTGCTTTTAAAATTGCTCAACCAAAAATACCCATCTTTGTCTTGAATTATTGAGCGAACTGCTGGAACTCTTCCATCTGGAAGTGTGGAAAGTTCTTTTTCATCAAACCACAAAAACGATTTTCCATCGTATCGAAAAGCACCTGCTATAAACGTTCCAAACCAAATATTTCCGTCTTTGTCTTTATTTACGCCATAAACCGAATAAGGATTATTGCGATTAAAAGGACTGATTAACGTGTCAATTCCAAACGCTTTTTTTAAATCTTGTCGTGGCAATTTTAATTCAAATAGTGAATCACCATCATAACGATATAAATCGTTTGCATTGTAGAAACCAAACCACAAATCATTCGGTTCAAGTTTCCATTGATTATGAGCCGATCTTATTACTTTTAAAGTGGTAAATTGTTTACCGTCAAACTTGCTTATTCCTTTGTGTGTTTCGATGTAAATATTTCCGTCAGCATCTTCTTGAATACCACGTATTGAATCGTTCACTAATCCGTCTACAGTTGTATATTGTTTCAACTCTTTTCCGTCTAAATGATAGATACCTTTTCCATCACTTCCAAACCAGTACTTTCCTTTTGAGTCTTGAAATATTCTCCAAATTTTAGTATGAAGTTCAGAAGCTGATTTACCGATTTCTAACGTTCCTGCTTTAGTCTGTTTTTGTTCAGATTTCTTTTCATTAGCAGAGAGTGGCTTTGGAATTGACTTTTTAGGAGTTTCCGTTTTAATTTCACGATTAGCAACCCAGTCGTTATTGAACTGAGTTAAGCTAAGCACCAGTCCGCCAACTAATACCAACATTAAGATAAGTATAGAAAAGATTTTTTTCATATTATTTATTGATTTAACGAATGCATTATAACGACTGAGAACTTACAACAGACAACTGATAACCGACAACAGTTAACACCCATCCATCTTCACACTCAACTTTCCATCCACATACGAAAGTATAAACGGAATTTTTTCCAATGAACATCGCGGTTCTATCGTAAATTGGATATAGCCATAGACTTCAAAATTTTCTTTAGAAAGTACTTTTAACGATTGTTTGTAATGTGTGTTGTCTCGAACCAATTTTGCAAAACCTTCGTTTTCATCTACTTTTGATAAAGGGGTTTCCATGATGGCTCCATTAGTTTGTAGCTGTTGCGGTTCAGTAAGTACAATCGTAAATTTTCCTGTAAAAGAACCGGGTTCTGTTGGCGAAACAAAATAGCTATTATTCTTTAAATTCATTTGAATGGAAAGTAAATGTTCCTTGTTGCTTTGTTTGTCAACGCGAACGATAGCGGTGTAAAGCGGATCTTCACGCACAACATCATCGCTAAAATGAGTTTGCCCAACATACACGCTGTCAACCGCTGTGGTGTTTTGAGCAATGTCTTGTGAGTTGACTTCCGCACAATTATAATTGAACGAAAGAAGGATTAAGCCAAAAAATAAATTGTTGTTCATGATTGATGATTTTAAAAATTAATAGTTGAATTTATTTTTGTCTCTGTTTTAGCGGATAAATTTTACCTTATTTGTCTTCATTAAGAACAAATGCTATATTTTCTTGAAATTGAATTTTCCAAACATGACAAAAGTGATTTGATTTTTATTTTTGAAATTGAATTCTAAAGAGGCACCGTCATCAATATTGATAAACTTTGAATCACCTACCGGATGCATTCTAAATTTGTAACCTTTATCGATAGCATACAATTCGCCCATTTCATATACTATTTCTATTTTCCAATCTCTACTTTCATCGATAATTGTGTAATTCCCAACAAGCAGTTTTACTTGTTCCATTGGGGTTTTTATTTTCAAAGCATCCGTATCTATTCCTAAATCATGTAGCACTTTTAAACCACTTTCGTTAGTTGGGTTGAAAATCACTGATTTCTTATAATTTTCGATCGCAGCTTCTTTTTTGCCCAACGACATTAAAGCTTCACCATAACTATCATAAGCATTAAAAGAATTTGGAAATGCATTTACATTCAATTGAAAAACAAAAGCAGCAGCTTCCTTCATACCGGAATTTAAAAGATCATAACCCGCAAGATTCATTTCATTTTCGTTATGATAATAGTTTACAGAATCTTTTACTTGTTGATGGAATAGTTTTGCTTCTGCAAGTCCATTTTCAATGATATTGCTTTGCAATGAATAGGCCAGCGACTTTTTAGGTAGGTCATACGGTTTTCCATAAAGTATCCCTCCAATAGACTTGCTCATGTAGTGCAATGGTGCATTACTTACATTGCTTAATAGTATAATCGTTGACTTATCTCCGGGAATTCTTGTGATCAAGGAATTAAATCCATTAATCACACCACTGTGATTATACACTTCAATAAGTTCATTTGAATTTCCTTTTGCCATGTCACCAATTTCCCAACCATATCCATAATGTCTGCCATAAAATGGGATATGTTTTGCAAAGATTAAATCCATATATTTTTTTGGAAGCAATTTCTCTGTATACAAGGCTTGATCCCAAAGCAATAAGTCTTCCACTGATGAATACATTCCGCCGGCAGAGTAAGCAATTGACATATCAATATAACTTGTATTATGATAACTAATGCCAAACTTATCATATCCGCTGGCTTTATTCTTTAACACTTTACCGGTTTGTTCAAAACCTGTATTGTCCATGTTAAGAGGCAACAGTATTTTTTCATTCAATACTGTCTCAAGCGTTTTACCTGTTACTTTTTCTATAATAATTCCCAGCAACACATATCCCGAATTACTATAGTCGTGTTTTTCTCCCGGTGTAAATAATAGTGTTGAATCAGCAAATAATGTAACAATCTCTGCAGGCTTCATTGATTTATTCATAACATCCCTGTAATTAGGGAACGAGGTATAATTTGGAATACCGGCAGTATGTGTAAGCAAATGATGTATTGTTATCTTTTCTGCGTTTGGATAATCAGGTAGATAATTAGAAATAGGAACATTTAAATCTAACTTTTTTTCAACTACGAGTTGCATGATTAACATGGCTGTAAATTGTTTTGTAACAGAAGCCAAGCGAAGTTTTGTATCGGGTTGATTTAGAATATTCCAATCAAAATTAGCCATGCCGAATCCATTTTTGTAGAGAAGTTTTCCATTCTCAGCGACGAGTATTGTTCCGTTAAATTGACCGTATTGAGCAAAAGTAGCTACGAGTTGATCTATTTTTTGTATTTTAAGATTATCTTCAATTGAAAGTGATTTTCCATTTTCTTTCAAAGTCCTTTCCGAAGTTCCGAACCAACTATTTTCGTTGCTATCTTGAACTATTTTTCTTGGGATAAAACTTATCTTCTCATTATCATCTACATTAAAAGATAAAGGAGTAAAATTATTAGTATTGACTTGTCCAAAAGCTCTGCCAAAAAAAAGACACGCTACTAGATGAATTAAAAGGAATTTAGCTTTCATGATTAATAATTTTAAAGTCAATTAGTTAAAGATTTTTTACCGTTACCACGGTCCGTTTCTAGTAACATTCACAAAGGCATTGTTTTCAAAACGATACGCTCCTTTAAACCCAACAAACCAAAGTCGCTGTTGTCGGTCTTGATAAATTTGAAAAGGGAAAGGTGAAAAATTACCCTCTTGCTTTTGTTGGTCTTGGTTAACTTCAAAGGGCAATACTGTATAATCGCTTGCTTTAATTTTAGCTTCAATTTTCTGAAATGTTTTGCCGTTATAATTATAGATATCACGCTTATACGCAATAAACCAAATCGTACCGGTTTTGTCTTCAAAAATACAGCCTACTCCTTCATCCTTACCCAATAACTTTTCGGTGATACTTTTAAACGTAGTCCCATCGTAGAGAAAAAGTCCGTTTACGGTTGAAATCCAATACGTTCCATCTGCTCTTTCAATAATTCGATTTACAAAATTGGAAAGCGATTGGTCTTTCGCTGAAATGTTCGTTAATGTATTTCCGTCAAACCTATACGCTCCGCCATTGGTGGCAAACCACATATGGCCTTTGCTGTCTTCAGTAATGGCGTGTATCATTTTGGAAGTGCTAACTCCAAAGTTTGGATTTACTTTTCCTTCCGGAATTTCAAACGGTGTAAATGCTTTGCCATCAAAAGTAAAGACACCATGAGTAGTTCCAACCCAAAGCGTTCCTTTTGAGTCCATTAGCATGCTCCAAAGTCCGCCAGTTGTCAGAATATCTTTTTCATGATAATTGGTAAAATACGTTCCGTCATATTTCGCAATTCCACCGCCATAACCAATCCAAATCGCACCATCTTTGTCTTCGAGTATAACATGTACCGTTACTCCCTGACCAGTACGATTTTTAATATCAAAATAAACAAGTCCATTTTTGTCTTTTCGACCGAGTCCGTTTTGTGTTCCAAACCAAAAATTTCCCTTACTATCTTGAAAAACAGTTCGAACCACGCCACTGATTTGGTTTCCTTGGTAGTCTTTATCGTGGACATCAACCCTAAACTCGGGTAAAGTTTCCGCTTTTAAACTTATACTATCAGCATGTATTTTCGTTTGTTCGGGTATAAAATTTAATTGTGAGGCATTATTTTCATTTTGTCCGGCACACGATGTCATAAACAATGCATATATTGAAAGACAAAATGTTTTTATACTACGATTATGTAATTGGAAGTATTTCATTATTGATTTCATAATTATTATAAAGTTGTATGTAAGATAAAGTTGCTTCATCCAAACAAACTTGATGTAAAACTACCCCAATCAATTTGTTGAAATGTAAAAAATATGTAAAAGAAGTGTCAACAGTTTTAAAAAATCACAAATTTGTATGTTATTTGCAGAACTTATGAATCAACGAAAAATTTATTTTTACGGCAGTCTTTGCTTAGCACTTTTTGCAACCGTGATGCTTTTAACTTCCGATAAAAAAGACGAAACCTTTTCAGAATTGGTCAAAATAGCATTGCGAGATGTGGGCAATAAACTTTTACTTTCCAATCAAGACAGCACATCGCTGATATTGCCGGTTCATCAAATAGAAGCATCAAAATACCAACTTTCCTTTGAGAAAGAACTTACTATATTCCCTGATACTTTGGTAAAAGTTGTTCAACAAAGTTTTCAAAAAGCCAACCTTCCCTCCCATTATCAACTTGAAGTGAAACAATGTAAAGATTTGGAAGTAGCGTATAGTTTTCTAAAAAATGCCAGCGTTGAAAAAGATATTATTCCTTGTGGTGGACGAAACATGCCACAAAAATGCTATACAATTGAAGTACGCTTTTTAGAAAAAACAGAAAGTTTTAGTACTAAAATCATTTGGATAGTGCTCTTGTCATTAAGTATACTTTCTGCTTTTGTGTTCTTTCCTAAAAAGAAAAAAACAAAACAACTTGATTCAACAAACGAACGTTTTATTTCGTTAGGTAAATTTCATTTTTATCCTGAAGAAAGCAAATTGATTATGGCTTCAAATGAAATCAGTCTTTCCAAAAAAGAAGTGGAATTATTGACACTTTTTGTAGAAAACCCCAATAAAATCATCAAACGAGAAGAACTCTCCAAAAAAGTATGGGAAGATCACGGTGTTTTTGTGGGGAGAAGTTTGGATACATACATTTCTAAATTGCGAAAAAAATTGAGTGACGATGATTCCATTAAGTTGACGAATGTACATGGAATTGGTTATGTTTTGGAGTTGAAAGAAGTTGACTTATAAACTTAATCGTTCACAAAATACATTTTTAAATAACCTCTGTTTTTAACTTCAATTTCACCGCGATATTCACAAGTCCATTGATCGCTTATTAAAGCATGAGTGCCTTCACTGATATTAATTTTTCCGGGTTGCGACATTGATTCCATTCTTGAGGCAATGTTTACGGTATCGCCCCAAATATCATATGCAAACTTCTTACTTCCAACCACACCTGCAACAACAGGTCCGGTGTTAATTCCAATACGGATATCAAAAGTAAATTCTTGAGTCGCATTGTTACTCTTAGTTTTTTCAACAAAATCTATAATATCTTTAGCCGCTAAAATCATATTTTGGGCGGCTTCTTTTTCGTTACCATTTAAACCACCGGCACACATATAAGCATCGCCAATGGTTTTAATTTTTTCCAAACCATAGTCTTCCATGATTGTATCGAATTTTGAAAAGTAAAAATCAACCGTCTTCACCAATTCTTCCGGCGATAGCTTTTCAGAATAACTGGTAAATCCTTTGAAATCGCTGAATAAAACCGTAACAGCATCATGTTTTTTGGCTTTTACATTGCCGTTCAATTTTAACTCAATTGCGGTTTCTTCTGGGAGAATATTGAGTAACAAACTATCTGAACGATCGCGTTCTTTTTCGATAATTTGTTTGGTTTTTCTAATGAATAAATACCTTCGATACCAAAGAAAAGCAAGAAGAGCAATGAAAAATAAAGCAGCACCAATGGCATAAGTTACAATTCGTTGGTTTTTTCTTCGTTGATCTAACAAATCAATTTCGGTCTGTTTTTGCGAAACTTCAAAGTCAGTGCGTAAATCGGCTATTTTTTGTACTGATTCAATGTTGGTGACACTGTCCCGATAAATAATATGATTTTTATAATGTTTGAGTGACTCATTTGCATTGCCAAGTTTTAAGTAGATGTCTGATAGCGTTAGATTTGATTTATTAATTTGATCTTTCAACCCAAACTCTTCGGCAAGCTCCAAACTACGTTTGGCATAACTTAATGCTGTTTTATAATCATTTTGATTACTGTAAATGTCCGACATGTAAGTCAGATAATCTGAGATGGCATAGTAATCTTCTAGTTCTTCTAATAGCTCAATAGCGTTGCCAATGTACTTTTTGGCTAATGCATCTTTCCCTTGTTCGGCATAAACCATTCCAATATTGCCAAGACTATAGGCCGTTCCAGTTGTATATTCAACTTTTTTAAAAAGAATTGCCGCTTCATTAAAATTTTGTAAAGCAATGGTATAGTTCTTATTTTTAAAGTATTGATCCCCGGCATTTAACAAGGCACTTGCCAATGCTGTGGTATTATCTGTTTTTCTTAGTAATTCAATACTTTGGGCATAATAGTATTCGGCATTTTTAGAATTACCCATTGAGGAATAGATATCGGCTATGGCAACATTGCAGTTGCCTTGGCCGATAATATAGGATGCTTTTTTTGCGGCGTCCAAACTTTTAAAGACTGCATCTAACGCTATATCTAAGTCACTTAAATATCTGTATTTATTGGCTTTTTGAAAATACCCGCGATGCAGGTATAAATAATTGTTTTCTTTTGTTGCGAGTGCAATGAGTTCATTGGCATATTTGATTGACAATTCAATGTTAGTCACTTCATTAAACGCCAAATTTCTCAGCAACTCCATTTTTTCAAGATTGCTGATATTTGCTTCAGTTGAATAAATTTTTGTTAAACTATCAGCTATACGTTGTTCTTGAGCCAAACTAATTTGCACGCAGAGCAAAATCAAAAGTAGAAACGAACACTTGATTTTGCTTTTATCAGACATAGATGTATTTATCGTTATAAATTGGATACTGTTTTTTATCTAAATAGATCTCGATGAAAAAGATTGTCACTTTTTAATTCAAACACTAATTTATGAGAGTAATTTAATCAGAAATTAAAAATAGTTAGATCGATAGTTTAGTCATAGTATGACAAAAAAATTGGTCATCATTCTAGGTTAGTTTGTTCCGCCCATAATCAACATATATTAAATGTCGGATTAATTTTTACTAAAAAAATAATATTTAGCTATTAAAATTATGAGTTATGAATTAATCATTATTTTAGGGTCCTGAATATATGTATTACCTCCAACGGTATAGTCAATACTATACGTTTCAACAGTGCCTTTAGGCAAAGCTCCAATAACACCTGACCATGAACCATCTGATTGTCTCGCGGGACCGGAAGAGAACAAATTGACTCCGTTAGTTGAATAGACGTTGTTTATTGACGAGATGTCTCCTGCCATTTTGATGACTACTGTATAACCCGAGCCTACATTTGTAGTTAAGTTTTCATCACCTTCTTCCGTACTTCCTACACTAGTTCCGTCTGAAATAGTTGGAGGGAATGGACTGGCTGCTGTTGCACTAACAACTATTGTTACTGATTTACTACCACACATATTTGCTATTTTTTAATTAATAATTAATAAAATTAACTTATTATTTTAAATAAAAGCAAACATTTTGATAAAAATATAATTATTAATTAAAAAAACTCCTGTTTATATTCAAATTTCAAAAAAAATTAAATTTATTCTTACTTTTCAGAAGCAAACATCTATTTATGAACACAATAGAAGTTAATTCATTTATTTTATTGGTGAAACATATTCAAAATACCGGTTTAAACCAGTATCTCTTTCAGGTTTATTAATAAATCCGAGAAATTTGAACCATTTCATTTGATTCGGATGATTTGAAATAGAGTATAAATAGCAGGTGTATCCCTTAAAATTGACTGATTGTTCTCTGAGCATATCACGCATTTCAAAACTTATTTTCAAGGTATGATCTTGCATATGTTTACTAGCTATAAAGAATGTTTCAAATTCTTTATCCCCAATTTTTAAACAACCCAAAATTGCAATTGGTTTTTGATCTGATGTTTTCCACATTCTGGAAAAACCACCGTTTGAAGCTATTTTCAATTTGTTAAGAATAAACAAATGAGTTCCTTCTAAATCACTCTTGTCTTGAAGATTCCATTCGTATTCTGAAACATCCCAAGGGTTTTCTATAATATAAGTAACATCTGAGGAATCAATAACATCACAATTTTTAGACATACAGAAGGTGCTATTAAACTGAAATTAAACTCTTTACAACAAGTCTAATGTACGAAAAAAATGCAAACTTTTAAATATTTTGAATGTGTTTAAATTCAATATTTTACTATTTTGCATTATTGAAGTTTCACAGAATTGTATTCCTAAGCTTCGAAAAAGGGCCTCATTACCTGGTAAACACCAACTTATTTCCTTTACTCAAATTAGCATCAAAAGCATAGCCTTCATAATTGAATCCTTTCAAATCGTCTATGGTTTCAGCGTTTGTGTCAATGATATATCGCACCATCATCCCTCTCGCCTTTTTGGCAAAAAAGCTGATCATTTTTAATTTTCCGTCTTTGTAGTCTTTAAATTCAGGAGTTATGACAGGAACTTTCAACGCTTTTACATCCACCGCATCAAAATATTCATTACTGGCTAAGTTGATAAAAAGTTCGTCTTTAGTGAGTTCTTTATTAAGTTCTTTGGTAATTTTGGCTTTCCAAAATTCATATAAATTTTTGCTTTTACCAACCGGAAATTTAGTTCCCATTTCCAATCGATACGGTTGTATCAAATCCAAGGGCTTCAACAAACCGTACAATCCGGAAAGAATGCGGAGTTTGTCTTGTAGAGCTTCTAATTTTTCTGTGGGAAGTGTTTTTATATCTAAACCTATATAGACATCGCCATTAAAAGCATAGATCGCTTGGCGTGAATTTTCAGGTGTAAAATTATCCAAATCGCGTTCCTGATTGCGTTGCCAATTCAAATCGGCCAATTTATCTGAAATGTCCATCAATTCCATCAATTGCTTAGGTTTTTTCTTTTTCAATTGACGGTTGATTGTGTTTGCTTCTTTCAAAAAACAAGAAACAGTTGATTGATTTGTTGGTAACGGACTTTCGTAATCCAATGATTTAGCCGGAGAGATAACGATTTTCATAGTGAATTTTTATAATTTCAAAAATACAAATTGATTCCTGAAAATCATATACGTAAAAATGGAAAGTATTGATTGTTCTATCAAAGAAAATGATAGCTACTAATTATAAAACTTGTGAATCAAATCTAAAACCAAATCAAATTGTTCTTTTTTGGTTAGTGTAGAATTATCAATTTCAATAGCATCATTTGCTTTTACTAAAGGTGAATCATCACGATGGGTGTCAATATAATCTCTTTCTTGTACGTTTTGCAACACATCTTCATACGACACATTCTGACCTTTTTCAGCCAATTCATCAAAACGTCGTTTGGCTCGAGTGTGAGCACTGGCAGTCATAAATAATTTTAATTCCGCATCCGGAAAAACAACAGTTCCAATATCACGTCCATCCATAACGATGGCTTTGTTTTTTCCCATGGCTTGTTGTTGTTCCACTAATTTTGATCGAACTTCAGAGATTTCAGCAATTTTACTTACCAATCGAGAAACATCTATGGTTCGAATTTCGTTTTCAACATTCACATCATTCAAATACATTTCGGCGAATCCTAAATCAGCATTAAACTGAAAATGAAGTTTAACTTCTGGTAATTTTTTTATTAAACTTTCTGCATCCAAAAAATCTTCGGAAACTAACTTGTTTTGCATTGCAAAATAGGTTACAGCACGATACATCGCTCCGGTATCCACATAAACATAGCCCAAATGTTTAGCTAACTGTTTGGCTAACGTGCTTTTTCCGGTGGATGAAAATCCGTCGATGGCGATGGTGATGTTGTTCATTTTTCTAAGGTACTGAGGTGCTAAGTTACAAAGGAACTAAGGTTCATTCTCTATTTTCTTTTCTCTATTTTATATTTTCTCCAAACTCCATTCCTAATCCAAATTAATCATTAATCCAAATAAACTGGTATTTGCTGCAACAGTATATCTGGAATACGAATAATCAAATCGAATGGAATTCATTCGAAGTCCGACTCCAAAAGAGATTCCAGAAAAATGGCGTTGGTCTAAAATTCGCAATTCTTCACTTCTTCTAAAATTATAACCAACACGAATATTGAAACTTTTTTCGGGAAAAAGTTCTGCACCAACAACTACATGACGAAGTGCGTTATTAAAAAAGGATACTTTTTCTTCATTTTGCCCACCATCCAAAGTACCTTCTGCTCTTGCCGGATTTGAAAAAGCTACATTCCATTGTTGTAGATTTTCCAATGTTAAATGCCATCGAATGGGTACATTTTCTAACAATTGTGAAATTCCAGCCATCACTTCGAGAGGTAACTTTTCACGAGTCCCGGCATAGGTTACAAACTGAGTTCCAAAATTTCTGATTACAAACGCATAATTGATATCATTTCTATCATCAATATAAATACAACCCAAATCAATCGCTCCTCCAAAAGAGGTATAACTTTCTAAAGTGGAGGTAATCAATTTGGCATTTACTCCCACATAAAAGTTGGAAAACGGAATATTATAAGAATAACCAAAAGACAAAGCTCCTTCACTTCCTGTAAAATCGGCTGTTTCCAATCCGTTTTCATCTCTCCCTTCGAAAGTTCCGTAGTTGATGTAATTTACCCCCGCATGAAAAGTTTGCAAATGACGATCATAGGTATAAGCATAAGCGGCCGTTCCATAGGATATTTCTCCAAAATAACTACCGTAATTCACTGCTAATTGATTGTGCATTTCGCTGTTGATGGAAGCCGGATTAAAATGGCCTTGATTGACATCGTAATCAAAAAGAGTGATTGTTTTTCCGCCCAAAGCTGCTTGTCTTGGTGAAGTCATCAAATTTAAAAACTGATAAACTGATTGACCACCCACTTGTGCAAATAGTTGGAATTGACAAAATAGAAATAAAACAAATATCAGGTTTCTAACCATAGCATTTTTTGGGAAGTACTTCTCCTATAAACGAAGTTGCGAAGATATTATTTTTTGTTGAGTAAGTTTTTATTTGAAATCGTAAAGTTAATGGAGAATGAAAAAAAATGGCAATCGAAAATTGATTGCCATTTTAATAAAACTTATAGTTTTTTTGCGTTTTTCACATTTTGATTGGTGATGGCTAATTTTAGCACTTCTGCCATTTCTTTGACATAATGAAAGGTTAAACCTTCTAAATATTCCGGTTTAATCTCATCAATATCGTGTTTGTTATCTGCACAAAGTATGATTTCTTTTATGTTAGCACGCTTTGCTGCTAAAATTTTTTCTTTTATTCCACCCACAGGTAGCACTTTTCCTCTTAGCGTAATTTCGCCAGTCATGGCTAAGTTTTTCTTAACCCTTTTTTGAGTCAAAACAGAAACAATAGAGGTTAACATTGCAATTCCGGCACTTGGTCCGTCTTTTGGAGTAGCTCCTTCCGGAACGTGAATATGAATGTTATAATTTTGTAATAAATCTTGATTTATACCTAATTCTTCTGCATATGACTTGATGTATTCTAAAGCAATGGTAGCCGATTCTTTCATCACCGTACCTAAATTTCCGGTTAAGGTCAAGGTTCCTTTTCCTTTTGAAATTAAAGATTCTATAAATAAAATATCTCCGCCTACACTAGTCCAAGCTAAACCGGTAACAACACCTGCAACTTCATTACTTTCCGATTTATCGCGTTCTAATCGTGGAGCTCCTAATACTTTAATAATATCTTCATCTGTCACTTTTTTATTGTATTCTTCTTCCATTGCAACAGATTTCGCTGCATTTCGAATTACTTGAGCAATTTTTTGTTCCAAACTTCTAACACCTGATTCTCGGGTATAACCTTCAATTATTTTTTCTAATTGACGTTTACCAATTGTCAAATCTTTTGTGGTAAGTCCATGTTCTTTTAATTGCTTTGGCAATAAATGCTTAGCGGCAATTCCAATTTTTTCCTCTATGGTATAACCTGACATTTTAATTACTTCCATTCTGTCTTTCAATGCCGGTTGAATGGTTGACATGGTATTGGACGTTGCAATAAACATCACTTTTGACAAGTCATAACCCATTTCCAAGAAATTATCATAGAACTCATTATTTTGTTCCGGATCTAAAACTTCTAATAATGCTGAGGAAGGATCTCCGGAATGGCTGGCCGAAAGTTTATCGATTTCATCTAAAACAAAAACCGGATTGGATGTCCCAGCTTTTTTGATGTTTTGTAAAATTCTTCCGGGCATGGCTCCAATATATGTTTTACGATGACCTCTGATTTCTGCTTCGTCACGCAAACCTCCTAATGACATTCTCACATATTCTCTGCCAAGAGCTTTTGCTATGGATTTTCCAATTGATGTTTTTCCAACTCCCGGAGGTCCGGTTAAACACAAAATTGGAGATTTCATATCGTTTCTTAGCTTTAAAACCGCAAGATGTTCAATGATTCTTTTTTTAACATCTTCTAAACCAAAATGGTCTTTATCCAGCACTTTTTCTGCTCTTTTTAAATCAAAATTATCTTTAGAAAAATTATCCCATGGCAATTCTAAAAAGAGTTCCAAATAATTACGTGATATTCCAAAATCAGGCGATTGCGGATTGGTTCTTTGTAATTTTTTAAGCTCCTTTTCAAAATGGTCTTCCACTTTTTTGTTCCATTTTTTAGATTTTGCTTTTTGACGCATTTCTTCAATTTCCTGCTCGTAGGAAACACCACCCAATTCTTCTTGAATGGTTTTCATTTGCTGATGCAAGAAATATTCGCGTTGTTGCTGATCTAGGTCAAAACGAACTTTAGACTGAATATCGTTTTTTAATTCCAATTTTTGCAACTCGGTGTTCATGTAACGCAAGGTTGTCAACGCTCGTTCTTTAAGAACATTCATCATCAATAATTCTTGTTTCTCTTGAACCGAAAGATTCATATTTGATGAAACAAAGTTGATTAAAAACGATTTACTTTCAATATTCTTTATAGCAAAAGTGGCTTCAGTTGGGATATTAGGACTTGATTTAATAATTTGAATTGCAATTTCCTTTATCGATTCAATTATAGCTCCAAACTCGGTGTCGGTATGACTTGGTCTTTTTTCAGGAACTTCTTTAACAAAAGCACTAATATAAGGATCTTCAGAAATGACCTTATCAATCTCAAATCGTTTTTTGCCTTGTAAGATTACGGTAACATTACCGTCAGGCATTTTTAAAACTCTTAAAATCTGAGCAACAGTTCCAATGGTATTGATATCTTCTCTTTTCGGGTCTTCAATTTCTTCATTGATTTGAGCAACTACACCAATTACTTTCCCGGCTGCATTTGCATCATTTATTAATTTAATTGATTTGTCTCTTCCTGCGGTAATCGGAATTACAACACCGGGAAACAAAACCATATTTCGTAAGGGTAATATTGGTAATGACTTTGGAAGCTCTTCCTTATTCATCTCCTCCTCGTCTTCGGGAGTCAATAACGGAATTAAATCGGCTTCAGTATCAAAATCATGAAGTGACAATTTGTCTAGGGTTAAAATTTTGTGATTTGACATAGTTATTTAATAGGTCATTTTGTCATTAAACATAAAAAAGGGAAAGCAAATATATAGTATATGTTTGATTGTGAATAAGAATCCACAACATAAACGATGAAATACAACTAACCATCTATAAAACGTCAAATCTTATGCCATAAAAAAATCCCGACAATCGGGATTTAGTTGTTTTTATATAACTTTTTTTAATATTCTACATCAAAAGCTCCTTGCGTTATTTGATAAGTTACACCTTGATGAATTACGTTTGCATTGAAAGTACCTTTTATTCTTGTTGCCGTTTTTTCAGTGATAGTAACTGAACCTGAAGTTGCAAATTGAGTAAATGGAACTGATGAATTGACATAATATAGTTGCACCACATCATTAGTATTACCGGTTATGTTGTATGTTCCGGCATTCAAATTGGTACGCATACTTACTGTTATACCATTATCATTAATGTCATCTGCATAAACAGAAATAAAGGCTATATTGTTGATTTCTATTTCAAGTGTAAAAATATCAGTATCAACAAATTCTACTCCATTAATTCTAGCAAAGAAAGTATCATTTGTAGGGTTGTCCGTTACGTAAGGGATATTTGTGAAAACACCATTTGTAAAATTAATCGGTAGCATTGTTGTATCATCAAAATCTGTCCAATATCCGGTAAAAGCAAATGTTCCCGAAACTGTTTGATTTTGTGTATTAACATTGGTTACAACAATTGAACCTGTATTTGCATTATCGTTTGTAGGATGGTGTCCTGAATAACCATATTCTGTTCCGGCTGGTTGATAAACTATTAAATTATCCATTGAATTTGCCGGATAAGTACCAGGTGTTGTTCCGCCAGCAACAAACGAAAAATTTTCTCCAGAAGATTTAAATCCTGAAACAATAATCGAACCTCCTGAAACATAAGCCAAATAATTAGTAGCGACAAATGTCTGATTATTAAAATCAGCTTTAAAAGATGCTGGACCGGTTCCGGGATTATTGGGATTGGTAGGATCAGTCGGATTTGGAATTTGTATTGCCGGATCAATAGGTTCAACATCTCCCGAACATGAGACAAAAAGAACAGAACATAAAACTATAAAGAAAGAAAATAAAGTTTGCTTTTTCATTAGGTGTTAATTTAATTCTTCAAATATAAAAATTTGAATACAGCTAGAGAACGATTTTAAATTTTATTTTTACAAAAGTGTAACATTTAATAAATTGATGTGTCTTTAAATCAAATCCGGTTAACCAATTGAGTTTAGCAAACGAAAATATTGAGCATTTAATCTTGCTTTGTAAGCAAAATAATCAAAAAGCACAATTTGAAGTGTATACTCGCTATTGTAAAGCAATGTATAACGTGGCTCTTCGAATTGTGAAAGATGAACATTTTGCCGAAGATGTGATGCAAGAAGGATTTTTAAAAGCTTTCCAAAAACTAGATACCTTTAGAAATGAAGTTGCTTTTGGAGCTTGGTTAAAACGAATTATTATTAATTACAGCATTGATTTTTATAAAAAAAATAGTTTTTTTAATCACGATGATTTTGAAACTAAAGTCTATAAAATTGAAGATGAACCCGAAGATGAGTCAATTGATTATACCAATTTAAAGGTTCAGGAAGTGCTAAACGCTATTCAAAACTTAAAGGAAAGCTACCGAATGATTCTAACATTAGTATTCATTGAAGGTTTTGATTTAGAAGAAGTTTGTGAAATATTAAACATCAGTTATGCCAATTGCAGAACTACTATGAGTAGAGCAAAAGAAAGTTTGCGAATGCAACTGGCATCAAAACAATAAAGACTATGAAAGAGAAAAAAGATGCATTAGAAACACTTTTCAGTCAACTAGAAAATCAATGGGATACCGAAACACCACGGTTAGGTCATTCCGATCGGTTTTTAAAAAAACTGAATGCAACACCAATTCAAAAGAAAAAGAAAAATTGGTTGCCATTATCATTAGCGGCTTCACTCCTATTGATTGTTGGAATGATAAGTTTTTATCAACTTAAAAACGAACAACCAATAGACCAATGGCAAAATGCTTCATCACAGACCAAAGAAACCCACGATTACTTTGCGTCAGTGGTTGAAAAAGAATTAATCGATTTAAAGTCGAAACAAACACCAGAAACCGAAGAAATAATTAACGATGCCTTAAATCAAATGAAAGTTTTTGATCAGGATTATCAAAAAATCATAAGCGAATTACAAAAAAACGGAGACACCAAACAATTGCTTCATGCCATGATTCTGAATTTTCAAACCCGAATTTCATTTCTAGAAGAAGTAATCAAAAAAATTGAAATCATTAATCTTAAAAACACCATTGAAAATGAAAAATTTATATAGTTTAATCCTATTTTTTGTTGTCCTATCCGGATATGCAACAGAGCACAACGGAAAACACACCAAACAAAAAACAGCTAAAAAATCAGTAGCAGTAAATTCAGATGCGACAGTTGACATTAGCAACAAATATGGAAATGTATTTGTAACCACATGGAACGAAGACAAAATTGACATAGAAGTTGTAATTACCGTAAGTGGTGATGACGAAAGCTGGGTTGATAAAAAATTAGCATCTATTTCTGTCGATTTTAATGGTTCGAAAAGTCTTTATGCTGCCAAAACTATTTTTGAAAAAATTAGCAGTTCAAGCAGAAGAAATAGTGTAGAAATAAATTATACGGTAAAAATTCCTAAAAATGGTAATGTAAAAATTGCCAATCAATATGGTAATATTCTATCACATGATTTGAACGGAAGTACTAACATTGTTTGTAAGTATGGAAAAATTGCAATGGGAAAATTAAACAATTCTATTAATATCATTAAAATTGATTATTGCTCAAAATCAACCATTGAAAGCTTGAAAAATGCTGTTATTAATGCTAAATATTCCGGCTTAACTATTGGTTCTTTCTCAAATTTAGATATTAATTCCAGTTATACCGATGTTGTTGTTCTAAATGGATATTCGCTGAAATACGCTAGTAATTACGGGAAAATTGCCACAGGAAAAGTTAACAACATTGAGGGAAGTGGCAATTATCTTTCTATTAAAATTGATGAAATTGAAAACAATTTGAAACTGACAACCAATTACAGTAACTTTTCTCTGAATGCGGTTTCAGCAAAAGCAAGTAACATTTCAATCACATCAGGTTATACCAATATCAAAATGAATCATAGCCCAAATTATACTTTTGATTTTGATGTAATAACAAAATATGCCAATTTCAAAAGCGAAGCACCACTTGAATATAACACTAGAGTGGAAACAAATACAACTAAATCGTATACCGGTTTTTATAAAAAAAGTGGTACAAACAAAGTAACTATTACTTCTAATTACGGAAATGTAAGTTTAAATCTAACCAATTAATAATTTAAAAAATGAAAAAATCAATCACACTTCTATTACTTCTTGTAGTGACACTTTCTTCCGGTCAATGGCGTCAGGAAAAAATAAAAGGGAACGGAAATTTTACAACCAAAGAAATCACAACTTCAGATTACGAATCTGTTAGTGTTGCCGGAGCTTTTTATGTAACGCTTGTTGAAGGCAATGAAGGGAAAATATCCGTAAAAGCAGAAGAAAATCTATTAGAATTTATAGATATTGAAAGTAAAGGTTCTGATTTGCAAATTCGCACAAAAAAAGGATACAATCTCAATCCATCTAAAGGAAAAAAAATAGAAATTACTGTTCCTGTAAAGGATATTTCTAAAGTCAGTTTAGCCGGTTCAGGTGATATTGTTTCCAATTTCACTTTAAAAGCTACAACATTTAAAGCGTCTGTTGCCGGTTCCGGAGATATAAAATTAAGTTTAGATGCTGATTCTGTTCAAGCCAATGTTGCCGGATCTGGCGATATTCAATTAAAAGGAAAGACAAAAAATCTTGAAGCCAATGTATCCGGTTCCGGTGATATAGAAGCTTTTGATTTACAATCAGAAAATAGTAAAGTGAGCGTTTCAGGTTCAGGAAATATTAGCACCAATTGCACTGAACTCATTGAAGCTCGTGTTTCCGGTTCGGGAGATATTGAATACAAAGGAAAACCTAAAAAAATCGACACAAAAGTGGCGGGTTCCGGGAAAATTAAGATGATTTAAAAGAAATAAATCTGCTTCCGAAATTATTCTACTTCGGAAGCAGTATTTTTTGGTACTCGTAGCAACAATAACAATCCGGCTACAAAGAAAACCATTAGAAAAACAATGGCATTTCGCATGCTTCCTGTAATTTGGTCAATCGTTCCATATATTGCCATACCAATCACAATTCCAATTTTTTCGGCAACGTCATAAAAACTAAAAAAGGAAGCGGTATCTTCTGTTTTAGGTAAAAATTTCGAATAAGTTGATCGAGAAAGTGCTTGAATTCCTCCCATTACCATTCCCACAAAACCTGCTGTAACATAAAAATGAATAGGTTCGGTTACAAAGTAAGCAAACACACAAATGATTGCCCAAATAGCGTTAATCACAATCAAAGTTGGAATATTTCCGAATTTTTCTGAAGCTTTGGAAGTTAAAGTAGCACCCACAACAGCAACTAATTGAATCACTAAAATACTTATGATTAAACCGGTTGTTTTTTCACTATCGGTTGACCAATTTATTTCTTGTTCACCAAAATAAGTCGCCACTAACATTACCGTTTGAACTGCCATACTATACACAAAAAAAGCAACTAAATAGCGATAAAGCCTGAGGTTTTGGTATAATTGACTTTGCACTTTTTTCAGTTCTCTAAATCCGTTTAAGATGACATCTTTAGTAATTTTATCGGCATTCTTATTTCCTTTTGGCAAATACCAAAAAGCATATTGAGCAAAAAGAATCCACCAAATTCCGGTCATCGCAAAAGCCATTCGCATAGCTAGAAGAGCTTCTTCTCCCTCTTTTCCGATAATCATGTATAAGTTTACCAATAACAAAATAACACTTCCTACATAACCCATCGAATACCCTTTGGCACTCAAACTGTCTTGTTGCTCTTTATATGCGATGTCGGGTAAATAGGAATTATAAAACACCAAACTCCCCCAAAATCCAATCAATCCAAAAAAGAAACAGACTATTCCAAAATAGATATTATCCGCTGTAAACCAATACATTCCAATACAAGAAATTGCTCCTAAATAGCAAAAAAACTGCATAAAACGTTTTTTATTTCCGGCAAAATCGGCAATTCCTGATAAAATTGGAGAAATAAAAGCAACACATAAAAAAGCAAAAGCTGTAACAAAACTTATTAGAGCCGTGCTTTTAAATTCATATCCTAAAAAAAGGATATTCGGATTTTCTTTCGGAAATAAAAACCCGTAGTACAAAGGAAAAATAGAGGATGAAATTACTAACGGATAAACCGAATTGGCCCAGTCATAAAAAGCCCATGCGTTAACTAATTTCTTACTTCCTTTTGCAAGTGTTGTCATAGTTGAAATTTTTGGTCATAAAAAAAGCTGCTCTTTTCAGAACAGCTTCGAAAGTACTATTTTTTATTTAAATGTTACACCATATTTTGCGGCTTCTGCTTTTGCCTCTGGAATCCATTTTGTTAAATTGGAAACCCTAGTATTATGAGAAGGGTGAGTACTCATAAATTCGGGTGGTGCTTGACCTCCGGAAGCTCCACCCATTCGTTGCCAAAAAGGAATAGAGGCCTCTGGGTTATATCCGGCAATAGCCATTAAAATCAAGCCAATTTTATCCGCTTCAGATTCATGATTTCTACTGAATGGTAGCATTCCAAACATTTGAGAACCTGCTCCATAAGCTGTCATGGCTAATTGTTGGGTTTCTGCACTAGAATTTCCGGTTGCAACTCCTAAACCAACCGCTCCTACTTGTTGTAACATTCCGGCACTCATTCGTTGTTGACCATGATTTAATAATGCATGTGCTACTTCATGACCCATTACGGTGGCTAAACCGGCATCATCTTTTGCAATTGGTAATATTCCGGTATAAACCACAATTTTTCCTCCAGGCATACACCAGGCGTTAACTGCTTTGTCTTCTACCAATTTATATTCCCACTGATAATCTTTTAAATAATCAGGTTTTCCAACAGCTGTCAACCATTTTTGAGCTGCATCTTTAATTTTAATTCCAACAGTTTCAACTCTTCTGGCATCTGTCGTTCCTGAAAGAACTTTGTTTTCCTTTAAAAATGCATCATATTGCTGAAATGCAGAAGGAAATATAGAACTGTTATCCACTAATGCCATGGTTTTTTTTCCTGTCAAAGGATTAGTGGCACATCCTATTATTAGTAATAGGACGCAAATTGTACTGAAAGCAATAGTTTTATTCATTGTTTAATATTTTTTGTTAAGTAAATGTACGATATTTAATTATTTCCCAACTATATGTAATTCAGTAAAAAATTTATCTACTAACAACGAATTTTTTCCATTAAACGACACAGAATCTAAGGATACAATTTCATTGTCAATTTCTATTTCATTTATTGAAAAAGGTAACCCAATTAAATTTATCCTGAATTTTTTATAGTTTGTAATAAATTCTCCTTCTTTGTGTAATTGAATAATTAACTCATTATCTTTTCCGGTAAGGTTGAACGTTCGTAATGAAAACCTTCCTTTATTGTAGTCGTAACCATCTTGAGCATCTTCATATAAAACGGATTTCTCTTTTCCGAATTTATAATAAATATCCAATGAGATTTCTTCAAATTCTTTTTCGCCTACAAATTGTTGAATAGGATATTTAGGAATGATAGCTCCTTCTTTTATGAAAATCGGAATTTGATCATAGTCTGTAGCGACCCATAACTCCCTCTTACCTTCAACCAATTCATTAGTCCAATAATTATACCAGTTTCCTTTTGGAAGATACATTCGTCGCCCCACAGCATTTGGTTCTAAAATCGGACAAACTAGAATTTGATTTCCAAAAATAAATTCGTCTGTTCGATATAACGTTTGAACATCTTCCTGATCAAAGTAAACTAAAGGTTTCAACATCGCTTCACCTTCATTCACATATTTCCAAAACATCGTATATAAGTAAGGAAGTAATTGGTAACGAAGGTTAACGAATTTTCGAGTAATATCTACCACTTCTTCCCCAAACGACCAAGGTTCTTGTTCACCGTGATCTCCGGAAGAATGCGTTCTGCAAAACGGATGAAAAACACCTAATTGAATCCAACGAGCATATAATTCACCCGAAGGTTGTTCGGCAAAACCGCCAATATCAGAACCGGTAAAACCCATTCCACTAATCGACATACGTTGCATTTGAATATTGGCAATCCATAAATGTTCCCAAGTGGCAACATTATCTCCTGTCCAAGAAGATGAATATCGTTGTGCACCGGAATAAGCCGAACGAGTGATGATAAAAGGTCGTTTTGGATAGGCAAATCGTTTCACACCTTCATAGGTTGCTCTTGCCATTTGTGTTCCGTAAATATTGTGAGCTTTTCGATGACTACACGGATGACCATCATAATCATGACGCACATCCATTGGGAAGGTTTTTCCGGGAACATCCATTACTGCCGGTTCGTTCATATCGTTCCAAACACCTTTTACGCCAATATCAGAAATTAATTCTTTGAATAATCCGGCCCACCATTCGCGAACTTCAGGATTTGTATAGTCTGGAAAATTACATTCGCCCGGCCAAACTTTTCCTTTCATATAAGGTCCGTCGGCTCGTTTACAGAAATAATCTTTTTCTAACGCTTCGGTGTAAACTGAATATTCTTTATCAATTTTAATTCCGGGATCAATAATCACAACGGTTTTAAATCCGTCTTTCGCCAATTCTGCCACCATTCGTTTTGGATCGGGAAAATATTCTTTGCTCCAAGTGAAACAACGGAATCCTTCCATATAATCGATATCCAAATAAATGGCATCACACGGAATTTGCAATTTTCTGAAAGTCGAAGTAATTTCTTTTACTTTACTTTCCGGATAATAACTCCATTTACATTGATGATAACCCAACGTCCACATCGGCGGAAGCTCGGGTTTTCCGGTTAAATGCGTATAATTTGTGACCACATCTTTCATTTTCGGACCGTAGATGAAATAATAATTCATCTCGCCACCTTCTGCCCAAAAACTGGTTACATTTCTGCGTTCGTGACAAAAATCGAAAAATGTTCTGAAGGTATTATCGAAAAATATTCCGTACGCATTGTTATGATGCAAGCCAATATAAAAAGGCACCACTTTGTATAATGGCTCTTGTTCACGATGAAAAGCATATTGATCGGTTGCCCAATTTTCAACGCGTTTTCCTTTTAAATTAAGATGCGTAGCTTTGTCGCCCATTCCATAATAACATTCACCATCATTGGCTTTCTTACTCATTTTTACGATGTTTCCGCCAAATTCATAGCTTTCTTCCCAATGAAAACCAATTTCATCATCCAAAATTTGAAAACCTTCTAAATCAAAAATCGAAACTTTAGCATTTTGTTTATTGATTTTGCAAACTATTTTGCTGGTTGTAATGGTATAAAAAGTTTTGTGTTCTTCCACAGCCAATTCGTTGTAACCGTGCGATTGACCTTTATCAATAGCATACGAAAAGTCTTTGTTAAAATAGCCTTTAGTTGTGTAGCGAAAACGAATCATACTATCACGAAGAATGGTGATTTTGAGCACCACATTATTTTCTGTGTAGAAAAAAACATTGTCAACATCTTGATTGAATGATACTATCTTGGAAGGAAACTGATCGCCTTTATGTTCTAATTCAGTATTTGTAATCATAGTAATTGGATTATAATTGTCAAATTTACAAAGTTGAAACTTTTAATCACTTTTTAATTTGAGGTTTTATTAACTCAAACGTTTGCGTTTATGGATAAAATGGAAATCCCTCTTAGTTAGAGGGATTTTATCGTATTACGATATTTTAAAAACAGCAACACCCAAAGGCGGCAATGTCAATTCTGCCGAAAAATCTCTTCCATTCCAAGGTTCTTTTTCAATTTTAATGGCTTTTTTGTTGTTGATGCCACTTCCGCCATATTCCACTTTATCAGAATTAAAAATTTCAGTCAATTTTCCTTTGGAAGGCAATCCGATTCTATAATTCTCCCGAACAACCGGTGTGAAATTACAAACCACCACTAAATTTTCTTTTTCATTTTTTCCTTTACGGATGTAACTCAGCACCGCATTTTGATGATCGGCATAATTAATCCATTCAAAACCTTCGGGGCTAAATTGATTTTCGAATAAAGCCGGATTGGTTTTATAGAGTTCATTCAAGTCTGAAATACATTTTCGTGTACCTTCGTGATAACCGTATTCTAACAGATGCCAGTCTAAACTTCCGTCAAATTTCCATTCGGCACGTTGACCGAATTCAGATCCCATAAACAGTAAATTTGTTCCAGGATGCGTGAACATATAACCGTAAAGCAAACGTAAATTGGCAAATTGCTGCCATTCATCGCCTGTCATTCTTCCTAAAATGGATTTTTTACCATAAACTACTTCGTCGTGCGAAAGCGGCAACATAAAGTTTTCGGAAAACGCATACGTCATCGAAAAAGTCAAATCGTTTTGATGGTATTTTCGGTAAATCGATTCGCGTTTGAAATATTGCAATGTGTCGTGCATCCATCCCATCATCCATTTCATTCCAAATCCTAATCCGCCAACAGATGTTGGTCTGGAAACCATTGGAAACGATGTGCTTTCTTCGGCAATCGTCTGCACTCCTTCATAATTAGCATAAACGGCTTCATTAAAATCTTTTAAGAAACTAATCGTGTCTAAATTTTCCCTTCCGCCAAAAATATTCGGCTCCCACTCCCCTTCTTTTCTGGAATAATCCAAATATAACATCGAAGCAACGGCATCAACACGAAGTCCATCCGCATGGTAATGGTCGAGCCAAAACAACGCATTGGAAATCAAAAACGAACGCACTTCATTTCGACCATAATTGAAAACTAAACTTTTCCAATCGGGATGATAGCCTTTTCTTCGATCGGGATGTTCATACAAATTCGAACCATCAAAAAATCCTAAACCGTGAGCATCGTCTGGAAAATGAGACGGTACCCAGTCTAAAATCACGCCAATTCCGGCTTGATGTAATTTATCTACCAAAAACATAAAATCCTGCGGTTTTCCAAATCGGGAAGTTGGTGCAAAATAGCCAATCAACTGATAACCCCACGATGGATCATACGGATATTCCATAATCGGCATAAATTCCACGTGCGTGAAACCGGTTTCTTTAACATATTTCACCAAATCTTCCGCCAATTCTAAATACGTCAGCGAACGATCTTGCTCCAAATTGCGTTTCCACGACCCCAAATGCACTTCATACACCGAATACGGTTTGTCTAAACCATTTTTATCCTTTCGGGAATCCATCCATTTTTTGTCTTTCCATTTGTATTCCAAATCCCAAATAACTGACGCAGTTTCCGGTGGTTTTTGGCAATACAACGCAAACGGATCGGCTTTTTCAGTGATAATTCCGTTGTTGTTGGACTGAATTTTATATTTGTATTTCGTTCCTTTATCAATGTTTGGAATAAATCCTTCCCAAATTCCGGAAGCATCCCAACGCACATTCAGCTGATGTTCGCCTTGAATCCAGTAATTAAAATCGCCCACGACAGAAACCGAACGTGCCGACGGTGCCCAAACGGCAAAATAAACGCCTTTTACGCCGTTGACCTCTGTGAGATGAGCTCCTAATTTTTCATATAATCTAAAATGTTTTCCGGCTTTGAATAAGGCGATGTCAAAATCGGTGAAAAGGGAATGTGGTTGTACTTGGTTCATATTTTTTAACCCTAAAGGTCCTCTTTTTTCTATATTCTATTTTCTATTTTCTAAATCCTAATCTAATAATTCATAATACTCTGAATCCCCCTCAACGGAATCACCGCCCAACGTGGTCTCGAATTCAATTCGTAACCCAACTCGTAAACCGCTTTTTCCAACAAACAATATTTCAATAAAAAGTCGATTTCGTGATTATAACCAATGTTTAAATTGCCGGATTGAGCTTTTTCGATGTAGGTTTCCAAAAAGACACCCACAAAATATTTATATAGAATTTCTCCTGCTTTAAACAACTCTTCTTGTTCAAACGGATATTTTTCTTTGTTGTTAAAAATCGTCGCATAAATGGCATAATGAAACGAACGGAACATTCCTGCGACATCTTTCAACGGTGGTTGTTTTACTTTTCTGTCGCGAATAGTGCTTTCTGGTTCGCCTTCAAAATCCAAAATATAAAAATCATCGCCATTCACTAACACTTGTCCCAAGTGATAATCGCCGTGAATGCGAATGCGTTCCGATTTCATCTTCGTCCAATCAAAATCGACAAAATGTTTTCGGACTAACTTTTTATTTTCCATAAACTGGTGAGCCAATTCTAAGGCCAAGCCGTCTAATTTATGCAAACTATTTTCGATAATATTCAATCGATTTTGAAACTGATACAACATCCTGTTTTTCAACCAAACGGTATAATCGCCGTTGTAAGTGGTTGGTGTAAAAGCCGTTTCGTGAATATCACTACCCAAAGCAATATGCATTTCTGCTGTACGCAAAGCCAACGTTTGAATGCGTAAAAACAAACTCAACCCCGCCCAATCAATAATTTCTGGCGGAATTTCATTAATTCGCAACCGTTTAAACATCGCAATATCGGGTAATTTATCAATTTTGATTTTTTTGCGTTTCAAATTATCAAAAACACCGTCAATTTGTTCGAGCATAAATTTCCACGCATCGCCTTGATTTGAAACCAATTCTTGCATCAAACCGAGCGTAATATTTCCTTCGGCCAAAGCCAAATTAATACTTCCGGTATAACGAGGTGTATTTTCAAAATGCATGCGTTCTGTCAAAAAACGACTGATTTCATAATCGGGATTTGTGCTGACATAAATACGTCTAAAAATCTTCAAAACAAACGAATCGTTGTAAATAATTGACGTATTACTTTGCTCTAATCCCATAAAACGAGACGATTGATAATCTTCTTTTTCGATGGATGAACCTTTATGAAAAACCAATTTCAATGCGGGCGTTTCTTTTGATTTTACAATATTATCAAACAGCAACTTACGAAAATCTTCTTGATGTAAAGCATCAACTAAATAACCGGTTTGCTTTCCCATCACCACCGGAGCAATAACGGTACTTGTATCCAATTCTTCCTTGGCCATAAAAGCCAACGGCATAAAATAATGTTGGTAAAATGCTTCCTTGAAATTCACTTCCAACAACACCCCATAATAGGTGTTTTTCTTGGATGTTATCTTAAACTGATCAACCACCTCGATGTACTTTAACGTACTCGCTTTTCCGCCATACCATCGTTTATTAATGATATAATTTTCTAAAATATCCGAAGAAAAAACCTTGACAAAATCATCATCATCAAAACAAGTTTCCCACGTAGTTTTAAATTCAAATGTACTGGTAAAAGTATCTTGGTTGGTTGTATTCATTATCGTTCAATTTTAAATAAATGAAAAGGTAAAGCAGGATGTAATTCAACAAAATTCCACTCTCTATCCCAATAATAAGTGTTTCCGGTAATTAAATCGGTTACTTTAACCGGTTGATTTCCAATTTCTTCCAAAGGTAAACGAACCAAAGCCTGCAATGGATTTTGTGCATTCAAACTACAAACCATCAATGTATGATCGGTTTTAGCATCATTAAATTTATAATAAGCAATCAATTGTTCATTATCCGTTTTACAAAAAACAATATTATTAGTTTGTTGCAAGGATTCTTGCTGTTTTCTGATATGATTGATGCGAGTAATCAACGTAGTCAATTTGTTTTTCGCTTCCCAATCCCAATGATATACTTCGTATTTCTCCGAATTCAAATATTCCTCTTTTCCTTTTGCCATTGGTTGATGAACCAAAAATTCATAAGCCGGACCATAAATTCCAACACTTGAACTCAATGTAGCCGCTAAAAAATATTTCTGTAAATAAACCGATTCATTTCCGGTTTGCAACGCAAAAGGCAGAATATCAGGCGTATTCGGCCAGAAATTCGGACGGAAAAATTCCTTTTGTTCAGTTTGAGTTAATTCGGTTACATATTCAATCAACTCGGCTTTGGTATTTCGCCACGTAAAATAGGTATACGATTGCGAAAAACCTTGTTTCGCCAATTCATTCATAATTTTCGGACGCGTAAAAGCTTCCGACAAAAACAACACATCCGGATGTTTCTTCTTAATCTCGCCAATCAACCATCCCCAGAAATAAAAGGGTTTCGTGTGCGGATTATCAACACGATAGACTTTAATTCCACATTCTTCAATCCAAAACAAAGCGACATCTAACAATTCCTTCCACAAGTTTTTCCAATCGCCACTTTCAAAATAAATCGGTTGAATATCTTGGTACTTTTTTGGTGGATTTTCGGCATATTGCACGGTTCCGTCCGGTCGCCATTTGAACCATTGCGGAAAATCCTTCACATAAGGATGATCGGGAGCGGCTTGCAATGCGTAATCCATCGCAATTTCAATTCCCATCGATTGGGCTTTTTTAATCAACGCTTTAAAATCGTCAATTGTTCCCAATTCAGGATGCGTCGATTTATGTCCGCCAAACTTCGAACCAATTCCCCAGGGCGAACCTACATCGCCTTTTTCAGCCGTAGTGGCATTGTTTTTTCCTTTGCGATTTACTTCTCCAATCGGATGAATCGGCGGAAAATACAACGTATCAAAACCCATTTCCACCACTCGCGGCAACAATCGTTCGCAATCTTTAAACGTTCCGTGTTTACCGGGAATTTCTGATGCCGAACGTGGAAAAAATTCATACCATGTGCTAAACAACGCTTTTTTACGATCTACATAAACCTTCAACTCCGCAGATGAATTCGCTAATGTTCTAGTCGGATATTTTTTAAAAATTTGATGTAATTCATCCGACAACGCAATCGCAATCGCTGAATCATATAATTTTGCATCTTGAAATGCTTTGATGGCTGCATTCAAATATACTTTTTCTTCTTTTGTAACTTCTTTCAAAATGGCTTGGCAGTACTCTGCTCCTTCTAACAATTCCGATTTAACGTGTTGATTATCATTGATTTTTCGTTCGGTTCCGTGTTGCCAATTCAATGCATAATCAACCCAACCTTCAATTAAATAAGAATAAAAACCTTGTTTTTCAACTACGAATTCGGCTTCCCATTCATCATTTTCAGTAGGAGACATTCGCACTTCGCTCCACTTTTTATCCTTTTCGTGTTTAAATTTCACACAGCACTCCACTACATCGTGACCGTCGGCAAAAACGTGAGCTGATACGTTAACTGTTTGGTTGATAATTCGCTTTATAAAAAAAGAACCTCCATCCAACTGAGGCTTCACACTTTCAATAATGATTCGCGTTTGATTTTGCATTTTAAGTAATTTTTATGAACTCTAAATTTATAAAAAATAAAATTAAATCTTATCTTTCGTTAAAATTTATTGAAATGTCAAAAAAACCCAAATCTGACAATCAATCCTTGCAGATTCCGAAGCCAATTCTCTTAACCGCTAAATTTTTGCAAGCAATTTCACCAAAATTAGCGACACAATTTGCTGCAAAACTTTTTACAACACCCATAAAACACAAGATTCCGAAACGGGAATTTCAAATGGATAAACAAAGTATTCAACAAGATATTTTGATTCCTTCAATAAATAAAACCATCAAAACCTACCAATACGGAAATAGTTCAAAAAAGATTTTGCTCGTTCACGGTTGGTCAGGTCGAGGAACACAATTAGTCAAAATTGCCGACGAACTCATCGAAAATGGCTTTTCCATCATCAGTTTCGATGCTCCGGCACACGGCAAAAGCAAAGGAAATTCGTCGATTATGACCGAATTTATCGCCAGTATTCTCGTCCTCGAAAAACAATACGGTTCGTTTGAATTTGCCGTTGGTCACTCGTTGGGCGGAATGGCCATCGTCAACGCCATCAAACAAAACCTGAATGTCAAAAAAGCCGTAATTATAGGTAGTGGCGACTTAATTCAGGATATTATCTCCGATTTTATTCGGAATATAGGTCTAAAACCTCAAATTGGCGACAGAATGCGAGAACATTTTGAAAAGAAATTCGGCGAGCCAATGAACAATTATTCTACATCGGTCGTGTCCAAAAATATTGAAACGCCGGTTTTCATCATCCACGACAACGACGATCACGATGTAAATGTAAAATGTGCCCACAACATTCACAGCCATTTAAAAAACAGCAAATTAATGATAACCAATAATTTAGGACATCGAAAAATATTAGGAAATGAAAAAGTAATCAATGAAATCAGTAATTTTATCAGAAGCTAATCCAGCTACCTGCCTGCTGGTAGGCTGGTCCGCTGCAACACCTCGGCCTTCAAGCCATTTTTCTAACGCTTTTTCATGGCTTCTTTGGTCGCCCCAAAAAGCGAAGAAAAATTGGCTTTCAGTCCTGCGGGGTTTTCGCTACTATCTGGGCTAGGATAAGTGCTAAAAATTAAAATTTAATGCTATGAAAAAATTAATCTTACTACTGACATTCTTCACATTAACCGCGTGTCAGGGACAAAAAAAGGAGCAAAAAAATCCAAAACCTAAAGTTGTCAAAACCGAAGCCGAATGGAAAGCCGAACTCACACCCGAACAATACGAAGTATTACGTAAAAAAGGTACGGAAAGAGCTTTCACCGGAGCCTACTGGGATCATTTCGAAAAAGGACAATACGTTTGTGCCGCTTGCGAAAATCCGTTATTCAAATCCCAAACCAAATTCGAATCTGATTGTGGTTGGCCTTCGTTTGACCAAGCTATCAAAGGTTCTGTGATTTATGAAAATGATTATAGTTTCGGAATGTCACGTGTAGAAGTCATGTGTGCCAACTGTGGTAGTCACCTTGGTCACGTTTTTGATGACGGTCCGAAAGAAACCACCGGGAAACGTTTTTGCACCAATTCAATTTCTGTCAAATTTATACCTGAAAAGTAATGGCTTACAAAATTCAAAAAACCGAAGAAGAATGGAAAGCCCAATTAGGCTTAGAAAAATACAAAATCCTCCGTCAAAAAGGAACTGAATTCCCACACACCGGACAATACAATCTTCATTTCGAAAAAGGAAAGTATGGTTGTGCTGCTTGTGGCGAAATTTTATTTGAAAGTGATGCTAAATTTGATGCTCATTGCGGTTGGCCATCTTTCGATCAATCCATCCCTGGAAAAGTTGAATACATCAAAGATGTATCACACGGAATGATTCGTACCGAAATTCTTTGTGCCAGCTGCGGAAGTCATTTAGGCCACGTTTTTGATGATGGTCCAACTGAAACCGGAATTCGTTATTGTGTGAATTCGTTATCGATTGATTTCAAAGAGTAAAAAATGAATTTATTTGAAGAAACACCTAATTGGAAAAAAAAATTAACTCCTTTAATTAATCAATACAAAGGAAAAAAACATCCATTGGATTACCAAAATGCTTATCAATTGCTAGTTATGGTTGTGCTTTCTGCTCAAGATTCAGATGCCAACATCAACAAAATTGCACCAGAGTTATTTAAAAACTTTCCTACGATGGAAGTTTTAGCCGCTTCAAATGCGGAATATTTATTTCCATTTATTAGTAAAGTGAGGAACTATGGAACAAAAGCAAATTGGCTCATTGAAATTGCTAAAACAGTCAAAGAAGACAAAAATATCCCAACAAATCTTCAAAATCTAATTGCTCTGAAAGGCATTGGAAGGAAATCAGCTAATGTAATTTTACGTGAAACAAATCAAAAATCGGAAGGAATAATTGCGGATTTACATGTCATACGAGTAGCTCCAAGAATTGGTCTAACCGACGATAGTAAAGACGGTATCAAAATTGAAAAACAACTTATGAAAATCCTTCCACCGGAAATCTGGAATGAAATCGGAATGTCAATTTCATTTTTAGGAAGAGAAATTTGTCGCCCAACTAATCCAAAATGCAACCAATGTATTATCCAAAAAGATTGTCAGTATCCATTTAAAATAATTTAATTATTTTTATATACTTAAACTTTACTCTTTCTAGTTTATGAATAAAGAAAAACCGAAATATTTATTAGCCGTAATGCCTAGTCTGGAAATTTCAAGCTGTGTTAATGAATGGAAACAATCTCTAATAAAAGAAATTGGTAGATTTGGAAGTGATAAATCTCTTGCTCATATCACTGTGATGGGTTTTAACGCAGATTCAAATCAATTATCTCTTTGGATTAATGGAATTTCAACCTTTTGTAATAATCAACCTAATCATGATATTGGTTTCAATGGTTTTGCTTCCTTTGGTTCTTATGCATATTATGTTAAACCTGATAATAGTTCAGAAAAATATCTTAATAATTTAATCAGAAACATCCATCATCATTTTGGTTTTAAAATAAAAAGTCCTAAATCACACATGACCATAGCTCGTGAGTTGGATGAAGTAAGAATAGAAAGAGCTTCTAAATTATTTAAAAATCACGATGCAGATTTTAAATTTTTATGTGATGGTTTTACACTCAGAAAATTCAATGAAACTAACAAACAATATTCTGATTTAATAGCTGAGTTTAAATTTAGTGAACAACAATTAAAACTTTTCTAAAAGTTCATTTTGGCGTTCCCTTCCGGTAAGCTTTTGACTGCAAGTCATTGTTCGTCGTACCTCCTTTCAGTGGACTTTCCGACACTATCCAGAGCGTAAAACATTTCAATAACATATATATATTCCGCAAAAGTCACACCGAATAGTCAAAGTCTCCCTCAATCTTGTCATTCTGTAACAACCCCTTTCTGTTCTTCCGTGCCTTCTGTGAGAGAATATTTTCGTCTCTGTTTCCCTCGAACCCGTAACCCTAAGCGTCGTACCTTGCTTTCTTTGTGTCAAAAATCCAAAACAAAAAACCCCTCATCTATAGATGAAGGGTTTTAAAAAGAAGGCGGTGACATACTCTCCCACAAATTGCAGTACCATCTGCGCAGGCGGGCTTAACTTCTCTGTTCGGAATGGGA
>NZ_BMFG01000011.1 GCF_014638005.1 Flavobacterium orientale
TCATGGTAGCTAATGGTCGAAGTCGCTGCTCCTCCCGTTACTTGGTTAGCAACACTTGTTAAATCAAAGATACCAACATTGTCATTGTTCGGATCACAGTAGGTTAACGGCGTTGGGGTGTTGGCAATTACATCAAAATCCAACAACAGAATCTCAAAGGATACAGGATCTGAAACACATCCGGTAACAGCATCTTGAACCACAACTTCATAGTTTCCTACCGGTAAATTTGTAAAAGTGGGACTTACTTGAAAAGTTCCGCTAGTAACGCTATAAATAAATTGGCTTCCTAAAGGGGAAGTTATTGCTATCCCTCCCGTAGTGTTTTGACAGCCTGCTTGAAACAACTGAAATGTTGCAACTGCCGGATTTGCCGGTAAATCGCCAATGGTTTGATTGGTAGGGTTGGAAATACAACCCGTAGTGATATCTTGAACTAGGATGGAATAATTTCCGGGTAATAATCCTGAAAAAATAGGGCTTTCTTGAAAAGTACCACCATTTAAAGCATAGTTGAAAGTATTTCCAACTGGAGATTGTACTTGAATGGAACCCAAAGGCTGAAAACAACTAGGCTGTTGAGCACTCACTACAGGAGTATTTGGATTGGCTGGAATTGAATTTATTAGAACATTCACACCGGTTGAAACGCATCCGGAAACGGCATCAAAAACAGTTAAAGAATAATTCCCGGAAGGAAGACCGGCAAAAGTGACAGAAGATTGATAATTAATTCCATCTAATGCATATTGATAGTTGACACCTAAAGGCGAAAGTACTTCGATTGTCCCTGTTGGTGTTAAACAATTCGGTTGAGAAAGCACTGAAAATGTTGCCTCCGGAACAACTGCTATTGGGTCAATAACAATCGTAGTACTATTGGAAACACATCCTGTTGTGGTATCCAGTACCGTAACCGGATAAGTTCCAGGTGGTAATCCTACAAAAATGGGACTAGTTTGATAAGTCACACCATCAATACTGTATTCATAAGCGGATGTTAAAAACGCATAGGTACCAACATTTGAATAATCTTGCGGATCAATTGCCAACCAATCAGAAGGATTCCAAACCAAACTTGGCGGATTAGAATTGGCCAATCTTCTATACGTATAACCGGGCAAATTTGCAGGAGTAAAGGCTACGCCATCGGTTCTTCCCCACAAATCAATTTCAATATCTGTATTGGTTGTTAATCGAATGTTGTCATTATTATTAATTCCGGCACACGAAGCAACCACTAAATTTGGCACTACACCTCCTTGATTCACAGCAGAACCTACCGAAACCACAAACACACTACTATTCGCTAAAGTACCAAATAAAGGAATCTCACAGGATGAAAATGCATTACCATTATTATAAATTTTGATTTTATAATTAGCTAAATTAACTGGGTTACCGGTGCCATTAAAAATTTCTACATAAGTTAAGGCACCAACATCTTCATCAGTAACTTCTGAAATAAATAAATTAGTTGGAGGTGGCGTTGCAGATAAAGGACTTACTACTTCAATTGCTCCAACAGTGGTAACACAATTTGGTTGCGAGGTAACAATAACATCAGGCGTTGGAGGAATAGGACTAATTTCTATTACAAAAGAAGAACTTGCCCCATTCAAACAAGCATTGGCAGTTATCAAATATAAAATTTCGTAAGTTCCCGGAGTACTCAATGACGGCGTAATTTCTCCGGTCGAAGGATCGATTACCAATCCACTAGGTGAAGCTGAAAATTGACCTCCTTCAGTAAAATCAGTTGCTAGATTTGGCAATAACGTTGTTGAATTACTCGTACATATAGGAGTGGCATAATCAAATCCTATAATTGGATCAGCGGTGTTTACTGTAACCGTTACATTTTCAGATAAAATACAGGTTACTGTTGAAGTAAAAGTAATATCATCTAAAGCAAAATCATTCCCGTTTACTGTAGTTATTCTATCATAAATGCAGATCTCTGCTGTGGTATTTGCTCCTGAATTCCAAGTATAAGAGCGTTGAGCCCACAAACAAGAAGTTCCGGGAGCAAACGCTTGTCCTACTGAAACGCCATTTATCAATACTTCAATATTGGCTGGATTTGGCAATGCAATGGTTTGTACCCAATAACTAAACGTATAATTTTGTCCGGGTTGAACTGTAACGGTTTGACACCAAACTTTATCATTCCCTCCATTTGAGGTTGATCCATCAACAATCATCATATTCCCCGTCCCTGTTGTATGGTCGAAACAGTTTGAAAAACCAAAAAACCAGGCTAGAGAATTGGGTGCAACCGTATAAATTTTTTGTCCTCCTGATGGATTTACAGGAGTATAGAAATAGTCTGTAGTAAAACCGATATTTCCTTGTGAAAAATCACCATTAAAAATTAAATTTTGGGTGGTTGAAACACTTGAAGTAACCGTATATGTGGTAGTTTGACTCGGTGAAACCGTTGGAGCATTACTAGTTGGAGTAAGTAAAGAAGGATCTGCAGGTGAAGCAGTCCAATTATAGGCGTTTCCACCGGTAACATTTAGCGTTATTGAATTATTTAAACAAATTTGAGCATCAGGAGTAACAGTTAAACCATTAGGTTCAGAAAGGACAACATTAGTTAAATTGACTACTGATGGCGGATTGTTACTGTCGGTAACTGACAAAGTATAAGTTCCGGGTAATAAATTATTGAAAACTCCCGTGCCGTTTGTTTCATTTACAGGACCACTTATGGAATAGGAAACATAAGGTTGTATACCTCCATTTCCTGAAACAATTATTGAGGCATCATTTGCATTAAAGCAAGAAGAATTAGTAGAAGAATAAGTTATTGAAAGCGGCTGTAATGGTGCTAGCACCGCAAAGTCATCAACAGCAAAATCATTACCAACTGCATTAGTATTGTTGTTGAACAATTCAATATTTACACATGCGTTTGAAGGCACAAAACTGTAAACCACTTGTTGCCAGCCCGCAGCAGGCAAAGGTGCCAAAGTCGCACCGGTAATTAATGAAAAAGTACTAACATTGTTAAACTGAATACCAATATCTGCTCTAGTTGCATTATCTACAACAGTTGTAGCAACTGATTTTATCCAGTACCTAAAAGTGTAAGTAACGCCAACTGTTAATCCGCAAACGCCGCCACCCGTATTTCCGGCTCTCCAAAATCGTTGTTGACCACCTGTAGTGTTACCGTCAATTACCATCATATTTCCGGCTCCGGTGGTATGATCACCACCGTTAATAAAAAAAGCTGTATTTAAAGGTTGAGGGTTTGATGTAAAAGCATAATTTCCGGCAATGGTTGTTCCTGAGTAAGGTGGAGTTAACAACGTATAACCGGCCCCATTTAAATTAAAACCAATTCCATTGCCTCCGCTTTCAAAATCACCATTGAATAATAAATTTTGAGTAAAGCCAACAAATGAAGTAAGAAGCAATAGCAACAAAATACTATTGACAGATTTTTTTAAGGTAGAATTAATCACGATTTTAAACTATATTGAATTATGAGTGTAATAAGTTATTAAATCTACAAATAAAACCTTTAAAAATTCATTATTATGCACAAATTTGAAAGTTTAAAAATTAACTCAATCGTTTTCGTGAATAGTTTTGTAGGTCTAAACTTATAGTTTGTAGAAAAGAAAAATCTCGGGTCTATATCCGAGATTTTTCTTTATATATATTTAAAAAATACTAAACTTTAGACTTTGCATGTAAATTAAACTCTTGGAACAATTCAAGTAAATTCATCGTTGCTTTTATTAAATCGTTTGATTCTAATAACAAAGCAAAATATAACTTACTGTTTTTTGGACTGGTTTCAACAGTTCTAATTCGTTCAATTTGTTTCTGAATCAAATTGGATACATGCAAATGAATTTCCGCTTTTTGTTTAATTACTCCTTCAAGTTTGTCAAACGAATTTTGATCAAATATGATTTGAATATCATCAAAAAGTTTTTGTAGTTCTATATCGACACTTTTTAAATCTCTTATTTGATTAAACTTGAGTTGCTTGTGGTTATTATTCACATGAGAATGACTATTTTGAGTTATAAATCCTAACGATTGAATCATATCCTGTAAATAACCCAAAATCATAATATAAAACTTACTGGCTTCAACCGAAGTTTCATCTAAGTTTTTGATGAAATAATATACATTACTTTTAAGTTCATCAACTTCTTTTTCAAGCTTTTTGAGTGCCTTCTTGTTTTCTTTTAATTTACCTAAATCTTGCAACCCTAAATTATCAATAACATCACTATAAATTTTGTTCGTTGTTCCTATAACTCTAGAAATTTGGTCAGAACACTCACTTATAATTTCATTTATAGTAACAATATCTTCACGCTTTAATTTTAGTAAATCTTCCTCTTCTTTCTTTTTCTTAGTGTGTCTTCTTGAACTTCTATAAAGTAATAATGCCAGAGTAATTAATAAAGCAATAAAAGCAAAAACCTCACCTATTTTTAAGAAATAAGCAACTATAAAGGCAGAGGCAAAAGCCACTAAAGCAGTGACAAACCATCCGCCGATAACGTTAAAAACTCCTGCAACTCTATAAACAGCACTTTCTCTATCCCAAGCTCTATCAGCAAAAGAAGATCCCATTGCTACCATAAAAGTAACATAGGTTGTAGATAATGGCAGTTTTAATGAAGTCCCGAGTGAAATCAAAATACTGGCAACCATTAAGTTCACAGAAGCACGAACCATATCAAAAGCAGGTTCATCTTTCTTCTTTTTACCTTTAACAACAACAGGTTTTTCAAATTGTTTGTCAATCTTTAATTGAATCGACTGAGGTAAAAAATAGTTAATACCTTGACCTAAATAAATTCCTGAACGAACTATAAATCTAGATAAAATATTGGGTGAAAAACGTTCAACTCCATCACCCTGTCTTGATAAATTAACCCCGGTATCAATAACACTTCTTGCTTTTTTAGAGGTCCAAAGCGTTATAACCATCACGAATCCGGCAAACAATAGAAAATAAAACGGAGCCACAATCGTCTCATCAGCTAAACCACCCATCATGAATGAATCTCCTGAAACTCCTGAAACAATAAAAAGTTCATACGAATTAAAAGCAGCAATTGGAACACCTATAAAGTTGACCAAATCATTTCCGGCAAAAGCTAAAGCCAGAGCAAATGTTCCAATAACAATAATAACTTTAAGAATATTCACTTTAAATACACTCATTAACAGTTGAGACAAAAGGGTAAAAACTAAAAAGTTGATGCCAATTATCATCCACTGATTGTCAACTATCACTTGGTAATTTTCTTTTGAAATAAAAGAAACACCTTTTAAACCTTTAATCAAAATAAAAAAAGTAATCGCAGTAATTGCTAAACCTCCAAAAACAGAACCAATATATTTTACTCTTTTTTCATATTGAAAAGTAAATATCAATCTTGAAACATACTGAACCAAACTACCAAGTGTAAACGACAACACAACTGACAAAAGTATACTTGTGACAATTTCGGTTGCCTTTTTAGTATTGATATAAGCACTTAAATTATCAAAACTATCGTCTGATGTATAAATTTTGTAAATAGCCAAACACACAGCCGCTCCTAATAATTCGAAAATAATAGATACGGTTGTAGATGTTGGTAATCCCATTGAATTGAAAACATCCAACAACAAAATATCCGATATCATAACCGCCAAAAAAATGATCATGACATCATTAAAGCTAAACATGGAGGGTACAAAAATTCCGCTTCGGGCAATTTCCATCATTCCGCTGGAAAACAAAGCACCAACTAAAACACCCAAACTGGCAACAATCATAATTGTTTTAAAAGAAACTGCCTTTGAGCCAATCGCAGAATTAAGAAAGTTAACTGCGTCATTACTAACACCTACAACTAAATCAGTAATAGCTAAGATGCCTAATACAACAAGCATCACAATATAAATTTGTTCCATTATAATGGTTAAAAATGTTTTGCAAAATTCCGTTAACTATTTCAATCTAATGTTAAGTGAATGTTATCAATTTAAATTGAAATGATTTGATAAAATTAAGAAAAATCGTTATCTTTATACATTAAAATAAATCATTATGGCCATATTAAAAGTTATCGAAGTACTTTCGAGTTCAGAAACAAGTTGGGAAGACGCCACACGAAAAGCGATTACGCAAGCAGCAAAATCCTTAAAAAACATTCGTTCTGCTTATGTACAAGACCAAAGTGCCGTTGTTAAAGAAGACAATACTTTGGAATTTAGAGTGAATCTAAAAATCACTTTTGAATTAGAATAATAAATTAAAATTGTAATTTTAAGCGTTCTCAAAAGGAACGCTTTTTTTATAAAAATATGTCAAACGAACTACACAAAGAATCAAGTCCTTACCTACTCCAACATGCTACTAATCCCGTGCATTGGAAAGCATGGAGCCCTGAAATTTTCAAAACGGCCAAAGAAAAAAAGAAACTTATACTTGTTAGCATTGGTTATTCAACCTGTCATTGGTGCCATGTGATGGAACATGAAAGTTTTGAAAATGAAGAAGTGGCAGAAATAATGAATCAAAATTTTATTGCGGTAAAAGTAGACCGTGAAGAACGTCCGGATGTTGATGCCATCTACATGAAAGCCGTTCAATTGATGACAGGCAGAGGTGGCTGGCCATTAAATGTAGTTTGTCTCCCAGATGGAAAACCGGTTTGGGGCGGCACCTATTTCAGAAAAAACGATTGGACAAATACATTGGAACAACTTCAAGAACTATATAAAAACCAACCCGAAAAAATGTTGGACTACTCCGAAAAATTACATGCGGGAATTACAAACTTCGGACTAATTGAGCAACAATTGGATGCAGATGTTATTAATCTTGATAAAATTGAAGACTTTATTGCTAAATGGGAAAAAAGTTTTGATTGGGAATTTGGAGGTTATACTCGTGCTCCAAAATTCATGATGCCTACCAACTATCAATTCCTACTTCAATATGGTTACTTAACAAAAAATCAAAAGCTGCTTAATTATGTAAATCTGACACTCACAAAAATGGCATTCGGAGGTATTTTTGATACCGTGGCCGGTGGCTTCTCTAGGTATTCGGTAGATGTAAAATGGCATGTACCACACTTTGAAAAAATGGCGTATGACAACGGCCAGCTGTTATCACTTTATGCCGATGCCTATAAAATTAGTAAAAACATAATCTATAAAGAAGTAATAGAAAAAACAATTTCATTTATTGAACGAGAATGGCTAAACAAAAAAGGAGGTTTTTATTCCGCTTTAGATGCTGACAGTCTGAATAAAGAAAATCATTTGGAAGAAGGAGCTTTTTATGTTTGGACCAAAGAGGAGTTGAACCACATTTTGAAAGACGATTTTGAATTGTTTAGTCAAGTTTTTAACGTCAATGAATTTGGTCATTGGGAAAAAGAAAACTATGTTTTAATTCAAACGGACACCCTTGAAGAAATTGCAAATCAAAACAATTTAAAAACAGTGGAACTTCAAGAAAAGAAGAAAAAATGGGAAAACAGTTTGTTTATAGAAAGAGAAAAAAGACCAAAACCCAGATTGGATGACAAATGCATTACCTCATGGAATGCCATTTTATCCAAAGGATTTATTGACAGTAGTAAAGCTTTAGAAAATGAAAATTATTTGAACATTGCTGTCAAAAACACAAACTTTATCCTGAATACTCTAATGTCAGAATCAGGAAATTTATTTCATACTTATAAAAATGAAAAAGCTACAATCAATGGTTTTTTAGAAGATTATGCCTTTGTGATTGACACCTTAATTGCTCTTTATGAAACCACTTTTGATGAAATGTGGCTTTATCACGCAAAAAATTTAACCAATTATTGTATGGATCATTTTTATGATGTAGATAAAAAGTTCTTCCGATTTACTTCAAATTTAGATGCTGCTTTAATTTCAAATCACTATGAATTGGAAGATAACGTGATACCGGCTTCCAATTCAGTAATGGCATCAAACTTATTTAAATTAAGTATTTATTTTGAAAATACTTTTTATGAAGACATTGCTCGTCAAATGGCAGCGAGTGTTTTTGCGGCTATAGATTATCCTTCCGCTTTTTCAAATTGGCTTAGTGTTGCATTGCATTTTTCGAATTATCAAAAAGAAGTAGCAGTATGTGGTGAAAATCATATTGGATTTTTGAAGGAAATAAAAACTGGTTACTATCCAAAAGTTTTACTTGCAGGGTGTGATAAAAACAGTGAATTACCATTTTTAAAAAACAGATATTCCGGACCAAAAAATACATTCTATGTATGTCAAAACAAAAGTTGTTTAGCTCCAACAAAAAGTCTCAAACAAGTTTATAAAGATTTAAATAACTAAAAATAAAATCGTTAGCTTTTTTTCGTAAATTTGACATTCACCAAATAAAAATAAACAAAATGGGATTAGGTAATTTTTTTAAGAATTTATTCGGTTCTGCCAAAGAAACGGCGTCAGAAGTAACCGAAAAAGCAGAAACAGTTTTAGACCAAGCTAAAGAAAAAGCTTCAGAATATGCTTCTAAAGCAGAGGATTATATTGAAAAAACAGTAGAAAATGCCAAAGAGTCCTATCCTGAAGTAAAAGAAAAAGTAGAAAATTTTGCTGAAAAAGCAAGAGAATCTGTAACCGATTTTGCTGAAAAAGCAGAAGAAAAGTTGGGTAATTTAGCAGATGATGTTAAAGAAAAAATCCATAACTACACAGCACCTGCTGCCGAAAAAACCGAAGATACTGTTTCTAAATTTGCTGAAGAGGCGGAAGAAGTTGCCGAAGAAGTGAGAGAAAAAACAGATGAGGTAACAGGAGATTTAGAAGAAAAAATTGAAGAAGTTAGAAGAGCTGCTGACGAAAATGCAGACTAAACTTTAATCTTTTTTTAAAATAAAATAAACTTTAATATAGTATCTTGCACTCTCAAATAAAAGTTGTTTGAGAGTTTTTTTATGGATTTAATTACAATAAACGCCGATTTTATTACCCGATATTGGGATTATTTTACAAATGTTTTGATGGAATATTCGCCGAGATTAATATCGGCAACAATCATTTTCGTTATTGGTTGGACTGCCATTAAATTAATCAAAAAATTAATCATGAGCATCATGATTAAACGTGAAATGGAACCAACCCTTTCAAAATTTTTGGCTGATATTTTAATTTGGACATTAAAAATATTATTGTTCGTAACAGTAATTTCTCGATTAGGTGTAGAAAATTCATCGTTTGTAGCTATTATTGGTGCTGCCGGATTGGCAATTGGTTTGTCATTACAGGGTTCGTTAGCTAATTTTGCAGGAGGTGTTTTAATCATCATGTTCAAACCTTTTAAAGTTGGAGATTTCATTGAAGCTCAAAGTGTTATGGGAACTGTAAAACAAATTCAAATATTTGTAACACAGTTGTCTACCGTTGATAATCAAACTATATTTGTACCAAATGGTGCATTATCAAACGGAACAATTATAAATTACACTTTTGCAACAACAAGAAGAGCTGATTTGACAATCGGAATCAGTTACAGCTCCAACATTAAAAAAGCAAAAGAGTTGGCGATGGAAGTGATGTTAGCACATCCTAAAGTTTTAGAAGACCCAAAACCAATGGTATTAGTTAAAGACTTAGCAGACAGTTCTATAAATTTGGCTGTTCGTCCATGGGCTAAACTAGAAGATTTTTTTGAAATGCGTTCGGATATATTAGAACAAATAAAACTAAAATACGATGAAAATGGAATTACGATTCCTTTTCCACAAAGAGATTTACATATTATAACTACTTAAATAAAAATATCATGAAAACTAATTTAATTTTTTCTGTACTTGGAATTTTGAGCTTTTTTTCAGTAGGTTTTTCACAAACTTACATGGAAGACACGCAACAATTAATTCGTTTACAAAACGATATGAATGCTAGAGGACATACAAAGTCAAAACCAATAGTTACTGGTTCGCCTTACGTTCTCGAAAATTATATTTCAGGTAAAGTATCTAATGCTACTGAAAATATTCTTTTTAAATACAACGCACATGATGACGAGATCGAGATCATAGAAGGGAATAAAGTCAGCATATTGGTTCCTGAAAAAAACCTATTAATTACTTCTGTTGCTAACTTCAATTATATTTATACTGATTATTTTGATAAAAAAGGAGAATTCCAATCAGGATATTTAAACTTCATAAGTGATTATGACAAGGTTAAATTTTTCAAAAAAGAAAAAATTGTAGTTGACCCTGCTGTAGAACCAAAAAACAGTTATGAAGTTGCAAGTCCGGCTAAATACAGAAAGGTTGATCCTGATTATTATGTGAAAATTAATGACGCTGAAGCTGTTTATTTCTCTCGTAAAAAGAAAGATTTAGACAAACTTTTCCCTGCTAAAGAGAAAGAAATTAGTAAATTCATTAAAGACAATAATATTTCTCTAACAAAAGAAGAAAATCTTGATAGATTATTCTCTTACATTAATGGAATTTTATAACTACCTTTTATTTGTTTGAGTAAAACTCTTTTAAATAATTAGGTTCAAAATACGCAATGTCTACAAAGTCATTATTAGTATACTTTTCAAAACTTAACTTACCCATTTGCAATGCAGATGGGTAAATTATTTCTGTTTGAACTATAAATTGTGCTTCTTTTAAGAAAGGCATACATTTAGCCGCTCCATCACCAATTAGTGTTACATTGTCAGTTGCACTTTTATAAAATTCTTCAGTAACAACTATTGCTTGTGTTGGAGTAATTTTGTTATAATCTTTATCAAAAGTAGCCGTATAAACTTCCATTCTTCTGGCATCTATCATGGGCATAATTACGCCATCAGCTACTTTAGTTTGACGTGCTAAAATTTCTAACGTATCTAATGCAATCAATGGAATATCGGCAGCATAACACAATCCTTTTGCGGCTGCGACACCAATCCGTAATCCGGTATAAGAACCCGGACCCATACTAATTGCAACAGCATTCAAATCAGAAATTTTTAAACCCTTTTCATTTAAAACTTCTTCAATAAATACATGAAGCTTTTCTGCATGTGAATATCCTAAATCAGCTACCTCTCTACTGCTTTTTATTTCGCCATTAAAGGCCAAAGTAACTGAACAATTCTTAGTTGACGTTTCAATATTTAATATATAACACATAAAAATTTGTATGAAGAACGGCAAAGATACTATAAAATAAAAAAGGATTTAAAACTGAAATTTTAAATCCTTTTAAAAGCTAATTCTTTGCGAATGCTATTTTTTTGGCTTAGACTTTTGCTTTTCCTCTTCGTTTTTAACAAATACTCGATCGCCAGAGTTCAGTTCTTTAGTAACCATGGTATAAGAACCCACAATAATTACTTCATCCTTTTTCAAACCTTCTAAAACTTCGATATAAGTATCGTCTTGAATACCCGTTTTTATAACTCTGATTTTAGCAACATCCCCGTCCTTAACAAAAACACATTCCATTTTTTTGTCTAATTTTGATGTGCCTTTAGTTTCGTCCGCAATTTCATATTTTTTTCCTCCTGTTGTATCAGTTTTTACAACTACCGAACTAATTGGAACTGCCAATACATTTTCTTTTCGTTTGGTTATAATATCAACTGTGGCTGTCATCCCAGGCCTGAAAGGTGAAAAATTTTCAGGTTTGCCTTCTGTTAAATCAGCATACGATTCTTTTAAAATTCTAATTTTCACTTTAAAATTGGTCACCTGATCAGCCGTTACTGCATTACTGGCTGAATTAGAGATACTGGTAACAATGCCTTTAAACTGTTTTTTTAAATAAGCATCAACCTCAATGTTGGTCGAATCGCCAATGTTTATTTTAACAATATCATTTTCATTCACATCAACTTCCACCTCCATATTGTTCAAATTAGCAACACGAAGAATCTCAGTTCCTGCCATTTGTTGGGTTCCAACAACGCGTTCACCAAGTTCTGCATCTAATTTTGAGATTGTACCGTCAACAGGTGCAAAAATGGTAGTTCTTCCTAAGTTCTCTCTTGCTTCAGTAACCGTTGCAGAAGCACTTTGAACCATATAATAAGCGGCATCTTTTGCTGCTTTTGACGATTCGAAAGCGGCAACAAAACGATCCCATTCTGATTTTGAAATTACGCCTTTTTCAAACAAAGTTTTATTTCTTGAATAATTGGCTTGAGCTTCTCTGAATTGAGCTTCAGCTTGACTTAATCCGGCTTTTGTGTTAGATAAACTCGCAACAGAACGATTAAGTCCCGAAGTGTAAAGATCTGGATTTACTCTCACTAACAACTGACCTTTTTTAACCACATCGCCTTCTTTTACAGGTAATTCAATAATTTCACCCGAAACTTCAGAAGAAATTTTGATTTCTGATTCCGGTTGAATTTTTCCGGTAGCTGAAACAGTTTCAATTAATGTAATCGACGTTACTTTGCTAATTTCCACTTCTTTCCCTTGGTCTTTTTTGCCAATTATACCGGCTTTTGATAAAACAATTAAAAGGATAATCAACACTACAAAAACAGCAATAACTCTATATAATACCTTTTTTGACATAATTTATTTATTTTGAATAATTGGAATTCCGAAGTAAAACTCTAAAATTTTGGTTCTGAAAATATAATCATACTTGGTTCGTAAAACTTCTGACTGTGCATTTGCCAACAACGTTTGTGATTGATTAAAATCGAAAGCGTTCATTAATCCCACATCAAAACGTTCTTTTGCATAAAGAAACGATTCTTCTCTGGCTTCCAAAGTGGTCAATGCTGCTTCATGTGCGTTTAAAGCTCCTTTTGCATCAGTAAAAGCAGTGAAAACATTTCGTTCCAAAGTTAACTCTTCTTGTTCATAAAAAATTTTACTTCGCTCTAAAGCCACTTTTGAACGCTGAACATTTGTTCTCACAGAGAATCCATTTAAAATTGGAATCGTTAATTGAAATCCGAAATTTTGTCCTTTATTATTTTCAAATTGATCTAATATGGGAAGAGCTCTGCCTAATACCGGATTAAAATTGGGTTGCACCACATTTTGTGAAGTGTCTTCAACAAATCCAATAACACTGGTTGGATTGGTAGGATTTAATGCAATTCCTGTAACTCGCTCTAAACTGGTTGCTCTGGTACTAAAGCTATAAAAACCCTGTAATCTTGGTTGATAAGCTCCTCTAGACATAGCTAAATCACGTTCTGCAATTTCCAGATTTGTTTTCGCTATTTTTAATTCGGTTCTGTTTTCTTTTGCTTTTTCATAAATTGATTCAGGTGTTTGAAGTAACAACGGACTTTGTACTACATCATATTCCTGATCTATAATATCAAAAGTTTTAAAATCTTCAAGTTGTAAAAGTTGAGCCAAACTAAGCTTTGAAATTAATAAAGCATTTTCAGCCAAAATAACACGTTGTTCATCTGAGGCAACGGTTGCTTTCATATCTAACAAGTCACCTCTGGGAATAACACCTGCATCAAGCAATTGTTCAGAACGTTCTAATTGCTTTTGATTGGTTGCTAATTGCTCTTTTTGAACTTTAAGATTCTCTTTATTGAATAAAATTTGCAAAAAAGAATTGGCTACATTCAATGCAATATCTTCCTGCATTTTGGTCAATTGATACTGAGATGCTATTCTTGAAAGATTTGCTCTTCGCAATCTATTTTGATTTGTTAAACCATTATAAATATCTACACCCACATTAAATCCCGCCGATGTAAATTGTGTGGTTTGATTCTCTAACAAACCTGTTGTAATATTTTGATTCAATCCAATGTTCCAACTATGAGAAGAAGAGGCATTGGCCGAAGGCAGAAAGTTTCCAATTGCTCCTTTCTTTTCTATTTCAGCCAAATCTGTATCTAAAACAGAACTTTTTATAGAAATGTTGTTTTCTAAAGCATAGTTAACACATTCTTGAAGCGTCCATTTTTTATTTTCCTGAGCTGAAACAATCGAAAAAGAAATCAGAAATAAAGCTAAAACTATATTTTTTATATTCATGTAAATTCTTTTCTATTATCTATTTAAAAATTGTCTTGTCAACGTTGGTTTGACGCATAAAAATTATTTGTGTTACAGATATATGGAAAATATTTCAAATAAAATTTACATTTACACAAAATTACGGATGTCAAATGAAACTACTTTTAATTATAGCTATCTTTTTTTTAGTTCTTTTTGGGTTTATTGGTTGCTCTACTTTACAAAAAATTGAAACTTTAAAACCGGAACCTGATGAAGCAAAATCTGTAGCTGTTGAAAGCGAAACATCGTTTATAAATGTTCCCGTTACCATAAAAATAAAAGATATTGAATCACAAATGAATAAGTATTTAACCGGACTTATTTACAATGACAGTATTTTATCTGATGACAACTTGGAAATGAAAATTTGGAAACAAGCTCCCATTAGAATTATGTCGGTTGTTGATGGTAAAACTACTAAAATAAAAACAGTATTACCGCTAAAAGTTCAAGCAAAATATCGATATGGCTTTGACAAAATGGGAATACAACTCTATGATTATAAAGAATTCAATCTTAACGGAATTGTTACTGTTCTGAGTGATGTAGGATTAACTAATTGGCAATTAAAAACTAACACAACGCTTCAATCCTTAGAATGGAGCGAGAGTCCAAGCATTGTTATTGCTGGAAAAAATGTTCCGATTACTTATATCATTAATCCAACTATTAGAATTTTCAAATCCAAAATTGAAAAAACAATAGACACTTCAATCAAAGAATCGCTGAACTTTAAACCACAAGTGTTGGATGCTTTAGACCAACTTGCAACACCTTTTGAATTAAGCGAAACCTATGAAAGTTGGCTTCGATTGGTGCCAATTGAAGTCTATAGTAAAGAAGCAACAGTTGATGCACAAGCCATTCAGATTGAAATGGGATTAAAATGTTTGATGGAAACCTTTGTTGGTAACAAACCTGAAAAAAAGTTTGAAAAAGATAAAGTGATCCTAAAACCCGTTTCCTCAATGCCTGACAAAATTACGGCCAACATAATTGCTGTTTCAACTTATGCTGATGCTTCAAAAATTATGACTAAAAACTTTAACGGTCAAACATTTGGGGAAGGAAGTCGAAAAGTAAAAGTTATAAATGTAAACTTGTGGCATAAAAAAGGTAAAATGATTATAGCTTTAGAGATGAGCGGCTCCATAAACGGAACCATTTATTTATCGGGATTTCCGCAATACAATGCAGAAACTAAAGAAATATACTTTGATCAACTTGATTATGTTTTGGATACAAAAGGCGTTTTGACTCGAACAGCAAATTGGCTGGCTCAAGGTTATGTTTTAAGAAAAATTCAAGAAAGTTGTCGTTATTCCATCAAACCTAATTTAGAAGAAGGCAAACAAAATGTTTTGACTTATTTAAATAACTATTCGCCAATAAAAGGGGTCTTTTTAAATGGTGATTTAGATGATTTTGAATTTAGAAAAATCCAATTAACAAACGAGGCGATTATTGCGTATTTGAAAACAAGAGGTCAATTGAATATTACAATTGATGGGATGGAATAAAGAGAATTAAACTTCTTTTTTAGTTTTGTACTTCATTTTATATACAACATAAAACACAATGGCTACCATCACATACGGAAAAATCATTAGGTAAACTATTCCGTCATTGACTGCTTCGGCTTTGACTCCTCCTTCTTCACTTTCCAAAACCGCTCGACACATAGCACATTGAGCTACAGAGGAAGTGGAATAAAAGAACAATGAAATTCCGAGTAAGTATGTTACAAGTTTATTAAACATAATATGGTGCTATCATTAAATAAACCACAACACCGGTTATGGCAACATAAAGCCATATAGGAAAAGTGATTTTTGCAATTTTTTTATGTTTATCAAATCGTTCTGCCAAAGCTTTTACATAAGTAATCAAAACCAATGGAATTACAGCAATAGATAAAAGTATGTGTGAAAGCAAAATAAAAAAATAGACATACCTGATTGCTCCCTCACCACCATATGGAGTACTGTCGGAAGTCATATGATAAGCAACATACATAACTAAAAACAAAACAGAAAGCATAAGGGCTGCTTTCATAAAACGTTCGTGTATTTTTCTGTTTCCTTTCTTGATAGCAATTACTCCTAGAATTAAAAACAAGGCGGTAAAGCCGTTTATTGTAGCATAAATTGGAGGCAAAAATGACAAAGGGGCTACATTGATTCCGTAATCTTTTAATTTTACTGTAAAAAGAAGTGCAACTACTATTGGGATAAGTATAGAAACTATAATTATCAATTTATTGAACTTGTTTTCTATTGAATAGTTTTGATCCATATTATTTTTCTTCTAATACTACTTTGATATCTTGTTTTAGTGCTTCAATCCCTGGTTTATAGGGTCCTGAAAAATCCTCTTCAAATCCTTCAGCATCCAAATAATTTAATCCGGAATAATAAATTATCGGATTACCGGAATTATCTTTTCGGGATCGTATTTTCCCGTTTTTATCTATTAACGCAAAAAATCCTGAGTGTTCAAATCCGCCTTCGATTGTTTTGTTTTCGGCCGCATACAAATTGAATCCTTTGTTTGCAATGGAATAAATATAATCTTTCTCACCGGTTAAAAAGTGCCACTTTGGAGAAGTTACACCTAAATGTTCAGCATGCGATTTTAAAACTTCTTTGGTATCATATTCTGGATTAATAGTAATTGATATAATACTAAAGTTAGGATGATCCTTAAAATGATTTTGAAGTAAAAGCATATTTTGATTCATAACCGGACAGATGGTTGGACACGTGGAAAAGAAAAATTCTACCACATATACATCCCCTAAAAGTGTTTCATTGGTTATAATTTCACCATTTTGATTGGTCAATGAAAACTTTGGAACACTTGCAATAGTCTGAAGTAAATCTTTTGAGGTTTCAGCTTGACCGGAAACATTCAAACGATCGCTTTCTTTTATGGTATTGTTGGAAATACGATCAATAATTCGTGGAATGAATATAATCCCAAAAACTAAAATGATAAACGATATTCCGATGTAGGACTTATTTTTCACGGTTTGCTGAATTTTTTTTCAATGCCAAACGATATTCGGCTAAAATTACTTTAATATCATCTGCCATTTCATTATGTAAATCTGCTGCTGAAATGGTGTTGTAACCTTCTTTATATTCTTCTTCGCCTTTTTTGTTTTTACCTTTTCTGCCTCTTAGGCTCAACTTTTTATCAATAATATAAACATTTGGTGTTCCAAAATTTTCATCAAGAGTTTCTTGTAACTGCAATTGATAATGAAATTCTTTTAGAACTTCAGGATGAATTGCAACATAATGCCAACGTGACAAATCAGAAATTTGACTTAATTCCGTTTTTAATTGATGAGCTTGTTCTTCGGTTCCTTCAGGAATTAACATCACTAGTTGAAAGTCTTTAAAATCTTTTACTTTATCATAAATTTTTTGACTCAAATTAAATGCATTACCCTTGTTGTGTAACAATTGCGTACCGGGAAAACCTAAAACAGTTATCTTTTCTGAAAAAGTTATTGGATTGCCATCAATATCTTGAATGTTGGTAAGCTCTGCAATGTTTTCAGTAATAGTAGGCAGTTTTACAAAATTGTTCACGCCACTTGCAAAAAAAAGATAAGCAACAATTGGTAAAACAAACAGCACAAATAGAACAATATTTTTTTTCATAAGGCAGAACCAATTTGGTTTTACAAAAATAAAAAAAGGTACGCATTGCGTACCCTTAATCACTGTAAAATATTATGTTAAAAATTCCACTTGATGGCAGAAGATTTATAAACTTCATAAATATAATCACCTTCAATTAAAAATATCAAAGCGATATACAAGGCTAAAAATACAAATGTCCAAACTACTGCTCTTCTCAGGCTTGAACGTTCATCTCTCATGTGCATGAAATCCCAAGTAATATAATAAGCTTTTACTATGGTTAACACTAAGAAAATCAAATTTAACGGAATAAGAAATACCAAAGGAGATAATATAATATTCATTAATGTAGCTCCCAAACCTCCTTCAAATGGAGTGATGAAAGGTTTCATTAAAAATCCCGGTTTAATAATTCCTAAAACAACTTCTACTATAGTTACTATAGAAAGAAAGATAAATACACCCCAAATTTTATGCTCGTTTGATTTAAATTTGAGTTTACCTCTAAATATTGCAAGATTATGATCGTGTGCCATTATTATAAATCGTTACTGATTAAACAAGATAGAAGAAAGTAAATACAAATACCCAAACTAAGTCGACAAAGTGCCAATATAATCCCACTTTTTCAACCATTTCATAACTTCTTCTTTTTTCGTAAGTTCCTAAAATTACATTTAGGAAAATAATAAAATTAATTACTACTCCTGAAAAAACGTGGAATCCATGGAATCCTGTAATGAAGAAGAAAAAGTTAGCAAATTGTTTATTTCCGTATTCATTTCTAACTAAGCTAGCACCTTCAACTACGTGAGCTGCTTGGCTCAAACGCTCTAAAGAAGCTTCTCTGGTTAAAATTGTTTTGTGTTTTTCCTTATTCAAACTAGGATGTAAATCATCACCGGTATGACTGGTATGATACAAAGTTTCTGTTCTGATTAACAAATCAGGATTTGCTTTGAACCCTTCAACTACTTCTGCAATAGAATAAGTTGGTAGTGAACCTTCGCTTGCAAACCAAATTCCTTTACTACTTTCATGATGAGCTCTATCCCCGGGAATCGAAGCTGCAAACTTATCAAGTGCAATTCGTTTTCCGTCTTTATCAACAAACTGGATGATACTTCCGCCTCTAGTTTCTATAGCTCCATATTCGCCTTTGATAAAGTTTTTCCATTCCCAAGCTTGAGAACCAACGAAAATCAAACCTCCAATAATAGTTAAAAACATGTAAAAAGCAACTTTTCCTTTTTTCATATGATGTCCTGCATCAACCGCAAGCACCATAGTTACCGAAGAAAAAATTAAAATAAAAGTCATCAATGCTACATAATACATCGGAGCATCTACTCCATGCATAAACGGAAAGTGATTGAAAACTTCGTCGGCAATTGGCCAACTCTCAATGAATTTAAATCTTGAAAATCCATAAGCTGCAAGAAAACCGGTAAAAGTTAAAGCATCTGATAATATGAAAAACCACATCATCATTTTTCCATAACTAGAACCCATTGGCTCGTTGCCGCCTCCCCAGATTTTTTCTTCAGTTGTAGTAACTGTCGCTCCCATAAATATAGTCTATTTTAAAAAGTGTCCAAATTTACATTTTTTTTCTATTAATAGAAATAGAAAAATAAAAACAATAAAATCCACAAAATTCCTAAAAAATGCCAAAACATCTCACCTAGTTCAATTCCAAGGGGTTGAGAAGCATTGTACTTTTGTTTAAAATGATTATAAATTATAACCAATAATGCAATCAAGCCTCCAAACAAGTGAGCCATATGCAAAATGGTTACAATATACAAAAATGAAGTTGTAATTGTACTCTCACTTCCGGTGAAAAAATAACCATCTGCTATAATTTGACCGAAACCAACAAATTGCAACACTACAAAAGTAACACTTAAAAACAATGTTGCCAACAACCACATGGAAGTTATTTTGTGAGCATCAGCTTTAATGGCTTTTTTTGCCAAATAAAAAGTCACGCTACTTAAAATAATTACCAAGGTGCTGATAAAAAAAGCAGTTGGCATTTTGAAATCCTTCAACCAATCAGCTCTTGATGAACTTACTACATAAGCACTGGTTAATCCGGCAAACATCATAACCATACTTATCATTGCAAACCACAACAACAATTTATACGATTGTGATTTCCGTAAATTGTGTTCTTGAATTGACATTTCCATACTTATCTTAAAAATTTATCTGCTACAAATACAATTTGCAACAAGGTGATATAAAATACACTTACTATCATTAAACTCTTTGCTGCTTTTGCATCACGCTTTTGATAGAGCTTAAAAGCATAAACTAACATCCAAATACCTAATGCAAAAACCAAAACTGCTGCTATCGGCGACAAATACAATCGACTCCCCACAATTCCTATATGAGGAAAAATAGCTGGCAACAAAGACGCTACAAGCAACCAAACCGTATATAAAATTGTTTGAAGTGCTGTTGCAGCATCTCTTTTTCCGGTGGGCAACATAAAAAATCCGGCTTTTTTATAATCCTCAAACAAAAACCATCCAATTGCCCAAAAATGTGGAAATTGCCAAAAAAATTGAATTAAAAAAAGCGTTCCGGCTTCTAAACTAAAATCATTTGTTGCTGCAACCCAACCTAACATAAACGGTATTGCTCCGGGAATAGCTCCAACAAAAACAGAAAGTGGCGTTAGGGTTTTTAATGGCGTATAAACACTTGTATAAAGAAAAATTGAAATAGCACCAAACATGGCGGTTTTAGGATTGATGCTATATAAAACCACCAAACCGATTAATGTCAAAATGATAGCTATTACCAATGTTGCTGAAACCGAAATTCTACCAGCTGGCAATGGCCTGTTCTTAGTTCGGTCCATCAGAGCATCCAATTCTCGCTCAATAATTTGATTGTAAGCATTGGAAGCTCCAACCATACAATAACCACCAATAGCTAACAAGGCTATAATTTTCAGACTATCCAAAGAAAAATCAACAACTCCCAACAAATAACCCGCAAGAGATGAAAAAACAACACTAATGGACAATCCCGCTTTAGTGATTTCTTTAAAATCTGTAAAAAGAGCTTTTGTAGAAATGGAATTTTGAGTTACGTTCAATGCGGTTTTCATTAATTTTTTAAAAACTTCGGCAAAGATACAAATTAGAAATTTGAAATCGAATTGAACAATTTAGAAAAAAGATTAAATTTTGAAATTCTGATTTAAAAAAATTTAATAATCAAAATACCAATTAAACAAATCGGCTCTAATTCCAACAGAAAACCAAGTAGTAGTATCCTTAGAAGCAGTTAGTGTATTTTGAGACGGATTGAAATTGCGATAAATTAAATTTCCGAAAAGTTTTAAATTGGATGTTGGATTCACTAAATATCCGGCTTGTAAATCTGCTATAAAAATAGTTGTTGCATTTCCTTGACCTATTGCAACTCCGGTATCAAAAGGTCGGTCTTCATTATAGTTTTTATAAATGTTACCGCCATAGTTAAAACCATCTGCTTCCGTGTCAAAATCAAAACCTCTTTTTCCAACAGTCAATTTTGCATCACCAAACCATCTTCCTTTAAAGTATCGGGCAATAGCAATAAATTCTCTAAAATTTCCACCCCATTGATGGCCTAAACTTTGGTTATTATGAGCATAATTAGTTAGTGGGCTGCTATGTGCATAAACATAAGGTCGCACTTGATTGTACTCAACTTGCAGTAATAGGTTTTCTATTTTGAATGCATTAAAATATTTGGCTCCAAGTTGATAGCCAAATTTATTTCGCCAACTTTTATTGTTTTCTTGCACATCTCCAAGAGCGAATTCATCCAATATAAATTGTCCGTAAAGATTAATTTGATTGTTCCATTTGTATTTTGAAGTCAACCCAATTACAGCATTGCCACTTTTTGAAGAAGAAGAAAATTCAACAGCTCTATAAAAAATGATAGGATTTACAAAATTCACATCAAATCCCCTGTCATTTGTATTAGCCCAAACAACAGATTCAAACAATCCAATATTTAAACGTTTGGAAACATTCCAGCTCAAATAATGGTTTGCCATATATTTTGTGGCATAAGTTCCTTCATCCGTCACCTCTTCTCTTACATCTTTAAGCCACATATAAGTATTGGTATATTTGATTTTCCAAAACGAGGTGTTTATCTTGAAATAGGGATACGGACTTGCTCCATCACCCATCAACAAGGAACGATAACCATCACCAATGAAATTTCGATTATACCCTAATTGCAAATTGATAAACTGGCTTGGAGTGTAAGTCAAATTGGCTTCCGCCAAAGGAAAATCATATGAATCTATTTTAAACTCTTTAGCAATTCCAACTCCCGGAATGATAGCCGGATTGCCACCGGAAGGACGAATACTCTCAGCATATTGATTAAAATAAGGAGCAAAACGCCCTTGACTTTCATAAATCGTTGACGTAAAATTAAGTTGACTTCCTAAACCGCCTTGAATTTGAACTCCTCTTGTATTTTGATAAGTATAACTTGCCGTACTCGGATCACTTTTCCCAATTCGCAAATCAACAATCGGATTTAAGGTAAACCAATAATCTTCCCCCTGAATAGCAACCATGTGTTCATTCCAAAGTTTTTTTCCCCACCAACCCGATTTGCTTTTTAGAATCTTTTGATTGGCAGCCTCAAAATCATAATATTTTGCCACTTCAGCATAAGTAAATGGTTTGGAAGCAGTATGATTATTTGTTCCCACTTGATTCATTTCACTGTCAAACTGGGAATAGAATTGATGGGAAAACGGAATATTTAAATTACTTTTAAATTGAGGATTGGAAAAAGTAGCATATTTGATGTCATCAAATTCTGTTAACTCTTTTGGTTCAGCAATTACCTTTTCCGCTTTTGTTTTTTCTAAAGTTGATTTCGCCAAAATTTCTTCTTGAGAACTATCTAAAGGTATAAATATTTTAATGGTATACCTGGAATATGTTGGTTTTCCGGCATAAGTTGGCGGTCCAACAGGCGGCAATTCTTCGATAACTCTTTTACTTTCTGAAACCAACTCTGAATCTGTTGCATCAACATATTGCACTTTAAATTTTCCCTCTTGATTGACTTCAAACAAAACAGTAACTATGCCTTTATAATTGGAATTTTTACTGCTTTCCGGCACAATGAACGAACTGTATACAACTTTTTGTAACTCGTCATTGAAACATTGTTCCAATTCTTTATTTGATTTTCCGACACAATTAGGAAAAACAGGATGTTGTTCCAAAGTTTCACTTGTACTTTGTGCAAACAAAGCAAAAGAAAACAGTAAAAAAAAGGTTTTAAAAAATGTGTTCATTTGAAGTTAAAGGCATTAATAAGAATTAGTAGCATTTTCACCGGCTGCAATCGCTTTGGCGGAAGAAGTGCCAATTCGTTTTACTCCAAGTTTAATCATTTCAATCGCTTCATCATAGTTTTTAACGCCGCCTGCTGCCTTTATAGGCAAAGGTGACGCATTTTCTAACATCAAAATTATTGATGGAACAGTAGCTCCATTTGGCAATCCGTCTGAGGTTTTATAAAAACCGGTTGATGATTTCACAAAAACACTTGAATAACAATCTTCTTTAAAATTAGACATAACTATATTTTTAATTAAGGCTGCTAATTGTATAATTTGTTGATCAGTTAGAGCGGCAACTTCAATGATCCATTTAACAGTTTTATTGTATTGTAAGCCTAAGCTCGTACATTGTAAAATTTCATTTTTTAATAAAGTAGCATTTCCCTCAATAAAAGCTTGATAGTTGCAAACAAAGTCCAAATCGTCAGCACCATCAACAATTGCTTTTTGAGCTTCAACTAACTTATCATCAATTGAAGCAGTACCTTCAGGAAAACCAATCACGGTTCCAACAAGCACTTTAGATTGAGCTTCCACAATCATTTTTTTTGCCATTGCAACCATATTCGGTCGAATCATAATCAATTTGAATCCTTCATGTATTGCTTCTTGAACATAGCTTTGTACAACTATTTTATTTTCATCTGCAGACAAACCTGCCTGAGTCGCTGTTTTTAAATAGGTTGAATCGAGATAAGGTTTTATATTCATGGTATAAAAATAAAAAAAAACCACGCATTGCGTGGTAGTTTCTGAATAATATTTATTAATTGGGTATTTTAAAAGAAATAGGAATGGTATATCTCACATTTACTGTTTCATTTCCTTGCTTTCCCGGTGCCATTTTTGGAAGTTTAGACACCACTCGCAAAGCCTCTTTCTCAAGATCTTTATTACTGGTATTTATAGTTTTAACATTGGTTATAGTTCCGTTTTTATCTATTACAAATTGAACCGCAATGCTACCTTCAATACCTCTATCTAAAGCTTTAGCTGGATAATTCAAATTACTTAAAAGAAACTTTTTTTAATTGCTCGTTAAAACACTTATCGCGTTCAATTCCTTTTAACTTAGCACAAATCATGAAAGTAGGTGATTCTTCTACCATTCCTCTTTCAAAAACATCAGGCTTTGTTGGTGTTGGCAATGGAGCACTTTCAACAGGCTCCACAGGTTTATCAATTGTAGGTTCTGTAGCTGGCGTTGTTGTCTCTATAGGCTCTTTTTCATCAGGCTTTGTTTGTTCTACAGGTTTAACTGTGTTTACAAATTTTGGCTTACTTTTCTCTACAATTGGTTCTACTACCTTCGGTTTTTCAATAATAAATTTTTGAGTGTATACTTCTGAAATATCAACTTCTTTATTGCTTATCACAGCATCTTTAGTAACCGTTTGAAATTCAATTTCAATAAATAGATAAGCTAATATCAAACTTAGTGTTAATCCTACTTGAAAATAGAGTGAACTCTTTTCAATTCTTTTTTGGTCATTTGCATTCATGGCTTGTGGTTTTAAGGTTATAATAACTTGAAACCAAAATACATGCCAAAAAAAAAGCTACACAATTGCGTAGCTTTTTTTTATAGAAACAAAATTAATCCAATTTAAATGTAATAGGAATACTAAAAGGAACACGTACTGCTTTTCCTCTTTGTTTACCAGGAGTCAACTTAGGAATTTTATTGATAATTCTAGCCGCCTCTTTTTCAAGAACCGGATAAGGTCCTCTTAAATTTGCAATTGTAATAGAACCATCTTTTTCAATCACAAAGTTTACGAATACTCTTCCCGATTGTCCTGCATCCATAGCAGATTCAGGATACTGAAAGTTCTTTTTAATGTGTTGGTTGATTTTGTCATTAAAACATTCTCTTCTTTTGTCTTTAGGCACGTTTTCACAGCCTGGAAAAATTGGCACATCTTCAATAATTGCAAAAGGAACATCTAAGTCCTCTTCCACTTCAGCAACTACAACTTTGTCAGCTTTAACAACTTCCTCACGTTGATTAGTTTCAGTAGATTCAATTACGGTTTCTACAATGTCTTTTTTATCTTCAACTATTTGGATAATTTCCGGTGCTGGTGGTGGCGGTGGTGGTGGCGGTGGCGGAACATTTAACTGTTGCGTCATTGGCACTTCTTCGTCTAGAAAACTATCATCCACTTCTCTTGTCAATCCGGACAAATCTTTTTCGTATGTTTTTAATTCAATAGCCACATAGGATAAAACTACCATAGCCATTAAACCCAAACTAAAATAGAGAAAACTATTTCTTCGTGGGTCAACATTAGGATTCTTTTTTGGTTCCATTATTTATAATTTTTGAGATGCTAATATATGTATTTATCGAAAACAATTTAAATTATTTTAAAAATTTAACCTTAGGAAGCAAAAAATAGATAACTACTATAGCTACTAAACTCCCAAAAGTGTTTGCAAAAACATCTAGTATTTCAGGCTGTCTTTTGACCGTGATTACTCCTTGTAATATCTCAATTATTATGCCATAAATAACTGAAAATAAAAAACTAAACAAAAGCTTTGAACCTAAATTTAATCTTTGTTTTGGTAGTGCTAAAAACAAAAAAAGGGTTAGCAAAAAGTAAAAAACAAAGTGTCCTAGTTTATCTGAATTTTTTACATCAATACGAGGTAAATTTTCTGATTCTACTAGACTTAACAAAGTAATAGTAACAATCCAGAGTACAAAAACAACTTGAAATATCTTATGTTTATAATCCAATTAATGCTTTATAGGAATCACTATCCAACAAATCTGAAAGTTCTGATGGGTTTGTAATACGCATTTGAATCATCCAACCATCACCATAAGGATCGTTGTTAACTTTCTCAGGGTCTGTTTCTAAAAGCTCATTAAAAGCAACAATTTCACCCGAAACAGGTAAAAATAAATCGGAAACGGTTTTAACTGCTTCAACAGTTCCGAAAACTTCATCTCTATCAAGAGTTTGGTCTAGTGTTTCTACTTCAACATAAACAATGTCTCCAAGTTCTTTTTGAGCAAAATCAGTAATTCCAACAGTAGCTATATCACCATCAATTTTTATCCATTCATGGTCTTTAGTATACTTTAATTCAGCAGGTATATTCATATCTTAATTTGTTTTAGCAAATGTAATTTTTAGTCACTTAATTATAAAATCTTTTTTGAACTATTTCTATTAATTTCCAAAATTATATCGAAGCGTAAATCCTGTTCTGATATTAGTCATTGGAAATGAAGTGGATATTACAGCTTTTGAAAACATATGGTCATAATAAAAAATTACAGTCAATTCTTTACTAAAAGCATAATCGGCAGTTAATTTTGCTGACCAAAGATTTTGTCCGCCTGCTAATTGATTGTTATCATAATCCAAATAACGAACAATTGTTGTATTGTCTCTAAAAGACAAATCGGTTCTTATGTTGATATCACTTTTGATTACACCTGTTGGATTATCAGCTAATGTGGATGAAAAAATCACATCTTTAATACGATATCCTAAACCTATAATATATTCTACCCCTCTTTGTTCTGTCAATAAATTATTGTCAAAGCTTAAAGAAAGGGCTCTGTCCTTTTTCATTTCGGCCAAAATCTTGAACGAATTCTTCATCTCCATATCAACTCGAATCAAAGGATTGAATTGTTCAACTAAGTTAATATTTCCAATCAAAGTCTGATTGTAGTAATTACCACTAACCGGATCAATGGTGTTAGGATTTAAATCATATTCAAAATTAGATCGGAATGAATTTATAGTATAAGAAGCTCTGTATCCATGTTGCAAGGAGAATCTTCTGAATTTATCTTTGAAAAACTGATAACGCATTAAGCCACTATATTTTACCGTCCAGTTTGGAATGGGCACATTTCTGAAAGGAGTTAATGAAACATCTCCGGCATCTTTCCCTGTGTAAGCTGATAAAAATGCAGGAATTAATACCGCTTGATTGTTTTTACCATAACCAATAGGATATCCTTCTGCGTCTAAATTCGAAGGATCTGAGATATCTATTCCTCTTTGAACAGCCAATCGATTAGCAATCTCCAATCGGTTTTGTCTAAATTCATCGAACGGAGCAGAGCCGTTTTCATCACTACTACTAAATGATGTTTTAATCATTGAAGTACTGATAGAAAAATTACCGAAAGTATAAGGCGATCTGGAATTATAAACACCATCTGTAACATCATATTGCTCAGAGAAATTTTCCATGTAATTTCTATCGGCAACTAAATCAATTGTAAAATCAGGAAACAAATCAACTTTGGCAGTAAGATTAAGTTGTTTATTAACTACTTGAGTGAAACTTTGGTTGAAATCAGGATAGTTGGTTAACCAACCGTTTTTAGCTGCTTCATACCTAACCTCGTCTTGAGCTCCCATAACAAATGCCAGGGAGGGACGTGAAGACCCAAAGAAACCAATTGTTGGTAAATAGCCCGGCAGCATTGCTCCGGTATTATGTGTATAATTTGCTTGAATATTTTTAACACTTGTCACAAATCCAATCAAACCATCCAAAAACACATTGCTCTCTTGGGCTACCGGTTGTCTTGTACTTACAATTTTTTCACCTGGTTTAGGAGGAGCAGGTCTTGGTGTTTGAGCAGGTTTTTTTGGTCCTTTGGTCAATCCGATATATTTATAAAACATATCCATGTTCAAAGTGGCGTTCAATCGGTGTGAGCCCGAATTTTGAATGGTGTTACCTAAATTGTAGGATATACCATCTTCAGCCACATAAGTCCCCAATGCTAAAGAAGCTCGCTGCCAATTATAAGTTCCCGTATAAGAATAAGTTGATTTTAAGAAACTCAAAAATGGTAACTTATTTAATGGCAGTTCATAATTTAAAACCAATTGTTGGTTATGTTGGTTTGGTGTACCTATACTCCAATAATCATCCCAAATGGTATTGGTATTATCCGGCACATTTTCTTCATCCATATAATTTCTAACAATATTACTGGTTGAAGCGGTATAGTTTATTTTTACAGATTTCGTAAGGTTAAAATTAAATCCATATTGGTAATTGAATAAATAATTTCTTCTGTACAAAGCATCCAATGGAATTCCGGCTACCTCTACTTGTCTAAATTGCTGTCTGTTGTATTGTCTTAAAATATTTGAACTGAAATTAATAGACGACGGTAAATAATTAAAATTGAAATCACTCAATAGTTTCCAGTATTGAGATTTTTTCATAAATGCATTATTTTTCAACGGCTCAATAGGTTTGTTTTGAAAAGTATAAGCATAATCAACACCGGTTCGTGTTTGTTTGTCTATATAATCTTCAATTTCAAAATCATGACGTTCTACTTGGTTAAATGAATGTGATAACGTTAAATTTTCAACATCATAAACTCTAGGTTTTTGTTCAGGACCACGATCCTTTCTAACACCAATAAAATTGATGCTCTTTCTTTTAGTATAATCAATGGCTCTGCTTCTAATATTCTCTCTCTCAGCAGCATCAGGAGTAACATCTAATAACTGTTCTAAACGAATATCTTGATTAAACGGATCGTATTCAGGTGTAATTATTTGTTCTCCAATTGCATAATTGAATGGTAAATTCAAGCCCCATTTATTAGGTAAAAATTTTCCAAAATTAACATTAGTCACAATATCATATTGCTTCATGTCTTCACGACTTCGCTCATTTGCACCTTGCTCAAGTGCTCCAAAACCAATAGTACTCATTCTTCCCACAGCAGAAACAGAAATTAAATCCGCCATATTGGAATCCATATTCAAAATAGCTGCCATACCTCCCTGATTATTCATGTCTGAAACGCGGAGCTCATTAAACCAAACTTCGCCACGAATATCTCTTTCCATGGAATGCACTTCCTGATTGGTGGTACCGTTTTTTAGACCTATCATAATAGTTCTTACTAAACCAAAATTTGGATTCCCTTTTATTCCCAAACGTAGTTTTGCCGTTTCTTTGTTTGCCATTGATGGGTCTAATTCTGTTTCATCAACAAAACTAATTCCAAAAGCATCAGGTGTTGGTGCAGTACCGTTAATGTTTAATATTTTCAGCTTTGTCAGTAATGCCATGGTCAATTCCATTTCATTTTCTTTAGGCCAAATATCTTCAGGAGAAACACTAAAGTGTTGGGTTACTTTCAAAGGTATTTCAACCTGATAAAAATTTTCTGTGAAGTCATTTCCGAAACGAACAAAAGCAATCATCTCGTCATCTTTCAATCCATTAGCGTCATTTCCTTCTGTTGGTAAGGCTTCAGCGTGTAAAAACATTCTCAGCTTATTAAACTGTCTGAAATCCATTTCAATATTTTTGAAAACGGCTCTTGCATCTCCAGGCTCCAAACCTCCTAATCCCGGTTCTGAAGGTGTTTTTTTAGAAATACGAAGCGAAAGTGATTGTTCATTTTGATTTACTACTGTATTCTGATTGTAAAGCTGCTCGCGTTCAACTCCCGGAGGCAAAACATAATTAATGGGTTGTCTGTTGCTGTTTTCTAAAATATTAACCGACAAAACATCTAAAGCTGTATCATCATCGTCATTTACTTCAGTTGTTTCGTTAGGATCTAAAGATCTTTCAAAACGTCTCCATTCTCCTCTAACTAATTCCAGAACGCCAAAACGCAGGGTTACTTCTTCTGTAAACTCAGTTAAAAACATACGCATAAAACGAATAGATCTAAAATCTGAAATGTTTCCAATTATGTTTTCAGGTTGTGTTACCGGAATTTTGAATTGAATCCAACGAGCATCCGTAGTTTGATTGCCGGGTCCTGGAATAACGGGTGTAGTTTCAACAATATCTGTAATGTAATTTTCACCCACTTGCATTCCCGGTCTTACATCAATACTGTATTCATAATAAGCATTAATCGTGTTCATGGTGTTATCACGATTAATATCTTCTACATCAGGAAGTGTTGTGTTTCCTCTGTTATTATCGGTTACGGTAACAGGTGAATTTCCTTGAAGACCATTATATTCTTTATACCGTTCAATAATATCACCTTGAGTATTAAGATAAAATTGATAATTATCCCCGGCTGGATCAGGCAATCCTGCAAAGGCAGGAAATTGTGCTGCCTCTTCATCATCTGTCAAACCATTAAGTCCCAAATCTTGTGAAGCTCTGTTTCCTCCGTCAGCATCAAAAGCATAAATAAGTGATTGTGATGCAGGAACTTTACCCCAAATAGTCGGGATAGTGGGTTGAGATGAACCCGCATTTGGCAATCCGTTTTCATACATCTTTCTTCCGTCTTTCAAAACGTCTTCAGATATTTCTCCTAAATTAAAATATATTTTTCCTTGATTTGAAATATCAACTGCTCCTGCTCCAACATAAGGATCCAAAATCCAAAACTGGATGTATTCAACATTTCCCTGTTCAAAGTTAGTGGAATTAATGGCTCGCATAATACCTCCAAAATTGGTTTCAGGATTTGGTAAGTTGTTGGTTCCGTTTGCTGCAGTATTGAAATTATAAGGCCCTCTTTCTCTTGGATAATAGGTTAAATCTAAGGTATTAATTACTGTTGTTTGACCTTGTACTATATCTGTTACAGGAAATAATTCGTTAATAAAAACACGTCTTGTTTTGTTTGTTGCTAAATCAGCATCAGAAATCGCAGAAGGACGTTGTGAGGTGTAAAATATTGGATCAATACTATACCAAGATAATTTAGCACGCTTAAAACCATATTCCAAAGGAATTTCAGAGTTTTCTAAAAAGTTATAGGTACTGGCGGTATTTCTTGCAGGTACACTCGCTAAACTCCAAGCGAAAGGGGAACGCATGTCAATTGTTGTTTGCGAACCTTCAAAATCATCTACATAAAGTGTTGCTTCTCCGTTGAAATTATCAGCACTTGGTGAATCCGGTTTCAAGAACGCAATTTCTCCACGAAGCGATAACATAGAAGGTACATCGGTGTCAACAAAAGGAAGCTTATTTGCCACTCGGGTTAAGAAGGGTAATTCCGAAGAATAGTTGGCATTAACGCCATAAATAGTATTGTTAACCGACTCCTGCCCAAAGGTTGATTTTTGCGTAAAAGGTCGTTCGGTCATACGTAGAAACGTACCTCCAACTTGGAAGTTTTCAGAAATTTGATGTTCTACATTAACTCCGAAAAAACGACGGGTTTGTTGTCCAAAAACGGCGTTGTTTTCTACGGAAACTTCAATAGGTGTACTTGACAACGATGGGTCTAAAATTCGTACTCTTCCCAATTGGTAATTAACGGTATAATCTACTCCTTCAACTAAAACTCTTCCTCCGGCAGTAACCACCACAGAACCTTGTGGAATGTTAAATCCTCCAATTGCAATACCATCACCACCGGTTGATTTATAACGTCCTTTTAATTGAAATTTATTCTTATCACTGTCTTGTAATGCAGCAGCTTGTGTACTTCTATACATGTTTTGAAACACATATTTATTTTGATTCGTATTATAAGTACTAGGAAAATCATAATCTTGTGCTCCGTCAGTCAACTTATTAAATAACGTTCTTCCGAAAGGCTCTACTGTTGTAAAAATGATTCTACCATTTTGTGTATCAACAGTTAATCCGGGAATAAAATCAAAAAAACCATCGCCTCCAACCTGCGGATCATTGTTGTAATTCAACCTATCCAAATTAAACACTTTCAACAGTGGTGTTTCAGCTACCTCATTTCCCGGAGTTGGACTCGGAGGAAAATCACTACCCGGAACCGGAGTAATATAATTTAAAGGAGAAGGATCGGTATATAAAATATTAAATCTGAAATCATCTTGACTCAATTGAAAAGCTCCTTGAATTTGATAGATATTTTTCATCATCAAATTCCAAATAGGTTGATTTACATTGGTTAAATTACTTTTCAATAATTTCAACACCAAACTTTGTGTGGAAGGCACACCATCTGGATCAACAACGGTAGATTCAACACCATCATTTCCAAACTCACCTACTTGATACACTTCGTCTCCAATAGTATATTGGTAAGCAACAGCCAACACTTCATCATTGGTAAGTCGTTGCTGTAACGAAATATAACCCAGTTGTGGATGATAGGTAAATTCGTTTGAAGTTAATTTTCTGGCATTTTCCAATTTAGAATAATCCCTTCCTTCACTAACAGTCGTTGGCGGTAAATTGAACCCAAAATCTGTAGTTACAATTTCTCTAATCTCAGGTTTCAACAAACCTTGTGGGTCACCAATTAATCTAGGGTCAAAAAAGTTGTTTGAGTTTCTTGAAGGTGTATTTGCCAATACGGTCGGATCAAAAACAACGGCCGGATCTAATCCAACAACTTGATTGTCAGGAATGCCCAAAAGTCTTGCCTCACCCAAATCCTGTAAAGCCACAATATTTCTTAAATTATTACCTTCTTGACCGGGTGTAACACGATTTTGACGATTGGTAATCCAAACTTCAATTCGGGTTATCTGTACTCTACTATCTATAAACGGATAATTCCTCAACGAAACATCATAACGACTTCTGAAATATTGCGAAAGAAAAAAGTGTCGGTCAGCATCATAATCTAAAGCGAAAAGTTCAAAATCCTGAAGCGTTCCTCCTCCTTGAGCTGTTACGGAACGTGTTTGTGATTTTTGTTCAGAAAAAATACCGGTAATAGTTGTTTTTCCAAATTGGAATTGGGCTTTGGCTCCAAACAAACTTTGTGCACCTCTAATCAAGGTGTTGTTCAAAGGCATACTTACGTTACCAACTTCCAGCTTTTGAAGAATAGCATCTTCGTCTGGTGTATATTCTAATTTTATTAAATTTTGAAAAGCAAAGGTAGATTGCGTATCATAATTGGCGTTTACCGCCAATCGTGTTCCCACTTTTCCCGTCAAACTCATACTGATGCGTTGGTCAAAATCAAAGGTAGTATTCGTTCGGTTTCTTGGAGAAAAGGATGGATTGTCTTGTTTGGTATAGCGAACGCCTAAATCCATTTCAACAGAACCTCTCGGCTGCACATCAATAGTGTTGCTCCCAAAAATGGTTTCAAAAAAACCGGAATTCACATAATATCTGGGTAATAAATCTTTTTGAGCGGCTTCACTTCCGGCTTTTTTACCTTCAATTGCATCTAATTTTTGCTTGAAATAATTACGCATCGCTTCTTTTTGAACCAAATCATGATATTCTTTTGGGGTCAAAATTAAAGGATAGGTAATGTTATATTCACCTATAGTATTGTTGTAAATATAGCGATCAGTGATGGGATCATAAGTATAAGCAGCCAAGATGCTGTTTGGGTTGTTTAACAGAATTTTTCCAATAGAAAAACCTGTCGAATCCTGTGGGGTTTGCGTGTCTTCATCTTCCTGTGAAAAACCATAAAAACCAGAACAAAAAACCAACAATAACAGTATGATTCTTTTTACAATTCGTAATCGATTAGTAGTAACCTTTTTCAAGAGTTATAAGTTTTTTAAAGCTTGTTTTATAATTGTTTCAATTGTTGCGTCAGGATTTTCTTTGACCATTCTATCTACTACTTTTTCTGCTAATTTTTTGTTAAATCCTAAAACCTCCAAAGCAGATAACGCTTCATCTTTATTTGTATTGTTTGTAACAGTAGAAACTTCGTCTAAGTCGTATATTTTTATTACTTTCTCTTTCAAATCCAAAATGACTCTTTGTGCCGTTTTGGCTCCAATTCCCTTAATGGATTGTATGGAATTCACATCAGCAGTTGCAATGGCTTGTATTATTTGTTTGGGATGCAAGGAGGACAACATAGTTCGTGCTATTGAAGCTCCAATTCCGGAAACAGACAACAAAAGTTTGAAAAGTTCTTTTTCAGACTTCTCTACAAATCCAAATAAAGTATGGGAATCCTCTTTTACTTGAAGGAAAGTAAATAATTTTATGTTTTCGGAATCCGGAAGCAGCGAATAGGTATGCAAAGAAATGTTGATATCATAGCCAACCCCATTGCAGTCAATGACTACAGAAGTTGGTGTTTTTTCTGCTAATCTCCCTTGAATATACGCTATCATTTACCGGCTAAGTTACTTTCAAAAGTAACAAAAAACTTTAATTTACAAACAAATAACAATAGAAACACAAAAAAACTTTACAAACTGACTTTAATGGACTTAAATCGTTTCTCTTTTTCTTGTGCATCAACTACGGCAACTGCTGCCATGTTGACCATTTCTTCAACACTTGCTCCTAATTGAAATATATGAACCGGTTTGTCTAATCCCAACATAATTGGCCCTATGGAGTCTACATTATAGAGCTCTTTCAGCATCTTATAATTGATATTTGCCGCTTCTAAATTTGGAAAAATTAACGTGTTTACTTTTTTTCCTGCTAATTTTGAAAAGGGGAATTTATCTTTGAGCATTTCAGAATTTAAAGCAAAATCCGTTTGAATTTCTCCATCCACAATTAAATCAGGATAATATTTATGTAAATAAGCCACAGCTTCTCTCACTTTTACAGCACTTGCATTTTGTGACGAGCCAAAATTAGAATAGGAAACCATAGCGATAACCGGTTCCACTCCAAACATGCGAGCAGTTCTGGCTGTCATCAAAGCAATTTTTGCTAAGTCATCCGCACTGGGATCAACATTGATGGCCGTATCCGATAAAAACATTGGACCGCGTTTGGTCATCATCAAATTAGTGGTTGCAATTCGAGTCACACCCGGAGCTTTATCAATCAACTGCATGATTGGCTTCACAACTGACGGATAACTTCGTGAATAACCGGTTATCAAAGCATCTGCTTCGCCTTCATTCACCATCATAGCGGCAAAATAATTGCGTTCTCTCATCCACTTTTGAGCATCTAATAAAGTGATGCCTCTTCTTTTTCTGCTTTCCCAAAAGGTCGCAGCGTATTGCAAACGTTTTTCGTCGCATTCACTGGTTTTAGGATCTAGAATTGGGACATCGGCAAAGAAGCCAATTTCTTCTTTTAACTCTAAAATAATTTCTTTATTTCCCAATAAAATGGGTCTCCCAATGCCTTCTTCCAAAACAATTTGAGCGGCTTTCAATACATCCAAATGATCGGCTTCGGCAAAAATGATTCGTTTTGGATCTGTTTTAGCTCGGTTGGCCAACAAACGAACAATTTTGTTATCTGAACCTAAACGTTCTGCTAACTCTTCTTCATATTTGTACCAATCGGTGATGGGATGTTGTGCCACTCCGGAATCCATTGCTGCTTTTGCAACAGCAGGAGCCACAATCGTAATCAACCTTGGATCAAACGGTTTTGGAATGATATAATCACGACCAAAATTTAATTTGGTTTCGCCATAAGCAATATTCACTTGCTCAGGAACAGGCATTTTGGCCAATTCAGCTAACGCATGAACGGCAGCCATCTTCATTGCTTCATTAATTTTTGTAGCTCTAACATCCAATGCTCCTCTAAAAATGTAAGGAAATCCGAGTACATTATTTACTTGGTTAGGATGATCTGAACGACCGGTTGCCATGATAATGTCTTTTCGGGCACTAATGGCAACATTGTAATCGATCTCAGGTATAGGGTTTGCCATGGCAAAAACAATAGGATCATTGGCCATTCCTAATAGCATTTCGGGCGTAAGAATGTTTCCGGCTGATAAGCCAAGAAACACATCGGCATTAATCAAGGCCGTTTTCAAATCAGTCCCCTTTTTTCCGAAAGTATAGTTGCGTTGTAAGGGCGATAAGTCGGTTCTTTCTATATGAAGGACTCCTTCTTTGTCAAACATCACAATGTTTTCTGCTTTAACGCCTAACAATAAATACAAATTCGCACAAGCCAAAGCCGCTGAACCGGCACCGGAAACCACTATTTTGATTTCTTCTGCTTTTTTCCCCGCCAATTCTAAAGCATTTAATAATGCCGCCGAAGAAATAATTGCCGTACCGTGTTGGTCGTCATGCATCACAGGGATATTTAATTCTTCTACCAATCGGCGTTCGATTTCAAACGATTCCGGAGCCTTAATATCTTCAAGATTAATGCCTCCAAAAGTGGGAGCAATATTTTTTACGGTTTCGATAAAAGCATCAATATCTTTGGTGCCAACTTCAATATCAAACACATCAATATCGGCAAAAATTTTAAACAACAAAGCCTTTCCTTCCATCACAGGTTTTGAGGCTTCCGGACCAATATCGCCTAACCCTAAAACTGCCGTACCATTGGTAATAACGGCAACCAGATTCCCTTTTGCGGTATATTTATAAACGTTATTGACATCTTTGGCAATCTCCAAACAAGGTTCTGCTACTCCGGGCGAATAAGCTAACGACAAGTCACGTTGGGTAGCATATTTTTTGGTGGGTACCACTTGAATTTTACCGGGAGTCGGTTTGGCGTGATACAATAAGGCTTCTCTTCTTTTACTATCTTTATGCATGGTTAAAGGTATTCTTCGAAATGACTTACAAAGGTAAAAGAGTTATGGGAATAAGGAAATTTTATCGGAATTCTTTTGGTGTTAATTTTTGGGAATTTTAATAGTAATTCCGGTAAGATAATCTCCCAGTTTTTTATTTTCCTTATTAACTATTATAAAAATAAAGTACGAGAAAGGACAAATCAGCTCAATGAAATCAAAAGCTCTCCGAATAAAAAGCTTAAAAAATTTTTGAACACCATATATATCTATATTGTTTTCATATTCTAATTTTAATCCAAATAAAAACTTACCAATTGTTTTGTTAAAAAAAAACTCTTGGGTACAAATAACAAAATAATACAAGGCAAAAAAAATATATGTAGGTAAATTAGTTTCTCCTTCTCCATTATTCCATATAAATCCAAAAGGTTCACAGACAATTGCGAAAACTACCAAATCGAAAAAAGCAGAAAGTACTCTTTTAATTAAGTATTTTAATTTATCATTCATTAGAAAGAATTATTTAATTTATTTTTTACTTTAAAAAACCCACATTCCTCCTCAACCCCTCCAACTTCGTTCGTTTCAACGCTGAGTTTTTAAACACTTCATTAAAAACCGATGAAGTAATCTCTTCCCAATCTTTTTTGGTGAAAGAAAGCAATTCAGGACTTGCTTGAAAAAGCGGTTCGTTATGCGATTTTGAAAAACGATTCCAGGGACAAACATCTTGGCATACATCACAACCAAAAACCCAATCATCAAATTTTCCTTTCATTTCTGTTGGGATATTTTCTTTTAACTCAATGGTAAAATAGGAGATGCATTTACTTCCGTCAACAACATAGGGTGCAACAATCGCTTCAGTTGGGCAAGCATCAATACAAGCAGTACACGAACCGCAATGGTCCGTCGTTGGATAGTCGTATTCTAATGCTAAATCAACAATCAATTCGGCAATAAAATAAAAAGAACCCACTTTTTGAGTAATCAAATTGGTGTTTTTTCCCATCCAACCCAAACCACTTTTGGCAGCCCAAGCTTTGTCTAACACCGGAGCCGAATCAACAAAAGCTCGTCCGGAAACTTCGCCAATTTCGGTTTGAATAAAATGTAACAATTCTTTCAGTTTTTCTTTTATGACAAAATGATAATCTTGTCCGTAGGCATATTTGGAAATTTTATAACTGTCTTCGTTTTGAAATTCAGAAGGATAGTAATTCAGCAACAATGAAATGACGCTTTTAGCTCCATCAACTAACAAAGTCGGATTCAAACGTGTGTCAAAATGGTTTTCCATATAGCTCATTTGACCGTTCATGTTGTTGTTGAGCCATTTTTCTAAACGTGGAGCTTCTTCTTCTAAAAATCCCGCCTTGGAAATACCGCATGAGAGAAAACCGAGCCTAATCGCTTCTTGTTTTATGAGTTTTGTATGGTTCTCTTTCGCATTCATGTTCTGCTCTTAAATTCCAAAATAGCTTTATGAGGTTTCAACGTAATTAAGGGTTTTATTTGAATGGGGTCTTTCTTTTCTACAATTTCAAATTGTTCAACCAAGGCAATTATGGCTAAAATCATTTCGTACATCGCAAAATTATTCCCAATACACATTCGTGGTCCTGCCCCAAAAGGAAAATAATTTTTTGAAAACTTGATGTTCTCATCCAGAAAACGTTCCGGAAGAAATGCTTCAGGGTCTTTCCAAAAGTCGGGATGGCGGTGAATTTCATAAACTGAAAACAACAATGTGGAGCCTTTTGGCACAACCATTCCGTTAAAAGTATCTTCTTCTACATTCACTCTGTCAATAAAATAGGCTGGCGGATACAATCGCATGGACTCTTCGATAACTAACTTTGTATAAGCAGCATTTTTTATCCAATGCATGATATCATCCGACTCACTTTTAATATGACGTATTTCTTCTAAAATTTTGGCTTGAGCTTCAGGGTTTCTAGCTAGTAGTTCCGTTGTAAAAGTTAATGCATTGGAAGTGGTTTCATGACCTGCGGCAAATAAAATTAAAATTTCATCTACCAACTGATTTTCTTCCATGCTCGAACCGTCTTCGTATTTTGCACTTAAAAGCATATCCAACAAATCATCATGCTTTGTGTTGCTTTGCTTTCGTTCTTCAACTAATCGTCTTAGAATTGTTCTGGAATTTTGAGTCAAATCTAAGTGCTTTTTAGTTTTTCCTGATAAATTAAACCACCAAACCAGAAAAGGTTGTCGCAGTTCCTGCACTAACATTTGTTGCGTTGCTTCGGTGGTATGTTGCAGTGAAGCAATATCAGCATCAGAAATAGCAATATTAAAAATAGATTTGACAACAGTTTGAAAGGCCAAATCATTGAAAACCGGAAAAACATCTATTGGTTTTCCGGTTTTGATGTTTTTTAATTCCTCTAAAATCGTATGTTGAATAGTATCCAACAACAAAATAAGCTGACTTTTATGAAAAGCGGGTTGGATTAATTTGCGTTGTTTTTGCCAATGTTCTCCTTCTGCTGTTAACAATCCTTTTCCAATATATTTGGCTAAATCTTTTGTTTGAATATAGGATTTGGTATAATTTTTTTGATTCTTTTGAAGTGCATGTTGCAACAATCCGGCATCTCTGCAAAAAAGAACAGATTTACCCAAACCAACTTTTAAACGAAAAATATCCCCTAGATTTTTAAAATTTTCAGCATGAAAAGGTAAAGGGTTTTTTAAAATGTTGTTGGCATGATTAAGAAACCTAAAAAAAGAAACTTCAGGGATTGAACTGGGTAAACTCATAGTTTTTTTTATTGCATTTCGCTATTCGAACAATCCGCCTTGGATATTTGTTCTAATCTTCCCCAAGTGTTTGTATGCTTTGTCTGTTACTTCTCTTCCTCTAGGCGTTCGCATAATAAAACCTTCTTGAATCAAAAACGGTTCATAAACTTCTTCAATAGTTTCGCCACTTTCTGAAACAGCCGTTGCCAAAGTTGACAACCCTACCGGACCTCCTTTGAATTTATCAATGATGGTGGTTAAGATTTTATTATCCATTTCATCCAAACCATGTGCGTCAACATTCAAGGCTTTTAAAGCATATCTCGCTATTTCAATATCGATTTTTCCATTGCCTTTTATTTGAGCAAAATCTCGAACTCTACGTAATAAAGCATTAGCAATACGAGGTGTTCCGCGACTTCTACCCGCAATTTCAATTGCAGCTTCCATTGAAATGGGAACTTTAAGAATGGTAGCACTTCGCTGGACAATTGTCGTTAGCAATTCGGTGTTATAATATTGCAAACGACTTTGTATCCCGAAACGAGCTCTCATGGGTGCGGTTAACAAACCCGAGCGAGTAGTAGCACCAACTAACGTGAATGGATTGAGATTAAGTTGAACTGTTCTCGCATTGGGACCTGATTCAATCATGATATCAATCTTAAAATCTTCCATGGCAGAATAAAGGTATTCTTCCACAATTGGACTAAGACGGTGAATTTCGTCAATAAAAAGCACATCCCTATCTTCAAGATTAGTAAGCAAACCGGCTAAATCGCCTGGTTTATCCAATACCGGACCTGAAGTGATTTTTATACCAACTCCTAATTCATTAGCCAAAATATTTGCCAAAGTAGTTTTTCCTAAACCCGGAGGTCCATGAAACAGGGTATGATCTAGAGCTTCTTCTCTTTGATTAGCGGCTTCCACAAAAACTTTTAAATTTTCAAGCACTTGATCTTGTCCTGAAAAATCATCAAAAGACAAAGGTCTTAACTTTTTTTCTAAGTCAAGTTCGTCAGGATTGTAACCTTTATTTGTAGGATCTAAATAGTCATTCATAAAAACAAAGATAGAAAATGTTTTGGCTTTTGATAGGGTTAGAAAATGATATAAAATAAAAAAACCTTTCCTAAAAGGAAAGGTTCTTTAAATGAATTAATAATACTTATATATTAGTGATGTAATTGCTCTTCATCTTTACCCATTGGTACAGTTTGAGGCACAAAATCTTCATCATGACCCGGTTTACTATAATCATAAGGCCATCTGTGTACTTCAGGTAAAGCTCCAGGCCAGTTTCCATGTATGTGTTCTACAGGAGCGGTCCATTCTAAAGTGTTAGATCTCCATGGGTTCATTTCAGCTTTCTTACCATAGAACATACTGTGGAAGAAATTCCAAATAAATACCAATTGGAAAGCACCACCAATTAACGCAAACATGGTAATAATAACGTTTACATTTTGCAAATCATCAAACAATGGGAATGCGGTATTAGTATAATAACGTCTTGGTAATCCTGCCATTCCGATAAAGTGCATCGGGAAGAAAACACCATAAGCACATACTGCAGTAACCCAGAAGTGAATATAACCTAAATTTTTATTTAACATTCTTCCAAACATTCTTGGATACCAATGGTAAATTCCGGCGAACATTCCGTAAAGAGCAGAAATACCCATTACTAAGTGGAAATGTGCTACTACAAAATACGTATCGTGAACGTTAATGTCTAACGTACTGTCTCCTAAAATGATTCCTGTTAAACCACCTGTGATGAAAGTGGACACCAATCCAATTGAAAACAACATCGCAGGATTCAATTGTAAGTTACCTTTCCACAAAGTTGTAATATAGTTAAATGCTTTTACTGCCGAAGGAATTGCAATCAATAACGTTGTAAAGGTGAACACAGAACCTAAGAATGGATTCATTCCTGAGATAAACATGTGGTGACCCCAAACAATCGTAGATAAAAAGGCAATTGCTATAATAGAAGCAATCATCGCACGGTATCCAAAAATTGGTTTACGTGCATTTGTTGCAATAATTTCTGAGGTAATACCTAGTGCAGGTAATAATACAATATATACTTCAGGGTGACCTAAGAACCAGAATAAGTGTTCAAAAAGTACAGGTGAACCACCTTGATAATGTAAAACTTCACCTGCAATAAAAATATCCGATAAGAAGAAAGAGGTTCCGAAACTTCTATCAAAAATCAATAAAAGAGCCGCAGATAATAATACTGGGAACGATACAATACCAATAATAGCTGTAATAAAGAAAGCCCAAATAGTTAAAGGCAATCTTGTCATTGACATTCCCTTAGTTCTAAGGTTGATAACGGTTACTACATAATTCAAAGACCCCATTAATGAAGAAGCGATGAATATTGCCATAGACACTAACCATAAAGTCATTCCTGTTCCTGAACCTGGTATAGCTTGTGGCAACGCACTTAAAGGAGGATAAATAGTCCAACCTGCTGATGCAGGGCCTGATTCTACAAACAAAGAACAAATCATCACAACACTTGACAAAAAGAACAACCAATAGGAAATCATATTAAGAAATCCGGATGCCATATCACGTGCTCCAATTTGCAATGGAATAAGTAAATTACTAAAAGTACCACTCAAACCAGCAGTCAATACAAAGAAAACCATAATGGTTCCGTGAATTGTAACCAATGCCAAATAAATATCATTTCGCATTACTCCATTAGGTGCATAATTGTCACCTAAAAGTATATTGAATATTTGAAACGATTCTTCCGGCCAAGCCAACTGCATTCTGAACAAAAGAGACATTCCTACACCAATAATACCCATAATCAAACCAGTGATTAGGTATTGTTTAGCAATCATTTTATGATCAATACTAAAGATGTACTTTGTTATAAAAGTATCTTTGTGATGATGCTCATGTTCGTGTCCGTGATCGTGATCGTGTGCGTGATCGTGTGCTGACATAGTTTGAAATTTTATTTTTAATGTCTAATATTTAACGTATTACTTGTGCTAATGAAGAAGTATCTACCACCGTTGAAAGCGTATCGTTAACTTCTTGCTTAACTTCTACAGGTTGCTGTTGAGCTTTTAAAACTTGTCCGAAAGTTTGCTTTTCTTTCAACCAAGCTTTGAATTCATTTGGTTCAGAAACTACAATTTTCATTTGCATGTTGTAGTGTGAACTTCCACAAATCTTATTACATAACAACAAATAATCAAAAGTGTAAGGATCTAAACCTTCTTCACCTTTTGCATTTAATGCTTTGCTTTTCTCTGCTCTAATTCTATTGATTTCAGCAACTTTTTCTACCATTTCCTTAGAGTTTCGCATCTCTTCAGTAGTTTTATTAGGCGTAAAAGCAAACTGTGTAACCATTCCAGGAACACAGTTCATTTGAGCTCTGAAATGAGGCATATAAGCAGAATGTAATACATCTTGAGATCTGAATTTGAACATTACCTTTTTTCCTTTCGGTAAATGCAATTCATTAGCTTGAATATCATCTTGTGCATTAGGGTCAGCAGCATCAACACCTAGAGTATTAATTCCTTCAATGTATCTAACATTTGCTTTTCCTAAAACATTATCATCTCCGGCATAACGCACTTCCCAACCAAATTGCTTCGCATAAACTTCAACAATCAGTAAATCTTCATTTTCTTCATCAACAAACATAATATTTGTCCAAGCATAAAGTCCATAAAGAATCAATCCGGCAAGCGTAATAGCAGGGATAATACTCCAAATCATTTCTAACTTATTATTGTCAGCAAAGTATAAGGCGGTGGTTCCTTTTTTTCCTCTGTATTTAAAAGAAAAATAATGAAGTAACGCTTGCGTAATGGTTTGAACGAAGAAAATCAAAATCATTGAAATCCACATCAAACGATCTACTTCTGCACCATGTTCTGCCGCAGAGTTTGACATCAAAGGAAAGTGACCATACTCAACCACACAAAAAATGGTAGTTAAATAAATGAAAATTAAAAATGCGAACATCAAATAACCATTCACATTATTATCATTGTCATTTGCCACTTGGGAATTATCTACATTACTTCCCACTTGAGTTAAATCAAATATTTTGGTCAACTGCCAAATTGCAATTGAAACTAAGGCTATAACAACTAGAACTAACAAACTTGTCATCTGTTTAAATCTTTAAATATTAATAATGAAAATGTTTACTTTCTTCAATAAATGGATTTCTCTTAGGCACCAAAGGCGATTTAGTTAAAGCTGAGAATACAACAAATATAAACAACCCTAAGAAGAAAGCTAACGCTCCTAATTCAGCCGCACCAATAAACCATTGATCACCAACAGTTGCAGGCATAATCATATTGAAGAAATCGATATAATGTCCAAACAAAATAACAATTCCGGCCATAACTAAAATCCATGTAATTCTCTTGAAATCTGTGTTGATTAAAATTAAGAATGGGAAAATGAAGTTCATGGCTAACATTCCGAAAAATGGCAAATTATATTGTTCGATTCGTGTGATAAAATAAGTCACCTCTTCTGGTATATTTGAATACCAAATCAACATAAATTGAGAGAACCATAAATACGTCCAGAAAATACTGATCCCGAACATAAATTTCGCTAAATCATGAATATGACTTGTATTTACATGCTCTAAATAACCTCTTGATTTTAAATACAATGTAGTTAATGCTATAACAGTAATTCCGCTAACAAAGAACGAAGCAAAAACATACCATCCAAATAAAGTAGAGAACCAGTGTGGATCTACAGACATGATCCAATCCCATGACATGATTGATTCTGTTACTATAAAGAAAACTAAGAATCCTGCAGAAATATTGAAGTTCTTTTTAAAGAAAGTATTGTCAGATGCTTCATCTTGAGCCAAACAATTTCTTCTTGAAAAATAACGATATAAATTCCATCCAATTAAGAAAATGGCAGCTCTGATTAACCAAGCATACTCGTTCAAGTAACCTGATTTATTAGCAATAAGCTTATCAAATTTCGGACTTTCAGGATTGATTAAATCAGCATCCATCCAAACAAATAAATGGTTGAAATGAAAAGCAGATAAAACCAATAAGATAAAAAAGATAACAGAACCTACAGGCAAATAAGCCGTAATTCCTTGCATAACTCGAAACAAGATGGGAGACCAACCGGCTTGAGCTACATTTTGAATGGCATAAAATGCCAAAACACCAAGGGAAATCAACATAAAAAATAATGCAGAAACATATACCGCTGCCCAAGGTTTATTTTGCAATTGGTGCAAAACATGCTCCAGATGCTCTTGATGTTCTGCTTCATGAGCAGCATGATCATGACCTTCTGCTTTAGAATGATGTGCATCAGCATGAGCATCATGTCCGTGATGTTTAGCCTCAAGAATTTTTTCAACTTGCTCTGTTGTTTTAGGAGCATCGAAAAAACCATAACCAATCCCTAACAAACCAACGGCCATTAGAACAAAGGATACTATTTTTAATTTACTGGAAAAGGTATACATATCTAAATATAATCTAGTTGTCAATATTATAATTTACTTTTTAATTGAAGCACGTAATCTGTAACTAACCAACGCTCATGTTGTGAAAGTTGATTAGCATGTGAACCCATAGAATTTAATCCATAAGTGATAACATGGTAAACACTACCTTCCGTAACCGGACGATCGGCATAACTTGGTACGCCAAGGAATTTTTCCCGTTCTACTAATTTACCAACGCCATTTCCGGAATCACCATGGCAAATAGCACAATAAATTCCATATAATTCTTTACCCTTATTTAACTCCTTTTCAGAAATTGAATCTAAAGGTGATGTTAAATTCGCCTTAGCCAATTCATAACCTGCTGTTGAATTTTCATAATCATAGATCTCGAAACCTCTTTTTACGGTACCTACAGGTGGCTCTTGAGCAGTTTGACCTTGTAATTGATTATCTCCATTAAAGGCTGCAGATTCAGCATAGGTTTCATAACCAACTGACTCATACATATTAGGGAAAAATTGATAATTTGGACTCTTCTTATCAAAGCAAGAAGTAACCGAAACGGCTAAACCAAACAAAAGTGATATTTTTAAAACGCTTTTCATATCTATAAATTAGTGTTTTTCAACAACTTTAATTTCAACTGCACCTGTATTTTTTAAAAATGAAGTTAATTCTTCTTCGTTATTATTAACTGTAACTTCCATTAAAAAATGGTCATCAGTTGTTCTAACATCTGGATTTTCTGCTTGTTTGAATGGCCACAATTTACTTCTCATGTAAAAAGTAATAACCATTAAGTGAGCAGCAAAAAAAACAGTTAACTCAAACATAATCGGAACAAAAGCCGGCATGTTTTCAATATAACTAAAACTTGGTTTACCTCCAATATCTTGCGGCCAATCTTGAATCATAATAAAATTCATCATCCAAGTAGCAACTGCTAAACCAACTGCTCCATACATAAAGGATGCAATGGCTAACCGAGTGGGAGCTAATCCCATTGCTTTATCCAATCCGTGAACCGGGAAAGGAGTATAAACTTCTTCGATATGATGATGAGCTTTGCGTGTTTCTTTCACGGCATCCATCAGGATGTCATCATCATTATATAGTGCATGTATTACTTTAGTACTCATAATTTATTACTACTAATTATCTTAATGATTGTGATGTCCTTCTTCTTCTCTTCTCTTTTTATAAAACTCTCCTGAAGATTTCAAGATTGTTTTTACTTCCGCTTGAGCAATCACAGGGAATGATCTCGCATATAAAAGGAATAATACGAAGAAGAATCCAATTGTTCCAATAAAAATTCCGATATCCACAAACGTTGGAGAGAACATGGTCCATGATGATGGAAGATAATCTCTGTGTAATGAGGTTACGATAATTACGAAACGCTCAAACCACATTCCAATATTTACAACAATCGAGATAATGAATGAGAACATGATGCTGGTTCTCAACTTCTTGAACCACATGAACTGAGGTGAAAACACGTTACAAGTCATCATCGCCCAATAAGCCCAAGCATAAGGTCCGGTTGCTCTATTCAAGAAAGCATATTGTTCATATTCTACTCCCGAATACCAAGCTACAAATAACTCCGTAATATAAGCAACACCCACAATAGAGCCTGTAATCATAATTACAATGTTCATTAATTCGATATGTTGAATTGTGATGTATGCTTCTAATTTAGATACTTTTCTCATGATAATCAACAACGTATTTACCATGGCGAATCCTGAGAAAACCGCTCCGGCAACGAAGTAAGGTGGGAAAATAGTAGTATGCCAACCCGGAATTACAGAAGTAGCAAAGTCAAAAGATACAATGGTATGAACCGAAAGTACAAGTGGTGTTGCCAAACCTGCTAAAACCAAAGACACTTCTTCAAAACGTTGCCAGTCTTTAGCTCTACCACTCCATCCGAAAGATAAAGTGGAGTATATTTTCTTTGTAAAAGGAGTAATCGCTCTATCTCTAAGCATTGCAAAATCAGGAAGTAAACCTGTCCACCAGAAAACCAAGGAAACAGAAAGATACGTTGAAATTGCAAATACGTCCCAAAGCAATGGCGAGTTAAAGTTTACCCATAATGAACCAAATTGGTTTGGAATTGGTAATACCCAGTATCCTAACCATGGACGACCCATATGAATAATTGGAAATAAACCCGCTTGCATTACAGAAAAGATGGTCATTGCTTCTGCAGAACGGTTAATGGCCATTCTCCATTTTTGACGGAATAATAAAAGTACCGCTGAAATCAAAGTTCCGGCGTGACCGATACCAACCCACCAAACGAAGTTAGTGATATCCCAAGCCCATCCAACAGTTTTGTTTAATCCCCATGTTCCGATACCGGTAGAAATGGTGTAAATCATACAACCAACTCCCCAAAGGAAAGCGGCTAATGCGATTGAAAAGACAATCCACCATTGTTTATTTGCTCTTCCTTCAACAGGAGCAGCTACATCTACTGTTACATCGTGATAAGATTTATCACCTATAACTAAAGGTTTTCTAATGGGTGCTTCGTAGTGAGACGACATAATCCTTTATAGTATTTCTTATTAATTTAATTTTAACTAGGTATTTCTAACTTTTACGTGATAGAATACGTTTGGTTTTGTACCAACATGCTCTAATAAATGATACATTCTATCATCTTCAGCCAATTTCGCAACTTCACTTTCTTTGTCATTAACATCTCCAAAAGCTAAAGCTCCTGTTGAACATGCATTTGAACAAGCTGTTTGGAATTCGTCATCGTTTACCGGACGTCCTTCTTTTTTAGCTTTTAAGATAGTGGCTTGTGTCATTTGAATACACATCGAACATTTCTCCATAACTCCTCTTGAACGAACATTTACATCTGGATTTAAAACCATACGACCTAAATCATCATTCATGTAATAATCGAATTCACTGTTTTTGTTATACAAGAACCAGTTGAAACGACGTACTTTATACGGACAGTTGTTAGCACAATAACGTGTTCCAACACATCGGTTATAAGCCATGTGATTTTGGCCTTGACGACTGTGAGAAGTTGCTGCAACCGGACAAACTGTTTCACACGGTGCATGATTACAGTGCTGACACATTACAGGTTGGAAAGCTACTTGTGGATTATCCGCCGGATGTTCCATTTCGCCAAATCCTCCTAATGAACCTTTATCACCAAACAAGCCATCAAAATTTTCTTTCTTATCTTTATCTTGAGCAAAAGTATCTTCTGAAGAATAATACCTGTCAATACGCAACCAGTGCATGTCTCTACTTCTTCTTACTTCAGATTTCCCAACTACCGGTACATTATTTTCTGCGTGACATGCTATAACACAAGCACCACATCCCGTACATGAATTTAAATCAATTGACAAGTTAAAATGATGACCTACTGTTCTATCAAAGCTTGTCCATAAATCAATTTTACTCGCTTCAATTGGTTTGTGATCAATTGAAACCATTGCTGGTGGATTCCATACTCTAGAATCTTCTTCAGCATTGAAAATAGTTAGCGTCGTTTCTTTGATAATATCACCACGACCCATCAACGTTTTTTGCAACTGAACACTTGCAAATTCATGTTCACCGGCTTGCTTTGAAACAATAACCGTTTGAACTGAATTAGAATTAGTATATAAAGCGTAAGCGTTAACACCTACTTGCATTTCTTGTTTTAAAGCTGCTTTTTTTCCATAACCTAAAGCCAAACCAAAAGTTCCTTTTGCCTGACCCGGCTGAATTATTACCGGCACATTTTCTAACTTAGTAGTACCAACCGTCAACGTAACATAACTTCCGTTAAGTCCACCATTAGCAACATTTCGGTTAATTAATTCCAGTTGTTCAGCATCTGCTTTTGAAACCGTAACATAGTTATCCCAAGACACTCTTGTGATTGGATCTGGGAACTCTTGTAACCATGGGTTATTTGCTTGTTGTCCGTCACCCATTCCGGTTTTGGTATACAAATGCAATTCTAAACCTGTTGATTTTGCCTGAGCTAATGCATTAGCGGCACTAGAAAAATCAGTCGAACCAGCACTGCTGGAAGAAGTAGTTTCAGATACAAAAACACCATCGTGTATCGCTTGATTCCAAGTTTTACCCGAAAGAATTCCTGACCAATTTTGTTTTAAATAATCATAATAAGTTCCTTCAACACCATTCCATACCATTAAAGCTTCTTCAAACTGTCTGGTATTAAATAAAGGACGAATTGTAGGTTGAGTCAAACCATAGTTGCCTTTTACAATTTGCACATCTCCCCAACTCTCTAGGTAATGTGGAGTTGCAGCAGCTACAGTAGTTAAAGTAGCGGTTTCATCCTCTTTCATAGAAAAAGAAACACTAAACTTAACTTTCGACAATCCATCAGTAAAGTCTTTGCTGTTGGCTAATGAGTAAACAGGATTAACACCACTCATGATTAAAGTGTGGATAGCACCTGCCTTCATATCTGCTATCAATTCTGTCATTTTTTGAACAGAACCTTTACGGATTTGTCTGGTTTGATTTGTATTGAACGCTTCGCTGTTTAAATTAGCATTAATGGCTAAAACTAACAACTGAGCATTGATATCATCTAATCCTGAAACAAGAACACCTTTTGAACCGGCCGACTTTAATTGCTCAGCTGCTTTCACAACTTCAGCCTCATTAGCAAGTTTTCCGGTTGCAACAGAAGCACCTGTAACTATATTGTAAATTTTTACTAAAGCTTGTTTTTGATCAGCTGCAGTCATTGGAACACGCTTGTCTGCAGCAGCTCCTGATAACGACAGGTTAGCTTCAAACTGAACATGTTTGGACATTTTGCCTTGCTTTGGCACTCTGCCTTGAGCATAAGCCGCATCATAACCTCCACCTTGCCAATCTCCCAAGAAATCTGCACCAACAGAAACTATAGTTGAAGCTTTTGCAAAATCATAGTCTGCTAAAGCTCTTTCACCATAAACGGCCTCAAAAGCATCTAAAGCTGTGGATGAAGAAACTGCATCATATATAACATGAGAACTTCCCGGATTTTTAGCTAAAAACTCAGCAACTAATTTCTCAGCTGATGGACTAGCCAAAGTTCCTGTTAAAAGAACAGTTTTCTTTCCTGCTGCTTGAGCTTCTGTTAATGCTGCTTTTACTTTAACATCAACCTCACTCCAAGTAGCATCTTTTTTATCAATTTTAGGTTGTTTCAAACGCAAGTTATCATACATTGACAATACAGAAGCATGTACTCTTGCATTTGCAGAAAATTTAGCACCTTCAATAGTGTTATTTTCTATTTTAATAGGACGACCTTCTCTTGTTTTCACTAATAAGTGAGCGAAATCAAAACCGTCAAACATAGTTGTTGCATAATAATCAGCAACTCCGGGAATAATTTGTTCCGGTTGAACTACATATGGAATTGATTTAATAACCGGTCCTTCGCAAGCGGCTAATGAAGCGGCTGCGGTACTAAAACCTACATATTTTAAGAAATCACGTCTTGTAGTTGAGGAGTTCGATAAACTTTCTTTATCTCCAAAAAACTCATCTGTAGGAATAGGCTCCACAAACTCGTTATTTTTTAACGTCTCAACAATAGAACTAGTTTCATTTAGTTCTTCAACACTTTTCCAGTATTTTTTGTTTGATGACATACTGTATATATTAGCTACTTAATTATTAATAATGACATTTTCCACATTCCAAACCACCCATTTGTGCTGCTGTAAGTTTATCTACACCATACTTTTTAGAAAGTTCTTCATGTATTTTTTTATAATAGTCGTTGTCTTTTAACTTCACATCTGTTTCTCTGTGACAGTTGATACACCAACCCATTGTTAATGGCGAATGCTGTTTCATGATTTCCATTTCTTCAACAGGACCGTGACAAGTTTGACATTCAATACCTGCAACAGTAACGTGTTGTGCGTGGTTGAAATACACTAAATCAGGAAGGTTGTGAATTCTAACCCACTTAACAGGCTGTGTTTTTCCGGTATATTTTTGCTCTGCTTGATCCCAACCAACAGCAGCATATAGTTTTTGGATTTCTTTATCATAAAAGTCTTTGCTGTATTCTTCCGTAGCAGTAGTTTCTGCAACTTCTGAAATGTTTTTATGACAGTTCATACAAACATTTAGCGAAGGAATTCCCGAATGCTTGCTTTCTCTTGCAGAAGAGTGACAATATTTACAGTCAATACCGTTTTCACCTGCGTGAATTCTGTGTGAGTAATGAATAGGCTGAACCGGTTCATATCCTTGGTCCACTCCAATTTGCATCATCCATCCGTAAGCGAAATAAGCACTTGACAACAATAAGAAAATAACAGTTACCAATACCAAGAATTGATTTTTAGCATACGCCTTCCAAATTGGTAAAGATTTTTCTTTGGCAACAGCTTCTATTCCGTTAGCTTTTGCAATTTTAGTCAATACATTGTTTACCAAGAAAAGCATAACTACTAACATTCCTAATACCAAAGCTAAAGCTCCTAGTATAACTTCGTTAGAAATACCGCCTGAAACAACAACATTACCACCAGTATCTGGACCTGGCGGAGCAATTTCCACCTTAGGTTCCATGGTGTAAGCAATGATATTATCAATATCCGCATCAGACAATTGAGGGAATGCAGTCATAGGCGACTGACCATACTCATTGAAAATTTTGTTTGCTCTGTCGTCTCCTGATTTAATTAAATCTGCACTGTTGCGAATCCACTTGTAAAGCCACTCTTTTTCATACTTGTCACCTACCCCACGCAATGCAGGTCCGGTCATTTTTCCATCTAATTTGTGACAAGCAGCACATTGAGCGTTGAATAACGCTTTACCTGCAGCTGCATCTTGTGCAAAAATTTGAATAGAAAAAGTTAGCATAAAAGCTAAACTAAACAGTAGAATTCTTGAAATCGAATTAGGGTTACCCACCTTTTTCATATAATAGAATATAATTTGTCGTATATGTTTTTTGGTATGATTTTTTCTATGTATCCATTTGAAAAAACAACACTATATTTAAAACTTGCACAAAAATACGACTTATGAACTATTCTCAAAACCTTAAAATAGTCTTAATAACTAATTTATATTTATTCTAAATAATATTTTATTTTTTGTTTAATTCTATATCTGCTACATTTGTATTAAAATCAAATAATTATGAATTTATATAATCGAAAATGCAACGCAATTGCTCCAATTTTAATGGTGTTTTTTATGGCAATTAATTCTACCAATGGACAAACTGTTACAGTCGAACAAGACGCTCAGTTTGAACAATTGTTAAGTGAAAAAAGACGAATAAATGCTTCAATAACAGTCACAAACCGTTGGAAAATTCAAATTTTTACCGGAGACAACACCAACTCAAGAAAAGCCCTTCAAGATTTTAAAAGGGATTATAAAACCATCGATGCTACAGTGGTATTTCATACACCTTCCTATAAAGTATGGGTAGGAAATTTTAAAACCCGAATTGAAGCTGAAAGAACTTTACTGGATTTAAAATCAAAATATCCTGATGCCTTTTTAATTAAGCCAAATAAATAAAAATAAAAAAATCCCGAGAAATTCGGGATTTTTTAGTTTATAGTACGATTGATCATTTCAATTTTTTCTTCACTTCAACTTCTTGGAAGCATTCAATCAAGTCATCAATTTGAATGTCGTTGTAGTTCTTAATTTGAATACCACAATCATATCCTTTAGAAACTTCTTTAACATCGTCTTTGAAACGTTTTAAAGCAGTTAATTCTCCGGTATAAATAACAACACCTTCACGGATAAGTCTGATTTTAGCACTTCTAAGTATCTTACCATCAATTACCATACATCCGGCAATGGTTCCAATTTTTGAAATTTTGAATGTTTCTCGAATTTCGGCAGTTCCGGTAATTTCTTCTTTAAGTTCCGGTGACAACATGCCTTCCATCGCATCTTTCAAATCATCAATAGCGTCGTAGATAATAGAGTACGTTTTGATATCAATCTCTTCTTTATCTGCCAATTGTTTTGCACTTCCGGCAGGACGCACATTAAATCCAATAATGATAGCGTCTGAAGCAGAAGCTAATAAAACATCAGATTCTGTAATGGCTCCTACACCTTTATGTATAATCTTTATTTGAATTTCTTCAGTAGATAATTTAGAGAAGGAATCAGATAATGCTTCAACAGAACCATCAACATCTCCTTTTAAAATAATGTTTAGTTCTTTAAATTGACCCAATGCAATACGACGACCAATTTCGGCAAGTGTAATGTGCTTCTGAGTACGAACTGATTGCTCACGCATTAATTGCGTTCGTTTTACAGCAATTTGTTTCGCTTCTCTCTCATCTTCATATACATTAAATTTATCACCGGCAGTTGGAGCTCCATCCAATCCTAATATAGAAATAGGTGAAGACGGACCGGCTTCTTTTACAGAATTGCCACGTTCATCATGCATCGCTTTCACTTTTCCATGATTTTTTCCGGCCAAAACATAGTCCCCAATTTTTAAGGTTCCTGCTTGCACTAACACAGTTGAGATGTAACCTCTTCCTTTATCTAAGAAAGCCTCAACAACTACTCCTACTGCAGGCTTTTTAGGATTAGCAGTTAATTCCAACAACTCAGCTTCCAAAAGAATTTTTTCTAATAACTCTTTAATCCCCATTCCCATTTTAGCAGAAATGTCTTGCGACTGAATTTTTCCTCCCCAATCTTCAACTAACAAGTTCATACCTGCTAATCGTTCTTTTATTTTTTCTGGGTTAGCTGTTGGCTTATCCACTTTATTAATAGCAAATATCATCGGCACGCCCGCTGCTTGAGCATGGCTAATAGCCTCTTTGGTTTGTGGCATGATATCATCATCAGCCGCAACCACAATAATAGCAATATCTGTTAATTGAGCACCACGAGCACGCATCGCCGTAAAAGCTTCGTGACCCGGCGTATCTAGGAATGTAATTTTTTGACCGTTTTCTAAAGTTACTCCATAGGCACCAATATGTTGTGTAATTCCTCCGGATTCACCCGCAATTACATTGGTTTTACGAATATAATCTAATAACGAAGTTTTACCGTGATCTACGTGACCCATTACAGTAACAATAGGAGCTCGGTGAACTAAATCTTCTACATTGTCTTCAACAACTGTAGTCGCTTCTTCAATATCGGTTGTAATAAACTCAACTTCAAAGCCAAACTCATCTGCTACAATTGAAAGTGTTTCTGCATCCAATCTTTGGTTCATGGTCACCATGATTCCCAATGACATACAAGTTCCGATTACTTTTGTAATTGGCACATCCATCATGGTTGCAACTTCACCTACAGTTACAAACTCAGTAACTTTTAGGGTTTTGCTTCCTTCTTCAATAGCACGTTGTTCATCATCCGTTCTTTGACGGTGTGTGTCACGTTTATCTCTTCTATATTTTGAAGCCTTGCTTTTATTCCCTTTTCCTTGAAGTTTTTCAAGGGTTTCGCGAATTTGTTTTTGTACTTCTTCTTCTGTTGGCTCAACTTTAGCAACAATTGCCGGACGATTACCGCTTTTAAATATTCCGCCACCTCCACCTTGAGGTCTAGGAGTTATTTTAGCTCCACCTCCGGTATTTTGACCTTGATTTTGATTACCTCCAAATCCTGGTTTTGGTGCAATTCTTTTGCGTTTATTTTTATTGGCATCATTTCCACCACCTGTTGTAGCTGGCTTTTGAGCGTTTGGAGTAATTTTAGGCTCTTCTTTCTTCTTCTTTGGTTTGTTAAATTGAGATAAATCAATTTTCTGTCCGGTTGAAGTCGTTCCCGAAAGTTTATGATATTTTGTTGTAATTTTGTCATCCTCAGCAGAAGCTTCAGTTGACACCTCTTCGTTTTCAGCTTTTACTTTTTCAATAGGAGCTTTAACTTCTTCGACCTTTTCAACTTTTGGTTCTTCAGCTTTAGCGACCACCTCGGGCTTAACTTCCACTTTTTCAACAGGAGCTTGAACAGCTTCCATGTTTTCTACTTGTTTTTCAACTTGCTTTTCGACAGGTTGTTCGACAGGTTTTTCTGCCGTTTTTTCAGCAGGCTTTTCTATTGGCTTTTCAACTGCTTTTTTTGGCTCTAAATCAATTTTACCTACGGCTTTTGGTGCTGCTACAATTGCTTTAGCTTTAACAACTTCAAGTCGTTGTCTTTCTTCATCTTGCTTTCTTTGTAACTCAATTTCTTTTTCACGCTCAATACGTAATGCTTCTTTTTCTTTGCGTTTTTCTTCACTCACTTCCTTCGAAGCTTCTTTCTTTCCTTTGTCTCCCGCAAATTCATTACAAAGAATTGAATAAACATCTTCAGAGATTTTTGTGTTGGGACTTGCTTCAATAGCTACTCCTTTATCCTTTAGATAATCAACGGCTCGCTCCAAAGAAATATTTAATTCTCTTAAAACTTTATTAATTCTTATATTCTTCTCTTCAGACATATAATTTGTTTAGTTTATTCTTTTTTATGCTTAAAAATTAATTATCGAACTCTTCCTTAAGAATTCTCATAACTTCTAAAATTGTTTCTTCTTCTAAATCTGTTCTTCTTACTAAATCTTCAACATTTTGTTTCAAAATGCTTCTGGCGGTATCTAAACCAATTTTTGCAAATTCGTCTATAACCCATCCGTCAATTTCATCTGAAAACTCTGTTAATTCCACATCATCTTCTTCTGCAAAACTTCCTTCTCTGATAACATCCAATTCATAACCGGATAATAAACCGGCTAATTTAATATTGTGTCCGCCTCTTCCAATTGCTTTAGAAACTTCTTCTAATTTCAAATAAACTTCGGCTCTTTTTTTGTCTTCATCAATTTTAATCGAAGAAACCTTTGCAGGACTTAATGCTCTTGTTATAAAAAGCTGATTGTTGCTTGTATAATTAATTACATCAATATTTTCGTTTCCTAACTCACGAACAATTCCATGAATTCTGGAGCCTTTCATGCCAACACAAGCTCCAACAGGATCAATTCTATCATCATAAGAATCAACAGCTACTTTTGCTTTTTCCCCCGGTATTCTCACCACTTTTCTGATGGTAATCAAACCGTCAAAAATTTCAGGAATTTCTTGTTCAAATAATTTTTCTAAAAACTTCTCAGAAGTTCTTGACATTATAATTTGAGGTTTGTTTCCCTTTAATTCAACGCCCTCAATGATTCCTTTTACATTATCTCCTTTTCTGAAAAAATCAGAAGGAATTTGTTTCTCTTTTGGCAAAACAATTTCGTTACCGTCATCATCCACCAAAATTACAACTCTTGGTCGTACATGGTGTACTTCTGCTGTATAAATTTCTCCAATTAAATCCTTGAAGTGTTTATACAAATTGGTGCTGTCATGCTCGTGAATTTTAGAAATTAGATTTTGACGTAAAGCTAAAATAGCTCTTCTTCCCAAATCTATTAATTTTACTTCTTCAGACACATCTTCTCCAACTTCAAAATCGGGCTCAATCTTACGAGCAGCTGATAATGATATTTCTGAATTTTCATCTTCAACTTCTCCATCGGCAACAACTACACGATTTCTCCATATTTCCATATCTCCTTTGTCAGGATTGATAATGATATCAAAATTGTCATCTGAACCGTATTTCTTTTTTAAAGCGTTTCTGAAAACATCTTCTAAAATGGCCATTAAAGTTACACGATCAATTGACTTGTCGTCTTTAAACTCTGAAAATGATTCAATTAATGCTAAATTTTCCATGCTAAATTGTAAAAATTTCTAAAATATAATAATAACTAATGCTTCTTTAATTTCACTAAATGGTAACTTAACCATTTTTTTTACCGTCTCTTTTCCTTTTCCAACTTTTTTTGGCTCTCTTGCGGTCCAACTTAAAGTTATTGCTTCATCAGAAACGGAGTCTAATGTTGCTTCATAAATTTCAGAATTGGTTTTAACTTGTAAAACCCTTCCAATATTTTTTTTGTATTGTCTGATCGATTTCAATGGTGTTGAAACCCCGGCAGACGCCACTTCAAGAGAAAAATCTACTTCTTCCCTATCTAAATTATGTTCGATAGCTCTGCTTATATCAATACAATCTTGAAGTGTAACACCGTGATCGCCATCGAGAATCACATTTATTTTATTGGCATCAGAAATAGAAAAATCAATCAAAAACAACTCCGGTTTTTCTTCTAATCCTTGCTTTAATAATTCGAAAACTTTGTCTTTAAAAACCATATTTTTATAAAAAGAGGCACGCTTTGCGTGCCTCATTATTCAGTATCAAACAAATAATGGTGCAAATATAGTGTTTTTTTTATTAAATAAAAATCATTGTAATTTGTTTAAAAATATTTGTACCTTTATATTTCAAATTAACAAACTACAAAAACGAATAGCGACACTTATGAAAAAAATTTTAATCCCCACCGACTTTTCAAAACATGCCGAATATGCTTTAAAAGTTGCCGCACAAATTGCTAGAAAAAACAATGGTGAGATTTATTTATTACATATTTTAGAATTACCTCATCAAGCAGGTGATGCACTTTCTAGCGGACATGAAATCCCGGAAATTATGTTCTTTAAAAGAGCCGCCATGCAAAAACTGGAAGACTTAATGGATTCCGAAATTTTTGAAGGCCTAAATGTATCTGAAATTGTTCAGTTTGATTTGGCTTTTGATGGCATCATGGATATCAGCAAAAAAAATAATGTTGATTTAATTGTGATGGGTTCACATGGAGCAAGTGGATTTAAAGAAATGTTTATTGGTTCAAATGCCGAAAAAGTGGTTAGATCATCTGACGTTCCGGTTTTAATCATCAAAAACGAAATTGAAAACTTTGAAATAAATAAATTTGTATTCGCCTCTGATTTTTCTGAAGAAATAAAAGCCCCTTTTGAAAAAGTAGTAGCATTCGCTAATGCTTTTGATGCAGAATTGAACTTGGTGATGATTAATACACCAAATAGTTTCAAATCTACTTTAGTAGCACAGGATATTATGAATAAATTTTTGACAGGTTTTACAATAAAAAAACATGCCACTCATATTTTTAACGATGCAAATGTTGAAAAAGGTATTCTGAACTTTGCAAAAAGTATTGACGCCGATTTAATTGGAATGTGTACGCACGGAAGAAAGGGCTTATCGCATTTCTTCAACGGAAGTATAAGTGAAGATCTAGTGAATCATGCCTTAAAACCTGTTGTTACTTTTAAAATATAATTTTGCTTCAAAAAAACAAAATCCCGTTAAGAAACCTAAACGGGATTTTTGTTTTATCTAGAATTTAGAAATCTATAGTTCCAATGCTTTTTTAGGATTGTTATCCATCAACAACTCTGTTGGGTTTTCTAAACCTTCTTTCACAGCAACTAAAAATCCTACTGATTCTCTACCATCGATGATTCGGTGATCATAAGACAACGCCACATACATCATTGGGGCAATAACCACTTGCCCGTTTACAGCAATAGGACGCTCAATAATATTGTGCATTCCTAAAATCCCTGATTGTGGCGGGTTGATGATTGGTGTAGAAAGCATACTCCCGAAAACACCACCGTTTGAAATGGTAAATGTTCCTCCTGTCATATCGTCAACCGTGATTTGACCATCACGAGCACGAATGGCCAAACGTTTGATTTCTGATTCAATTCCGCGGAAAGACAATGTTTCTGCATTTCTAACTACGGGAACCATTAATCCTTTTGGTCCGGAAACTGCTACAGAAATATCACAGAAATCATAAGCAATTTTGTGATCGCCATCAATCATTGAATTTACATCCGGATATAATTGTAAAGCTCTGGTTACGGCTTTGGTAAAGAAAGACATAAAGCCTAATCCTAATCCGTGTTTGTCTTTAAAAGCATCTTTGAATTCGCTTCTTAATTTATTTACATTGGTTAAATTTACTTCGTTAAACGTAGTTAACATCGCTGTTTCGTTTTTTGCAGAAACTAATCTTTCGGCTACTTTACGACGAAGCATTGATAATTTGGTACGTTCTGAACCACGACTTCCACCAGTTGGTGTTCCCATTGATGGTGTAGCATTTACTGCATCATCTTTGGTAATTCTTCCGCCTTTTCCGGTTCCAACAATGTCGGAAGGTTGAATATTTTTTTCGTCTAAAATTTTACGAGCTGCCGGTGAAGGTGCTTGTGTTGCATAGGTTTTTTCTGGAGCTGGAGCTGCTTTTGGAGCTTCAACTTTCTTTTCTTCTGCTTTTGGTGCTTCTGTTTTGGCTTCTGCTTTTGGTGCATCACCGGTTGGTTTTGCAGCAGATGTATCGATTAAACAAACTACGGCTCCAACGGCCACTGCATCGCCTTCTTCTGCTTTTAGCGTGATGATTCCGCTGGCTTCTGCAGGTAATTCTAACGTGGCTTTGTCTGAATCGACCTCAGCGATTGCTTGGTCTTTTTCTACGTAATCGCCGTCTTTTACTAACCAAGTTGCAATTTCAACTTCTTTTATAGATTCTCCCGGAGAGGGAACTTTCATTTCTAAAATCATCTTTTTATGTTTTTAATTATGAATTTTAATTTTTTATTGTGTGTTGTTATCTCGTTTTAGCCCTGATAGCAGCGGAAATCCTTTTGGCGTTTTTTGTTAGTTTTTGTTGGCAAAAAAAAGCGACCTTGGGAGCTCTTTTTTTGACTTACAAAAACAACAAAAAAGGGTAAAAGATTGAAGCGGATAGCAGGATTAGCTTCTTATCTAAACAAATTTTTGTCAAATACCATTCTGATTGCATCGGCGTGTCGTCTTCTGTCTCTGGTGTGACTTCCGGCGGCCGGTGCTGCATAGGCTTTTAACGACGCTAATCGCCATTTTACCAAGTCAAAATTCATTAACATAAAACTGTATGCTCCCATATTTTTGGGTTCTTCTTGTGCCCAAACGTAATCGTCTGCGTTGGGATATTTGGCTATTATTTCTTTTAATTGCTCGATTGGTAACGGGAACAATTGCTCGATTCGTACCAAAGCTACGTCATTTCTGCCTAAGTTTTCTCTTTCGGCTAAAATATCGTAGTAGAATTTTCCGGTGCAGAATACGAGTGTTTTTACTTTCTTTTTGTCAACTGAATTGTCGTCGATGGTTTCTTGGAAACTTCCGTTGTATAGTTCTTCTTTGGTTGACACACACAATGGGTGACGCAGTAAACTTTTTGGTGAAAACACGACTAACGGCTTGCGGAACTTTGTTTTCATTTGTCTTCTCAACAAGTGGAAAAAGTTCGCAGGTGTTGTACAATCGGCTACATACATATTGTGACGGGCACAAAGTTGCAGGTAACGTTCCATTCTGGCAGAAGAGTGCTCGGCACCTTGACCTTCGTAACCGTGAGGCAATAGCATAACGATTCCGTTTTGGTTGTTCCATTTGTCTTCGCCACACGAAATGTATTGGTCAATCATAATTTGGGCACCGTTGGAGAAATCGCCAAACTGGGCCTCCCAAATGGTTAAGGCGTTTGGATTGGCTAAAGCATAACCATAGTCGAAACCTAAAACGCCATATTCTGAAAGGAACGAGTTGAACACGCTGAACTTTCCTTTTTTATCTTTTAATCCGTTTAATAAAATTACTTCTTCTTCGCTGTCTTCCACTTTTACAACGGCGTGACGGTGCGAGAAAGTTCCTCTTTCGACATCTTGACCGGAAATTCGAACGTCGTAACCTTCGGTTAATAATGTTCCGTAGGCTAATGTTTCGGCAGTTCCCCAATCGATTGTATCGTTATCGTACATTGTTTTTCTGTCGGTAACAATTTTGCTGATTTTATTGATGAATTTTTTATCGGATGGCAATGTAGAAATCGATTCGGCAATAACATCTAATTTCTTTTTGTCGAATGTTGTTTTTACTTTTTTCAACATTTCATCATCTGAAACTTGCTCAAATCCTTCCCATTCATTTTGCATAAATGGTGTGATGATGGTCAATTCTTTTTTGCGAGAAGCTTCTAAGTTTTGATCTAATTTGGCTTTGTAATCACTTTCAATTTTATTGACGTAGGTTTGGTCAACAATTCCATCAACAATTAACTTTTCAGCATAAATATCTCTTGGATTTCTATGTTTTGCGATGATTTTGTATAAAACCGGTTGCGTAAAACGAGGTTCATCACCTTCATTATGACCGTATTTTCTATAACCTAATAAATCGATAAATACGTCACGACCAAAAGTCATTCTGAAATCTAACGCAAAAAGCATTGCGTGAACTACGGCTTCAGTATCATCTGCATTGACGTGTAAAACCGGTGAAAGTGTCACTTTCGCTACATCCGTACAATAAATAGATGAACGAGCATCAAGGTAATTGGTTGTAAACCCGACTTGGTTATTAATCACCAAATGAATTGTTCCTCCGGTTTTGTAACCGTCCAATTGCGACATTTGCACAATTTCATACACGATTCCTTGTCCGGCCACTGCGGCATCTCCGTGAACTGCGATTGGCAACACTTTTGAGAAATCGTTCGGGAAATATTTGTCTTGCTTTGCTCTGGTAATCCCTTCAATCACAGCACCAACCGTTTCTAAATGCGAAGGGTTTGGAGCTAAATTGATGTTGATGTTTTTACCTGATTTTGTTTTTCTGTCGGCAGTTAAACCTAAATGGTATTTTACGTCGCCGTCAAAATATTCTTTATCATAATCTTTTCCGTCAAATTCGGAGAAAATATCTTGTGTTGGTTTGCCAAAAATGTTGGCTAAGATGTTCAAACGACCACGGTGAGCCATTCCCATCACAAATTGCTCAACGCCTTTTTCGGCTGCTGCTTCAATTAATGCATCTAAAGCTGGGATGATGCTTTCTCCTCCTTCTAACGAAAAACGTTTTTGACCTACATATTTTGTATGTAAAAAGTTTTCGAAAGAAACGGCTTCGTTTAATTTATTTAAAATATGTTTTTTCTGATCTCCGGAGAAATTAGGTAAATTATCATTGATGTTTAATCGTCGTTGAATCCACTCGATGACTTCCGGTTTACGGATGTACATGTATTCAATTCCGATGGATTGGCAATACACATTTTCTAAATGCTTGACAATTTCACGCAATGGCTTAGGTTCGTGACCCAATACTTTTGCGGCATCAAAAACCGTATCTAAATCGGATGAGGCTAAACCGAAATTTTCTAAAGCCAAGGTTGGAGCATAAACTCTACGCTCACGAACAGGATTGGTTTTGGTGAATAAATGACCACGTGTTCTGTAGGCATCAATTAATTTTAGAACATTAAATTCTTTTTGTAATTTATCGGAAACGAGACTACAGTCCTGATTTCCGGCTGAAAAATCGGCCAATTGATTGATAGCATTGCCATCCGAAGCAGATTCTAAACCAAAATCAAAACCTTGAAAGAAAGCCCTCCAACTTGGTTCAACAGTATCCGGATTAACGGTATATTGTTCATATAAATCGGCAAAAAATTGTGTGTGAGCTGCGTTTAAAAAGGAAAACCTATCCATAATTAGTAGTAATAAACCTTATGTGTTAAAAATAGTTTTGCAAAAGTACAATAATTGCCATAATCTTTTATTTATTTTTGCATACTTTTATGTTTTAAATTGCTAAAAAGATATAGATATGAATAGGTTCAAAAAACTTTCATTACTTTTTGTATTATTGGTAGCTGTTTTATACAACGAAAATACTTTTGCTCAAGCAGATACAACAAGTACTCATCAAACTAAAAGTGCGTTTTGGTCCAAGGTGCGTTTTGGTGGTGGATTTGGCCTGGCAATTGGAAACAACTATACCGATGTTATGTTGGCTCCCGGAGCGATTTATGATTTTAATAAATACATCAGTTTAGGTTTTGGTTTGCAAGGAAGTTATGTGAAACAAAAAAACTTTTTTGAATCCTATATTTATGGAGCAAGCATGATTGTTTTGGGAAATCCTATTCCGGAGGTTCAGCTTTCTGCTGAGTTAGAACAATTACGAGTGAACACTACTTATGATAACAATTTGGGTTCTTTTAAAGATAATTTTTGGAATACCGGTTTGTTTTTAGGTGCCGGTTATCAAAACAATAATGTTACTGTGGGATTGCGTTACAATGTACTGCACAACAATAATAAAAATGTATATTCTGAAGCTTGGATGCCGTTTGTTAGAGTTTATTTCTAAACCAAACTTTCTGCCATTCTCTTTTTAATATTAAAAATGCTACATCACCTGCTAGTTCAGAAATGTCATCCCCATTGAGTTTTTTGACTTCTTCTTCAGAAACATCAATAATGTAAAGCAAATTCAAATATTCGGCAAATTTGTATTGAATGAGTCGATACACTTTTTCGTGCAATTGAATTTTCAACTCATTTGGCGAAGTGCTTAACGGAAAATCAACCGGTTCGTTGGCAAAATTGAAGTCTTTATTGAGCTGTTCAATCAATTTAAGATATAAATTTTCTTTCTCTGCTTCAGACAAAAGATGATCGGTTGATGTTGGGATGGGATACATTTAGATTATTTGTTTATTATAGCTATTACTTCCTATTACCTTTTACCCATTACCTTCTATACCTTTCTTTTCATCAACTTCTCTCCAAATGCTCTCAAAACCATTTTTTTATCTTCCCCAATCTGCATTTTGGTTAAGGTGTCAAAGGCTTTTATAGTATACGCTTCAATCGCGATTTGAGTTGCTTCTGAGGATCCGGTTTGATTAAAAAATTCTTTTACTGATTCAATTTTTTCTGAATTATCATTGGGTTGAATGGAATATAAATGTAACAATTGCTCACGTTCTTCTGCTTTGGCAAATTCCATTGCTTTTAAGTAAAGATACGTTTTTTTGTTTTCGATAATATCGCCACCAACTTGTTTGCCAAAAGTCTCTGGATTTCCAAAACAATCTAAATAATCATCTTGCAATTGAAAAGCGATACCTAAATTCAAACCAAAATCATAAATTAAATTGGCATTTTCTTCTGATGTTTCGGCAATAATCGCTCCCATCTTCATAGCGGCACCAACCAAAACAGCTGTTTTATATTCAATCATTTTTAAATATTCAGGAATAGTAACATCGTCTCGAGTTTCAAAATCAACATCATATTGCTGACCTTCACAAACTTCCAAAGCCGTTTTACTGAATAATTTCGCTAATGCTCTAAAAATTGCAGGTTCATAACTTTCAAAATATTGATACGCCAAAATCAACATCGCATCTCCGGATAAAATTCCGGTATTAATATTCCATTTTTCATGAACAGTTTCTTTTCCTCTTCGTAATGGAGCATCGTCCATAATATCATCATGAACTAATGAAAAATTATGGAAAACTTCCACCGCTGTTGCAGCAGAAAGTGCTTTTGTAAAATCAACATCAAAAACCTCAGTCGCCATTAAAGTCAAAACCGGACGCATTCTCTTTCCACCCAAACGCAAAATATAATCTATTGGTTCATACAGATTTTTAGGTTCTTTTAAAATTTTTTGATTTTCTAAATGTACAAGAAAATGTTCTTGATAAACCGCAATAGAATGCATTGATGAAAGATTTTTAGTTTAATGGAATACAAAGAAAACCAAAAAAAACCGAATGTAGAAACCTGACGAATAATTACATCCAAAACAAATGTTAAATAATTGTAAATACTTTGGAAACTATTTTGGTGTTAAAAGTTTCCGCTCTACATTTGCACACGAATTTTAATGAAAATGATGAAAGATAAAATTATTAGTAAAGCAACCGACTTGTTCTTGAAATTGGGTTTTAAAAGCATTACAATGGATGATATTGCTTGCGAAATGTGCATTTCAAAGAAAACCATTTATAAGTTTTTTGCCAATAAAGAAATTTTAATCGAACAATCAACCGATGCGGTTCACAAACAAGTTCATGGTACAATTGAGAAAATTGCATCAAACAATCACAACGCGATTGAAGAAAATTTTATGGTTAGAAAAATGTTTCGAGATATGTTCGTCAATTTAGACACATCGCCTATCTATCAATTAAAAAAACATTATCCCGCCATCTATGAGAATGTAATGAGTAAACAATTGGAAGAATGCAATTGGTTTTTCACACAAAATATCGAAAAAGGAATTCAACAAGGTTTATACAGAAACACAATTAACGTGGAAACCTATGCTAAATTTTATTATATCTTAATTTTCAGCATCAATGAAAATACAATTTTAGAAAAAGAAACACAACAACTGGAATATGAAGCTTTAGAATATCATACTAGAGCTATTGCCACACCAGAAGGCATCAAAGAATTAGAAAATCAGTTAGAAAAATTCAATCAATAATCATCAATCAATAAACATGAAGAAATTATCAATCTTCCTCTTGCTCGCTTGTTTAGGTATGCAGGCACAAGAAACTAAAAAAAGCTATTCGTTTTCGCTTCAGCAAGCAATTGATTATGCTTTACAGTACAATTACTCTGCAATTAATTCAGGTCGTGACATTGAAGCGGCAAAAAAGAAAAAATGGGAAACCACAGCATCTGGATTACCACAAATTAACGCCGGCTTGGATTATCAAAATAATTTTAAACTACAAACACAAGCTGTATCAGGTAATGTATTTGATCCCGATGGCGATCCAAACCAAATTTCAACATTTGCTTTTGGCACCAAGCATTCCATGGTAGCCCGTTCAACTTTAAGTCAATTGATTTTTGATGGCTCCTATATTGTTGCACTTCAAGCTTCAAAAACGTATTTACAATATTATGAAAGCTCAAAAAAGAAAACCGATTTGGAAGTACGTGAAATGATTATCAATTCCTATGGAAATGTATTATTAGCCGAAGAAAATATTGCAATCTTAGAAAAGAATAAAGCTACATTAGATAAAACATTATTTGACACTGAACAAACCTTCAAAAACGGTCTAATTGAAGAAGAAAATGTGGAACAATTAAAAATCACGCTTTCAAGTATAAACAGTAGCCTGAATTATACGAAACGGTTAAAAGATATTTCATACAACATGCTTAAAATCAATTTGGGAATTGAGCTGGAAGAAGAACTTTCTCTAACCGATAAATTAGAAAACCTTACTGTATCCAATTTAGACATGGCTTTAACCGGTTCATCGTTTGAAGTAGAAAACAGTATTGATTACGCTCTTTCAACCAACTTCGTAGAACAACGAACGTTGGAAATGAAGTTAGAAAAAAGCAAATTTCTACCTTCACTATCAGCCAATTTGAATTTTGGTTACAATGCTTTTGGTGATCAATTTGAATTTTTTACACAAAATCAAAGATGGTTTAACTATTCCAATTTAGGCGTTGGTTTAAACGTTCCCATTTTTAGCAGTTTTGGTAAAAACGCAAAAGTGCAACAGTCAAAAATTGCATTAGAACAAGCTCAAACTCAGTTAACAGAAACCGAACAACGTTTGAAACTACAATACCAAAATGCCAAAAGTGATTATGAATACAGTGTAGAACAATATTTCAGTTCAAAAGAAAACTTATCCTTGGCAGAACGCATCGAAAAAAAGCAACAAGTAAAATTTACTGAAGGTCTTTCAACTAGTTTTGAGTTTACAGACGCTCAACGTCAATTATATTCTGCACAACAAAGTTATCTTCAGTCTATGGTAGATGTCATCAGTAGAAAAGCAGCTTTAGAAAAAGCAATCGGAAAAACAAATTAAATCAATCAAAATTCAATCAATATATTATGAAAAAAATTCTATACTTAGTTACTTTTTCACTTTTAGTTTCGGCTTGTTCAGGCGAAAAAAGTGATGTAAATGTGGATGATGTTGTTAAGTCAAAAGATTTAAATCAAATCAAATCATCTCGCGAAATCGTTCACAAAGAATATGAAAAATTAGTAGCCGATTTAGCAAAATTAGATAAAGCCATCGCCGAATTAGATCCGAACAAAAAAAATCCGTTAGTAAAAACAGTTACTTTAAAAGACTCTTTGTTCACACATTACATCGAAATTCAAGGAAACGTGGATACGAAAGAAAACATCGTAATCAGTCCGGAATATTCAGGGATATTAACGCAAGTTTATGTAAAAGCAGGTCAAAAAGTTTCAAAAGGACAAATTTTAGCTCGAATTGATGACGGAGGAATGGGTTCTCAATTAGCTCAAGCCGAAACACAATTAGCTTTAGCGAAAACTACTTTTGAAAGACAAAAAAATCTTTGGGATCAAAAAATTGGTTCAGAAATTCAGTTTTTACAAGCTAAAACTTCGTTGGAAAGTCAACAAAAAGCAGTAGCCCAAATTAAATCACAATTAAACAAAACCAACGTTATTGCTCCTTTTTCAGGAACAATTGACGAAGTGATTACCGAAAAAGGAAAAGTGGTTTCTCCAGGGATGGAATTGTTTAGAATTGTAAATTTAAGTAATATGTATGTTACCGCAAATGTTCCGGAAAATTACATTAGCCAATTAAAAGTAGGTGCTTTAGTAGAAGTTTATTTGAATTCTCTAGGGAAAACCTATCAAGGAAAAGTACGTCAAGTGGGCAATTACATCAACCCAAACAACCGTACATTCGGAATTGAAATCGCATTGCCAAATCCGGATAATTTACTTAGACCAAACCAAGTTGCGGTGTTGAAGATTGAAGATTATAAAAACCCGAAAGCGTTATTGCTCCCTGAAAACATCATTCAAGAAAATGCCGAAGGAAAGAAAATTGTCTATACTGTTGCGAATGTTGACAGCAAAAACAATGCAAAAGCCGTTCAAAAAACCGTGGAATTAGGTTACACAACCGGTGCTTTTGTTGAAATCAAATCAGGCTTAGAACCGGGAGAAATGGTGGTTACTGATGGTGCAAAATCATTGAAAGACGGCATCACTGTTGAAGTTATCAAATAAATAAACTCATAAAACAAACCTCTGATGAGTAAAATAAATAAAGAATTTGCCATTTCAACGTGGGCAATTAATAATAAAATGACGGTTTATGTCATCACAGCCATACTATTGATTGGTGGATTGATGTCGTATTATTCGATGCCGAGAGAGAGTTTTCCTGAAATTATTGAAACTAAAATTTATGTTAGTTCGATAAATCCGGGAAATTCGGCTGAAGATGTTGAAAAGCTGATAACCAAACCTTTGGAAGAAGAATTCAACAATATTTCGGGTGTAACGAAAATTACATCCAATACATTGGAAGATTATTCGATGATTTTGGTTGAATTTGACGAAGATATTTCGGTTGAAGATGCCAAACAAAAGGTAAAAGATAAGGTCGACCTTGTAAAATCCGATACTGAATGGCCAACCATCGACGGCGGCGGAAAAGTAGAACCAAACGTTTTTGATTTGAATATCGCCGAAGAAGTTCCAATTTTGAACATCAACATTACCGGCGATTTTTCATCCGAAAAACTGAAAGAATACGCTGAATATTTAGAAGATCAAATCGAAAGACTTCCACAAATTAAAGAGGCTGCCATTCGTGGTGCCGAAGATAAAGAAGTTGAAATTGCGGTTGATATGTACAAAATGTCCTCTGCAAAAGTAAGTTTTGACGACATTATCAATGCGGTGAAATATGAAAACAAAACAGTTTCTGGCGGAGGTGTTTCAAACAACGGAATTAAGAAAAATATTCGTGTTATAGGCGAAATTGAAAAACCGTCTGATTTAGAAAACATCATCGTAAAAAAACAAGATGGAAATGTATATTTAAAAGATATTGCTACTATTACTTTTAAAGAAAAAGAACGTACAACATATGCTAGAGATTATGGCAAACCCGTTGTGATGCTCGATATCAAAAAACGAAGTGGCAAGAACATGGTGGAAGCTGTAGATGGTCTAAAAGCTATTATCGACAAAGCCAAAGAAAATTATTTCCCCGAAGGTTTAACCATTACTTATGCAAACGATCAATCAGAAAGAACGATTGCTCAAGTGGATGATTTGGTGAACAATATCATTTTTGGGGTAATTCTTGTAATCGGTGTTTTAATGTTTTTCTTAGGATTTAGAAATGCATTATTTGTTGGTTTTGCTATTCCACTTTCAATGTTTATGTCATACATGATTCTGGCTTCTTTCGGAATTACCTTAAACACAATGGTGCTTTTTGGATTAGTTATGGGACTAGGAATGTTGGTGGATAATGGAATCGTTGTGGTGGAAAACGTTTACACCTTAATGAGTGAAGGAAAAACCAGAAAACAAGCCGCCATTGAAGGTATTGGTGAAATTGCTTGGCCAATTATCGCATCCACAGCAACTACGCTTGCTGCATTTTTCCCATTGGGATTATGGCCTGGAACGATGGGGAAATTTATGATTTATTTTCCAATGACATTATCCGTAGTACTATTTTCTTCTTTATTTGTAGCGTTAGTTATTAATGCCATGCTAACATCTGATTTTATGAAAATAAAAGAAGAAAAAATGAGTAAAAAATCACTTATAAATTTAAGCGGGATTGTAGGTGGGATTGGATTAATCATGCTTGTTTCAGGATTCATCTCAAATGCTGGAGGATTAAAAGGTCTTGGAAACCTGATGCTTTTCTTTGCCATAATGTTATGGGTTTACAAATATTTTCTAGTTGGAGCACAAGATTATTTTCAACGAGTTATCTTAGTTTGGCTTGAAAACAAATACCGAACATTTCTACAATTTGCTCTTGGCGGAAGAAAACCTTGGGCATTCTTTCTTGGCACATTCGGCTTGTTGATTTTATCATTCATAGCGGTTGGAATTGCAAAACCAAATGTGTTGTTCTTTCCAGAAAATCAACCCAATCAAATTATGGTTTATATTGAATTCCCCGAAGGAACAGACATCAAAAAAACCAATGAATTTACAAAAGAGATTGAGAAAAAAGTATATGCCATAGCCAATAAATATGTGGAAGACGGCGATAATTATATGGTAGAAAGTGCCATTGGTCAAGTAGGTCAAGGTGCCGGAAATCCGCAAACCGAAGGTGGTGCTCAAAACGACATGCCTAACCGTGGAAAAGTTACGTTAACCATGAGGGAGTTCAAATACCGAAAAGGGTTAAACAGTTTGGATGTGATGGAAGAAATCCGTTCTGCTGTCCAAGGTTATGCAGGCGTTTCAGTAATTGTTGAAAAAGAACAAAACGGTCCGCCTGCAGGATATCCTGTAAATATTGAAATTTCGGGTGAAGATTATGATGCGATGTTGATGGAAGCTAAAAAAATGAAAAGTTTTATCGACGGAAAAAACATCGGCGGAATTGAAGAGCTTAAAATTGATGTAAACAAAGAAAAACCGGGTGTAGACGTAACGGTAGATTTAGACAAAGCCGGTCAACTTGGAATCACATCAGGTCAAGTAGGACAAACATTGCGAAGAGCTATTTTTGGCGAAAAAATTTCTACTTATAAAGACGGAAAAGACGATTTTGAAATCAACGTTCGTTTACCGGAAGCTCAACGGAATGACAATAACATCATTTACAATCAACCAATAACGTTTAGAGATCAAGCTTCTGGAAAATTGGTTCAAGTTCCAATTTCTTCGATTACTTCTAATGAAAATTCTACGACTTTCAACACTATTAAAAGAAAAAATTTAAAGCGAGTGATAACCGTTTACTCCAATGTTGTAACTGGTTATAATGGAAATGAAATAGTTGAAAAAATTAAAAAAGAATTAGAAGATTATCAAATAGGAAAAGACATTAATTTCTCTTTTACAGGTGAGCAAGAAGAGCAATCTAAAAACATGAGTTTCTTGGTTAAAGCTTTATTAATTGCGTTGGGAGGAATTATTTTAATCTTGGTTGCTCAATTTAATTCAGTTTCCAAACCAATTATTATTATGGTTTCGGTCCTACTGAGTTTTGCCGGTGTATTTTTCGGAATGGTCATTTTCAAAAATGACTTCGTAATTATAATGACCATGATGGGAATAATTTCCTTGGCAGGAATCGTAGTAAACAATGCCATTGTATTAATTGATTACACACAATTGCTCATTGACAGAAAGTTACATGAAAAAGGGTTGGATGAAGACGGTTTATTAAACAAACAAGAATATTTAGATGTAATTGTAGAAGGGGGTCGTTCGCGTTTAAGACCGGTTTTGTTAACCGCAATTACCACCGTTTTAGGGTTAGTCCCGTTAGCAATGGGATTGAACGTTGACTTTTTTGGTCTATTCATCAATTATAACCCCAACATATATGTGGGTGGAGATAACGTAATTTTTTGGGGACCATTGGCTAAAACCGTTATCTACGGATTAATTTTTGCCACTTTCCTTACTTTAGTAATTGTTCCGGTGATGTTCTTTTTACTTCACAAAGGAAAAATTAAAGTAAAAAAGAAAAAGAAGAAAAAATTAGATTTAAATGCTGAAACAATTTAACCAATTAAACCACGTGCAAGCGTGGTTTTTTTTATCTTGCGTAAAACATTTTACATGAAAACATTTTTAAGTTTCTTTTTACTATCCCTTTTATTAATAGGCTGTGCCAAAGAAGAAATCCAATCAATCAAAATTAAAAACCAATACACAATTGAAGTTCCAAACTTCATGAGTCAAACCGCTATTTTAAATAGAGATGCTTCACTTCAAGTTCAAAATGAAGCAAAAGAGTTTTTTACGGTAGTGATTGATGAACCTCAAGCAGAATTTAATGAAATGATGGTGGCATTAGACAATCAATATGAAAGTAATTTTACTGGATATACCAATTTGATTACGGATAATTTAAAACTGATGGTTGAGAAAAATAATTTTTCTGAAATTAAAGACGTCACTATTGACGATAAAAAAGCCAAGCTCTTCACGATTGAAGGCACCGTTGATTCACACGAAATTATATACCATCTCGGCTTTATAGAAGGTAAAAAACACTATTACCAAATTGTGAGCTGGACCAGTTCAAAACAAAAAAAGGCAAACTTCAAAAACATGGAACAAATAGTGCACTCATTTAAGGAAACTGTAAAATAAAAAATCCCACCTTAAAAGTGGGATTTCTTATTCTCTATGAGTGGTTCTTATGCTTCAAAAGGAACAACAGATACAAACGACTTGTTGTCTCCTTTTTTCTGAAACTTAACCACACCGTCAACTCTTGCGTGTAACGTGTGATCTTTACCCATGTAAACGTTGTCACCTGGGTTATGTTTAGAACCTCTTTGTCTTACAATGATATTTCCTGCAATAGCTGCTTGACCACCATATATCTTAACGCCTAAACGTTTCGATTCTGATTCTCTACCATTCTTGGAACTACCGACACCTTTCTTGTGAGCCATGATGTTTAAGTTTTAAATGTTAATTATTCTTCTGTGGTTTCCGCTTTTTTAGCAGTTTTCTTTTTTGGTGCACTAGCATTAATTCCCTCAATAACAATTTGAGAAAATGATTGTCTGTGACCATTTTTCTTTTTGTAACCTTTTCTTCTTTTCTTTTTGAAGACAATTACTTTATCACCTTTTAAGTGTTGAATCACTTTGGCTTCTACTGAAGCACCTTCTATAGCGGGGGCGCCAATGGTAACTGTTCCATTATCATCTAACAACATCACTTTGTCAAAAGAAACTTTGCTTCCTTCTTCAGTTGCTAAACGGTGAACAAATACTTTTTGGTCTTTGCTTACTTTAAATTGTTGCCCTGCTATCTCTACGATTGCGTACATAACAATATGTTTTAATTGATTTTTTTAAGGTTGCAAATATACAACTATTTATGATTCACACAACTGTAAATCAAAAAATAAATGAATCTAGAGAAAAAATTAAGAGGTCATTTTTAATATTTAAAAAAAAACTTAGTAAATCTGTAACAAAATACCGAAATTGCACTCTTATTAGAATCAAAAAATAAATCACTAATTTTTATGAAAAAATCTTTAATGGCCTTAAGTTCAGTTCTTATGCTAGGAAGTACTGTTTCTGCTCAAAAAGTTGAGTTTGAACATTACACCCTAAATAACGGTATGCACGTGATTTTACATCAAGACAATTCTGCTCCTGTTGTGATCACTTCTGTAATGTATCATGTTGGAGCAAAAGACGAAAATCCTGAGAGAACAGGTTTTGCCCACTTTTTTGAACACCTTTTGTTTGAAGGAACTAAAAATATCGAGCGTGGCGAATGGTTTAAAATTGTAACCGGAAACGGTGGTACAAATAACGCAAATACTTCTGATGACAGAACGTATTATTATGAAATCTTCCCATCTAATAATTTAGAATTAGGTTTATGGATGGAATCTGAACGTTTACTTCACCCGGTTATCAACCAAATTGGTGTGGATACGCAAAACGAAGTAGTGAAAGAAGAAAAACGTTTACGCGTTGACAACCAACCGTACGGAAACATTTTAGCGGAAGTAAAACGAAACATGTTTTTCAAACACCCTTATCGTTGGGCAACTATCGGTTCTATGGAACATTTAGACGCAGCAACTTTGGAAGAATTTCAAGCATTCAACAAAAAGTTTTATGTACCCAACAACGCTACTTTGGTAGTGGCAGGTCAGTTTGATCCTGCTCAAGCCAAAAAATGGATTGACCAATATTTCGGATCCATTCCAAAAGGAGCTCCTATCACTCGTGAAAAATTTGTGGAAGATCCAATCACACAACCTTTAAGAGCTAGATATGAAGACCCAAACATCCAAATTCCAATGGCAATGGTTTCCTATAGAACCCCTTCTATGAAAACTAGAGATGCTCGTGTTTTAGATATGATTTCTACAATTTTATCAGATGGAAAAAGCTCTAGACTTTACAAAAAAATGGTAGACGAAATGAAAATGGCCCTTCAAATTGGAGCATTCAATTTCAGCCAAGAAGATTATGGCTTGTATATTTTATACGGCTTACCAATGGGAAGCAACACACCGAATGACATGATTGCTGAATTTGACAAAGAAATTGTAAAGCTTCAAACTGAACTAATCTCTGAAAAAGAATACCAAAAACTACAAAACATCTACGAGAGCCAATATGTAGATAGCAATTCATCAGTTGAAGGTATTGCTGGTAATTTAGCAACATTCCACATGCTTTATGGTGATGTGAATTTAATTAATACTGAAATTGAAATTTACCGCTCTATTACTAAAGAAGAAATTAGAGACGTGGCCAAAAAGTATTTAAATCCTAACCAACGCTTAATAATGGATTACGTTCCAAAATCAGATAAAGCTCAAAACTAAGACAAAGAATCATGAAAAAAACACTAATTATTGTAACGAGCTTGTTATTAACTTTTACTATGCAAGCACAAGATAGACCGCAACCCAAACCGGGACCTGCACCAAAAATTAATATCGGAAAACCACAAACGTTTGAATTACCTAATGGCTTAAAAGTTTTGGTAGTCGAAAACAACAAACTTCCAAGAGTTTCATATAGTTTAACCATCGACACACCTCCATATGCTGAAGGTGCTAAAAAAGGAGTTTCCGATTTAACAGGAGCTTTAATGGGTAACGGAACTAAAACCGTTTCTAAAGATGATTTCAATGAAGAAGTTGATTTTTTAGGTGCTTCAATTAACTTTAGTTCTAACGGTGCTTTTGCCAGCGGCTTATCTAAATATTCACAACGTATTTTGGAATTAATGGCTGATGGAGCTTTGAATCCATTGTTTACACAAGACCAATTTGATAAAGAAAAAGCAAAACTTATTGAAGGTTTAAAATCACAGGAAAAAAGCGTACCTGCTATTGCAAGAAGAGTGGAAAACGTTTTGGCGTATGGAAAAAACCACCCAAGAGGTGAATATGTTTCTGAAGAAACCGTTAATGCCATTTCGCTTGAAGACGTAAAACAAAACTATATTACTTATTTTACGCCGTCAAATGCTTATTTGGTAATTGTTGGTGATGTAAAATTCAATGAAGTTAAAAGTTCGGTTGAAAAATTATTTACCTCTTGGAAAAAAGGAACGGCTCCTGCGGCTTCTTATACAAACCCAAAAGATGTTCAATACACACAAATTAACTTTGTAGATGCTCCAAATGCGGTGCAATCAGAAATTGCAGCAGTGCACATCACCAATTTAAAAATGACGGACAAAGATTATTTTGCAGCTCTTTTAGCTAATCAAATCTTAGGTGGTGATTTCAACAGTTATTTAAACATGAACTTGAGAGAAGCTCATGGCTGGACGTATGGTGCTCGTTCTATTTTAAGAGGAAACAAATATGTAAATAACTTTGCTGCTACTACACAAGTTAGAAATGCTGTTACAGACAGTGCTGTAGTTGAAATCCTTAAAGAAATCAAACGAATCAGAACTGAAAAAGTGTCTGACGATGTGTTGAAAAATGTAAAAGCAGGATATGTTGGAAATTTTGTAATGCAAATTGAAAAACCAGCAACTGTAGCTCGTTATGCTCTTCAAACAAAAACACAAGGTCTTCCGGCTGATTTCTTTGAAAACTACATCAAAAATATCAATGCTGTGACTGCTGATGACATTTTAAGAGTTTCTAAAAAATATTTCCTAGAAGACAACCTACGTATATTGGTAGTTAGTAAAGCTGCTGATGTACTACCTGGACTGGAAAAACTAAACATACCTATTTTCTATTTTGATAAATATGGTAACAAAGTAGATAAACCTGTTGCAAAAGCAGTTAGTGCTGATGTAAGTGCTAAATCTGTTTTAGAGAAATACATTAATGCAATTGGTGGCCAAAAAGCATTGTCTGAAGTGAAAACTATCATGACTACTTCTTCGGGTACTATTCAAGGAACAGCTCTTGAAATGACTGCAAAAGTTTCTTCAAGCAACAAAATGGCTGTTGAAATGAAAGCTATGGGGATGTCTTTAATGAAACAAGTAGTTAATGAGAATGGTGGTTATATGGTGCAACAAGGGCAACGTAAAGATTTAACCGGTGAAGAATTGGCCGAAATGAAATCAAGTGCCGTACCGTTTGAAGAATTAAATCTTTTAAATAAATCCGACTTGACTTTAGGTGCTGTTGAAAACATTAATGGTGCTGATGCATATGCGGTTAAAAACGGAAAAACAACCTATTACTTTGATGTAAAATCAGGATTAAAAGTAGGTGAAGCGAAAGAAATGGAGCAAATGGGTCAAAAAATGACCCAAACCACCTATTACGCTGATTACAAAGAAGTGAAAGGAATTAAATTCCCACACAAAACGACTTTGAATATCGGAATGGAATTAGAGTTAATTACTTCAGATGTAAAAATCAATGAAGGAGTAACAGAAGAAGATTTTAAATAAGTAGTTTATTTTTTGATGAAAAAGACTGTCAGCAATGGCAGTCTTTTTTTTGCTATTACAATAATAAAATTTTGACACAAAGAAAGTAAGACACAAAGAATTGATTCTTTACAGGCTTTGTGGCTTAATCGCAAATATAAAACTTGGCAACTTTGGGGCTTTGTGGCAAAAAAAGAAAAACCTATTTCTTAGCAGAAAGATAAACCCCCAATAAAATAATTGAAGCTCCAATTAACTGCACAAAAGTAAGGGTTTCATGATCCACCATACCCCATAAAAAAGCAACAACAGGAATTAAATAGGTAACCGATGAAGCAAAAACAGGCGACGATATTTTAATCAATTTAAAAAACAAAATATTGGCCAATGCGGTTCCAACTACTCCTAAAATAAGAATGTAAACTAGCACATTTTGAGTAGCTTCCGTTTGTACAGCAGTAAAAAAATCAGAAAAATAAAGTACCGCCAAAGCCGGAAATAAAATCACCACAAAATTCCCCGCAGTAATACTCAACGGGTTCAAATCAGACAAATACGTCTTGATGATGTTCACGTTTAAAGCATAACAAATGGATGCAATGACCAACAAAATAGCGTAATAATAGTTTTGATCCGGGTTATTCAAGGCACCGTTCATAATGAGCAACGCACTTCCGGTTAATCCGATAAAAACACCAAAAATTTGACGTCGTTGAAAATCGATTTTAAAAAGAATAATTCCTAAAACTAAGGTATTCAATGGTGTTAGCGAATTCAGAATAGCACTAACGGAACTGCTTATTTGCGTTTGAGCCACAGAAAATAAAAAAACCGGAATAAAAGTGCCCATAATAGCTGTGAAAGCAATATATTTCCAATGGCGTAATTGAATGTGTTTAATACTGTTAAACCCGATGATTAAGAGAAAAAGAGCGGCAAAAACCATTCGAAGTGAACCCAACTGAAAGGGATTTAACCCCACCAAACCTCTTTTAATCAAAATAAACGAACTACCCCAAACAAGGGCCAAAATAATTAAAAATACAAATTTTAAATTCTTGTTTTCCATGACTAAGTATTGCGTCACAAATCTGCGTTAAATTTCCCAAATCAAACGTGAAAAATTTGTTATTTTTGTACTACGTTAGCAATTAAAACGTTTACCTAAATACTAATTTTAAAATATATCCTATGAAAATCACACAATCTTTACTGGCATTAGCAATTTGTGGAGTTTTATTTACAAGCTGTAAAGAAAATGCAAAAGACGAAAATGACACGGCTACCGTTGAAATTTTAGACGAAACACCGGCTCAATTAGCAACGGCAAGTTTTACCATTGAAGGCATGCATTGTGCTGTTGGATGTGCCGGAACCATCCAAAAGAAATTAGCAAAATTAGAAGGTGTTGAAGAAGTGGATGTTGATTTTGACAACAAAAAAGCAACCATCACTTATGATGCAAACAAACAAACTCCTGAAATTTTGGTACAAACCGTTGAAAACATTTCAAAAGACTACATTATTTCTGATGTAACTTCTTCTGCCGATAAAGCCTTCTATTCTGAAAAAGACAAAAAGAAGAAAAACAAAAAAGAAGCTTCAAAAAGCGAAGAAACTACAGAAGCTAAAAAAGAATGCAGCAAAGACAAAAAAGCTTGTTGTGCCTCAAAAAAAGCGGAGACGTTGTAATCTGATAACACACTGAAAATACCTCAAAACCTTTGCTAAAGTAACTCTTTATCAAAGGTTTTTTCATTTGAGCTACTCCTACTTTGAATTGATTTTGTGTAGCTAGGTTGATAAATGACGTGTTTTGTGTTAATTTATGTATTGAACACTCCGACGAGTCGGTATGTATTTAGGTTATATGCTTATATCTTCACCTTGGAATAGTAGACATAAACTGTCACCATTGATGGCTTATCTAGGGAGTTAATAGGGAGTTGCTATATAGCATCCATATAGTATCTATATAAATGACCGTCCTGAAATAACTTTTGACCCGTCCTAAAACAACTATACATATTATTAAATAAATCCTATTATAGTTATACAAGACATTAATAGATTTTGAAAAAGTGCTATTGGAACCATATACTTTTTTTTGTAGCTTGCTTAAGACAAACCTATTTGTTATAAAATAGTTTTTAGAATAGGATTGTATGATGTAAATTATAATTTAATTCACTGGTTGATTTTATCTATTTATGGCAAAAATTATTGTACCCAAAAAGTATCTTGATGAATTCGCTGCTCTTGATGAGGCTATACAGGAGTTGAATGAGGGGAAGATTAAGTTGTTATTTGATTTGCTGAGTATTAAGCCAAGTGCTTCTGATTTGGAAAAAATGTTGGATTGGGAGCTTATTTTGGTGACGGTATTAGATAAACAAATGGCTGAACAACTGAATAAGATATCGGCTTATATACCCACATTAAAGTTTGTGGTGCGGGAAGATCATTCGCTTTTTACGTTATTACCGGGAGATAAAAAACGTAGGGTATGGAAAGAAAGGTAATTCTCCTCAAAAATAAAAGTATTTGAAGTGTGTACTCTGAAATATAAAGCAGCAACTATGAAGATAGAGATGAATTTTTTTAGCTAGGGATGCCACGGATTGATGCGGATTACGACGGATTTTGATTGTTGGCTGTTGCCTGATTTTGTTTTCCCGACCTAACGGTAGGTAAGTCCGGTCTGCCTCGGCAGAAGCAAAATCAGGGCGTGTGTGCTTAACTGGTTTTCAATTGGAATTGGGTGTCTTCGAAGTCATAGAATTACGTGGAACTAGTACATACTTAAGCTTAAATATGATTTCATAATTTTCTGATTTTAGGTTCCTGCTGTGTACTGCAATGAATGCCGCCACCTCCCCAATTTAATACCATAGCATCGATAAAGACAATCTTTCGTCCGGGGAAGGCTCTTTGTAATAGCCGCTCTACTTCTTTCTCTCTTTTAATCGAGGCTTTGTTGTTAGCGTATGAGGAAGTCACAACCACACCATTGGTTACCAAAAAATTCATGTAACTGGCAGCAGCTACACTCACCAACTCATCTCCTTTTTTCACTTTATTCCGGTCTTTATAGGTGAAAGATTTTAAGGAAATGTGGTGATTATCTCTGATTGAATCAGAAACTACGATAGGCCTTTCCTGAATATAAGGCAATGGGATTTTGATGATTCTAAAAGGCTTGCCATTATGATCGGATGCCTTTTTCAGTATCTCGTAGTTTTTTTTCATCCGCTCATAATTGAGCTTATTAAGAGGGTGTGCCTCTACCTCATTTTCATCTACCCATGCTAAAAGAATGGTTCTGTCATCTGCAAACCGAACAAATTCATCAGTATGTCCACCAGTGCCCAGTGTAATGTATTTGCCTAATTGAAATTGGGTCATATGTTCGTCTTCTGCCAATCCTTGAGGTAGCCAGATTACTTTTTTGACTCCCAGCGTTCTTTTGTATTCTTCCTCCAATGCTTCTTTAGTCCAGCCGGGATTTCGCTTTAGCGTTACAGCTTCACATTGGATTAGCACCCCTTTGCCATTGACCTCAATGGATCCACCCTCTATGGTAAGGTTCCCTTTTATCCATTTAGCACCGGTTGCTACTGCCATCAGGCTATCTACCTTAGCACGTTTACCTTGTCGTATTTTTTTATCCCATATTTTCAAACTGTCAGCAATGGTAGAGTCTCGATTTATTTGCCAATCCAAATAGCCGTAAAAATTCCACTCAAAATCAACAGCACCAAGCTCCCCTAGCCTGTTGATTACAAATGTAGCACCATGATCCCTGATCCAATGTGCTTCACCAGGCATCACAAAAAACTGAATCTTTGTAGTATCCACGCCTAGGCTGTCCAATTGTCTTTTTGCAATTTGCATGATGCTATCGGAGGGCGATGCCATTTTAATCTTAACATGGCCTTCAATGGCCTTCATTACATCAGTAATCACCTTTTTGTAATCGTTCTCCCTATCACCCATATACCAGGTACCAAACCACACGGCTTCTTGGGGCTCAAATTCTCCCGGCATATAAAAAGCAGTAGGATCTGTTGCGTCTTCCGATTTGCATGAAAAAACAACCAAGCTCATAACTAATAAGCTAAAAAGCAAACTTAAAAAATGGGTTCCTTTCATTACTTCAAATTTTTTATGTTAATACTATTATAAGTCATCAACACACCATTAAGAACAAAATAAACAGGCAAAAACTACTCTATAACTTGAAACTATCCACAACAAAAGTTGCATAAACATCTCGTTACAGTTTGGTTGTCAAAAGTTTGCTGTGCTTTCCTTAATTCAAATATATCCTTTTTTCCTTTGATTTGAAAGTAGTTTTCTCTGATTTATTGGAAGTTATTGTTTATTGAAGAAATGATTATATGCTTATAAGTGGGGAGATATTCCGAAGAGCATAAGTTCTCAGCGGTTTTTTTATTTAACAAACACATTTCTCACAATTATCACAATTACATCTTAAAACTCTCGTTACTACTAAAAAAGAAATTATATGCGGAATTTTTTTTTCTTATTTTTAGGTTTGTTTGGAGCACAAGCTCAAACATCTTCGTGGAGTGTTGAACTGAGCTATCCTGCTTTAGTAGATCAAAATTTTGTTGGAGCCAATTTTAACGGGATCGTAGAGGCGGGAACAAAATACCAATTTTGGGAAAACCTTTCTTTTAAAACCGGAGTTTCTTTGCATACCGGGTTGTTCAAAGACAAAGATGGTATTCAAGATCCTACCACCGATTTTGATTTACTCATTTGGACGCTACAACCGCGTATTTACGGGGAGTTATTTTTACCAACCCTACCGCAATTCCACCCAATTATTGGAATAGGCTATAGTGCGGTAACCTTTTTCACCAATGGTAACGTTATGACTTTCTTCCCGCAAGGCAACGAAACCCGATATGGCGTAAATGTTGCAGCAGGTTTTTCACTTGATGTGAGCAAGCAGTGGTACTTTCATGCCAGTTATGATTTTATTAAACTTTCCAATTCAGGGAATTTCACAAACCCTTATTTGCAAAACATCAACTTGGTCAAACTTGGGGTGGGGTATAGGATTTGATATTTTCAAAAACTATTTAATAAGCAAATCTAATAGTAATCCCATCAGTTCTTCCAACGCAACGTTTCCATTAACGTTTGCATATCATCTTTGATGTAACTTGCAGCAGGCATAATAGAATCAAAATTCGGTTTGGTGTAGAAGTAAACCGAGCCGGTAACAAAATGATTGAGACTGTCTGTTAAATAAAACTGGGTATTGGTTGCCGCATTACCTCCAACTTGATAAAACATACCATACACTTTATCTTTGGTATTGATAAAAGGCAATTCAATAATGTCATCTGCTTTAATCACGTGCTCGTAAGTAAGTTTTTGAGCATCACGCAACAAGGTTTCCAAATTAGAACCAACTGGTTTATAGGTTAAAAACACCGAAGCCTTCATTCTTGGATAACTAATGGTAACATTGCAATCTTCTTTCACTTTTACTTGCGTATCCGTATTATGATCAAAAACAAACGGACACGGACTGTCAAAGCCCATATAACTAGCTTCTTCATAATCCAATCGCAAATGAGCAAAAGGTTTTGGCATCGCGTCGTCTTTACAACTTACAAGCAGCACTAATCCAAACAGAAATAACACCTTTCTTTTAAACATCTAAAGTAACTTTGATTTGTTTCACTCTTTTTTTGTCAACCGCTTCGATGGTGAACACCACTTTTTGAAAAGCAATTTTTTGTCCTTTCTTTGGAAAACTTCCAATTATCTCGAGTATGAATCCGGCTAATGTTTCGGCTTCTCCTTTGTTGGATTCAAAAATCTCATCGTCAACGTCCACAATTCGATAAAAATCTTTCAAGTTGATTTTACCTTCAAATAAAAAATTCTTATCGTCAATCTGTGAATAACTACTATTTACATCATCAAACTCATCACTAATATCGCCCACTATTTCTTCAATAATATCTTCCAATGTAATCACTCCTGAAGTCCCACCATATTCATCTACTACAACTGCTAAATGACTCTTTTTATTTTGAAAGTCTTTCAATAAGTCATCTAATTTTTTGTTTTCAGGCACAAAAAGCGGCTCTCGCAATAAACTTTTCCAATCAAAATTAGCGATTTCGATATAGGGCAGTAAGTCTTTCACATACAAAACGCCTTCAATTTGATCAATATTTTCACGATAAACGGGAATACGAGAAAATCCATTATTTACAATCTTTGGTATAATTTCTTCAAAAGTTTCGTCATCCTCCAAAGCAAAAACATCAATTCTCGGACTCATAACTTGTCTAGCATCCGTATTTCCGAAAGAAACAATGCCCTCCAAAATTTTTTGCTCTTCATCAGATGTTTCTTCAGAAGATGTAAGTTCTAATGCTTGTGACAGTTGATTGACTGATAAATTTGATTTTTGCTTCACCAATTTATTTTCAAGAAATAGAATTAGTCGTCGCATTGGCATGTTGAAAGGCGTCAACAAAAAATTGAAAAATGCAATGGGTTTGGCAATAATTTTGGCAAACTTCACATTGTTTTTGTTGGCATATATTTTTGGCAAAACCTCACCAAACAATAAAATTAAAAAAGTAACTACCCCTATTTCAACAATCCATTTGAGCAGAATGGAATCTATGCCACCAAAAAGCCTATCTTTAATAGAAAAGAAAACAATTATGATAGCAATATTGATAAAATTATTAACTATTAATAGCGTAGCAAATAACTTTCTTGGTTTTTGAAGTAAATGTGAAATGGTTTGATCTTTCCCTTCCGATTCTTCTGTTACATCATCTATATCTTTTTGAGACAATGAAAACAAAGCCACTTCTGCTCCTGAAATTAAAGCAGAGCAAATTAGTAACACAAAAATGCTTACTAATCCTATAAGCAAATTTGCGTCTAAATTTTCTAGAATACCGGAATGTTCTGGGTCCAAATAATGGTAAATTGGTTAAACAATACTAAAACGGCATACCATCATCAGAATGACTGTCGTTTTGTGCCTCAAAATTACTGTTTTTTATCGAATCAGGAACACCTGATGTATTAGATTTATTAAGTTCTGTATCTTTTTTTGTGGTTAAAAAAGTAAACTCGGTCACTTGAATTTCTGTGGTATATTTTGTTACACCTTCCTCATTTTGCCATTGGCGGGATTTAATTCGTCCTTCAACATATATTTTATCGCCTTTTGATAAATATTTTTCACAAATTTCAGCTGCTTTATTTCGCACAACCAAATTGTGCCATTCTGTAGAAGTGATTTTTTCGTTTGTTGTTTTGTTGATATAAATCTCGTTTGTTGCCAATGGGAATCTGCCTATGCAATTACCTCCATCGAAATAGTGCATTTTAACATCATCGCCAAGGTGACCAATTAGCATCACTTTATTTAAAGTACCGTTCATAATATGTATTTTGTTTTAGGAATGTATAAAATTACAAATTTTAATACGGATTAAAAATTCTTTTCAATAAAATTATAAATCACAATTGGAAAAGGTAATTTTTTTATGGTGTCAAACGACAGTCCGTTTTTCAATTCTCCTTCAATTTCAATCCTCCAAAAACGTATAGTAATGTGTTGATGAGACAGTTTGTGAATCACATCAAAATTATCAAAAGCCACTATTGCGTTTATTTTATAATTCAAATTATTTTGTTTCCTTACCAATTGCACTACTTCTTTTTCAGAACTTATTTTTTCTGTTTCTATCAATGGAAACTCATACAAGTTATGCCAAATCCCTTTGGAAGTTCTTTGATTTACCAAACTATAATTGTTAGTATCTTGAAAAACTAAATAATTGAAAAACCGATTTGTAATCTTGGTTTTTTTCAATTTTACGGGAAGCGATTGCACTTTTTTCATTTGTAGAGCCGCACAACCAGCATTAAAAACACAAACGGAACAATCGGGATTTTTTGGTACGCATTGCAATGCACCAAATTCCATAATAGCTTGGTTAAACAAGGCCGGTTGTTTAGAGTCCATAACTTCATTTGCCAAAGCCGTAAACTCATTTTTAGCTTTAGACGAAGAAATATCTGTATCCACATTAAAATAACGCGACAACACCCGATATACATTTCCATCCACCACAGGAACAGCTTCATCATAAGCAAATGAAGCAATAGCAGCCGCCGTATAAGTACCAATTCCTTTTAGACCTAATAATTCATTGTATGTTTTAGGAAATTGGCCTTTTTTTTCAAAAGCAATAATCTTTGCAGTTTGATGTAAGTTTCTGGCTCTGGAATAATAACCCAATCCTTGCCAAAGTTTTAAAACTTGTTCTTCAGAGGCTTTAGCCAAATCAAAAACGGTTGGAAAATGAGCTAAAAAAGACTCAAAATAAGGCAATCCTTGAGCCACTCGAGTTTGTTGTAATATGATTTCTGAGAGCCAAATTTCGTAGGGATTTTGCGAATTTCGCCACGGAAGTTCACGTTTGTTTTGTAAATACCATTGAATTAAGTAATTAGAAAAACCCATAAATTTAAATTGGTTGACAAAAGTAAAGTATTATGTAATTAAATTTTAATCGATTATGCTTGAATTATTGTTTTTTTAATTCATATATTTGCACTCTCAAAATTTTACACATAAATAATTAAAAAGAATTAAAATGACGAAAGCAGATATCGTAGCAAAGATTTCAGAGAAATTAGGCCTTGAGAAAGGTGATGTTCAAGCCACTGTTGAATCTTTTATGGAAGAAGTAAAAAACTCACTAGAGACTGGTGATAACGTTTACTTAAGAGGTTTCGGAAGCTTTATTGTTAAGACAAGAGCAGAAAAAACAGGAAGAAACATTTCAAAAAACACAACCATTAAAATCCCAGCTCACAACATACCGGCTTTCAAACCTGCAAAAGTTTTTGTAGAAGGTGTAAAAGCAAATACTGAAGTGGCTGTATAACTTATTTATTAATACCAAAAAAATCACACTATGCCAAGTGGAAAAAAGCGTAAAAGACATAAAGTAGCTACTCACAAACGTAAAAAACGTGCGAGAGCTAACCGTCACAAAAAGAAAAAGTAGTGTAAAACTACTTTTTTCTTTTACAAAAAGTTCTTTGAAATGAAACAGCTAGAAACAATTGCTGTTTCACCGGGTACAAAACTACCTGTTTAAAATATTGTTTAATCCATCTGTACAATTCGGTTTTTTAAGATGGTAATTGGTAAAAGGTAATTGGTAAAAGGTAAATTGGAGTTGAATTAATTGTGTTTTGCAATTCTTTTTTCACTAATCATCCCCAACCCATCACCCATCACCCATCACCCATCACCAAACTAAAAGGTATAGATAAAAATTTACAACGTGAATAAAGAATTGATCATCAGGTCAGGTTCTGAAGCAGTAGATTTTGCCTTATTAAAAGATGGAAAACTAGTAGAATTACACAAAGAGGAAGAGCAAAAGAGCGGCTTTCAGGTGGGCGATATTTTTATTGCCAAAATCAGAAAACCGGTTCCGGGACTCAACGCGGCTTTTGTAAATTTAGGCTTTGAAAAAGATGCCTTTTTACACTACCACGATTTAGGCCCAAACTTAGCTTCGATGTTGAAATTCACTAAACTTGTAAGCACAGGTAAACTAAAAGATTTCTCCCTTAAAAACTTTCAGTTTGAGAGTGAAATTGACAAAGACGGCACCATCACCGATGTGTTAAGTGCCAACCAGTCGGTTTTAGTACAAATCGTTAAAGAACCTATATCGACCAAAGGTCCAAGAATTAGTTCAGAGCTATCTTTGGCAGGAAGATATATCGTTTTGGTCCCATTTTCTGATCGCGTTTCTGTTTCACAAAAAATAGAATCCAAACAAGAAAAAGACCGATTAAAGAAATTAGTACAATCCATCAAACCAAAAGGATTCGGTGTTATTGTCCGTACAGTAGCAGAAGGCAAAAAAATAGCCGACCTAGACAAAGACATGCAAAATCTGCTTAGCAGATGGAATGGCATGTGTAAAAAATTACCAACAGCTCATCATCCGTCCAAAATTTTAAGCGAACTCAATAGAGCTTCCTCAATTTTAAGAGATGTTTTCAATGATTCTTTTACAGGAATTCACATTGATGATGAAGAATTGTTTGAACAAACCAAGGAGTCACTCGAAGAAATTGCTCCGGAAAAAGTTTCTATTGTGAAACTTTATCAATCAAGAGAACTACCTATTTTTGAAAAGTACCATATCGAAAGACAGATTAAAACCTCTTTTGGCCGAACAGTCTCTATGAGTAAAGGTGCTTATTTGATTATCGAACACACTGAAGCACTTCATGTTATTGATGTAAACAGTGGAAATCGATCCAATAAAGCCCAAAACCAAGAAGACACAGCCCTTGAAGTTAATATGATTGCCGCTGCCGAAGTGGCCCGTCAATTACGACTAAGAGACATGGGTGGAATTATTGTTGTCGATTTTATTGATATGCAAAATCCTGAAAATAGAAGAATCCTCTTTGATTTCTTGAGAGAAGAAATGAGCGACGACAAAGCCAAACACAAAATCTTACCGCCTAGTAAATTTGGTTTAATCCAAATTACAAGACAACGTGTAAGACCAGAAGTCAACATAAAAACTAGAGAAGAAGATCCGAACAACGGATTTGGAGAAATAGATGCTCCAATTCAAGTTATCGACAAGATTTCTCTGGAAGTTGAACGATTAAAAAATCACAAAAGAATTGTCTTAAGTGCACATCCTTTTGTGGCCGCATACCTAACCAAAGGTTTTCCATCATTACGTTCAAAATGGTTTTTTGAACATAAAAAATGGGTGAAAATTATACCTCGTGATGCTTACACGTTTTTAGAATATCATTTCAGTGATCAAAATGGAAATGTTATTAAAGAATAAAAATCAACGCTTGTCTTGTAAAAGATGAGCGTTTTTTTTTGCTATTCACTTATCACTTCTACTTTCCGTTTTATTTCGCCACCATTTTCATCCACCACCGTGATAAAATGAATTCCGGACGTAGCCTTTAAAGGCATTTCATGGAAATTCTGTGTAATTCCCAAATACTTATTGTTCACATACCAATACAATTTGATGTTAGGTTGCGAATGAGCCACTTTTAAAATAACCGGTTGCACTTCACTGTCAAAATTTTTGGTGAGATAGATTTTGCTGTTTGTTTTTGGATAAATAAAATCCATAAAAGGGGTTTGATTATCCTCACAATCTTGACGAAAAGGTGGCAAAACCCAATAATCCATATTTTTGCTTTTGTAATACCATTCCATCACCGGAGGCAAAATAAACCACGATTTAGTGACCATTTCATCCACATTTTCACAATTGCTGTTTACCCGAAATTGCTCCGTTTTATCCAAATGAACTAATTTATGATAGTTGCATTGTTCTGTTTGCTTAGCCGAAACCGGAATCCATTGTTTGTTTTTCGGACAATTTTCTGAGGCTAAAAATCCGCTTTTGACACAAACATCAGCTTCTTGCATATTGTTCAATGGTTTTTCAAACCAATTACTTCGTGGCAATAAATTGAACACATCAAACAAAATCGGAGCTGCGTGACTGACGCCGGTTAATGATGGTCGACCTTCTCCTGTAGCATTTCCGACCCAAATTCCGACTACGTATTTTGAACTTGTTCCGACAGCCCACGCATCACGATTCCCAAAACTAGTTCCTGTTTTCCAAGCAATGGGAAGCGAAGAATCATAAAAACGCCAAGCTTCATCGCCTTCGGGACGGTTGACTTCCTTCATTGCTTCGTAGGTTAAATAAATTGACCCTGCTCCCACAATATTTTTTTGATAGGATAATTTTCCGAAGTCAATTTTGTTTTCAGCGACGTAATTCAACTCTGTAAATTCGTTTTTTCGGTATTGAAATTTGTTTTTTTGGTATTGATTTAATGTTCCTGTCAGACCGGAATAGGTTTTACACAAATCCCATAAATTGGTTTCTGCTCCACCCAAAATGAGTGATAATCCGTAGTGATTTGGATGTTTTTTCATCGTGGTAAAACCATATTGTTGCAATTGTTCGTAGAAACGATACACGCCAAAATCTTGCAACATCAACACGGATGGAATATTTAATGATCGTGATAAAGCTCGTCTTGCCGGAACCGCACCGTCATATGTTAGATTAAAATTTTGCGGACTATACCCTGAAATTTGTGTTGGAATATCAGGAACTAAAGTATTTGGTAACAATTCGCCTTCGTCTAACATTCCTGCAAAAAGCAACGGTTTCAAAATACTTCCTGAACTTCGTGGTGCCGAAATAATATCCACATCTTTTTGATGGTTTTTGTCGGTGGGAGCATTGCCAATATAACCTACAATATTTCGGGTTTCAACTTCTACGACCAAAATGGCTAAGTTGTACACTTCGTTTTGTTTGTATTGGTAATAATAATTTTGAGCAATTTGGTTCAATCGTTCTTGCAATGCAAAATCAATGGTTGTTTTCACTTTTTGACCTTCTTGTTTTTTAGCGGTTTTTTGTAATAAATGCGAAGCCAATTGCGGTAAGTCAAACGGTTTTTGAGGTAACGGTTCTTGCAACGCCATTTCGTATGAAAGTTGATCTAGCACTTCATTTTCGTATAATTTTGCCAATAAACGATTGCGTTTTTCGAGTAACCGTTCTTGGTTTTTTCCGGGATAAATTAAGCTTGGAGCATTCGGTAAAACCGCCAAAGTAGCTGTTTCTGCCCACGATAACTGATGCGATTGCACACCAAAATACCGCCACGAAGCCATTTCTAATCCAACGACATTACTGCCAAACGGAGCGTGAGCGGCGTACAATTTTAGGATGTTATTTTTTGAATGACGAAGTTCCAAACGCGTTGCCAAAAGCACTTCGATGATTTTTTCAAAATAGGTTCTGTTTTTGCCTTTTCGGGAAAGGCGAATGACTTGTTGGGTTAATGTACTTCCGCCACGAACTACTCTGTTGGCTTTGCTGTTTTGCCGAAACGCATTCCACATCGAAATCGGGTTAAAACCGGGATGATAGTTAAAATGTTGGTCTTCAAAAGTGATAATACATTGTTGAAATTTCTCCGGCACACTATCCGCTGCCGGAAACCTCCATTGCCCGTCACGGGCAATTTTGGCTCCTAATAAATTACCTTCTTTGCTTTCGATAACGGTAGAATACGGTTCGTTAAAAAATGTTCGTGGTAAACAAAAATAATAACCAAGCAACAAGAGCAAAATCAAAATGGATTTGATTTTGTGTTGAAGGATTTTGGTTTTGGCTTTATGGAGGAGGGGTTTGAGCACGGGGATACTTTATATTTTTATATACATTTCACCATTTGAAAAACCATTTTTTTTCACAAATTCTCTAAATTGATTTTTGGTTGGTTTTATAACAAAAGCTAAGGCAGTATCTTTTTTGGTCTCCATTATTTCTTCTAACATTTGAATTTCTTCAGTAGTTGAAATATCATTCATATTTAACAAGCCATTTTTTAGGAAAAGCTTTTTTACAACCCAATTATTATCCGAATACTTTGTATTTAAAAAGTAATAGCCCTTCATTTTTCTTAAAATATTGTCGTTATTAATAGAAAAAATTGTGTCTTTAAATAGGATATTTGTAAAAAGTGTATCATTAATTTTTTTGACAAAAGTTTTTTCAAAAGTTCTTGTGTTAACCAATGTGTCTCCTTTTAAAATCTCAACTTCGGATAATCCTTTCACATTAAAAGTATCTTTTAAGATTGATTTTTTCACAATCATATATTTACTGATTTCTAAATCTATTTCATTTTCAGAATCATAATAGTTACCAATCATTTTTTTTGGAAATGAATTTAGGTTTTTGAAATTTTCAGGTTGAACTTCAGAAAATTGAACTAGTGGTTCTTTGCAAGAAATCAATAGTAAAGCGAAGAATAAAATAGCTAGGTTTTTCATTTTTCATTAATTAATTATAATTTTAAATTTTCTTTTTTGCACCAACCCCCAAGCCCAGATTGCAATGGAAAACCTTGTGCAGGCAAAGCTGATTTTTTCTTGCAGATCCAAAGCGACCAGGGGAAGCTCTTAGGGGCGGCTTAGAAAAAACAGCTTTGGCAAACAAGCTTGTAATGAACCGTGCAGGCAGGCAGGAAGCGGGATTGGCTTCTAATGAAACTACTCCTTCACCACTTCCACCCATTGACCCAATGTTCGTGCCGCATACGTGTTGTCATACATTGCTTCTGCTTGCATACCGGGTAGATAATAGTTGCCCAAATAGGACGCGTTTAACAGCACTCGGAACGTTCTGGACTCGTTGGCTTTGAGTCCAAAATAGAAATTGGTGCGGTCGTCGCGAATGTCGATGTGGTCGGCTACGTTGTTGCCAAAACTGCCAAAATCGGTGAAACGCGTGTTCACGATTTCAAATCCGGATGGGATAATTTGGGTTAATGCTAGATTTTCCACGCGTTCATTGGTTTGGTTTCGGATGGTGATTTCGGCAATAAACTCGGTTCCTTGAGCGATTTTTGACACGTTGACTTGTGCTCCGCTTCGGTTTTTAAAGACGAGATTGGTGTATAATTTACTTTGCATCGCTTTTTCTTGACCGATTGGCAAAATTCCGCTCGTGAGCACTCGCACATACAAGGTGTTGGATTTGGTGTTTTTGATGGTGATGGAATTGCTTCCGTTTTTGATATCCAAATTGCGATTAGCTAATGATTTTGCGGTCGTGATGGTTTGCGATTTTCCGTTTAACGAATAAGTTACTTCTACGCCTTTTCCGCCGTTTTGTTGAGCAAATTTTGACATCGCATACAAGCAATAGGCTGTGGTTTGGGTGCTCATCCATTGGTCGGAAGCCATATTTTTCGCCAAATCGATCGCCATTTTAAAGGCTCTTTGTTTGTTTCCGGTTAGCAATAACGTTTCCAAAGCCATTGCTTTATTTCGTTCAGGTGAACCGTAATAGTAGTAATGGTTTTGGTTCGTTTCATCAATTTTGCTTTGATTGAATAGTGTTTGAGCGGCTTGTTTTTGTCCGGCCAACGCATAGGCAGCAGCCAAACGCAATTTACTTTCGTTAGAAATTCCGGTGGTTTCACGCAAACGGTTCATTGAAGCCATATCGGGCGAACCAGCCAAAGCCAAGGTGTACAAACGATAGGCTTGAGCAAAATCGTTGTGATAGCCTTTGTTCAATCGCCATTCTTTGGACGCTTTTTGTTGATAGGCAATCCATTTTGATTTAAAATTGATGGGTAAAACATAGCCTTTTTTCTCGGCTTCAATGAGGAAATGACCCACGTAGGATGAACTCCAATCGTCGGCATAATTTTGTCCGCTCCAATACGAGAATCCGCCATTTGAAATTTGGAAACCGCCTAATTTTTGGATTCCGATTTTGATGTTTTTCTGAATTTCGTTTTTGCGATTTTGATCTAAATCGAAAATATCAGCCAAATACAATTGCGGGAAAACACTCGACGTGGTTTGCTCCAAACAACCGTGCGGATATTGAATTAAATACTGCAATCTTCTGCTAAAATCAATGGTTGGGAAGGATGAAACCTCCAATTGAGCTTTGTTGCTTCCGGCGACACCAAACGTTGCAACTTCGATTGTTTTTGAACTATTGGGTTCTAAGACAATGTCGGTGAATTCATTCGTAATCGGGTTTGGATTCGTGATATCGAGTTCGACTTCGTACGTGGCTTTTTCATTTCCGGAAGTGGCGATGACTTGCACTTTAGCCAATCCGGTTAATTCGCCTACTTCCAACTCAAAATACGCCATTTTTTCGTCCGGTTGAGCGAAAGATAAACTTTGCGAAGTTTTTCCAATTACTCGAATTCCGTTGTTGGTTTTGATTTGTAGAGAAACATTTTTTACTTGTGGTTCCATCGCAAAAATCGTCACTGGTAACGTTACTTTTTCGGTTGGAGAAATTTTTCTTGGTAACGATGCCAATACCATCAACGGTTTTCTAACCGGAGTTGTTTTTTCAGCTGCACCGTACGCACTTGAATTTACATCTCCGGCTACGACCATTGTACGAACCGAACCGACATAGTTTGGCATTGTAATTTTATGCGTCTGCGATTTTCCTTTTTCTAGTTTGTATGGACCAAAATACATCACCACCGGTTTAAATCGATTGGCTTTTTTGGCTTTGCTTCCTCCTAAATCTTCGTCACCACCGATGCTGAACACTTGGTTGATTCTTCCGCCGTAAGCTCCAATTACTTCATCAAAAATATCCCAGGTTTTTACGCCTAACGCTTCACGAGTGTAGAAACTGTTCCAAGCATTTGGTGTTTTAAATCGGGTTAAATCGAGTAAACCATCATCCACAATGGCCAACGTGTATGTCATTGCTTTTCCTGATTTTTCGCTTACGCGGATACTCGTTTTTCCTTCCGGTTGCAAAACTTCCGGCATTGTGATTTGTGGTTCGAGAATGGTGTTTTTGTCGATGACTTCAATTGGCACAATTCCATATAAACGAATCGGTGAATCGTTTAACGTGGAAGCGTGCGGTTGCAATAAGGTAATGTGAACGAACACATTCGGAGCCATTTCGCCGGTAATTGGAATTTCGACTTTGGTTTCGCCTTTTTGCGTGTTTGCCCAGAAGGTTTTTACCACACGAGAACCATTTTCCAACGAAATTAACGCTCTTCCTCCTGCACTGGATGGGAAGGAAATTTTGGCTTTTTCGCCCACAGCGTAATTCTTTTTATCGGTGGAAAACATCAACATCGACGCATTGGAAGCGTCGGTATTTCTGGTTTTTCCTGACCAATATGGCCAATCAATCATTACGGTTGAACCGGTGGCGTGACCGCCTTGTTCATCGGTGACTCTTATTAAATAACGACCCCATTCGTTTTCATCATTTTTAAATTGAACACTGGCTTTTCCGGTAGAATTGGTGCTTACGTTGAAATTCTTAAATGCTGTTGTTGAACTGGAAGAAACATAACTGGAGAGGTTGTCATAACTCGCATCCCACCACCAACGCCATTCTACTTTATAGACTTGCACTTTTAGGTTTTGTACTGCTTTTGGATTTCCTTTTTCATCGACGGTTACAATGTCGTAGCGGTTCATTTTTCCGGTTTCTAGTAAGCCGTATTTGTTGGTTTCAGGAGTTTTTAAACCGACATACGTTTGATAAGGTGAAAGTGTTGTTGCCATCACATCGGTACTGAAATCGCCACCGTTTTCATAGACTTTCGTCATCAAACTGGCTTTCAACATCCCAGGAGATTGACTGCTTACTTTCGGTTGAAAACTCACGGTTGCTTTTCCTTCTGAATTTACTTTTCCGTTATAAATTGTCGTTTCTTCGGTTTCAAATTGACGGATTGGGTCATCAAAATTATAATTGGCAAATCCTTTAAAAGCGGTTTTTTGCTGCATTATTTTGGCTTGCATTTCCATTTTTAAATCTTTAGCAACGGCACCGTGCAACCAAGCGACTTCTACTTCGCTGACATTTATTTTAGATGTGGATAAAATTTCGGAATCGAATTTATTTTTAATTTTTAATCGATTTGGTTTGATGGTTTCAATTTTGATGTTTTTATAAAATCGAGCACCTCCAACGCTAATTACTGCTTCCCAACTTCCCGTAGGATGAGAATCACGAGTTGGAATGATGAATTTATAATGATTGAGTTCATTGTATTTTTGCATCGACTGAAACGTCAATTTTCCTGTTGGATCATTCAATTTGAATTGGATGGGATGCGATTTATCTAATTTGCTCGCGGCATCATTCAACATAAAACTTAAAAACAACGTGTCACCCGGACGCCAAACGCCTCTTTCGCCATAAATATAGCCTTTGAGTCCTTTTTGTAATTTTTCTCCGGAAACATCAAAATTACTTACGGACTGCGAATAGCCTTCGTCTAATTTCACGTAAGTGGTTTGTTTATCTTTGGAAACAAGTGCAAAATAGGCATATTTACTTACTTCAAATGAAGCTATTCCTTCTGCATCAGAAGTTCCTGAAGCAATTTTTTGCTGTTGAAAATCATACAATTCAATCGTTGCTCCCGAAATGGGTTGCGTGTTGACAATGTTGGTTACGGCAATGGTATAGGAACCGTTTTCACCACGTTTGGCAATTACTCCTAAATCAGAAGCCAACACATTCATACCAATCGGGCCACGGCGGAAATAATCGTCTTGGCAGGCATCTTTGCTGTCGTACCAATCATAATCATCATACCAATAATAATCGTAGTAATCGTCATCATTGGAACGCACTTCTTCATCAACATCTTCTCTATTGTATTCAGAGTCAGTTGTAGATTCGGAACATTTGAATAACGAATAACTCTTTTTGAACGACATTTCCACACGATAAATCGCTCCCGGTTCGGGTGTAATTATTTTTGATAAATCAAGAGCAAACGTATTCCATTTGCTGTAATTAGGCAGTTTTTTATTTAATAAATTGATGGTTTGCTTGGCAATTGGCGAAGCTACTTTTCTTAAATTTCGGTTTCCGTTTAGGTTATTATCTTGTAAAAATTGGAGAACATTATTTTGGTAAATTTTATACACTTTTACATCAACCGCTTTTAAATTTGCCGATTCAAAATTGATTTTCAAATTGTTTGAACTTGGTAAAATTGATCCGTTTTTTGAAAAGCGAACATTCGGTTTCATTTCGTTAAAAGCTACTCGTTGCGAATGAGTTTCTTTCATTTTATAACCTTCGTCGCTGGTAATTCCTTGGAAAACCTCCACCAATAAATCGCCTTTTAATGGTTCGCTGAAAAAGACTTTTAGTAAATTTCCTTCGATTAAAAATTTGGTGGTTTGAGCAGTTTCAACGGAAACTAATCCTTGTAAATCTTGTCCTTTTTTGATGGGATCAGTAAAATTGATTAATAGGGATTGATTGTCTTCATCGCCCACTTCCATTCCAACAATTTTGAAATTATTTTTACCGGGAATTTCATATTCTACGCTTCCTTTTTGGTCGATGTTGAAGGGTTTTCCGTTCCATGAAATTTCAATTTTATCATCTTCTACTTTTCGTTGAATACTATCAATTATGAATTTAAATTCGGTTTTGGTGCTTAGTGATTTATCAAATTTAATTTTTAATTTTTTTCCGTCTTGCGTGGCTTCCACTAATTTTGAAGCGGTTGTAAAATCCAATAAATCGCTGGTTTGAATTGTTCCGTTCAAATAATTCAATTCTCTGCTGTAGGATTGTAAATCCATCACATTTACTATAAAATCTTGTTTCAAAGTTTTGATAGAGAATTTAAATTCTTCTAATCCTTTTTCAGTTTTTATAAGTTTGGATAATTTGAAAACAATGCGGTATTCAGTATCTTGTTCCAATGCTTTTTCAGGCACAAAAGCAATGGTGTTGGAGGCTAACGCGACCATTTTTCCTTTTACACTTGGCGAAATATCAAATAAACTTTTGTCGATTTCCTGATTCGGCTGCCATTCCTGTTTGTCGAATGCCAATGTTACTCGAATATCGGAATTGGCCGAAACCAAACCGGAACTGAAATTCAGTATATATTCGTGAAACAATGAAAAATCAGAATTAAAATCTTCTGTAGCTACTTTTTTGCCACAAGAGTGTAGCACTACAACCGCAACAAGGAGTTGCATCAAACGTTTGATTGACATTGTTCAAGATGATTAAAAGTGGAACGGGAAAATGAGTGGGTACTTATCTGCAATAACACAAAAAGTATTCCAAATATTGTGTTAAAGATAATTATTTTTTAGAAGAATTTTTGGAATAAATTAACCTGATTTCGAGAAATACATTTTGAAGTTTTACCACGAATTCACAAATTTTATTGTTGCTTAAAATTCGTGATTATTCGAATTTCATCAAAGATGAACGAATGAAGATTTTATTAGTGAATTCGTGGTAAAAAAAAGAAAATTATTTCCGTTTGGATGCGAAAAAACGTAGCATTAAATCGGCTGCTTCCTGAGCTAAAACTCCTGAAACAACTTCGGTTTTGGGATGTAATTTTGTGCCCATCGACATAAAACCTCTTTGATCATCACGAGCTCCAAACACAATTTTGGAAATCTGACTCCAATATAAAGCACCGGCACACATTTGACACGGTTCTAAAGTAACATACAATGTGCATCCTTTTAAATATTTCCCACCAATGAAATTAGCAGCAGAAGTGATGGCTTGCATTTCGGCGTGAGCAGTGACATCGTTGAGTAATTCGGTCAAATTATGCGTTCTGGCGATGACTCTATTTTCTACCACAATGATTGCTCCTACGGGAATTTCGCCTTGTTCAAAAGCGACTTCGGCTTCTTGCAGGGCTTTTTTCATAAAATACTCGTGGGTGAAAGGGTTTTCCATAGAAACAAAAATACAATTTCAATTCGTACATTTGCCCTATGGCTGAAAATTTACTTTCACATATCAATTTACCTGACGATTTACGCAAACTTAACGTAAATCAATTGCCGCAATTGGCTCAGGAATTACGTGACTTTATCATAGATATTGTATCCGTAAAAGAAGGTCATTTAGGAGCCAGTTTGGGTGTGGTGGAATTGACGATTGCGTTGCATTATGTATTTAATACACCAGAAGATTTATTGGTTTGGGATGTAGGTCATCAAGCCTACGGTCATAAAATTTTGACCGGACGAAAATCTGTTTTTCATACTAATCGGCAATTAAATGGCATTTCCGGATTTCCGAAACGAAGCGAAAGTGAATTTGATACGTTTGGAGTTGGACATTCATCCACTTCTATTTCTGCAGCATTAGGAATGGCGATTGCGTCACAATTGAAAGGCGAAAACAAACATCATATTGCGATAATTGGCGATGCGTCGATTGCGAGTGGAATGGCGTTTGAAGGTTTGAATCATGCCGGTGTTACCGATGCGAATTTGCTAGTGATTTTAAACGACAATGCGATTGGAATTGACCCCAGTGTTGGTGCGTTGAAAAATTATCTTACTGCGGTGAAAGAGGGCAAAAATCCGAAAGTGAATAATATGATTAAGTCCTTGAACTTTGATTATTCAGGACCGATTGATGGTCATGATATTTTTGCGATTATTTCGGAATTGGAACGGTTGAAAAAAGTAAAAGGTCCAAAGTTTTTACACGTCATTACCACCAAAGGAAAAGGGCTACAAAAAGCAGAACAAGATCAAGTGAAGTACCATGCTCCCGGAAAATTTGATAAAATTACAGGCGAAATTCATCTCAAAGAAGAAAGTCATTTACCACCCAAATTTCAAGATGTTTTTGGGTTGACTTTGGTTGAATTGGCTCAACAAAACGAAAAAATTATTGGTATAACTCCTGCGATGCCAACCGGAAGTTCCTTAAAATTCATGATGGATGCTTTTCCAAATAGAGCTTTTGATGTTGGAATTGCCGAACAACATGCCGTGACTTTATCAGCCGGAATGGCAACACAAGGAATGGTTGTTTTTTGCAACATTTATTCCACTTTTTTGCAACGAGCGTATGACCAAGTGATTCATGATGTGGCGTTGCAAAATCTTCCTGTGATTTTTTGTTTGGATAGAGCGGGATTGGTTGGCGAAGACGGAGCAACACATCACGGAGTTTTTGATTTGGCCTATTTGCGATGCATCCCGAATATGATTATTTTTTCGCCTAGGAATGAAATTGAATTGCGAAATATACTTTACACTGCTCAATTAGGACTGAATCATCCAATTGCGATTCGCTATCCACGAGGAAGAGGCGAGATTGTGGAATGGCAAAAACCGTTTCAAAAAATAGAAATCGGAAAAGCAACTATATTGAAAAAAGGTTCTAACATTGCAATTTTATCAAATGGTTTTATAGGTCGAAATATAACATTAGCTTTAGCTGAAACTGAAAAATCAGAACTTTTTTCGCATTATGATTTTTCGTTTGTGAAACCGTTGGATGAAACACTTTTACATTCCATTTTTGCTGAACATGAAAGTATCATTACTATGGAAGATGGCGTAAAATCAGGTGGTTTTGGTAGTACGATACTTGAATTTGCCGCTTTCAATAATTATAAAAATGAAATACAAATTTTAGGAATTCCCGATGAATTTATTGAACAAGGTACTGTTGAAGAATTGCATTCTTTTTGTTCAATTGATAGAAAAAGTTTGTTAAGTTTTTTGTCAGCTTATACAAAATAGTCATTTTTGCATTTTTAAAAATCTCCTTTAATGAGTCTATATCCAAAATTTAGAATTCTATTATTTTTATTAGTTTGTTCTGTTTCATCTGCACAGGAAATATTGATTTCCTTGAAAGATAAAGACAGTTTGGTTGTAAAAAAAGACACTACCTATTGGGAACATAAAAATGTGGCCGGTTTGGATTTTAGTCAAATTGCTTTTGTGAACTGGAATGCAGGAGGAAACAGTTCTGTTTCCGGATTATTAAAAGGAAATTTCACCAGAAAATATAGAAAGAAAAATGTTATTTGGGATAATGAAATGATAATTCGTTACGGAATTAACAAGCAAGAAGACCGAGAGTTAAGAAAAACAGAAGATGCTTTTTCAGTAAGTTCCAACTTTGGTTATAAAAAACATCCTAAATCCAATTGGTATACTTCAGCAAGATTTAACTTTAACACGCAGTTCACGAATGGGTATGCTTATCCTAATATTGACATTCCTATTTCTAAACCTTTTGCACCTGCTTATCTTTTTCTTGGAGTGGGTTCCGAATACAACAGAAAAGATTTAAATCTAAACGTGTATTTTTCTCCTTTAACCAACAAAACAACATTGGTTTTAGATCAAACCTTAGCTGACAAAGGTTCTTTTGGTGTCCAGAGAGCGATTTTTGACGAAGAAGGAAATTTGCTTCGAAGAGGAAAAAAAGTACGAAATGAGTTTGGTATGCTTATCACAAATTATTGGAAAAAAGAATTTTATAAAAATATGGTGCTTGAAAATCGGTTTTCATTATATTCAGACTACATCAACAATTTCGGGAATATAGATGTTGATTGGCAAGTTCAAATAGAAATGATCGTTAACAAATATGTTAGAGCTAATATTGGCATTCACACCATTTATGACGACGACATTAAAGCCAAAGAAGAAGTTAATGGCGAACAAATCACCGTAGGTCCAAAAGTGCAGTTAAAACAAATGTTAGGGATTGGTATTACCTATTTATTTTAGAAAAAACCCCGAAATAATTTTGTGTTATTTCGGGGTTTTTTTAATTTAGTTTTTCATCAATTTAAAACTTTGTTGCATTTGATCTGAATTGACCTTTATCAAATAAACACCCGTTAACAAATGAGATAGGTTTATTGATTTTTCTCCTGAAAAATTATAGATGGATTCATTGTAGACCTTTCTTCCATTCAAATCAAAAACTTGTATGGTAAGTTTTGAAAAGTTAAAATCTGAATTACTAAGTGTTACAATTCCTGTTGTTGGATTAGGGAATAAATTTATAGTCTTTTTATCTTCATTCGAACCAACAGTTAATGTGGTACAGTTTGGTCCGGCTGGCGGTGTTGTAAAGTCTTCAACTTGGTCGGAAGCATTATTTGCTAAACCTGAAGAAGCGTTTACCCCTAAACCTCTATTGGCAAAAACATTCCATATCATACAAAAATCTTCGCCACCAGTGGTTGCCTGATCGGCTGCAATAAGTGCATTTCTTGCGTCAACAAATGAAGGATTACAAGGTTGTATTTTTAAACCATCAATAACCAACTGCATTACTTTATTATTTCCTCCAAAACCGGAATAAATATTAGAATCAAATCCGTATTTAGCTATATAAGCCCAAGTTAAATCCCAAAGCATGGTAGCCCAAACCGATCCAACTCCATGTGGGATAGCTTCTGTGTTTGTATAATTAAAAGTCATTGGGTTTATAGAAGTGTTTACTGAATAGGGAAAAGACCTGATTCCATTTCCATTAGTTGGTTGGTTTACAGCATAAGTGCCAATACCTCTAGCAGCAGTACCCACATCACCGGATTTTAATTGCATCATCAATGCAAACCAATCCGACCAACCCTCACCCATTTGTTCGGCATTATTTAAACAAGAGGAATTATTTCTTCCACCTGCCAGACGAATGGAAATTCCATGACCGTATTCATGTGCAATAATTCCATTGTCAAATGAACCATCGGAATTGATAAAAACATCTAATGGGTTTTGAAGTGTGGCATTCACGATTCCTTGAGCCATTTGAGCAATAATTGCTTCTCCTACAGCTTGTGTTACACTAATTGCAGGGATGGTTATTGTGGCGTCTGCTCCACCCATCACAATATTGCCATCTACATTGTTGACAATTATAACCGCAATAGCTCCTGCATTTTGTGCGTTTTTTACCTTTTCAACAAAAAGACAAGTACCTCTTCTAATCACGCAAATTTTACCTGCAATTGCTTGAGCGTTTACTGCTGCTGAACAAGCGTCAGAAGTGTCCGGTGTTCCATCTACATATAAAACTAAGTTGGAAGTAATGCCATTTGGAGCCGTTGGTAGTGGCACATTTCCGGGATTAAAGTTATTATCTCTAATGGCATATGTTCCTGCAATTGCTGTCGGAGAATTTACATTTAATGCCAATGTTGGTGGTCCAACATCCCACAAAAACATTTGAACCCTCCCTCTGATTCCATCTACAGGTGCCGAAAAATTGGCGTTATTAATTCCTGAACCATCTTGAGCATCTGCCAAAACATAATCATTCTGAGCAGCTCCATATCCATAATTGTTTTGTTGAAAATTACCGCTTTGTTCATCAAATCCATAGTTATACCAAACATCATGCATGATGTTTGTCATGTAAAATAAATTAGTAATAGCTGCATTGGTGTATGTACTAGGTTGGGTATTGTTTCCGCCATAAGGATAGTCAAATAGTAAAGTAGTTCCACCATTTGGAGCAGAACCATTGCTATTAATTCCTGCAATATCTTCTTTTGCCCAAACATTATTTCCTCTCGTTATTGTAAAATCAGGTCCCGGAACTCCGTTGGTGTCATGCCATCCAAAAGGTGAAGCTGTTGTATTAAATGGTGAACTAAGTAACTCTCTGGCACCATGATTTGGACTTTCAACATAATACGGATATACTCTGTAAGCACCCGACATAGCTTCTAACGACGAAGTTGATTCTACCGTGTGACTTATTGGTTTTGTAAATCCGGCAAAATGGTTATGTTTTGAGTGATTTGATGCTTCTCCAAAACTACAATTACGTGTTAAATCAATTGCTTCTAACACATTTCCATTGATTGCATCAATTCTAATGCTCCAAAGGTTTTTGTAATTTGGAGTATAAAAAGTGAAGTCCCAAGCTAAACGTAGCATGTTATCTTCATTTAATTGATATACTAACTTTGCTAAAACCGATTCGTCTAAATGGATAGCATTATTTATCTTAAAATAATTTTGACGAATCGTTTCTTCAATATAAAAAGATTCAACTGCTTCTATAGAAAAATGTGCATAAGCTAATTCCAGAGCCTGAAAAGCGGAATAAACAGGCGTTGTGGCATTGATGCGTTGTGAAATATTGGCTTCAAAACGATTGCCAACATGAAAAACTTCTCCGTCTTTGATTGAAAAATTTGATTGCCCATGAAAAAGTTCAATACCTTGATGGCGTTGTTTCAAATAGTAGTTACGAATTTTAGTTGTTGTTGAATAGGTTTCACTTTCAACAATCCAATCCGAACCATCTTGAGCAGTAATTCCAAGACTAGCAAGGTTTGCATCCATGTATGATTGTAGTCTTTGCAAATCTTCTTGCGAATAACTAAAAAGCGAAAAAAATGATACAATGATAAAGATACTTTTTTTCATTATTCTTTATTATTTTAAGCCAAAAATAGATTTTAATTTGTAATTATTCGTCAGTTGTTTGAAAGTGACACAATTTTAACTGTTGTTTGACGATATAATTTTGTTGTACAAAACCGCATTTCCATCTGTTAACAGGGAAATGAAATGGCAAATGTGTAACAAACGTTCGTATACTGTTTCTTTATCTATACGATATTTTTCAGGTAATAGTTCTAACAATAGTTTATCATAATTGGTTTCTATACCTTCATGTTTGTTGTTATATGCAGTAATGAAATTGTCGAGTAGGTTGTTTAAAATAGTATAGCCGGTAATTTCTTTTTCAATCACTTCGCGGCTTTTGTAGATTTTTTTTACACTCAACTGAATGATATCATCCATTTGTGCTTTGTAGCTACTTTTGTCTGACAAAGCAAAGGGAAATTGACCATTCAAGATTGCTTCTTCGTTGGCCACAAAAACGGCTACCGCATCATTTATCAAACTTCCAATGGCTAATGCTCTTAGATAACTAATTCTGTCTTCTTTGGTTGTTAGTGAATTGTATTTAGCGGTATCGATGGTGTTTTTTACCAGTTTCACCAAAAATTCTAACGCATAATCTTCATCCACTAAACCTAAATTGATACCGTCTTCAAAATCGATAATGGTATAGCAAATATCATCGGCTGCTTCAACTAAGTATGCCAAAGGATGTCGTTCAAAGCCAATATCATCACCTGATTTATTTGAGATTAATCCCAATTCAGAGGCCACTTCTGTAAAAAAATCTTTGTCTTGTTGAAAAAAGCCATATTTTTTATCAGCAATATTTTTTGTTGGTTTTTTGGGTAGGCTTTCTTTGGGATATTTCATAAAAGCTCCCAAGGTAGCATAAGAAATTCGCAAACCGCCTTCGTTGCCGGGTCTGGAACCCGTTAGTACAGAAAACCCATTGGCATTTCCTTCGAAGTCAATCAAATCTTGCCATTGTTTTGCTGTAAGTTGTGACTTGAATTTTTGTCCTTTTCCGTTTTTAAAATACTCGCCTATGGCTTTTTCGCCTGAATGACCGAACGGCGGATTTCCGATATCGTGAGCTAAACAAGCAGCTGCAACAATAGCTCCAAAATCATTCATTTGAAAGCCGTGCACTTCTTTTAAATGCGGGTATTTTTCAATTATTTTTTTTCCGACTAGCCTACCGATGGAACGTCCCACTACAGAAACTTCTAAACTATGCGTCAATCTTGTGTGCACAAAATCGGTTTTAGAGAGGGGAATTACTTGTGTTTTATCTTGTAAACTTCTAAAAGCAGCGGAGAAGATGATTCTATCATAATCTACTTCAAAACCCAGGCGGGTGTCGTCTTGTTCTACTCTAAGTCGTTTTCCTTTATCGCCTTGACGTTTTAAGGATAAAAGTTGTTCCCATTTCATCATGATTCCATACCTATTTCGTTAATTGAACTAGCCATTTCTCTTTCTTGGTTGTATTTTTTTATATCAACAACAACCGTTTTTGATAGCGTATCGTGCCATCCTTTAGGCAGATTACCCAGGAAGGAAAATGCATTAAAGGGAATAAGTCTCGAAATGGAGCGGATAAAAATAGCATAAGGTTCAGGTTGTGTGCCGTCTGCCATTAAGACTTTAGTATTTGTTACATATTTACCCAAAGAACGTCCGGTTATAGACTCCATTATCATATAATAAATAACAATTATTACATAACTGATGAAAAAATCAACCACTGAGTCAAGACTATCCAACCATATAGACAAATCAGCATTTCCGAAAAATTCATATAAAATCCAAGCGAATAGAAGCGGAACTACATTAATTATATTGTGTATCACTAAATCAATCAAATAATTTGCAAGTCGCTGACCTTTGGTTGCCAACATTTCATTTGTTATTTGACTAGTTTTTGTTGTTGCGACAGAATTCATTAGTTTAGTTATTAGTTTGCTTTCTTTTCATTAGCCAAAAAGAAATTCTTGGATTTCTTAGGATATTGATTGTAACTGATATCGCTCGGGTTTTCAATAACCGATTTGATGTTGATTACATCTCCTAGTTTGAAGTTGGCTTCTGTGTATTTAAAGTCTAACAAGTATTCACCACAGAAATAGTTTCCTTTGTCGTCTTTTTCAATGATTCCTGTGTAAACGCCTTTTTTATCTTTTGACATGATTATTACATTTGATTTTCAAATGTACGAATTGCAAGTTGAATTATAAAAGTAGTTTCATGAAATTGACTAGCCTAACGCCAATGTTTTACTAGGAGTGTGGTATTTGTTCATACAAACCGTAATTTTTCTGTTTTTACAGTGATTTTTAGTTTGTGAAAGGGTACCACAACTATGGAGTATCCCTGAAGTATCCCTTAAGTATCCCTTAATTATGTTTTTTGTAAAACTGTCTTACTTTTTTGCTATTTTTGAATACAATTTATACGAATTGAAGACCTAAATAGGATTTCAATTTTGCTTGTACGTTCTTATTTTATAGAGCTTGACGTAGAACGAATTACTATCCTTTTGGTATGCTAGTGCCAAACCGACATGGTAGTGCTGAATCCTACCGCTATGGGTTTCAGGGTCAGGAGAAAGATGATGAGGTGAAAGGGGAAGGAAATAGCTTGAATTATACGTTTAGGATGCATGATCCGCGAGTGGGGAGGTTTTTTGCGGTAGATCCATTAAGTAAATCCTATCCATGGAATAGTTCTTATGCATTTAGTGAAAACAGGGTTATTGATAGCGGCGAATTAGAAGGTTTAGAAAGATATTTTGCTGCCGATGGTAGCTCACTGGGACAAGTTGGCAAAAGTGAAGAAATTAGAATACTTTACAGTTCTTTAAATAAAGGACTTGATACGTATCTTATCAATCAAGCAAATAATCCAAAGATATCTTTAAAAGAGAGAGAAAATGCTGAAAAAATTTTACTTGGTGCAAGTACACATGCTTTCAAAACAGTTGATGAAGCTGCCGAAAACTGGGCTATTTATGAAAACGATAAATCAAAAGAGCTAAAAAAAGAAGTTGGGGCAGGTATATATAAAGTTAAGTTATCTTTAAAAATTAAAGGCTCCGACTCAGATGGAACTGTAGCAATTCTTTCTCCCTCAGTCTGGGGTGGTGAAGACTATGTTGATCCTGTTGCTATTTTTAACAGTTTACCAGAATCATTTGGAAATAAAGTTTTAAAAATGCCCGGAACGATAGCTGCTTTTGTCCATAGTCATGCTAATGGAGACGACAATTTTTCAGGATTTGAAGGTGATAAAGGAATTTCGAAGGATTATAAAATCCCAATTTATTTAGTTAATAAAAAATTTGAGCTGAAACGATTTGATTACAAAGTAGACAATCCAGCAGGTGATGGAACTATGGTCAATGAAAGATTACCAATTTTTAGGTATAATAAAGAAACCAACAAAGTAATTCCTCCAAAATAAAATATAATGAAAAAATTTTTTATACTACTCATTTTTTTTTCAAGTTGTAAGGAAGAAAATAAAGAACTGTTTGATGCTATTTCAAAAATTGAGAATACACTAACTAAAGAGGAATTAATTAGGTTTTCTAACAAAGATGAAAGTAAAGCTATATCTGAAATTCATTTTGGATATGGTTTAAAATTCAGAAATGAGGTTTTGAAAGATAGCAAAGATTCTACATTGGTAAAATACTTTAATTACAAAGGTATTTATCATTTAGACGACATGTCAAGTATTGTTTTTAAATCTCTTCACAGAAAATTAAATTCTAAAAATATAGATTTAGAGAATCAAATAAGAGATAAAATTAAGTATTGGGAGCCTATTCAAAACTGTGAAAAAGATAACTTAAAAAGACAAATAAAAAATGGAAGGTTTATTAAGGGAGATACAATCCAAATAAGGATGTTTGTAGATACATTAAATAAAAATGCATACCAAGTTGATTGTCCTAAAATATTGGGTTGGAAACCTAACAATAATTTAGATTTATTATTAGAAGGAATTATAGAAAAAAAATATACGTATAGCAATATTGAAAACGATAAATTTTTAAAGGTTAAAATTATATCCAAAAATAAAAATAACATTAAAGTTTATAACAAACCTCTTCAAATTGGGGATACATTGGAGTTGAAATTATTATATAGTATTATTGAAAATATTAAGTAGTTCCCAGCTGCTAGTGATTGAATCATTTTAGTGCTAACTACTTGCCAAACAATTCAATATGAATTTACTACAGAACAAATATTCCAAATGTTTTTGAAAACTTGACAGTCCAAATTGCATATCAAATAGTGAAAATGAAAAATTTCATATTTACTATTAAGCTAATGGCAAAAAGAAAATTTGACACTAATTTGACACCATACCTATTTGACAAATTTTTTTACATTTTTTGATAATAATTTTCCAAATTTAATTTTGTCATTTGATAAAGCTTTGATTAATCAAGATTCAAAATTATTATTCAAGACAAAAACATAGTTTTTAAAGTAGATAAAGAAAATAGCAGTGTGCTGATTACCAATAGTTTTGATGTTTCCTTAGTTGAGATTAGGATTATCAGCAAAGAAGGAGAAGAAATTAAATTTGATGAAAATTACACAAAAGTAGATGACAAGGTAGTTATAGAGTGTTATAATTTTGACTATATGTACGACTACATCACTCCATTTAATTGTTTCAAAGGGCCAGGAAAGAAATTGTTTCATAAGGAGAAAGTATAATTGTTAATATGTCCTAGGCCCAGATAAAGTGTTTTCTTATAAAATGGCAATATCTTATACTTTGATCTTGGTACTTCGTAACGAAAGCCACAACCTCAAAACTTGTGGTTTTTTTTCTCTAAATATTTCCTTTGCCATCCCAAAATTTCTTTCTACAATTGTAAAAACTTACCATGAAGAAAGAACACCCACTTATTCCCTTATTCAAACAATTTATTAAAGAAACAGAAACCGGAAAACGCTTAAAGAAAAACGGTGAGAAAATCAAACCGGAGTCGATTGATAATTATAGATATTTGTTGCATAACCTAGTGGAGTTTTCTACCCAACAAAAATTTGAATTAAGGATATGCGAAGCCAATAAACTCAATAAAAGGGAATTACTTTCCGAAAAGAATTACTGGAAAAAGTTCTACCAAAAGTTTACGGATTACTTTTATAAGAAAGGCTGTCATGACAATTATGTTGGAGCCAATATGAAAATATTCAGGGTATTTTTTAATTACCTAAAAAATGACAAAGATTTTGCAACCGGTGATTTTCAGCGGTTATTTTATGTCCGAAAGGAAGAGATTGATATTTTGGTTTTATCCCCGGACCAATTAAAATTCCTGATTCATGATCTTGAATTTCACGCTTCACTCACGCCAACACAACGCAAAATAAAAGACATTTTTGTATTTGGGTGCACTACCGGTTTGCGGTATTCTGATATTTATCTATTAACAAATAAAAACATTGAAGAACTACAAGGAGAGTGGTACTTAAAAATCAAATCAAAAAAGACCAAAACCTACAGCACTGTCAAATTGCCAAGTTATGCGGTTACTATCGTAAATAGATACCAATCTAAGAATAGCAAAGCTCCCATTTTTGGTAACATTACGTTATTTAATTTCAATAGAAATTTGAAAGCAATTGGTGAGAAAGCCCATTTTATCCTACCCATACATGTTACTCGCGAAAAGAAAGGTAAAGCTCAACCTCTTAAAAAAGCCAGCGTAGCTCACCCCGACCGTTTTTGCGACAAAATGAGTTCACACATGATGCGGCGAACCGCCATAACCACATTGCTGATTTTAGGGTTGCCGGAGCATTTGGTTCGCAAAATTAGTGGACACAGTCATGCTTCTTCTTCTTTTAACCGCTATGTACATTATGCTCAAGCTTATGTTGATAGAGAGATTGATAAAGTGCATAGGGTTTTGGAGGAGTATTGAAAATTAAAAGGTTTGTGATGGATTAATCTATGTTATCAGTTTTTTTTGAAGGCAGTAGATTCCGAAGAACATACATGTGTGGAATATTTTGTTAAGTTGTGTTTTTTTTCTATAGTTTTTATAGGAATTATTCATGCACCAATGGTTTAAGCAAAAATCCCCTTTGACTTTAACAAAAGCAACTTTTTACAGTTGCTTTTTGTATATTTAGTTGGCACTTAAAAAATTTCTGTAGGACGATGATATTTATAAGACCTATTCTTCGCTTCTACCAATATCTTACTTGATTAGTATATGTCAAACTGTATTTGCCCTCTTTTATTTTTTTAATTACTAAAAATCTATAATATAGATAAGTGTTACCCTCTACAAAGTACAATTTATTATCGATAAATAAATCTAAGCCATGAGTGTTTTGAGCGTAGACTATTTTTGAGATGTTTAAGTTTGTTGTACTGCTCATTAGAGTATCGTTAAAAAATATTTCTTTTGATGTGAAATTTTCTAGTAGAATTTTCTCTCCTATCATTGAGTTTTCGAAAATTAAACATATTGAAAAAGGATTGGGACCTTCATCAAACTTTACTCTATTCTCATCAGATAAAGTATTATTTAGATAGGTGACTTTCATTGTTGACTTACAAGAAACTAACAATAAAATAAAAGAGGAATACCAAAGAATTTTTTTAAACATTATTTCATTATTAATTAGTGTCGTAAGGGCTTTTGTAGTTGTGAATTTTATCTTTGTCGGGTGTAATTTTATTAACATCATCCGAGTTATATTTTTTTATTCCTTCTATTATGTTTTTTAAAATTAATGTTAGTTGTTTAGATGCTAATGAAAAATTTACTTTATTAGGTGCATCTGGGGTGAACAAATTATCATTTACATCATTAAGTGTCAATTTTTTCCTTTCATATAAGACTTTACTTCCTTTTTTTCTTGTGAAATCATTCGCCTCGGCACCAACATCTAAACTTTGGTGATCATCTCCGCCTGATTCTTTGTTTTGAGAGATTAGATGAACTAAAAATTCATGAAATGATGTAAATGCTCCATTAGTTTTATTTACATCTTTTGTTTCAGAACTTAAAGATATTCCGTCAGCTCTTAAGTAAACTGAGCCCGTAATAACGTCGCCTTTTTGAGATTGTGGTACTAATCCAAAAGCGACCATATCAGCAGTCGACTTTTCCTCATTAGATATTTCTTTACCAAAATTTCTTGCTCCTTTTTGAAAATCATCTACAATAAATAAATTTATAGTAGCCGCAGAACTATAAGTTGCTGAAAAGGAAATATATTGTCCATCTGCATCATAACCATCAAAACCCTTTATACCAGTTGTTATTTGATAAATCATTTTGTCAATTAATCCTTTAGATATTATGTCAGATTCGTTAACAACTCTAAAATCTAAATGTATATGAAAACCTTTATCATTTTTTATGACTTTAAACTCTCTCCCTTCTAATTCAACTCCATCAATAACTCTATTTTCACTAAAAGCATATGGACTATTGTGTGGATATTTTTTGAATAGAGGATCCAAACTTAAAAACCTCCCCACCCTAGGATCATGCATCCTAAACGTATAATTTAAGCTATTACCTTCACCTTTCACTTCATCGTCTTTCTCCTGACCTTGAAACCCATAGCGATACGATTCAGCACTTCCATGCCTGTTTGGTACCAGCATTCCAAAAGGATAAAAACATTTTATATCAGAACGTAATCAAAAATATGAAAAAACCACTAATTGAAGTTGTAGTTTTTCTCAAGGAGGTTTAAAATACTCAAGGAGTAACTTAAAAGTTGATTATATTTCACTCAGCATAAAAGGGTAAAAAATAAACTAGAAAAATCTTATAGAAAATTTCAGACATGTTGTCCTACATTAAAATTCCATCTAACTAATCTAAACTTACATAAATGTTTATCTTTTTCTTAAAAACTACAATTTTTTCATTACATCTAGCTGGTTCCCAAACACTGTTCTTTATGATTTCAAGGGCATCCTTATCTAAGCTATTTAATTCATTACTATCACTACCTAAAAAATTTGCTGAACTTACTAAGCCATCTTTTTCAATTATAAATTCAAATGAGAATTTAAGTTTTACTTCTTCATTATTAAAATTTCTTTTTATTAAAATTTCTTGAATTAAATATTTTGTAAAGTCACTATGTCCCTTAAATTTTGGAGGAGTATCAGTCTTATAATAAATCAATTTATTATGATTCTCAGAAACATCTATTAGACACTTATCGTCAACAATTTTATTGTTTGTTTTAATTATTGTACATCCAATAAATTGTGTACAAATCAAAATAGGAATTATAAATTTTCTCATAAATGAATCTTATTTTTTTTCAACATCTTCTCCTGGAGTATTTAACCAATAATCCTCGAAATATTTTTTATAGTTGGACAGTACCTCATTTGAATTTAACTTACTATCATATACAGGCATAACACCGTAACCTTGCATCTGTAATTCAATTTCACTTTTCATTAACTTTATTTGATCTTGTGTTATAAAGATTGGTCTCTTTGAACTCCATAAATCTTTCAACTTTTGACCATCTATAGTGATGAGTCCATAATTCATAATATTATAAAAAATATTAGGATCTGTTGTAGAAGTAGTCTGATAATTATTTTTACCCAAACTTAATAATTTTGTATCTAATCCTTGTGTTTTTTCAAAGGGATGTTCAAATCTTAAAGTATGGAATAATTCATGAACAGCATCTTCTGCCAATTCATTTGGTGTTTTTACTGACCCATCTTTATTAAATATATTTAATGAAATAGATCCATATGTTGCAAAACCGGCAATCATGGGCTGCTCCATTGTACCCTTATGTTCTTGACCAAAAAGACTAATGGATGGTATTAATCTTTCTGAACTACTTCCACCGTTAAAAGAAACCGAGCCACTTATAGAACCATTTGAAGAAAGATTTAAAGTCTGATTAAATTGTACACTAATTGCATTCTGATACATTAATATTTGCTCCTTAGTAAAATTGACAGTTTCTTTATCAAAATCAAAACTTACATTTACACTAACTTCTGTTTTGTCATCTCTAATTGCCAAATCCCACTCCCTGCCTTCAAGTTCAATACCGTCTATAGTTCTATTTTCAGAAAAAGCATATGAACTATTCCAGGGGAAAGCTTTAAATGAAGGATCCACCGCAAAAAACCTCCCCACCCTAGGATCATGCATCCTAAACGTATAATTCAAACTATTGCCTTCACCTTTCACCTCATCATCTTTCTCCTGACCCTGAAACCCATAGCGGTAGGATTCAGCACTTCCATGTCGGTTAGGCACCAGCATTCCAAAGGAATGAGTGTGTTATTAAGAACGTAAGGTAAAAATACACTTTATTTTTAAATACAAAAAGCAACTCCAAAAAGTTGCTTTTTGGTTATTTAGGTGATAAATGAAAATATCCATAACCATTAGTAACTCCAGCCAATAATTTCATTTATCTCTCCAGTTCCGATTAAATTAGGCCACTCATAAAATCTGAATTTTGTGCCATTACTAATAGTTTTAAAAGGTTCATCTGTGTAAAAGTATATTTCTACTTCAGATGTTTCGCCTTTTTCTAATTTTCCTTTAATAATTCCTGAGGTTTTTATATCATTACCAAAATCAAATAAAGGTTTATAGCCATTATCTATAGGCCAAGTTCTTAAACTATTAGCAGAAAAAGTAATCTTAGCTTTTATTATAAATAATTCAATCATATTTAATTTTTTATCCAAGGATGATTCGGTAGTGGCATAGCATCAATAACAGATGTGTTTTTTAAATTTAATTTTTTAAATAAATTATTAGGTACAGAAATTCCCTCCATTAAATCCATTTCTGTTCTAAAAAGTAATGTTTCATATTTTGTATTAATAGAGGTTTTAATAATAAAAAAAGGTTTGTTGTCCGCCTGATAGAACAAACGACCAAAATTTGATGCATCCTCCGCTGATGTAGCAAATAATTTTCCTGTTTCATATCCTCCTTTATTTCTAAACCCCATATTCGCAATATCTATTAATTCATCACCAGAAATTGCTCTAAACAGATCAACACTTTTCCCTCTGTTCAAAGCAAAGCCTTTTAAACCTAAACCCATTCCAAAAACTGGAGAAGAGAAATCCATCGATTCTGTATGACCTGTTGCTGTATAATAAAGGGCCTTATTGAAAGAATTTATCTCGTGCGCTCCTATTTGAGAGAGTATATCCATAGGATCACCTGAAGAACCGTCAAAAACTCTAGAGGTCAAAAAATAATTTAGATTTTGACTAATCATCCTCTCCGGTCCCGGATTCCCTATTAACTTTTTCGCAGATTTCCAGCAAGTTCCTGTTGACCAACCATTCGCATAAGCTGCATCAAGTGCAAACGGCATAACAACCTCTTTATAATCGTCATTAGTGTACCAACCTGAAGCTGTTGTTTTAGTTCCTGAATGCCAACTCCATTCTTGATAACTCAATAAAAAACTTAAAGCATCACCTGGATTATCAGTAACCAAACTATAATCAAATGCAGATCCCTTTTGATTTTCTCTAGACCCTGGCTCAGCAGGCTCTAGACCCTCTAACTCTACCATATCAATGACACGATTACCACTAAATTGATATGGCGAATAAAAGGGGTATTTAGGAGCTAACGGATCCACCGCAAAAAACCTCCCCACCCTAGGATCATGCATCCTAAACGTATAATTCAAGCTATTTCCTTCCCCTTTCACCTCATCATCTTTCTCCTGACCCTGAAACCCATAGCGGTAGGATTCAGCACTACCATGGCGGTTTGGCACTAGCATTCCAAAAGAATGGAATTATTTAAAAGAACGTGAAGTAAAAATAAACTTTATTTTTATATAACAAATGCAACTATAAAGAGTTGCTTTTGGTTTTTACTTAATTGGTAAACGAAAGGATTCGCACCATCCCTTTGAACTATTTTTTTAGGAAAATTATTTCCCCTTTTTATCTATATTACAGGCTCTATAATTCAGCTAATAAATCTCTAAACCATGTCAATTCATTTTGAGAGTATTTTTCCTTATACAAATGGTATTTCTTCACATAGGAATCTTCTTTGATTTTTTCCAGATAAACCAGTTCAAAACCTTGATTCATATAGTTTTCACCAAACCTGATTTTTGATTTTTCGATATAATTGACTACTTCAATATATTTTCTTGTTTTTAAATAAAATAAAGTTATTTGATTATATGAATTGATTTCATCATGACTACCTACTATTTCCTTAAATAAAGTTTCTGAAGACTCATAAAGATTCATGTCAAAGAATAACCATGCTTTTTCAAGTAAAACATCGACAAATTGATTATTAGTTGAAATAGATTTATCGTAATAGAACATTGCCTCTTCATAATTATTTAGATGGTAATGATTAATATATCCTATAAAATAATAAGCTTCCTCTGTAATTCCAATTTCAAGAGATCCATTAAAAATTTTTATTGCATTATCTATTTCATTACAGTTTAAAAATGCATTTCCTAAAAAATTTAGTATATCAGAATCCACATAACTCTGAGGTAATTGTAGTAATTGATTTATAATGTCGGAACAATTTGTAATTAAATCTAATCTTTGGGCTCTTAATAAAATTGCCTCATAAAAATTCTCATCTATAGAAATTGCGTCTTCTAAATAACCCCAAGCTAAATAGTCAATTTCTTTTTTTTCATAAAGTTTAAAAAGCTCTAACCTTAACCATTTATTATTTCGTTGATTATCTACTACTAAATAACTTTCCAACATCTTAATCAATTGGTCTATATCAGTTTCATTACTTAATTGAACCAAACTTTTTACCATTAGAAAAAATGAATTTTTTTCAAAATCTTCAGATATATTTAAGGTCAATAATGCATCATTAGCAGTTTTTATTTGGTTTGTTTTATATAATGAATAAATATAAAAGGCCTTAAGTTCTTTTATTTCACCATGTTTGTTTGTAAATTCTTCTACATAATTTACATCAATAATTATATTATCAGTTATATACCGCTCTATTTCATAAATTTCTCTTTTCATAACTACTGACATTTAATATCCCTGGTTAAAAACTGGCAACTCTTTTACTTCTATCATTATTTCTTTACTATCTCCATTTTTTTTAGCTTCTTCAAAAATTCTATTTACTAACTCGACAGGTGAAGGTCCAAGCTCAATTTTTGCCGTTAATCTTGCAGATGTAAGATTTGTACCAAATAAATCTTCATCCTTATAATCTTTTAGTTTTTCAACAACTAATTGATTAAACACTTTTTGATAAGCTGATTCGGCTATCGTTAATTTAAATTGCATTATTCCATCAAATTGATACTCACTACTTACAGAAATATATGTATTTGTTTCCTCAATTCTCCCATGAATTTCAACTTTTTTAACCGATAAGTTGTAATTCTCTTTTAAATCGTTGATAAAATTTGCCCAAATGCCAAGATTCTCTAAGTGTTTAGTTTCCACTCCACTAGGATTTGGCTCGCCCGTTTGTGAATTAAAAGTCCTTGGATTTAAGTTATACTTTGCAATAAATTCATTCATGTTTCTTTCTGCATTACGTTGTGCAATTGTATTTTTAATTCTAAAAGATGGACTAAAACCTAAGACGCGATTAACTGCCCTCATTGAAGCATATGAGCCACCACTTCCGCCTCTCAAATAATTATTTACTCTTTTAATTGCAGGCCTCATTCTGGATGGTCGATTAGCTCTAGCATTTGAATGGGCAGGTTCTAATCCTTCTAATTCGACCATATCAAGGACACGATTACCACTAAAAGAATATGGAGAATACCATGGATATTCAGAAGCTAGTGGATCCACTGCAAAAAACCTCCCCACTCTCGGATCATGCATCCTAAACGTATAATTCAAGCTATTGCCTTCCCCCTTAACCTCATCATCTTTCTCCTGACCCTGAAACCCATAGCGGTAGGATTCAGCACTACCGTGTCGGTTTGGCACCAGCATTCCAAAAGGATAAACGTATTTTTAAGAACGTATTCAAATATATGAAAGAAACCACAATTTAAAATCGTGGTTATGATTTTAGCTTCGAGATCAGGAAATCATCAAAGAGTAATAAACTATTGGGAGAATACTTAAAACTTAAACTCCATTATATATTTGTAAATCCATTTATGTTATAATCCCTATTTTTAAGAGAACATTATGCTAAGTAGATTGAAAAAAGAATAAGTTCCAGCTTATTTAGCTTCTAATATTAAAACATTACCACCAGAATTTTCTATGTAATATATAATTTTTTCAAAATCATCTAAAATTCGTTTATTCGAATTATTAATAAAGAATTCAACTCTGAAATTTTTTTTTGATTTCTTAAATATAAAAATATATAAATAAGATTTAAACTCCTTTTCGTTTGTTCTTAATATATAATTTTCATCTTTTTTTTCTTGAAAATTATATTTCCTAAATACTTCAATATCATGATTGGATTTAATTTTTTCTAGATCATACTCTTTTATATAATATTCTGTCAATACTTTTAGGGGAATATTTTCTTCATCAAAAACACTTTCATTGAAAAATAAAAAATTATTATTATCTGAATCTATAAAGAAATGAAAATCTCTAGGTTCTCCACTTAAAAAGCTTAAATTTTTATAATTTTTATTTAAAAAAAATTTATAATCTACTTTAGTGTAATATTTTGGTATTACAATTAAATTTTCAGATTCTTTTTTATCTTCTTTACAAGAAAGAAAGCATATTAAAAGAAAACATAAATTAGTGTTAAATATTTTTTTTCTAAAAACTTCCATCTTCTTTTCTTGGACCAATTTTACTCTTATTTCTCATATAATTATCTTTCGGCTTGTTTTTTCCAAAATGTTTCTCCATTCTTTTGGCATAAGTTGGATTATTTTTAGGTTTAAAAGTATCTTCAATTTTCGCTATATTTCTATCTGGTTTTTCTAAAGTCCCACTAAGTGGACTAACAGCAAGTACTTCCGGATTCACAGATCTAGCTATTACCCCCAGTCTTTTTACCAATACATTTTCATTAACCTCAACAAATTTATAATCTTCATCAATATTTGCATTGTGATCATTGTAAACTGTTCTATCCAAATTTGCTCCCATACCAGCATTATGACCAGTTGCATGCAATATTATATACGAAGTAGTATTAATAATATCAGTCTTAAGATTTTCTGAAAGACTTTTTAATTGATCGGATTTAATTAATAAACCTTCACCATTTAGTGTGGCTAATTCATAATTTTCATTATTATTAATTTCTTCCGAAGTGACATTTTTGCTGATATCATTATAATTATTTGGTTTCTTTCCAAATTCTTTTACGATGTCTTTCGTATCTCCAATTAGTATAAATGAATCTGTTTTATCTAGGTTATTTGAATTAAATTCTCCCCCTTTTTCAGGGTTAAAGACTTTTACTCTTGTTTCAAGTCCAAAACTCTCTAAAACTTTATTTGTTTCTTTTATTATTTCATTAAGATCCTTAACAGTTAAACTATTATATGCTGAAGGTAAGATTACTAAATAAATTATATTATCCTTACCATCTGGGTCAACATAAATTATTGGATTATTATTTACGTAAGCATAAGGAGAGGAATTTGGATGAATTATCGGAGGGAGTGTTCAATAAACTGTGTCATTTCATTTTATTCTATCACTAAAATACGCATTTAAATCATTTTGAATAGCAGACCAGTGAAAAATTTGTCCATTCCATCTAGTTTGTGCGTTCATAATAGCTA
>NZ_BMFG01000012.1:0-65633 GCF_014638005.1 Flavobacterium orientale
CAGCTAACAATTTAGCAGCCGGTACTTATACCGCAGTTATCACAGATGCTAACGGATGTACTTCAAACGTAAGTGTAACAATCACGCAACCGGCAACGGCTTTAGCTTCTACGAACACTACTACTAATGTATCTTGCTTCGGCGGAACTACAGGAAGTACAACAGTAACAGCTTCAGGTGGAACAGCTCCTTATACTATTTTATGGTCTAATGGTGGCACTACATTTACAGCTAACAATTTAGCAGCTGGTACTTATATCGCAGTTATCACAGATGCTAACGGATGTACTTCAAACGTAAGTGTAACAATCACGCAACCTATGATAGCTGTTTCAGCTTCAATTGCATCTACCCATGCAACATGTTGTACCGGTGACAATGGAATCATAGTGGCTACCCCAACAGGTGGAACTGCTCCATACACCATTTTATGGTCAAACGGAAGTACCGCTTTTGGTATTAACGGTTTAACAGGTGGAACATACACGTATGTGGTTACAGATGCTAACGGTTGTACTGCAACAGGTTCTGTAATCATACTTTCTGTACCGGTTTTAGTTAGTACGCATACAGCTACTGCTTTAACATGTACTACAACTAGTGCATCGGCAACAGTGACCGCTACAGGTGGTACTCTGCCTTATGCAATTGTTTGGTCTACAGGAAGTACAGCTTTCACAGTGAACAACTTAACGGCAGGAACGTATACTTATTTAGTTACAGATGCTAACGGTTGTCAGTCTAATGGAACAGTAACTATTGCTACTGCTCCGGCTATCGTAGCTTCAACTACACAAACCAATGTAACTTGTTTTACAGGAGACAATGGAAGTGTAACTGCTACAGTAACGGGAGGAACAGCACCTTATACTATTTTATGGTCTAACGGAAGCACTACTTTTACAATAGACAATTTAGCCGCAGGAACTTATACTGCAGTGATTACAAGTGCTAACGGATGTACTGCAAACGTAAGTGCTACCGTAACACAACCCGCTGCTTCTTTATTGGCAACTACAACACAAATTAACATGGGTTGTATTGCGGGAAGCTTTGGAAGTATTACTTGTACAGTTACAGGCGGAACGGCACCGTACACTATTTTATGGTCGAATGGAGGTACTACCTTCACGATAAATGATTTAGCTGTCGGAACGTATACTGCTTTAGTAACAAGTGAAGACGGATGTACTGCAAACGTAACTGCAACGATAACACAAGACGCCATACAAGCAGCAACTACACAAACCAACGTATCTTGTTTTGCAGGAAACAATGGAAGTGTAACAGCTACAGTTTTAGGCGGAACAGCCCCTCACACTATTTTATGGTCGAACGGAAGTACTAATTTTACGCTAAACAATTTAGCTGTTGGAACGTACACCGGATCAATCACTAGTGCGACGGGATGTACTACAAGCGTAAGTGCTACAGTAACACAACCGGCATCAGCCTTGGCTATCACGATGTCGCAAACACCAATAACTTCAAGTGGAGGATTTGGAACAGCTACAGCAACCGTAACAGGAGGCACTGGTCCTTATACCTACAGTTGGAGTTCAACACCAACTCAAACGACACAAACAGCAAGTTTGCAAGTAGGTTTCTATACCGTAACGGCTACTGATGCTAATGGTTGTACCATTACAGGAAACGTTGCGTTGTTATTTGGTGAGTGTAGAGGATTCAACACAATTAGTCAAGAAGGTTATGCTATTACATGTTTGAGTAATGATGAAAATTGTTATTTGAATGCTAATTTCGCAACATCATTTCCAAATGGACTTGTAGTGGGCTCATCAACAAGGAATTTGAGATTTACTTCAGCTGACGCTGTTCGTAGTTTCTTACCTTCAAATGCCGCTCCAAGAGCACTGAATCAAGGAACGATTTCTAATCCTTCCAACAGTGCTTATGACAATGGATTAGCAGCACAATTGGTAACAGCCAAGTTGAACATCGCATTCGGTAAAAATGCCGACTTTGCTTCAACTGACCTTTCGATTGAAGACTTATACATTGCTTCAGGAACATTTGAAGGAATGAAAGTAAGAGAAGTGTTGATAGTGGCTAATGCTATACTAGGTGGCGGTACTACAAAATACGCAATAAACGATGTTTACGAAGCTTTGATTGCCATTAATGGTAATTATGAAGAAGGTTTCGACTTCGCTTACTTGAGTTGTACCGGCCCTTCTGACGGAGATTTTGAAGCACCGATACCACAATTGGTATCTTATAAAGTGTATCCGAATCCTGTTACTGAAGATGGCTTAATAGAATATAGCTTGAATGAAAGATCAAGCGTTAGTATACAATTATACAACGTTAACGGTCAGTTAATCAAAACTATTTTTGAAGGCGAAGCAGCGGGTGGTCAAACACACACTGTTAAATTTAATGCGAATGAAATGGCATCCGGAGTTTATTTCCTAAGATTAGTAACCAACGAAAGTGCGGCTACCAAATCAGTGGTCATTTCAAACAACTAAAACTAAGTTAGTACGCTAACTGAAAAGAAGCCGTCTCAAGTAACATTGAGGCGGTTTTTTTGTTTTACAACTTTCCTTGCTATAAAATACAATCAACTATCATTCTTATTGTCCCGAAGCCTTAGACTCGACACTTAGGGCCGGATTTCCATCCCACCATTTCAAACCAACCCACATACATTTCTATAAAGAAATCTGAATCATGCAAGTTTTTCAAATAATTATACAAGTAGTTCTCCTTATGGGTTTTGCATCTTTGTAGTAATCACTTTTTGATGTTTGATGCGAATGCTATTGCTATAGTAAATGCTAAAATAGAGCACTTCGCAAGTAACTTGGCATTTTTGAGAAAGTGCACTAATAGTACCCAAACCAACCTAATTTTAAACCATTCAAAAAGTGTTCGAAATAAGAGTAAAAGAACTAAGTAAACCAACAATCTATCATTACAAACCATTGCTTCAGGCAAGTAAAGAATCACAAGATGCAAACGATACTTCTCACTTCAAATAATCCTGCCCTTGCATTCAAACAATTGCAAAAACAGTTGGGTGGTACGTTGTTGTTAAAATCTAAAGAATATAGTTTAAAATTAAACAACGATAAGGCTTCAGGAACCATAACCGGTATTGCAGTTGAAAAAGCAATAAACTACATAGAATTTGATATAACAGTGACCGGTTCCTTGGCTATTCTCTATAAAACAGCTGATACCGATTCCCTTCATTTTGGTTATTGTTCAAAAGGGGAAATGCAACAAAGCTTTGGTAAAAAAAACACCAAAAATAAAATGGGGCAGTTTCAAACCGGTATCTTTTCAACATTTCAGAGAAACACCTTCTTCTTTTTTAAAAAAGAGAAAGAAGTTAAATTTTCAATAATTACAGTAAATGCAGCAACCGTTTCAGATAAGGAATTACAAAATCAACTAAGCAACACCTTTTTCAAAGAACCTAAACAAGACCGTTACTGCTACATTAGTTCTTTTAATGTGAAAATAGCAGAAAAAATTGAAGAACTCAACGCTATCAAGCAAAACGGATTGGTACGCAATCTAATGAACAACAGCATTGTGTTTTTGCTTTTGGCCTTAGAAATTGAACAACATACAACGGATCAAGCCAATGCTGAAAATCACTGTGCCTCGCTTACAAAATCCAACATGCAGGCTGTTAAAGAAATTGCACAATTCATTAGAAATTATCCCGAAATACACTATACACTGAAATACTTGAGTAGAAAAGCAGGTCTGGCACCGCTTAAATTACAACAAGGATTTAAAGTACTCCACGATAGAACGGTCTCCGATTATATTAGAAACGTTCGTGTAGAAGTAGCAGAAAATCTGATTAGAACTACCGAACTCAATATTTCGGAAGTGGTATACAGTGTGGGGTTAACCAGTAGAAGTTACTTTTCAAAAATCTTCAAAGAAAAATACAATTGCAGTCCCAAATATTATAAAAACAATCAAAATAGTTTGAGTAGCACCGCGTAGCACCAAGGTGAGGGAAACTGGAGGAAGCTGAATGACATCCTCTCAATTCCTGTAAAAAAAGAACACAACACTATTCATTTGAGTTACCATTTGATGTTTTTCGATTAATTACAAGTAAGATTAGTGATTACCTTTAGATGATAAACCAAAAATCAAAAGAGGAATAAACTATGAAAACATTACAAGAATTATTTGAACACCAATTAAAAGATTTGTACAATGCAGAAAGTCAATTGGTCGAGGCATTACCAAAGGTAATTGAACACACCAACGACAGCTCGTTAAAAGCGGCTTTTGAAGAGCACTTGCAGGAAACAAAAGAACACAAAAAAAGAATAGAAGCGATTTGCGATAATTTAGACATTGCTCCGAATGGTGAAACTTGCAAAGCCATGAAAGGTCTAATTTCAGAAGCCGAAAGTTTTATGGAAGAAGCAGAAGATGAAGACCTGATGGATGTGGGACTAATTGCCGGAGGACAACGGATAGAGCATTACGAAATCTCCGGATATGGAACTGCAGTAAGATTCGCTAAAGAGTTAGGACTGCACGATACTGCCGCCATATTGCAAAAAACCTTGGACGAAGAATACAAAGCCGATCAAAAATTAAACAAAATAGCAGAGAGCAGACTCAATCAAAAAGCTGTATAGTGTAATTTACAGCTGTTACTGCCTATAAAATAAGAAATGCTCACCCACCTTTCTTAGTTTATAGGCGGTATTTATTTAGACATATAGTCCTAAAAGGGAACCATAACGGAACAATGTAGCAAAAAAAGTTGTTCACATCAGTAAAAGTTAACCTATAATAAAAGCAAAATGGCGGTAACAGTGAATCGTAAAAGTTTGAGCATACAACCGGATTCGAGTAGAGTAGTAGCCCGCTTTTTTAACAATGGGGATGTTAGGACTACTAATTTGGTAAAACGAATCATGGCATTAAGTGAAATACAGGTCAAAGAGCTACTCGAAACTACTTTTAACACCTTTGCGAGTCGTCATAGAAATGTATCGGATATCTTCCTAAAACATGCCAATAACTACCAGAACTTAATTAATTCTATCGGAATTGATTACAAAAAACTGGCGTTAGAATGCAAACTGTTAATCGGTTCCTACAGCACTATGGAGTATTCGCTGGAATCGGCCGCTTTGTTTAATCCCTCTATTGTGGAAGATTTTGATCAAACCTTTTTGGAAGAAGGAGAAACAAGAGTGATTTTATCCTTGCGGGCTACAGGTGAAGGTCATTTGTCTTCCATCGTCTTCCGAAAAGGAATTCTCGATATCGCTAATAATTTGCGATTGGCTGTGCCCCATCAACATATCGATTTACCCGAAATTATAAAGAAAAAATCGTATGACAAGAAACGATTTATAAAAAAAATGGAGGAGATGAAAATCCCAAAATCACACACTACTTCAATAATGGACGGAATGCCGGATCGCTTTGAATATTATGATTTAAAAAATGCCGTACGAATGATGCAATCGTTCGATATTGGCGAACAGCGAAAACAAGCCCTAAAGGAAATGACCTGGCTGGTAGATTCCTATTATGATATTGAATTCCATAAAGATTCCGACATTTCAAGCCGTGCCATTCTCCCCATCTCTTCCTCTGAAAGTCGAGGTATTGAAGATGCCCGGTTTGTGCGTTTCACCGAAGACGACGGGACACAAAAAATCTATGCCACGTATACGGCCTATGATGGACTTACCGTTTTGCCCAAGTTACTCTCTACAAATGATTTTTTAAATTTTAGAGTGATGCCCATGCATGGTAATGGGGCACAAAATAAAAATTTTGCACTTTTTCCCCGAAAAATAAAGGGTAAATATGCCATGTTAGCCCGAATTGACGGGGTAAACAACTACCTTTTTTATTCCGATAGAATAACGCTTTGGAATAATCCGATAAAAATACAAGAACCAAAATACCCCTGGGAGTTTACCCAAATCGGCAATTGTGGTTCGCCCATTTTCACAGAACAAGGTTGGTTGGTCATTACTCACGGGGTCGGACCCATGAGACGGTATTGCATTGGAGCTTCACTTTTAGACTTGGAAGATCCTACTATTGAATTAGGAAGACTAAAGGAACCGTTGCTTTCACCACTCGAAGAAGAAAGAGATGGCTACGTACCTAACGTGGTTTACTCCTGCGGAAGTTTAATCCACAAAGACCACCTCATTTTACCCTACGCCGTTTCAGATTATGCCTCTTCCTATGTTACAGTTAATTTGAATGAACTATTGACAGCCCTTACTTCTGATGCGAATTCGATGGAGTAGAAGCTAATAAAACAGAACTAATTGCCAATCTTCTAAAAATCCATTTCACCATAACTTCGCTTTTTTGAAGTTTAACTGCAATCCCGATAATTAATTATCGGGAGCTAAGTTTAACGCAAAGTTCACAAGAACAGTGAATTGTTAAATTAAGATCGTATCAAATAAATAACGAACTGTCAGGCTGAGCCTGTCCGAAGCATTTTTTGTTGCTAATAGGGTGTTATTTAGGTAAAGATACTAAAGCGAACACCCACGTATACCCATGTCCCACCGGATTTTGTTCCGTTGATACTAAAGCATTAGGTCTGATTTCAATCCGTTTGCATCGAAATAGGAAACCATTTTCAATCCCTTTTGATACATCCCAATCAAGTACCATGCTGTCTTTTTAAACTTGTTTCAGCATCTCTTTCATATCAAACAAATATCATCCTAATACAAACTAAACTTATTAACAAAAAGACAATCTAACTTGTTGATAGTATATTCTTCAAACAAGATAAAAACATCCTATTTAAATTAAATTTGATAAATTATTAGTTAGATTAATTATTCAAATTGAATTTTATGGAAAAATATGTCATTAAAAGAAACGGTATCTTCAAACCATTTGAATTGTTCAAAATAGAACAAGCAATCGAAAAAGCTTTCGAAAGCGAATTACAAAACTATAATCCCCATGTAGTAAACGATGTACTGGATAAATTAAAGGATAAAGAAACCTGGGCTGTAGAAGAGATTCAGGATATCATTGAAAGAGTGCTGTTCACTAGGGGTTACTTTTCCGTGATGAAGTCATTTATGGTCTACAGGCATACTCGAAAAATGCAAAGGGAACACATACTGGGCTTAAATGAAGACACCTCATATGTGGATAGTACACAAACCATTGAGGAGTATATTTCGCAAACCGATTGGCGAATTAATGCCAACGCAAACACTTCCTATTCCAATGCCGGCTTGGTAAACAACGTGGCCGGAAAAATTATCGCCAATTATTGGTTAGACAAGGTGTATTCGAAGGAAGAGGGTTTTGCTCACCGCAATGGTGATTACCACATTCATGATTTAGATTGTCTAACGGGTTATTGTGCAGGTTGGAGTTTACGAGTACTATTAAACGATGGTTTTAACGGAGTTCGTGGACGAGTAGAAAGTAAACCACCCTCTCATTTTAGAGAAGCTTTGGGACAAATGGCAAATTTTTTAGGCATTTTGCAAAGCGAATGGGCCGGTGCACAAGCTTTTAGTTCGTTTGATACTTATTTGGCTCCGTATGTTTTTAAAGACAATTTGAGCTTCGAGGAAGTGCTGAAAGCCATTCGAAGTTTTGTGTATAATTTAAACGTTCCTGCTCGATGGGGACAATCACCATTTACAAATATAACCTTAGATTGGGTGGTGCCGGATGATTTAAAAGTTCAAATACCAACCCGAAATAATGAGCATTTGTTTTTAAATTTTAAATCAGATGAGTTTTTGAAACGGGCAAAAAAGAGGGGAGTGGTATCACCATTAGAACTTCGTTACGAACATTTTCAACACGAAATGAATTTAATCAACAAAGCCTATTATACCGTAATGACAGAAGGGGATGCTAACGGACAACCTTTTACATTCCCAATTCCAACTGTAAACATTACTGAAGAGTTTGATTGGTATGGTGAAAACACCGATATTCTTTTTGAAAATACAGCTAAGATTGGCTCTTCCTATTTTCAAAATTTTATTGGAAGCCAATATGTTTATGATGAAAACGGTGAAAAAGTAGAAAATCCGAACGCCTATAAACCCAATGCCGTTAGAAGCATGTGTTGCCGTTTGCAGCTCGACCTGCGTGAATTACTAAAACGAGGAAACGGTTTGTTTGGCAGTGCCGAAATGACCGGAAGTATTGGCGTAGTTACCATCAATATGGCTCGTTTGGGTTATTTATATCCGGAAAATAAAACAGGGTTATACCAACAGGTTGATTATTTAATGGAATTAGCCAAATCTACGTTGGAAAAAAAACGTGTGTTTGTACAAGACATGTATGATCGCGGATTATATCCCTATACCAAACGTTATCTACCTCATTTTAGAAATCATTTTTCTACGATTGGCGTCAACGGCATCAACGAAATGATTTTAAATTTCACAAAAGGGACACACGATATTACAAGTGCTTTTGGAACGGAGATGGCTACTGAACTACTAGAATATATCAGAAATAGAATGAAACAGTTTCAAGAAGAAACAGGTAATTTATACAATTTAGAGGCAACTCCCGCTGAAGGAACTACCTACCGTTTTGCGAAAGAAGATAAAAAAAGATATCCTAAAATTATTCAAGCCGGAACGGGTGAAAATATATACTATACCAATAGCTCGCAAATTCCTGTGGATTACACAGAAGACCCTTTTGAAGCTTTATTAATGCAGGATGATTTGCAGTGTAAATATACCGGAGGAACCGTTTTGCATTTGTATATGAATGAAAAAATTAGTTCCGTTGAAGCATGCCGCAACTTTGTTAAAAAGGTAATTACGAATTTCAAACTGCCTTATATTACCGTAACGCCTGTGTTCAGCGTTTGTGCGATTCACGGGTATCTCAACGGCGAACATGAATATTGTCCGAAATGCGATGAAATTTTAATAGAAAAACTAAATACAAATAAACATGAGAACACAAACATTAATTAAATCAGTTTTAGAACAGCACAATGAAATGCGAACAAAATGTTTAGTTTACACCCGAGTGATGGGCTATCACCGACCGGTAGAAAGCTTTAACATTGGAAAAAAAGGAGAACACAAACAACGCACTCATTTTAATGAAACCAAGTGCTAAAAAGAGGATTCACAGTATTACTGCTTTCACACTACTGGACTATCCTGACCATACGGCGTGTATTCTTTGGTTTGCGGGATGTAATATGAAGTGCAGTTATTGCTACAATCCGGAGATTGTTTTCGGGAAGGGAAAATATTCCATTCCCGAAATACTTTCTTTTTTAGAAAAACGCAAAGGCTTATTAGATGCAGTCGTATTTAGTGGAGGAGAATGTTTGTTGCACAAAGAAACAATAGATGCCATGCAGTCAATTAAAGCAATGGGTTTTTTGGTGAAAGTGGATACCAATGGTAGCCTGCCGGATCGGTTAGCAGCAGCTTTGAAATTGCAATTGATAGATTATATAGCCTTGGATTTTAAAGCCACTAAAAGGAAAACGAAAAACATAACAAAGGCTGACTTTTACTACCAATTTTTTGAAAGTTTGAGTGTAATTCAAAAACATGGTGTTACTCATGAAGTGCGAACAACCGTTCATTCCGATTTATTAGATGAAGAAGACATCACAGAAATGATTCATTTGTTGGAGATGAATGGCTACAATGGAACGTATTACTTACAACATTTTAGAAATGAATCGGTAACCATAGCACCTCTTCAACATTCAAATGCTGCAGATTACAAGCAGTTGTCTTCTACGAAAATTCAGATTACGATGAGGTAGTATGATTTAAATCATACCAGCTCATGTTATATCTTTATAATTTTGCCCGTAGAATTGTGAAAATAGTGCTATTTTTGAATTAAAAAATGTTATCGAAAACTTGTGAATATGCCGTTAGGGCTACCATTATCATTGCGGCCGAAACGCAGCAGGGTCAACGAATTAGTTTACGTGAAATTGCCAGAAAAATAGATTCTCCGGAGTCCTTTACGGCTAAAATTCTTCAAAATTTAGCCAAAAATAAAATTGTTGATTCGTTAAAAGGAAATGGTGGCGGTTTTTTTGTTGCTAAAGAAAAACTCGCAACCATAAAATTAGGAGATATTATTTTAGCTATTGATGGCGATTCGGTTTATAAACGGTGTAGCCTCGGCTTAAATGATTGTTCTGAAGTAAAACCTTGTCCGTTTCATAAGCAATACAAGCCCATCAGAGAACAATTAAAAAATGCACTAGACACAACCACCTTGGCCGATTTGATTGCTGGTTTAGCAGTGAATGAAACCTTCTTGAAAATTTAAAAAATTTGATTCTTAATAAGACAAAAATGTCCTATTACAATGAAAAAAGAAAACGTACTACAACAAAAAATTATAGCACTCAAGCAGCAAAAAAAGGCTGTCATTTTCGCTCATTACTATCAATCGCCGGAAATACAGGAAATAGCCGACTTTGTGGGAGATAGCTTAGAGCTTTCACGAAAGGCTGCAGAAACAGATGCAAAAATTATTGTGTTTGCTGGAGTTTATTTTATGGCAGAAACTGCAAAAATTTTAAACCCTACTAAAATAGTTATAGTACCTGATATAAATGCCGGATGTTCCTTGGCGGATGGATGCCCACCTGATAAATTTCGAGATTTTCTAAAAAACTATCCAAACCATAAAGTGGTTACTTACATAAACTGCTCTGCTGAAATAAAAACCATGAGCGACTATGTTTGCACCTCTTCAAATGCTGTGAAAGTGATTAATGCAATTCCACCGGAAGAAAATATTGTTTTTGCACCCGATAAAAATCTTGGTAAATACCTTATCAATGAAACCGGAAGAGACATGGTTTTATGGGAAGGTTCTTGTGTGGTTCACGAAGCTTTTTCACTGGAAAAATTAATTGATTTGTACCAAAAAAATCCGGATGCAGTGATTGTGGCTCACCCCGAATCGGAGGCTCATATTTTAAAAACGGCTCAGTATATTGGTTCCACTTCGGGAATGATCAATTACATAAAAGCGTCACCGAAACCAAAATTTATTATTGCCACCGAAAATGGGATTCTACACAAAATGCAACAAGAAGTTCCTCATAAAATTCTTATTCCCGCACCTTCAAAAGAAGACAACACCTGTGCTTGTAGTGAATGTGCTTTTATGAAAATGAATTCGTTGGAAAAACTCTATAAGTGTCTTCTGAAAGAATCTCCTGAGGTGCTACTCGCAGAGGAACTCATAACCAAAGCTCAAAAACCTATTCAACAAATGCTTAAAATATAATTCGATGAAAACATGTGATGTAGTAATCTCCGGAACCGGAATAGCAGGACTTTCATTGGCCATACAAATCCATGAAAAAAATCCGGAATTAAAGATAGTTTTACTGACTAAAAAGGAACCGAAAGAGACAAACACCTCGCTCGCACAAGGTGGCATTGCAGCAGTTTGTAACCGAATTACAGATAGTTTTGAAGAACATATCACAGACACTTTGAATGCAGGTCAAGGCAAATGCAATAAAAAGGTGGTGGAAATGGTCATCAAACAAGCACCGCAACGTTTGAATGAACTAATTAAATGGGGTGCTGAATTTGATACTACAACAAGCGGCAATTTGGATTTGGCTTTAGAGGGCGGTCACCGTCACAGTCGCGTAGTGCATTACAAAGACAAAACTGGCTTTCATATACAAGAGGTGTTGTGGGCTAAGATTGCGGCAGCCAAAAATATTGAAGTACTGGCCAATGCTTTTTGCGTGGATATCATTATGGATAGTGAGTCAGAGGAGAGTATAGCTATTGGGATGTCATATATGACAAGAAATGACAACGAAGAGAAAGCTATTTTTGCACAAGCAATCGTACTAGCGACAGGCGGAAGCGGTCAATTGTTTAATTACACTTCCAATCCTGAAATTGCGACCGGTGATGGGATAGCAATGGCCTTTAGAGCAGGAGCTACGATCACCAATATGCATTACATGCAGTACCATCCCACCGCTTTGTATGAAAAAGGTAAGAGCAATCTGTTTCTAATTTCGGAAGCAGTGCGAGGTTTTGGCGGTCACTTAGTAAATTCTAAAGGAAAAAGATTTCTATTTGACTACGATACTAGAGGAGAATTGGCCACCAGAGATATCGTCTCTGATGCCATTACCAAGGAAATCATTCAATCGGAAGAAGCGTACATGTATTTGGATGTGCGTCATGTAAACCAGGAGGACTTCAAAAATCATTTCCCAACAATTCTTACTAAGTTCAAAGAAATTGGACGCAATCCGGAGACGGATTTAATTCCGATTGTGCCGGTTGCCCATTACCAATGTGGTGGCATTGAAGTAAATGAATTTGGGCAGTCGGATGTGAAAAATTTATATGCATTGGGAGAATGCTCTTGCACCGGTTTACACGGAGCCAATCGGTTAGCCTCGAATTCGCTTTTGGAAGCGTTAGTCTATTCCTTTAATGCTTCACAGCAAATAATCTGCAACACTACCCAAATTCTGCAAAGACAACCGGTTATCCAAAATAGTGCGGTAGAGGCCCATGAAATTATTGTTCCAAAAGTATTGGACAATTTCAAAAAGCAAGTGAAAAGTTTGATGACCTATCACGTTCTGCAAGGAAGTCAAGAAGAAAAAATGAAAGTTTTAACTCAATTGATAAAAATTCATACCGATTTGATGGAATGTGAAGAATACTATTATCGGTGCAGAAATTGTTGCGAACTGGAAAACATGTTGCAAACCGCCATGATAATTATCAATCAATCGTCGATGGCTCTGCATTTAGAAACAAACAAAAAGAGGGAATATGCCTTCAGTTAAAGTAGCACCGATTACGATTTTTATAATGTTAAGCGTTTTATTTCTTATCTATTCCGTTGCTATTTATCTGAAACCGTTGCGAGAAAAAGACCATCAAAAGGCAACGATACAAAAACAAGCTGCTGCCGGAAAAGATGTTTGGCAAAAACACAACTGCCATACCTGTCACCAATTGTATGGTTTGGGAGGCTATTTGGGCCCTGATGTAACCAACGTAACTGCAAAACCAGGATATTCGGATGCTTTTTTGAAAGCAGTCATCAACAATGGAATGGGGCTTATGCCTCCTTTTGATTTAACAAATCAAGAAATGGAGGACCTACTTGTATTTTTACAATCCATGAATGAAACAGGAACTGCAAATCCGCAGCATTATTCACCTAAAATAAATGGAACTTTTACTTTAAATGATTAAAATGAAATCAGGAATTTGGGTGCTTCGATTAGCATTGTTACTGCTTTTTTTAGGAGTACTTTTTGGGTTTTTAGCTTCATTTGCCTATCGTTTATCCGATGCTAAATCAGACTTCATAGGCTTTCTTAAGCTACGTCCGTTGCACGTCACCAGTGCCTATTTTGGTATTGTTTTAGGAGGATTAGCTTGTGTAGCTTTAGCCATTCAAAGAGATGCCGTACAACGCAGTGCAACCCGTTTATTAAAAGTGCATTTACTTTTATGGCTTGTGGCTCTAGTGGGAATATTTTATAGTTATCTCACGGGTGATTTTGGTGGAAGAGAATACTGGGAATTTAAACCGATATGGGCATTACCCATTTTACTTTCGTATTTTGTATTCTTAGTCTATTTTTTAAAAAACGTAGGATCCTATAAATCATGGCCGGTATATTATTGGATGTGGTTCACAGGAATTGTTTTTTTTGCTTTTATTTTTATAGAAAATTACCTCTGGCTATTTCCTTATTTTAGAGAACATTTAATAGCCGATATGACCATTCAATGGAAGGTAAACGGGTCAATTGTAGGTGCTGTCAATCAAATAATTTATGGTTTGGCTTTTTATTTAATGACTAAAATTTCAGGCAATGAAAAAATGGGTCATAGCAAATTAATTTTTGCCATGTACTTTTTAGGATTGTTTAATTTAATGTTCAATTGGGGACATCATATCTACATTCTCCCAACAGATCGCTACATTCATCATATTTCCTATATCGTAAGTATGACCGAATGGGTTATTCTAATTCGTATTTTTTATAATTGGAACCAACAATTAAATGAAAATCGAACGCATTATTACTTTTTTCCTTATCGATTTTTAATGGCTGCCGATTATTGGGTGATAATCAATTTAGCTATTGCTTTATTGATGTCAATACCTGCCTTTAATTTATATACACATGGCACACAGATTACGGTTGCTCATGCGATGGGTACCACCATCGGGATCAACACCATGATTGTTTTAGGTGGAGCTTTTTACTTCATCAAACCTACCTTTGAGAGTGGGAAAGCTTTAATGAGAATGACGCTTGTTTTTTGGACAACGCAAATTGCGTTGTTATTGTTTTTAATCACATTAGCCGGAATGGGTATACAAAGAGCCTTGTGGCAAGCCGGAATTTCCGGAGCTGCTTTTGGTCAAATGATGCTAAAAAGTCGTCCCTGGATGATTGGATTTATCATCACAGGAACGCTTTTGTTTGTAAGCTTAGCGAGTGTAGTTTTGTATTTACTTTTTCATTCGTTTAAAACAAAAGCTACTTACCAACTGCATAGGAAAGTTTGAAAAAATACAAAATTTTTAACAGGTTAGATTTAGTCATATAAGTCATTTAGTTTTTACCTACCTCAAAAAAGGAACTGATATGCCTTATATGGTTTCAAAAAAATCATCAACATGTTGAATTCGAACATTCACACATTTTATTTATGAGATAAAGATAAAGACTAAAAATTGCCAAGGGTATGATTGCAATCATAAATTTTTGAATAATTACTCTGGAAATTTGTGTCATAATTTTAACCTAAATTAATATGAACAAAATGTATGCACTAGCACTTGGTTTACTCTTATTCATTTCATGTGGAAAAGATAAAACCAATGCCGGAGAGGATTTTTCGAAGTCTTCTTCAACAGAAACTTCAGATCCAACTTCGTATGATCCAAACCGCGGAGAAGGCAAATATTCTACAGTCGACTTAGGTACCGGATTAAATGTAGCAATGGCTGCTGAAGGCGAAAAAGTGGCCGGAGTTAAATGTATGTCTTGCCACAAATTGACCGACGAACGTTTAGTGGGACCCGGTTGGAAGGGAGTAACTGAACGCAGAACGCCACAATGGCTTATGAATTTCGCAATAAATCCGGACCCAATGATTGACAAAGACCCCGAGTTGCAAGCACAATTAGAATTGTGTTTAGTTAGAATGCCCAATCAAGCACTTACGGATGATGATGCCAGAAACATTTTAGAATATATGCGTCAAAATGATGGTGTGAAGTAATTTGAAACAGTTAAAAACAATATAAATCGAAAGTATATGAACACAAAATTTTTAAAAATTACTGCTGCACTAATTTTAATTGTAGCCTTCTTGGGGTCCTGTAAACCCAAAAATACGAGTGATGCAGTGAGTGGCGATGCGGCTCAAAAAGCCTATGTTGCTCCCGGTAAATATGACGAATTTTACAACTTTGTGTCCGGCGGATTTAGCGGACAAATAAGTGTTTATGGTCTTCCAAGTGGAAGATTATTTAGAGTTATTCCTGTTTTCTCCGTAGATCCGGAAAAAGGGTGGGGCTATAGCGAAGAAACAAAACCCATGTTGAATACGTCACACGGATTTGTGCCTTGGGATGATTTACACCACACAGAAATGTCGCAAACCAATGGGGAAATTGATGGGCGTTGGGTGTTTGGTAATGCCAATAACACACCCCGTATTGCTCGTATTGATTTGAAAACATTTAAAACCGCTGAAATTATTGAGTTACCAAACAGTGGTGGTAATCACTCTTCGCCATTTATTACTGAAAATACCGAATATGTGGTTGCCGGAACTCGTTTTAGCGTTCCCGGTGATTATGAAAATGGTGATGTACCAATTAATACATACAAAGAAAACTACAAAGGACACATCAGTTTTGTAAAAGTGGGTAAAGAAGGCGAAATGGATATCGCTTTTCAAATTATGACACCAGGCGTAAATTTTGACTTATCGCATGCCGGTAAAGGTAAATCTCATGGTTGGTTTTTCTTCTCTTGCTATAATACGGAACAAGCCAATACTTTGTTAGAGGTTAATGCTTCACAAAAAGACAAAGATTTTATCATGGCTGTCAATTGGAAAAAAGCAGAAGAGTATGTAAAAGCCGGAAAAGGGAAAAAACAAAAGGTGCGTTATGCTCATAACACTTGGGACGAACATACACACACAGCTAAATCGGTTATTAAAACAGAAGTTTTGGTGTTGGATGCCTCAGAGTTAAAAGACATTTGCTACATGATTCCTTGTCCAAAATCACCTCATGGTTGTGATGTGGATCCAACAGGTGAATACATTGTTGGTTCAGGTAAATTAGCCGCTTTAATTCCGGTATTTAGTTTTGATAAGTTGCAAAAGGCGATTAAAGACAAATCGTATGAAGGTGATTACGGCGGAATTCCGGTGCTGAAATACGAATCGGTGTTACATGGTGAAGTTAAAAAACCGGGTCTGGGACCATTACATACCGAATTTGACGGAAAAGGAAATGCTTACACCACCATGTTTGTTTCTTCTGAAGTAGTAAAATGGGATATTAAAACACTTCAAGTTTTGGATAGAGTGCCAACCTACTATTCAGTGGGTCACTTGTGCATTCCTGGCGGGGATAGTAAAAAACCATTCGGTAAATATTTAGTGGCATATAACAAAATTACTAAAGACCGTTATTTGCCAACCGGACCTGAATTGTGTCATAGTGCTCAATTATATGACATCAGTGGCGATAAAATGCAATTGATATTGGATTTCCCAACCATTGGTGAACCGCATTATGCTCAAGCCGCACCTGCCGATTTAATTCGAAACAACGGGCAATTGAAATTCTATAAAATTGAAGACAACAAGCATCCCTATGTAACGAAAGGTGAAAAAGATGCCAAAGTGGTTCGCGAAGGCAACAAAGTTCATGTGTACATGACTTCTATGCGTTCGCATTTTGCTCCCGACAATATTGAAGGTGTCTTCTTAGGTGATGAAGTGTATTTCCACGTAACCAATTTAGAACAAGATTGGGATGTGCCGCACGGATTTGCAATAAAAGGTGCTGATAATGGCGAATTGCTAATCATGCCGGGTGAAACCACTACGTTGAAATGGGTTCCGGATCGAGTAGGAACATTCCCTTTCTATTGTACCGACTTCTGTAGTGCTTTACATCAAGAAATGCAAGGCTATATTCGGGTCTCTCCCAAAGGTTCAAATATTCCGCTTCACTATAGCTTAGGGACCAACGTACCGGCTACTAAATAAGTAATTCAAAGGGAGCATCATTTTCTAGATGCTCCCTTAATTCAAATAAAAATGAAAACAGCAAAAATAGCTTTACACTCAAGGGTCTTGCTCTTGATTGTAACAGGATTGTTTTTTGGGTCACTTTATTTTCCCATGTGGCAAATTGATTTAGATGCTCCGCAATATCCTGAAGGATTGGTGTTAAAATTACATGCTCACAAAATTGGTGGCGATGTTGAAATAATCAATGGACTAAACCATTACATCGGCATGGCAACTTTGCATACCGAAAACTTCATCGAATTTAAAATATTACCTTATATTATTGGGTTTTTTGGTCTTTTTGCACTAGCAATGGCTATAATTGCTAAAAGAAAAGGTGTTGTGGCTCTATTCAGTGCGTTTATCCTATTTACCATTTTAGCAGGTGTCGATTTTTACCGCTGGAACTACGAATATGGACATAATTTAGACCCCAATGCCGCGATAAAAGTACCGGGAATGTCTTATCAACCGCCGTTAATTGGCTACAAACAATTATTGAATTTTGGTGCGTATTCGGTACCGGATATCGGTGGGTGGATGTTGATAACTGGCGGATTGCTCATCTTTATTGTTTTAACGTTAGAATTCAAATGGTACCAACGTTTTATGAAAGCAAAAGTGGCTTTGTTACTTGTACCCATTTTTTTTCTTACAGCTTGTGGAAGCAATGAAGCACAGCCGATTAAATTAAATACCGATGCGTGCGAATTTTGTAAAATGCCGGTATCTGACGGTAAATTCGGAGCAGAAATTCAAACCCAAAAAGGTCGTTTTTATATGTTTGATGACATCTCCTGCTTGGTGAATTACTGCGAGGAAAATAAATCCACAAAAGTAAAAAGTTATTACGTGCATGACTACACCCAAAACAACCAATTGATTGATGCAACTAAAGCATTCTATATTAAAGGCGGCGATATCAATAGTCCGATGCACGGAAATATTGCAGCATTTGCTACCTTTTCAGATGCCCAAAATTTTGGTGATAAATTAAAAGCCACAGCCATTAGTTGGAACGAAATTTTAAATCAGTAAAGAGATCATGAACCGATTGTGCCTCCTTTTTTTGTTTGTTGTTGCTACTTTTCAGGCTCAAGTGCTGGAAGTAGGAACAAACAAACCATTTAAAACCATCAAGCTGGCTCTAAAAGCTTCCAAGGCGGGCGACACAGTAATAGTGCATAAAGGATTGTACAAAGAAGGAAACATTCGTATCGATAAAAAAATTGTCTTTTTGGGAAAAGATTTCCCGGTTATAGATGGTCAGAAAAAAACAGAAGTACTTTCCATTCATGCCGATAGTGTCGTTGTCAAAGGATTCAAAGTAATCAACTCCGGCTATGCAGCCTTAGATGACCCTTGTGGGATTAAAGTCTACAATAAATCTTTTGTATTGATAGAAGGCAATCAACTCGACGATAACTTCTTCGGCATTTACATTCAAAACGGGAGAAACTGTATCGTTAAAAACAACACCATTATTGCTTACGGAAAAGAAGAACAACAAATCGGAAACGGCATTCACGCCTGGAAAAGTAATGACTTACAAATTATCGGAAACACCATTCGAGGACATCGTGATGGTATCTATCTTGAATTTGTGCACGATTCAGTCATTTGGCGAAACATCGCAACCAATAATATTCGTTACGGATTGCATTTTATGTTTTCCTCCAACGATTCTTATATTACCAATATTTTCAGAAATAATGGTGCGGGAGTTGCCGTCATGTTTTCTAAAAAGGTAACGATGATCAATAATTATTTTGATGAAAACTGGGGAGCCTCCTCCTACGGACTTCTATTAAAAGAGATTTCAGATAGTTATATTCACTCCAACCATTTTAAAAACAATACCTCCGGAATTTACATGGAAGGAACCAACCGCATCAAAATTGAAAAAAACAGCCTTCAAGGCAATGGTTGGGCCATGAAAATTCAAGCCAGTTGCATGGATAACGAAATTGTAAACAACAATTTTCAAGGCAATACTTTTGATATGGGAACCAACGGAAGCTTAGTATTAAATACGTTCAACAACAACTATTGGGATAAATATGAAGGTTATGACATCAACAGAGATGGTTTGGGCGATGTGTCTTATCATCCGCTAAGCTTATTTGCCGTTTTGGTAGAAAAAAATCCCTCTGCCATGTTGTTGTTTCGAAGTTTCATGATCACGTTATTAGACAAATCCGAAAAGGTTTTACCTAGTATCACACCCGATAATTTTGTAGACAAAGCCCCACTGATGAAGCCCCTGAAGTTATGATAGAAATTAAAAATTTAAATAAAAAATTCGGGAAGTTAAACGTGCTCAGCGATGTTTCACTTACCTGTAAAAAGGGCGAATGTATTGCGTTGATTGGCCCAAACGGTTGTGGAAAAACCACCTTGATTAAAACAATTTTAGGAATGGTTTTACCTGATGACGGTGCCATTAAATTCAATAAAAGAAGCATCGTCAAAGAGTATTTATACCGTTCAACTATTGGTTATATGCCACAAATTGGTCGCTATCCCGATACGATGACCATTGGTGGCGTAGTAGAAATGATTAAAGCAATTCGAAATTCAAATCAAGAATTGGACGAAGAATTATGGCACAGTTTCGACTTGGATACGATGGCCGATAAACAAATGCGAACGCTCTCCGGGGGAACCACCCAAAAAGTAAGTGCTACGCTTGCTTTTTTATTCAATCCCGACGTATTGATTTTAGACGAACCCACCGCCGGATTAGACCCGTTGGCTTCAGAGATTTTGAAAGATAAAATCATCAAAGAAAAAGAAAAAGGGAAGTTGATTTTAATCACGTCACATTTGTTGAGCGAACTAGACGATTTGGTAACCGAAATTATTTTTATGCAAGAAGGTAAAGTTCATTTTCATAAAAAAGTAGCAGATCTGAAATCGGAAACCAACGAAACAAAAATTTCCAAAGCCATTGCAAGTATTCTAAAACAAAAACAATGAACAGAATCATCAAAATAATATTGACCGACATCTTGAAAAACAAAATTGTAGTGGTATATACGATCGTTTTGAGTTTGTTGTCGTGGAGTGCTTTTGGTTTAGAGGACAATAGTGCCAAAGGACTTTTAACCATTTTGAATGTTATTTTATTTACCGTTCCATTGGTTTCCATTTTATTTACGACCATCTATTTATACAACAGCTCTGAGTTTATCGAATTACTCTTGAGTCAGCCTATCAAACGAAATAAAATTTGGCAAAGTTTATTTTTTGGTTTAAGTGCTTCAATGGTCTTTGCGTTTTTTATTGGAGCAGGAATTCCGTTGTTAGTCAATGCACCAAACGCTGTGGGTTTGATGATGATTTTAGTAGGCTGTTTGATTTCAGTTGTATTTATAGCACTAGCTTTTCTATGCTCAATTGTAACGCGTGACAAAGCCAAAGGAATCGGAATTGCCATCATGACTTGGCTTTATTTTGCTTTGATATTTGACGGTTTAGTGCTTTTTCTTTTATTTCAACTTTCAGAATATCCCATTGAAAAAGCAATGGTCGCAGTAACGGCATTAAGTCCGATTGATTTGGCTAGAATTCAAATATTATTGCATTTGGATGTTTCAGCAATGATGGGGTATACTGGAGCTATTTTTAAAGATTTTTTTGGAACAACGGTAGGACTTTTTGCCTCGTTTGGATTGTTGCTACTTTGGATAGTAATCCCGTTCTATTTATCCTTGCGAAAATTCATCCGAAAAGATTTATAATAACTATAATTGAAAGGTGATGAAAAAAGATATACAGAATAGAACAGACATCGTCCGATTGGTAAATGCATTCTACGAGAAGATAAAAACAGATAACGTCATTGGGTTTTTGTTCAATGAGGTGGCCCAAATTAATTGGGAAACGCACTTGCCAAAGATGTATGATTTTTGGGAAAACGTGTTATTTTTTACCGGAAACTTCGACGGAAATCCAATGCAAAAACACAAAGAGTTGCACAGCAAATGCCCGCTTTCTCATGCTCATTTTGAGCATTGGAATATAGTTTTCAGACAAACCGTAGACGAACTTTTTGAAGGTGAAAAAGCAGAAGAAATTAAAATGAGAGCTAAGAATATTTCGGATGTAATTATGTATAAAACTATAAATTAAAATTTTGTTTAAATGATATTTATCGATTTTTAACCGCTTTTTCATACCTTTACAATTGTTTAAATTTTGTTAAAATAACGCCATGGCAGTTTTTCAGAAGTTCAAACGTTTTCTGTTTAAACACAGTTTGGTGCCTACCAAAAAATGGCGTATGCCTGCCACTTTTTTAATGGCTTGTATCGTCGGCCTCGGACTGTATGTGTTACGATTGAGTAATGCAGCTTCTTATCTTTCTGATGACCCTGAAGCTTGTGTCAATTGTCACATCATGACACCACAATACCTCACTTGGACGCACTCTTCTCACAGAGAAGTGGCCCATTGTAACGATTGTCACGTTCCTCACGATAATGTTTTTAATAAATACTACTTCAAAGCGAAAGACGGACTTTATCATGCCTCCATTTTTACCCTCAGGGCAGAACCGGAAGTTATTCGTGCTTTAGAACCTTCCATTCGAGTGATTCAAAGCAATTGCGTGCGTTGCCACCAAGATCAAGTGACCGATGCCAAAATGGCTGCTTTTGTAGATAACCATCAAGAACATCGCACCGACCGCCTGTGTTGGGATTGCCATAAAGAAGTGCCCCACGGAAAAGTAAAAAGCCTTTCGGCTGTGGGTCATCAAATTGAACCTATTAAAACACACCTTCGCGAAGATCAACAAATCATTCCTGCCTGGCTGCAGAAAGAAATGAATAAAAACCAAACTAAATCAACACAACCAATTAAATAAAGAAACTATGAAAAATTGGGTACTTTTCATCATCACGGCAATAGTCGTTTTTTTACTCGGCATGTTGTCGTATTCCATAATGGACCGAAAAACGGAAGCCCGTTTTGCCTACCAACCCAAAGTACTTTTGGAAGGTATTGAACCACGCGATTCGGTGTGGGGGTTAAATTATCCACGTCAGTATCAGTCCTATATGAAAACAGCAGATACGACTTTTAGAGGTTATGTGTCAACCAGCGGTTTTAAAGATGCATTAAAAGACCAGCCTGAATTAGTCATTATTTGGGCCGGATATGCTTTTAGTAAAGACTACAACCAACCTCGCGGCCACGCCCATGCCGTTACAGATGTTCATAACAGTCTAAGAATCGGTGCTCCCATGAAAGCTGGTGATGGCGTGATGCCTTCCACTTGTTGGACTTGTAAAAGTCCGGATGTTCCTCGATTGATGAGCGAAATGGGTGTCACTGAATACTACAGTAAGAAATTATCAGATTTTGGTTCAGAAGTCATAAATCCGATTGGTTGTGCTGATTGTCACGACTCCAAAACCATGAATTTAACTATAACCCGTCCTGCTTTAATTGAAGCCTTTGAGGCCATGGGCAAAGATATCAGTAAAGCGTCTCATCAGGAAATGCGTTCGCTAGTGTGTGCTCAATGCCACGTGGAATATTATTTCAATAAAAATATACCGGGAAAAGAAGGGGCTGCTTATTTGGTGTTTCCATGGAAAGAAGGTATGACCGTAGAAGATATGGAACGGTATTATGATAACATCGATTTTGCAGACTGGGTACATCCCATTAGTAAAGCTAAAATGCTAAAAGCACAGCATCCCGACTATGAATTGTATATGATGGGAGTTCATGCCAAAAGAGGGGTATCTTGTGCCGATTGTCACATGCCTTACAAATCAGAAGGCGGACAAAAGTTCACTGACCATCATATTGGCTCTCCCTTGGCCAATGTAGAAAATTCTTGTTTTGTATGCCACCGGGAGAAAAAAGAAAGCTTGATTAACGATGTGTATGAACGGCAACAAAAAATAAAAGAAGGTTCTTCAAAATTACAAAAACTGATTGCCATGGCTCATATCGAAGCTGCAAAAGCATGGGAATTGGGAGTAACAGAAGCTCAAATGAAGGACGTTTTAACGCTGATTCGTCACGCCCAATGGCGTTGGGATTTTTCAGTAGCATCACACGGAGCTGCCTTTCATGCTCCACTGGAAACCAGTCGCATGATTACATCAGCAACCGATAAAATTCAGGAAGCCCGATTAAAGTTAGCGAGACTACTAGCTTCTAAAAATTTCAACCAACCGGTTCCAATGCCTGATTTTACAAGTAAAGATGCGTTGCAAAAATATATCGGTTTAGATATACCCAAAGAAAAAGCGGAAAAACAAGTGTATTTATCACAAATAGTTCCACAATGGATTCGTGACGGTAAAGCCAGAGAATCAAAAAAGAAGATTACTAAAGTCAATTAATTTTTAAATTCAAATCTCATGAATACTAGTTGGAGGGGGGTGTGGTTGTCCTGCCTAATCCCTGTTATTGCTTTGGCTCAAGAGCCGGAAAAAGGAAAATTCGTCTTAGATGGTCAATTGTTACAACGGGCAGAATACCGCCACGGCCATATCGAACCCCTTTCAGAAGAACAAGAAGCAGCTAAGTTCATTACACACCGTGCCCGTTTGCAGGCTCACTATTCTTTCGAAAACCTTACCTTATTTATGTCGGTTCAAGACATCCGAACTTGGGGCGATAGTCCGCAGGTAAAACGCGATGATAACAACCTGTCGCTTCACGAAGCTTGGGCTCATTACAAACTCGATAATGCCTGGTCTATCAAAGTTGGACGTCAAGAATTGAACTATGATAATGCTCGTTTTTTGGGAAATTTAGATTGGTTCATGCAAGGAAGAGCCCACGATTTTGCCATGATTAGTTACGAAAAAGGCAACCGAAAATTGCACATTGGTGGGGGATACAATCAAAACGGAGGAAATTTACCTGTAGCAGAGGCTCCCTTTGTAGTTCCTAATCAGTATAAAAGTGCCCAAATGCTCCGTTATGAAAACAAATCCGAAACATGGCATTATTCCTTTTTGGTGTGGAATGAGTCCCGTCAAAACGCACAGTTTGAAGGAAATCCTCATTTTGACAACCTAACTGTTGGTTTACCCACTTTGCAGTATACGCATGGAAAAAACCAATTCTCGGGATTTGCCTATTATCAAACCGGAAAGGATTTTATGGGTAAGTCGTTATCGGGTTATGATGTAAGTGCACAATATCAGCGTACGTTTTTTCATGATGAAACGGCCGGAAAGCGATTTCGTATGATTGCCGGATTCGAATTGATAAGCGGTACAAACACTACCGAAATCGAGAATAATTATTCCTTCAATCCGCTGTATGGCACAAACCATTTATTCAACGGCTATATGGATGTTTTTTATGTGGCCAACCGGCACCTAAACTCAGTGGGATTGAACGATTATTACCTCAAAGGTCGCTATGATTTCTCGAAGAAATTTTTCACCCAATTGGATTATCATTATTTTCAGGCAAATGCCGAGGTAAATAATGGTGTGGAAAATTTAAGTTCAGCTTTGGGTTCAGAAATTGATTTGAGTTTGGGCTACATAGTGAGTCCGGCTTTCTCCATTCAAGGTGGATATAGCCATATGTTTCAAACCGATACCTACGACTTTATCAAAGGAGACAATTTACAACCTACACAAAACTGGGCCTATGTTATGCTAATTTTCAGACCCAACATGCCACAAAAATTTATTGGAATTTTATTTTAAATGTAAGGAATAATTCAAAGTTATGTTAAAAGCTCTTTCATTTGTGTTCTCCACAAAAATGGCCCTAGTAGTATTACTGCTTTTAGCCACAGCCATGGCGGTAGCAACTTTTGTTGAAAATGATTTTGGAACACCCACTGCAAGAGCGTGGTTTTATGAAGCCTGGTGGTTTGAGCTGCTATTGTTGTGGCTGTCCGTTAATTTTTTATTGCATTTATCACAATACCAAATGCTGAACAAATTCAGCTGGCCTATTGGTATGTTTCATTTGGCATTTATACTTATTTTGGTGGGTGCCGGCGTAACGCGTTATTTTAGTACCGAAGGACTGATGCACTTGCGAGAAGGACAAACCAACGATACTTTTTTTACTCAAAGTAAATATTTACAACTACAAACGGTGCAGGGCGAACCGGTTATTTATCAACAGCCTTTTACCTTGATTCCGCAGGGTTTCAAACCTTTTGAAAAAAACATTGGTTGGAAAGAAGAATCTTGGAAAGTTCAGTTTAAAGGTTTTCATCCGAAAGCAGTGCTAGACCCGCAACCCGGGAATAAAGATTATTTCGAAATTGCCGTCGCTCTCGGTCAAGACGGTAGAGAAGATGTGATGCTCGAAGTAGGCGAGACCGTTACCCTAAAAAATCAAACCTTAAGTCTGAATGCCGACAAAGAGGGGGATATACAAATTTTTAAACGCGATTCCACTTGGATAATCAAGTCAAAGGCTGCTTTGCAGATGATGGAAATGGCCACGCAAAAAATGAGTTTTTTACATGCAGGAGAAGAGCAAGTGTTGTTTCAACGCACCTTATATCAGTGGGAAGGTGGAGCTTTTGTGGTCAAGCAAATACACGAACAAATTCAATTGAGCTATCGAAGTACCGAGGAAGACCGCGATGATTTGCCTGATATTATACATTTTAGTTTACAAGACAGTCAAGGTAAGGAACTCGTGGAGCACTTTGTAAAAATGGTCAGTTTTCAATCAGAATGGAAGTATTTTGAACACGAAGGAAATAAGTATAAAGTAACCTTCGGTTCTAAACCAATCGTTTTACCTTTTGCATTGCAACTTCAAAAATTTGAACTGGAGCGATATCCTGGGAGTCAAAGTCCGTCAAGTTATGCCAGTCAAGTACAAGTTATAGACGGTGATGAAAAATTCCCGTACCGCATTTTTATGAATAATGTATTGGATCACCGCGGTTTTCGTTTTTACCAATCCTCCTACGATACTGATGAAAAAGGCTCAGTACTGTCGATCAATCAAGACCGTCCGGGAACAATTTTGACTTATTTAGGTTATTTTTTCCTTTCGCTTGGTATGTTTTTAGCCTTTTTTAGCAAAACTGGAAGATTCCGTAATTTGAACCGCCAATTGCAAACATTACAAAAAACAACAGTTATTTTGTTGCTGTTTTTAATGAGTACTACTTGGGCGTTGGCACAAACACCTTCAAGAGCGATGGTAGTGGTTCCTGAAGATTTGGCTGCGAATTACGGCACTTTAATCGTTCAAGATATTGACGGAAGGATGAAGCCGATGAACACCTTGGCCAATGAAATTACACGAAAAATACACGGGAAGTCAACGCTTCGGTTACCCGGTGAACAAGCGACTTTACATTTAACAGCAGAACAATTTTTGTTGGCCATGCAACTCGATCCACAGGGATTTATGTTGCTGCCCATTATTAAAAATGACCACCACAAGTTGTCAAAGGTGTATGAAGTCATTTCCAAAAAACCAACACCGTATCTGGCGTTCCAAGATTTGGTAGATCGTGAAGGTGCCTACTTAATTCAAGCACTAGTGGAAGAAGCCAATCGATTAAAGCCGTCAGAGCGAAACGAAAGCCACAATGAAATTCTAAAATTAGATGAGCGATTCAATATTTTTTACGGATTAGTCAGCGGTGATTTTCTTCGGATTTTCCCCAATCGAAACGATACACAAAACACCTGGTTTACGATGCATCAAAGCCAGCAAGGTTTTGATGAAGAAGACGCTACTTTTGTGCAAAATATCACCCCAATGTTCCTTACAGCCATCGAAAATGGATTAGAAAAACAGGATTTCAGCGAAGCCGAAAAGGCACTCGACTATCTTCATCTATATCAACAAAAAGCGGGAGCGGAGGTCTATCCTTCCGCAACTCAAATTAGTGCGGAATTGCTCTATAACCGACTTCAATTAGGCAATCGCTTGTTTGGGTTGTTTTGGATAATTGGCATCGTACTGCTTGTGGTAGCTTTGGTAAAAATTTTCAATACGTCACTAATATGGAACGTGCTCTGGAACGTGGGTGTTGTACTGTCCTGGCTTGGGTTGTTAGTCTTTACGTTTCATTTAATGCTCAGATGGTATATAGCCAAACACCCTCCATGGAGTGATGGCTTTGAAATGTTGGTTTTTGTGGCTTGGGGGGTATTGTTCATTGGAATTGCTTTGGCAAAAAAATCCAGGTTTACCTTACCTATGGGTTTACTGTTTTCGGGAACCTTATTGTTTGTGAGTTTCCTAGATTGGCTGAACCCTGAAATTACCAACCTAATGCCGGTTTTACATTCCTATTGGCTTAAGATACATGTTGCTGTTATTGTGAGCGGATATGCTCCTTTGGCTCTATCGGCAGTATTGGGCTTGTTGAGTTTGTTGTTGCTTATTTTCAAACCAAAGCAAGTGCCTCACAGTTGGTTTAAAAGCTTGCGTGAGTTGATGATAGTCAATGAAATGGCTTTGATGATTGGTTTGTATTTACTCACCGTCGGAACATTTTTAGGCGGCGTTTGGGCCAACGAAAGCTGGGGTCGCTATTGGGCTTGGGACCCAAAAGAAACTTGGGCCTTGATTTCGATTGTAATTTATGCGATTATTTTGCATTTTCGTTTGATTCCCGTTTTGCGAAATGTTTTGATATTTAATATAGTAGCTCTATGGGGTTTTTCTACAATCGTGATGACCTCATTCGGAGTGAATTACTATTTATCGGGTTTGCACTCCTATGCCAAAGGAGATCCTATTCCGGTTCCTGGCTGGGCATATGTTACGGTGGCTATACTTCTGATTATTTCTGTGTTCGCTATCTGTAAATATAAAAGACTTACGTTGCAAGAAAAACAAGCTCTGGAGTAGAAAAAAAGAAATATAAGTCGTTATGACTAGGGTCATACTATAAGCTAAAGTTTCACCGTACTATTGTACAATTATTAAACTTAAAGTTATGATCACAATGACACCCGAAACTACTATTGGAGAAATGGTAGCCCAAGATTATAGAGCAGCATCCGTTTTTGGAAAACACGGCATTGATTTTTGTTGCAAGGGTCACAGAACCCTGCAGGAAGCCTGCGAAAGAAAAGGATTTTCACAGGAACAAATTCAAAGTGAATTGAAAAATGTGTTGCAGGAACCACCCGCTAACGCGATAGATTTTAAAACATGGCCGCTGGATTTGTTGACCACTTACATTGAAAAAACACATCATCGTTACGTGGAAAAACAAATTCCTGTGCTGCTACAATTTTTAGAGAAATTATGTAAAGTGCATGGTGGACGTCATCCTGAATTGCATGATATTTATGATTTATTCCGTTTTTCTGCCGGCGATTTAACGCAGCACATGAAAAAAGAGGAATTAATCTTGTTTCCTTTTATACAAAAAATGGTAAAAGCCCAAAACGAAAACCAACGTATCGAACAACCACCTTTTGGTTCCGTTGAAAATCCAATTGCTATGATGAAAGACGAACATACTACAGAAGGGGATCGTTTTGCTACCATTGCGACCCTCACAGATGGTTTTGCACCTCCCGAAGACGCGTGTACTACTTATAGGGTAACTTATCAATTGTTGGAGGAGTTTGAGCAAGATTTACACAAGCACATCCATTTGGAGAATAACATTTTGTTTCCAAAAGCTATCGCACTGCAATTGGAATTGCAATAACAAATTCAAATACTAAGAACCGAAAATTGATCGCCTTTTTTTAAGGCAGTCAATTTTCAATTTAAAAATAAACAAGATGAACACAGGAGTTAAATGGGTAATGATGCTGGGGATTATAGGAATGTTATCGTGTAATCAAAAGGAAAGTCAAAAGGGAACAGATGAAAAAACGGTAATAGAACAGGAAGATGCGTTCCAAATACCGGCTGTATCCTTAAACAGCGGTAAGCTATGGGAAGCCAATGCTGCAACTACCGAAGGCATCAAAAACATGCAAGAAGTAATGGCAGCTTATACCATTGAGACGGGCGATGCTGAAAAATTAGTAGCCGATTTAAAAGCGGAATTTGCGATGATTTTTAAAAAATGCACGATGACTGGTGAAGCCCATGACCAATTACACAATTATTTACTTCCTTTGAAAACAAGAATTGATAATCTATCAGAAGAAGTAACTGCCGAAAATACTGCCGATATCAAAACGTACTTAAACGACTATTTTAACTATTTTCAGTAAGCTCATTTCTTTTGGTTACAAAGATGTTAATTGGCAATTAGTTACTATTTTTGAAAAAAAAACAAAGCTATGTTTTCAAAATCATGTGAATATGCAATCAAAGCAGTAATTTTTATCACTACCAATTCGTTACAAGATAAAAAAGTAGGATTTGTTGACATCGCCATAGAAATTGATTCCCCCGAAGCTTTTACAGCTAAAATTCTTCAAAAATTGGTAAAAAAGCATATCATTCAGTCGGTCAGAGGAGTGAATGGCGGCTTCTATATTCCATTCGCAGGAATTTCAAAAGTAAAATTAACCCATATCGTTCAAGCGATTGATGGGGATGCTGTCTTTAATGGTTGCGGATTAGGCATGGAAAGATGCAATGCCAAGCATCCGTGCCCCTTGCATGACAAATTCATGTCCATTCGCAATGACTTGCGACAAATGCTGGAAACAACCAATTTGGAAGAATTAGCACTGGGTTTAAAATCGGGGGAATCGTTTCTAAAACAGTAATCCTCTAATAGACTACTTCTTGTTCCAGTTTCAATTCCGTTTCAAAACGGTCTAATACTTCAGAAATACCAGTTTGCATCGCTTTAAAGTATGGGGTGCTTTCAAACATCTTTTTATAGTAAAGAATACCATCCAATAAATTCATTCTGAACTGATTTGCTTTTTTTAATTGTTGAGCAGACGCTGCTTCTAAAACAGCAATTTCTTTACTATAATAAGCAACATATAACGACAATTCTTTGATGAAAAAGTGGGGACGGTTGGCGGCTACTAAATCGTTGGTGGTGCCGTAAATGTGTTGCACCATTTGAAGCAGCGAAACTTCCTTGTCAAAATAGGCTAAATTAGGCCCCGGACACACCACAACGCCTTGTGACTGACCTTTTATAGGAATGTCCATTTCCAAATAACTGGAATTGGCCAAACCAACACATAGACACGATTTTTCGGTAATTTGATGGAATTCTTTTTCAAATTGCTCTCCAGAGATCTCATTCTTACGTTCCTGCAACAATGCTAATTTGATATCTTGGTATTTTTTTGAAGCCGTGCAACTTCCCGTTGGATCGTACTCCTTACTCAAGGCCAAAAACTTTTTAGGACACGAACTCCCGGCTTTTGCTGCTTTGATGCGTTGCGTTTTAAAAAAGTCGTTGGTAGTTCCTTTTAAGGTGTTAAACGGAACTCCCAAAGGCGATATGTTGCTTAAATAGAAATCGGCTTCTTTGGCATTTGCCAACAAATCACGGGTTTCTTGATCTAAAGAGGTGGCCTCGGGAACCAATAAAAAGGGAGAACCCCAACCTACGGAATCTACCTCGTAATAATCCAATAAAAATTGATGCTCTTCGGCTGTTCCAACGCCTCCTTGCACTGTGATTTTTAAGGGTAAAGGTTGTTCCGGTACCGCTTTGCCTTTGGTCAACAGAGCTTTGTTGAGCAAATCGGTAGTGGATTGTAGTAATTCTGTTTTCTTCTGTTTGAATTCTTCTAAAATCGGACCCAGCAAAAACCCGTCTGTAGCAAAAGCATGTCCGCCACAATTTAATCCCGATTCTATTCGGTATTCAGAAACCCAGATTCCTTTTTTTGCCAATAAATTGCCTTGGATTAAAGCCGAGCGATAATCACTCACTTTTAAGGTGATTTTTTTGTTCCGTTTTCCTTCCATTGAGGGAAAAAACACATCAAACTGTTCCATATAACTAAATAACCGCGGATTCATTCCGGCAGAAAGAACAAGTGAAGAGGCAACAGTGCTGTTGGCAAACCCACGTAAAGCCGCGTGGGCATCATTAAATTCAACCGGCAATTGTTCCTTTCCATCAAAATTATCTTTATCCAATTTGGTCATAATATTGACATCAATGCTTCCCGGCGAGAGATTTTTTTCTAAAAAGCTTTTTATTTGGGTGGGGCAGAAGACACCCTCAGATAAAAAGGTAGTTAATTTGGTTTTTAATTCTGATTTGGTGGGGAGCATTGCCATAAAATGATCCAATTTAGCTTTGCTGTGAGCTAATTCTGTTTTGTAATGTTCAAATTTTTCTTTTACAACCAAATCGACCAAATTCAAATAGGAGGTGATTCTTTTGGCCCTGTAATCCTGCATTTTTTTTGAAATCTCCTGATAAGGAAGTTGGAATTTTTCAGCATAAAAGGCATTCATTTTTTCAATTAATTCATCATCTGCAATGGAAATAACCGAATCGATGCCATATTGTGCTACGCGAATCGGACTGTCAATAGTAAAGGCTAATCCCATTACAGGGATGTGAAACGTATGTGTAGAAAGTTGGGTTGTCATTAAATGGTGTTTTAGTATAAAGTCGCAAAGATGCTTTTTGTATAAAGAGCAGAATATGATTTTAATCATGTTCATTCATATTTAATAAAATTATAAATGGCAGTAATAGAAAAAGCGTGAATACGACCGTTCACGCTTTTTCCGAATTAATAATTAAAACAAAAAATACTTTTATTTAGGCAGTAAAACCGCTCCAATCACATGGATAATGCCATTTGATGTAGGGATGCTGGCCACAATTTCAGAGCCATTAACAAACGTTTTATCCCCTTCTTTTGTAATGGTTACTTTTCCTCCAAAAACCATATCAAACTCTTGGCCGTCTTGCATGTATTCTGTTTTTAGGGAACCAACATAGGTGTGGTACCCTAAAATATTTTCTAAATCGCCTTTTTTCTCGGGTTTAAGTAAACCTTCAACAGTGCCTGCCGGAAGTTGATCAAAAGCGGCATTAGTAGGGGCAAAAACGGTAAAAGGTCCTGCATTGCTCAAAGAAGTGACTAATCCTGCAGCTTTAACAGCGGCAACCAAGGTGGTGTGATCTTTACTTCCCGAGGCAACTTGAACAATATTCGGATTGGACGTTTCATCTACAACTCCTTCTTGTCCAACACTTAAATCCACACCGTTTTCTGATGTGGCAGCTGGAGGAGTTTCATTGTTTTGCTTGCAACTTAACACCAGTATGCAACCGGCTAAAACGAGAAGTTGAATTGTTTTTTTCATAATTAGGGTGCTTTAAAATTTCAGAATCAAAGTTCCTTGTTTTGTAAAAACTATTTTATGAGTGTAATCATAAGAAATGACTTTTTCAAATTTTTTTATGATTAAAATATACAATCCCCAATATACCGGTTACTAAAATAATAGCCACTATAAAAAGCAGCTCATTGGCATACGGAATTAATACATAAGCAAAAGAAAAAATACCTTGAAGTGCCAATAGTAATTCGTTTAAAAAAATACCGATACTAAATATGAATAAGAAGAATTGAGTTTTAACAGAGCGATATATCAAATGATTCGTATAGAGATAAGCCAATAAAAAACCGGAAATGATGGCCAATAAAACCAAATGCATATAGGCAATTACAATCGGTCTAAAGCCAAATGCCAATTGGCTTACCACAGGAAAAACGGAACCCAACTGCAAGAGTAGTTTGAGTGTGACACAAAAAGCAATTCCTTGAAATACTATTTTTAAAAATGGGGTGATGGTGGGATTGGTTTTGAACACAGCAAGTGATGCCCATGCCAGTTTCCACCAGGCGTACACTTGTACAAGTGCCGCAAGTACAGCTAATCCATACACCCAAACAGGTAATTGCATCCACAAAACCGACAACAAATAGGCGGGAAGGCAACTCCAAGCAAAAAGGCGATATGCAAAGGTATTATCTCGGGTCAATTTCAGGGTGGGTTGTAATAAACTCACAAACAATCCGGTGCAGGCAAACCAAAACCAGCCGTTGTACTGAAAATGCAAATAGAAATAAATGGAAGACAAATACCAATCTTGGGGTACATTTTTTGTAGCCATCATATACGCTAAAGCAAAGGTGCCTAGGGAAGAAAGCACCCCAAAAAACAGGGATAGCAAAAACCATTTTTTACTTAAAGAATGGGAGGGAATTTCTTTAGCGTCCTGATAAAACCAAAGGGCAAACCAGACAAATACAAAAATACTGAGTGTTGAAAACAAAATAGAAACAAAGCCATATCCTTGAATGACAAAACTAATGAGCATGCTGTAGGCTACAATAATGTTGACCCAAAAGAGGTGGTTGTATTTTTTGATTTTTGTTTCCGAGGTATATTGCGATAAATAGCGAACCATTAAAACCATCAAGAGCTGTGTGACCCATCCTGAAAAAGCAAAATGAGAGTGGGCATGCTGTAGGTTCTTTTGAGCTAAAAAAGGCAATTCAAAAGCAATCTTATACCGCATTAAAAGCCCCATGAGAGCCACTAGAAATAAGCTGAAAAGTGTGATTTTTATCCATTGGAGTAGCGAGAGGGACTTCATCAAAAAAATAATTTATGTTTATCAATACGTACCTTATTGGATTTATTCATTTCTGAAAGTGTGCGAATAACCGTTTCAACCCGTAAACCGGTAAAGTCTGCAATTTCTTGCCTTGTATAAGGAATGTACGTTTTATCATCAACACAAAATTGGTTTTGCTTTTTATAGTTTTCTAAAAAGGATTTAATGCGATGTTCCGGCTTTTGATTGATAATTTGTTTGGTCGAAATGGTTTTGTCATAAATGCGTTTTGCCATCAATTCCAAAAATGCTAATTTCACTGAAGGATACTCTTCCAAAATACGCATCAATTTATCTTTTGACAGTTTAATTATTACACTGTCTTGTGAGGCTACTGCAGTGGTGGGATACACTTCATTGATAAATAAAGGCGGTTCTCCAAAACTACGACCTTCACAAAAAACACCTTGGGTAAATTCTTTGCCCTCATCATTTGAATTGTACATCCTAACTGAGCCTTCCAGGATTTGATAGTAAAATAGAGCCCTGTCATCTTCATAGAAAATGATGTCATTTTTTTTGTATTTTTTTGCTACAGCCCCCCAAGTGAAGAGTAAATCCAAATCGATTTGCATAGTAAGAAACAATTAAAGATGTAAATATCTTTAATTATATTGAAAGCGTAAATGATAATTATCATAAACTTTCTTTTTTTGTAATTTTATGTGCAACGAAATGCAGTCGCAACCTATTGACATGGCAAGCAAGACAGGTTTTCAACACCTTTATACAAACAAACACCTCCCAGAGACGTAGCATCGACCCATATTGTAGGGCCGGTTTCAATCCGGTCCTATCGGAACAGCAAGCCGTTTTTCAATCCCGTTAGACAAAACCCAATTCAACGCACCGCTGTTCTAATGAGCCTGTATTTTTTCTACTTATGATTATAAGAGAGAAATATAGTTTTTTTGACATTAAGACACTACGCTTTGGTTTCTTGAAGAGGCAGTAAGGGCTCTCACTGAAAACACTAAAGACACAGAGTTTTTTATGATGCCCATCCGTAGCGACCTTTGCTTAAACTTAGCGTTCTCTTTGCGGTTAAAACTGCCTAATCCGCGTTCCCATTTTAGCATAAAACGTAACGAACTCCTACACGAAAAATAAAAGTTAACTTTAATAGTTAACCTATCGATAGCAAGAACAGTATTCAAAAATAGAGCCTATAACCATTAAATCAAAAACCATCCAACTTCTCAAAAACCATTCTTGCCAATAAATAACTTACCGTTGATTCTGCTCCTTGATTCAAATTCACATTCTTTTCCTCAATCCCGTCATGACAGCCACCTGTGCAATAGTTGTACACAATTTGATTCAAGTGATTGTTACCTAAAAACCAACTAAAAGCGACCTCCATTCTTGCTTCATAATCATCCAAAGGGAAGGCTAACGAAAATTGTTGCAATGCCAAGATGGTATAGGCCACATCAATTGGTTGCTCACCTCCCGGTAACGTTACTTTTTCTTCGTTGCCTTTCAGCAACCAATGCTGATTTGAAATTACTTTGATAGTATCTGATACAAAAATTTTGGAAAGTAAAAAATCAAAAGAAGTTTTAGCAATCTCTTTGTAGATGGGTTCTCCTGTGCACTTCCAGGCAAACAATAATGCTTCAGGCAAAACACTGTTGGCATAAGTGAGGTAGGGTTCAAACCATAGCCAGTTCTCGTCAGCATTATACTCATATAAGGTTACTAGTTTTTGAGCAGCCTCTCTGATAATAAGTAATAAATCGGCATCGTCTTCTTTTTGATAAAAATAGTATAACCCTTTGATAGCAAAACCAATCGCTCGCGGCGAATTGAAATGCCTAAAGGCAGGTATAAAAGCATACACTGCTTTCCTGATATATTCATTACTTCTAAAGGAGAGTTCATTTTCTTCTTGCAACAAATGATATACATAACCCAATGCCCAAATGGCTCGCCCATTCGCATCTTCCAAATTGACTTCAGTATTTTGTCGGGTAAATTTTTGATGTTGGTCCACATAATTTAAAAACAAACCTGTGGGACGTTGACATTTGAGTATAAAAGTAAGGTAGGTCATCATCAGATTAAAATCAACTTGGTTTTGCGTTTGCTTAAAGTATTGACCGGCGGAAATGAGTGCTCGGGCATTATCATCCAACGTATAACCGGAATCTAAATCAGGGGTGGTGATTTTTGAAAATTGAAGCATACCTACATCGGTTGTCATGTTTTTTAAATGATTGACATTCAATGGCGGTTTTTTATACTGTAAAGGAAGATCGCGGTGGATTTGTTTTGCAAAAAGTTGCCCATGAGCAATGGCAGCATTCTGCCACGAAGTAGCAGCAGAAATAGAAAGAGCTTTCATTTTCATGGTTTGCAATAAGTCGCGGTCATCTAATAAGCGGTTCAGTTTTTCTGCTAATTGTTGGGAATTACCAAAGTCAAACAAAACACCATTTTCTTGAGTCAAAACTTCTCGGGCATGCGGTATTGGAGTGGAAACAATTGGGCAACCACAGCTAACAGCATATGAAAAAGTACCGCTTACAGCCTGATTCGGATCTATGGAAGTAAAAACATAACAATCTGAAAGCTGTAAATAATCCAACAATTCGGGTAAAGGAACAAACTTGTTGACAAACTTAACATAGTTTTCCAAATGCAATTCAGCCACTCGTTTTTTTAACGATTCTCGGTAGGTGTCACCTTGATGTTTAAATAGCGTGGGATGAGTTTTCCCCACAATTAAGAACAAGAGGTCTTTGTGCTTTTCTATGAGAGTGGGTAAAGCCTCGATAGTAGTTTCGATGTTTTTTCCCGGACCCAAAAAGCCAAAGGTGGAGATAACCTTGCGGTGCAAAAGACTGTACTTTTCTTTTAAAAGATTTTTATCCGCATGTTCCACCAAATGAGTGCCGTGAGAAATGATAGTTACTTTTTCCTCGGGTAAGCCATAGATGGAAACGAGTAACTCACTGGCTGACTTGGTCATTACGGTAACACCGGCAGCCAAAGAAGCCATTTTTTGAACATGGATTTTCAACTCGCTGTTCGGTTCCGGAAGTATCGTGTGAAAAGCTACAATAAAAGGTTTTTGAAGGCTTCCCAAAAAGGTAAGGAAGGCTTCTTCGTTCTTTTTAAACAACCCAAACTCGTGTTGCACCATCACCATTTCAATTTCTGTACTGAAATTGATGCGAGTCGCCAGAGCTCTATACGATTTGGAATCCTCGGTATTTAGAAAACATTCCACAGCTTCAGAATCATAGATATGATTTTCATTTTCAGCAGCTAAGGCACAAACTTTTACGTTAAAACAATCCTCAAAATGATCGTCCAACGCTTTTTTTAAATCATAGGTATAGCTGGCAATGCCACACTCTCTGGGTGGATAAGTAGCAATCAGCAAAATTTTGGGAGTTAATGGTGCCTTTTCCTTAGGCAAACGGAACTCGGTTCGCACATCCAACTTTTTCTTTTTAGAAAATTTTAAAATCAAATGGGTTGCTGTGTTAAATTTCTGTATCATAATAGTAGGGATAATTTGGATTTGGAAAATTGTTTTTTAAGTAGGAAAAGAGCGGAATCCGCAACGAAAAGGCGTCTTTCATAAAAAAGCTAAAATAGCAACTAACCCAATTTTGTATTAGCCGTAAAAAACAATTTGTTACCCCAATCAAACAAATAACAAAAAGGAGTTATTTGGTAGGTGTTCAAAGATTTCTGACCAGTAGGAGGTAAGAAATGCCAACTTCACTTAAAATCGACAAAATACAAGTAAAGTACAGGGATTTTTTTTGCGTTAATTTTTATCGTAATTCAGTCGGTAAACCGTTTTGATTTAGTGTTATTTTGTTACAATTTCCAGCACAACTAGCTATGAAAAAGCCGTCAAAATTTCCAATACAAGAACAACCGCTACCGGGCGATGAACACAAAATGAATCCGATACCCGAGTTAATTCGAAAGAATTATAAAGGAGCCGATAAATTAAAAGGAAAAGTAGCTTTGGTAACAGGTGGCGATAGTGGTATCGGTGCAAGTGCCGTTTTGCATTTTGCAAAAGAAGGAGCTGACATTGCCTTGGTCTATTTGAAAGAAACTAAAGACGCCAAAAACATTCAAAGTCAAGTGGAAAAAATGGGTAGAAAATGCCTACTTCTCAAAAAAGACCTAACCAGTGAAACCAACTGCCACTTTTGTGTAAAAAAATGTGTGGAGGAATTGGGACAATTGAACATTGTAGTAAACAATGCTGCAGTGCAATTCTCAAAAGACTCTTTGACTGAGATAACCAAGAAGCAACTGCATACTACGTTTGAAACGAACATTTATCCCTATTTTTATATCACCCGAGCGGCATTGGCACATTTAAAAGAAGGCGACACCATTATCAATACCAGTTCGGTGACGGCCTATAGAGGTAGCGAGCACCTGATTGATTATGCGAGCACAAAAGGAGCTATTGTGAGTTTTACCCGCTCCTTGTCCGCCCAATTAGCACCCAAAAAGATACGGGTAAACGGAGTTGCTCCCGGTCCTATATGGACACCACTCATTGCGGCTTCAATTGGCGACGTAACCGATTTCGGGCAAGATACCCCAATGGGAAGGGCAGGCCAACCCGGAGAAGTGGGACCCGCCTATGTTTTTTTAGCCTGCGAAGACAGCAGCTACATCACCGGTCAATTTCTTCACATTAACGGGGGTGAAATAATTGGTGGATAGATATTGAAAAATGAGATTATAGTGAGTAGTTATTAGTGATTAGTGAATAGTAAATAGTAATTAGTATCTATCTAACATGTAACTTCTTCTATTTTTCTATTCTCTATTTTCTATCCTCTATTCTCTATTTTCTATTCTCTATTTTCTCCAATTCAAAAAATCCTACACTTCATTACCAAAATAATGTAACACTTAAATCTTGATTAGCAACTACCTTGCCGACCAAGTGAAAATAAATTCATTTGCTAATAAATTAAAAATGAGAAGTTTAAAAGTTTCGATTGAAGCCTGTTTAGAATGTTTACTAGCCTGCGAAAGATGTATTACCGACTGTGTGAAGGATGCCAATCATGACTGTGTAGCCTTATGCCGCGATTGTGCCGACATCTGTACGTTATGTGCAAAATTTGAAGCTAGAGGTTCCGTGTTCAGTAAAAAACTCCACGCCTTATGTGCTGAAATTTGCAATGCGTGTGCCATAGAATGTGCCAAGCATGCCGACCATCACGCCAGTTGTAAAGAATGTGCAGAAGCCTGCCGAAAATGTGCAGAAATTTGTGCTCAAATGACGTCAGTTACTGCCTAATTTCTCGTAAATTTACTTTGTAAAACAATTTTAACTCCCAACTTCCATCCCATGACCATCAAACAAATAAAAGAAAAACTAAAAACAGCAACCAACCCTATTGCACAATCACTACATAGCGGGACAGGCTTTAACGTATTGCTCCTGGGTTTCAATAAAGGTATGGTATTAAAAGAACACAAAACCCGAACTCGAGCCAAGTTAACTGTCTTAGAAGGGCTCGTATTTTACCGAGAAGGGAATAGAGTAGTAGAACTCCAACAGTATGATGAAATGGATATCCCCGTTGACGTCATTCATGCTGTAGAAGCTGCAGAAGATAGCCTGTGTCTCTTGACAAAAGGCGAATAAAACCAACTAACCACTAACCACTAATCACTAATCACTAACCACTAATCACTAATCACTAATTACTAATCACTACCTTAATAACCGCCCACTCTTTTAATTGCTGCTCAAAAGAAATACGGGCATTGGCAGGACTGGTAGACGGTAATGTAACTTGTTTGTATAGGTTGGAAACTTGAACGTACTTATTGAAATACTTCGCAGCTTTTTGACCGTTAAAAACAATTAGTTTCAAGTTGGGCAGTGTTTGTAAAAAAGATGTAAAATCATTAGGAACTTCTTCGGTTATCGCACTATCTAAACTGCCCTCCCTCACACAAGCTTGTAAAACATCCCAAAGAGCGAGGTTGTGTTTTAAAACTAACTGCTTTCGTTGCTCGTAATCGTTAGTATAGGGGTCTTCAAAAATAATAAACAATAATTTCCAAAAAGCATTTCGTGAATGTCCATAATACTGATTCAATTGCAAAGAGGCGACACCGGGCATGGTTCCTAAGACCAACACTTTTGCATCCGGATTGGAAATAGAAGGAAACGAATAGATTTTCATAGCATAGTATTTTGAAGTAGTAGGAACCCTGTAGGCTGTTTAATGGTAAAAGAAGTGTCTTTCAGCATCACCCTAGCTATTTTTTGATTTTTTAAATCCTAAGAGAATGTACAAACAAAAGTGGTTTTGTTCCAATTGTTTTACTTGATGGCCAACTACAAAGAAAGGTAATTTTTTAAATACTTGGTAGCAATCCTACTTTATAAATCCGCATTGTAACGACAAATTTCAATCAGGTTGTTGTTGCTATGGTTAATCTCATGACATCCAAAATAGTCAACCCCACACTCTCCTTTCCTCTTTATTTCTTTTCTCTTTTTTCTTTTTTCTTTTTTCTTTTCTCTCCTTTTAACATAATCTTTCCATTGTCTATCCATCATAAATTACTATTTTTAGCGAATTATTAACTAATTATATTTTATAAACCTTTTTATGAAAAAAATTACATTATTCCTGTTTGCCCTCTTTTCGTGTTGGCATCTACAGGCACAAGTAAATTTGTACTCTTTTGCCCAAAGCACTGAAACGTACACAGAGATTTCGGGTGGTACCGTTTTAGGTACAGCAACGACACCCACTAGTTTTGACTCGCAAAACTGGACTATTGCAGCCGGTTCGATTCCATTCGATTTTAATTACAATGGGGTAAACTACACAGGATGCACAGTCAACAGTAATGGATTCATTACTTTTGGAGCTACTGCTCCTGACACTTTTTTATCTTCACCAATTTCTTCTGCTACAGCCTATTCCGGTGCAGTATCTGCTTGGGGAGGTGATTTAGTTGGTGTTTTTGTCAACAACTTAATTACCGCTGAAACAAGATGGGAAGTAGTAGGGGACGCACCTAATAGAGAATTTGTTATTCAGTTTAAAAATTGGAGACCTTCTTATTCTTCAAGTGTTGCTGATATTTCGTTCATTAACTTTCAAATTCGTTTGTCTGAAACTACTAATCAAATCAAAATTGTTTATGGTCCTACAGGCTATGCAATCGGAACTCTTGCTTTTTCCGGTACTAGACAAATTGGATTACGTGGTGCAGCAAATACTGATTTTAAAACCAGAACCAATACAGCTGCACAGTTGTTTACCGCTTCTGCGGCAGGAACTTTAAATAGTTCTTCGCAGGCTTTTAATACAGTGAATGCTACACCGGGTATGCCAACTAATGGTTTAACTTATACTTATACACCTCCGGTAGCATGTTCTGGTACGCCTGTTGCAGGAACAGTAGCTCCAGCGGTACAAAATGTTTGTGTTGGAGGTACACCGGCTGTATTGCGATTAACAGGAAACAGTGAAGGCTTTACAGGTGTAACTTTTCAATGGGAAACTTCAGCGGATAATGTAGCTTGGGAAAATGCTACAGGTGCATCAGCTACAACACAAGTGTATTCACCACCAGCTTTTGCCGGACCGGATACAGTATATTACAGATGTAAAATTACTTGCTCAAATAGCGAATTGTTTTCGTTTTCGAATGCAGTGACGGTGAATCCGGCTGCAAACCCAACAGCACAAGCAACAAACTTAGCGTTTACAAATATTACGTATTTTGGATTCGCAGCAAACTGGACTAATGCTGACGGAAATAGACGTGTAGTTTATGTAAGTGATGCTCCAATTGTTGATCCTACAAACGGAAATGGTCCTGCTTTAGTGGCTAACACTACTTATGCCGGTACCGGACAACAAATTGTATTTGATGGAACAGGAACTGCTGTAACAGTTACAGGTTTAACACTTAACACGCAGTACTATGTAAAAGTAATTGAATACCTACGTTGTGGTTCAGCTGCTCCGTTTGATTTCTATTATAATCCTGCATCAGTATCGAATGCAGCTACAGTGACTACTTCTTCCGCAACACCATTACCATGGGAGGAAGGTTTTGCTACGACTACGTTGCCCACAAATTGGTTAAATCCGTCCTCATGGTCAATTAGTAACACGGTGACGGCAATCAATCCGGCATTAAATACCAATTATATTTCCAGAAATTTATATTCATTTGTTACGACAGCTAATTTTATAACTCCTATATTCGAACCTGTACCGGCCAATTATAGATATACATTCAATTATAAATTAGCCAATTTCTCATCGCCTTATGCAGCTACTCCTGAAAATTCATGCAGTACTATAATTGCTATTTCAACAGATAACGGGCTTACTTACACCGATGTTGAAACAATAATCAATAATGGTGCAGCAGGATGGCAGGTACATTCTTTAAATTTAGCGGCCTATACAGGTCAAAGCATTAGAATTAGAATGACCAGCAACTGGATTGCCGGAGATTATTATATTGCTTTTGATAATTTTAAAATCGAGGCGATTCCTTCTTGTACAGAATCTGCCGACTTAACGGTGACAAGTATTGGTATGGATAGTGCCGTCTTAGGATGGACCGAAGGAGGAACAGCTACATCTTGGGAAATCCAATACGGTGCTCCCGGATTTGCATTAGGCTCCGGAACTACTGTAGTGGCTACTGAAAATCCATTTACTTTAACAGGTTTAACGGAGAACACAAATTATGCGTATTACGTAAGAGCCGTTTGTTCTGTTTCCGATCAGAGTCCATGGACAGGACCTTTAGCATTCAAAACAACTTGTGCAGATAAAACCGATTATATTGAAAACTTTGATAGTTTAACTTCAAACTTCAGTACTACAATGCCGGATTGCTGGAGTAGAGTACTGGTAGGTACACCAAGTTTATATGTAACTACAGGAAGTGCATTGCCAATGTCACCTTCTAACAGACTATATATGTTTGTGTCAAGTACGGCTACACCTGCTCAACAAGCTTATGCAGTCTTGCCTTCCGTGTCAAACTTATCGGCAGGAACACACAGACTTCGATTCAAAGCTTTTTCAACACAATTGAATCGCTTTCTTGAAGTGGGATATATGACTGATCCAACGGATATAAGTACTTTTGTGTCTTTAGAAGAAATTACAATTCCGGGTACAGTAGTAGCAAATACACAACAATTTGTTGTAATACCGCCTGCATCGATACCGGCCGGAGTGAAACATCTAGTGATTTTAAATCCTGGTTTCCCGGGTGAAACTTCTACTGTATATATTGACGACGTAAGCTGGGAAGTTATACCAACATGTATAGAACCGTCAGGAGTTACACTAGGAAGTGTATTGGCTACAACAGCAACTTTAAACTGGACAGCAGCATCACCTGCACCGGCTGAAGGGTATGAATATTATTTGGCTACGACATCTACCAATCCGGATGCAGCAACAGTACCAACAGGTGCAGTTGCAGCCGGTATCACAACTGCTAATTTAACTGATTTAACACCGGCTACCGTTTATTATGTATGGGTTCGTTCGGTATGTACAACTTCTGATAAAAGTGCTTGGACTCTAATTACTACTTTTGCAACACCTTGTGCTTCGTTTGTACCGTATTATCTTCAAGATTTTACAACATATACATCTAATGCCACTTTAGAAGCTCTTTGTTGGTCTAGATACGGATCTGGTGATCAATTAACAGGCCCAACAGGAGGAACTAATACAGGAAGTTGGACGTCTGATAGTTGGTTGAATGGTCCTGGTACTACAGGTGCTGTTAAAATTAACTTGTACACTAACTTTATCAGAGGATGGATTGTATCTCCAATTTTTGATTTAGCTACAGGTGGTTATCAAGTGAAATATAAAGTGGGAGTAACTACATGGAATGGAACTGCTGCTATTACTATGGGATCTGATGATTTTGTATATTTCATGATGTCAACAGATGCAGGAACAACTTGGACTATTTTAGATACGTTTAGTGCTACCAATACACCTTCTAATTTAGGAGAATCTAAAGTGTACAACATACCAACAGTAAATACTGAAACAGTTAAATTTGCATTTTTTGGAACAGATGGAACTGTTGATGATACTCCGGATTATGATTTCTTTATTGATGATTTTGAAGTGCAAGCCATTCCGGTTTCAGCTCCTGCTTGTGCTACCAATGTTACTGCTACAACAGATGCAAACTGTGGAAATGTTGCAACGGTTATCTCTTGGGATCCTGCTTCAGGATCTGATGGGTATAAACTAACAGTTGGTACAACAACAGGTGGAAATGACGTGTTAGATAATTTTGTTGTAGGTGGAACATCGTATCCTTTTGTTGGAAATTTGAATACAACCTATTACTTTAAAGTTGTACCATTTAATGCTAATGGTGATGCTACAGGTTGTTTGGAACAATCATTCACTACGGCTATAGAAGGTTGTGCTTGTATTCCTTCATCAACTAATACGTCTGATTATATTTCTAATTTTTCAACTACAAATGCTGCGGTAAATTTGGTTTTCCCAAATGCTGCTATCTCACCTGGAGGATATGGAAATTATTATAACACTCAATCAATTAGTCACTTTGCTGATTCAAGCTTTAATTTTTCAAATACATTTGTTGGAGGTTCTAATGGATTAAGAATATGGGTGGATTGGAATAACAACTTTACTTTTGAAGATAGTGAGGTAGTGTTTTATCAAGTAAATGCAGATTTAACCAAAACAGGAACAATCACTGTACCTGCCGGTACTGCAGATGGAAACTATAGAATGAGAGTTAGAGCTCAATGGGGTAGTGCGGCAAGTCCAACAGCTTGTGGTTCTATCACTTGGGGTGAGGCTTTAGATTTCAAATTAATTATTGACAATACGTTGTCAACAGGTGGTTTTGATCTAACTAATTTCAGTGCATATCCTAACCCGGTGAAAGATGTGTTTAACTTTACATACACCAGTACGATTTCTGATTTAGTAATCTACAATCTTTTGGGACAACAAGTTTTAGCAACAAAACCTAATGCAACGCAAGGTCAAGTTGATATGTCAAGTTTCCCTAATGGAACGTATTTGGTTAAAGTAACATCAGAAAATCAAACGAAGACTATTAAAGTGATTAAAAACTAAGTAGTTTAACTTCTTGATAAACAGAAACCGCCTCGAGTAATCGAGGCGGTTTTTTTTTACCCTCGAGGGGTTTCCAACCCTTCGAGGCTTAGAACTTCCCTGCGGTTACTTTTGGAATGAGAAGTACATAATCAAATCCTTTTATGATTCTTGATAATTGAACATCATTTGTGGTTATTTCACCGTTTTCCAGTTTTTCTCTGATGGGTAACATTTCCAAACAATACCATGCCTTTTCATTGACAACAATGTCAAAAAAAGGTTTTAAGGCTTTTAAATTGGAACTGTTGGAGTCAATCGGGCTCTCAGGAAAATCTTTAAATGGTGATCCCTGTGAGCCTGATTTTCCAACAATTAATAGGTGTAAACTGGAAGTGTACTGGCTGTCAGCAATATTGTCCACCAAGTTGCCGAGGTCGTATATTTTTAAAAAACTTTCACCTTTGCTTACATGATTTGCACCGAACTTAAAGAGGTTTTTTTTGTCTTTCCACACCTCATACTGTTCCATCAATTGGTTTTTCATCAATTGAATTCTTAAATGATGGTTTTGTTCTTTGTATATTTTGGTAGTTAACTTTAGTTTTTCTATGACTTCTTTCTCATAGGTACTAACTTTTAAATTGGATACTTCTTCCAGATTTTTAGCATACTCCTCCGTCAGCATATACATGGGCTTGCTCGGGTCATTTAAAAATGCGGAAAAGTAATCTTTGGATTGGTCTTCTATTCGTTGATAAATTATTTTTGCGGCTTTGTTCTCTGTTATTAGTTTTAACTCACTACAAATAAGGCGATCGGCAATCATTAGGATTTGATCCGTTCCAAATACATTTGTTCCGGATTTGACTATTTTGGAGAGTAAATCAAATTCAGAAGCTAAGGCATAAAATGAAAATGTGTTTCCAAAATCATGTATATAATTTTGCAACTGTTCTTCTGTAAGCGTTTTAATTTTTGATTGAATGATGTTTGCTGAATAAGGGTCAATTTCACAAATGAAGTTGTCAAATTTTATTTTCGAAGTAAGAGCATTACAGAAAAACGGAACCTCATTGGTAAAATGATCTTCGCCAATTAATACAAAATCGCTCTTTTGTGCTGCATTTATAATTGTCTCCCAACCGGAACCTGTAAAGGAATCTTTTTCAACACTTAGTAGCGTATGATGATTTTGAGCCATTTGCGTAAGCAATGAGTCTTGTGCAAGAGAACAGAAGCACTGCAAGCCGATTACTATATGGAGTAAAAAAGTTGGTTTATTTTTCATTTTTTCTGTTTTAAATAGAGACGGAAAACGAAGACAATTGTTACATCTTATTTTTTTAGCTCCTGAAATTCAAATTTAATTTTAGGAATAGGGTAGAGAGGATGCACTTTTAAAACTAAAACCGGTTTTATGTTGCGATAGACATTATGTAGTACACCATATACTACTAGGAGATATTGTCAAACTCGTCTTATCATTTTGTTGCCTCAGTATGATTTGACTGCCTATTATAAGTGTAATAATATTGCATAGCAGTACACAAAACCTTAAATTTCATCCATTTGACATAATTCAGCATTTAACCGAAACGTATAAATAGCTGTGGCTGTTAGGTGAGGGGTTTTTTTAAAATACTGATGTATTGCTGAAAATGTTTGGTTTTATACGCAAGGATTGAATCTAACTGCAGGAACAACTTATGCAATTGCGTTATAAGACCCCTCACTTCTGTGAATAATACAACATTTAAGAAGATTTATACAACATTACTGCTAATCCAATCTAGTACCTTTGATAGCGTATTTATACACAAAAAAGCAATAGCCTAACTCTATACCCATAAACGATGCAAGAAGAAATAACAACGGAAAAAGTGCTTAAAAAACAGTATGTGCCGGGCACCGCGTTTTATAGTCAAGTGATTGATAGTTTACATGACTATGCCATCTTTACGGTAGACATGGACTTGCAAGTAAACAGTTGGAATTCGGGTGCTACTAAGATTTTTCAATACGAGACGGATGAAATCCTCGGGAAACCTTTTGGTATCATCTTTACGGATGAAGATAAAGTGAGTGGTATACCTAAAAATGAAATTGATTTGGCGATGCAAAACGGACGTTCAACGGATATCCGTTGGCACCTTCGGAAAGACAATTCCACGTTTTATGCGGATGGTTTGGTATTTCCTTTAAAAGATGAAGAGGATGTTGTGATTGGGTATGTAAAAATTTTACGAGATATCACCGCCAGAAAAGAGTCGGAAGACGCATTGAAGAAGTATGCCAAAGAGATGGAAGATTTGAACTCGCACAAAGAAAGTGTTTTGGCTATTTTATCACACGATTTAAGAAGTCCGCTTTCAGCGATCATACAAGGAACCGAATACCTCTCAACCAACTTTGACAGTGTCGGTCCGGAACTGGCGGTAGAACTGGTAAAAGAGATTCATACCGCCACCAAAAACCAATTGAACATGTTAGACTATTTGGTGGAGTGGGCACGAATAAAATATGCAGCGGAAGCGTTCAATCCCACTACTATTGCCTTGTTGCCTTCTGTAAATAAAGTACTGGCCAATTTAAAGGAAGCGGCAGCTCTGGGTGATATCAAATTCCGCAATGAAATTGGAGCCGATTGCAGTGTGTATGCCGATGAGAAAATGGTGCTTTCCATACTACAAAATTTGATTTCTAATGCCATCAAACATTCACATAGAGGCGGATATATTAATTTATTCGTAAAAGAAAGTGAGGGCAAAATTACTATAGCCATTCGAGATAGAGGCACCGGTATTGCCAAAGAAACACTCCACACCCTTTTTTCACCCCAAGTGAGCAAGCTTACGAAAGCTGTTGAAACCAAACAAGGAGCCGGAATTGGTTTATTGTTAGTCAAAGGCTTTTCAGAGAAAAATGGCGGAACTGTTTGGGTAGAAAGTGAAGAAGGCAATGGAGCCTGTTTCTACTTTACTTTACCGGAAGGTAAATCGAAAGGGCAATGGATAATGGAAGCGATTTGAGGGTAGCAGTTTGAGAGTGGATGAAAAGAAATTAGAGAAAAGAAATTAGAGAAAAGAAAATAGAGAAAAGAAAATAGAGAAAAGAAAATAGAGAAAAGAGAAAAGAAATTATAATCACTAATCACTAGTTACTAGTCACCACCAACACATAATAAAAGGGATGGGAATTTGTTTTGTCTTTGCAATTCCTAATGTTAAGTTTTATACTTAAAATAAAACTTAACATTGCCCTTTAACCTTACTGTGTTATATTTGTATAACACTAAGTTGTTGATAGTATAACAATTACTTTACAATCATACCCTATGGAAGATACAAATACACCGGCGAATACGCCAAACCCAATTAAAACAACAGAAACAGCAAAAGCAACGGCACCTAAAAAAGCCACAACGCCACGTACAACAGCGGCGAAACCTGCTTTGTCAAGAGCTACTACTGCAAAGCCAACAACAGCAAAAGCAATACCTGCAAAACCAACCACAACAAGAGCAACGGCAACAACAGCCAAACCAACTACTCTAAAAACACCGGCTAAGAAGTCGACTACTGCAAAACCGGCAGCTACAAAACCGATTACAAGAACAGCTATAGTAAAACCGTTAGAGCAAGTGCCACCTGGACCTCAAAAAGCACCAACACCAAGTAAAGCTACTAATGAGAACTCAGCCGAAGCTACAACAACAAAGTTGAGTAAAAAGAACCTTAAAAAATTAAAAAAGATGAGCACGAAAGCAAAAGAGGAAGAGAAAAAAGCAAAGGAGAAAGCGAAAAAAGCTAAACAAAAAGCTCAAAAGAAAGAAAAAGAAAAGAAAGCCAAAGAGAAAGCTAAGGCGAAAGAGAAAGCTAAAAAAGCTAAGGCGAAAGAGAAAGCAAAAGCCAAAAAAGCTAAAACTAAAAAAGCAAAAGGGAAAAAGAAATAAGTTTAAATGGAAATAGGTGATGGGCAGCAGCTCAGCACCTGAGCACCTCAGAACCTCAGCACCTTAGCACCTCAGAACCTTAGCACCTATTTCCCATCCCTCTTAACCACACGACCATCTTTCACAATCACTAAAAATTTCGTTTCAGGTTGGCCAATCAAGTCGATGTTTTCTAACGGGTTGCCATCCACTAAAATTAAATCAGCAAAGGCTCCTTGTTTTATAATTCCGAGTTCACCGGAGTAGGGACTTCTTTTTCCGGAAAGGGCTAATAATTGAGCATTATCATACGTGGCCATTTTTAAAATTTCATAAGGCGTAAACCAAGTTTTAAGTTTTAACAGATAAGTGTTTTGTTCTTCATTCAACCAAGGTTCAAATAGAAAGTCAGTACCCCATGCCATTTTTACTTTCATTTTTCGAGCCATCGGCAAAAGCAGTTGTTGGCCCTCAATCACCGGCTTGCGTTTTTCTCTTCGCAACGGGTCCATATCGGGTGTGTCTTCCACGAGGTATTGCGTACTCAACCAAACGTCTTTCTTTTTGATGAGTCGTAAGGTTTCTTTGTCTAAGAGTTGTCCGTGTTCGATACATTTCACACCGGCTTTCACTGCTCTTTGAATGGCTCTTGGAGTATAGGCATGAACGGTCACATAAGTACCCCAATCTTCGGCACTTTCTACTGCAGCCAGCATTTCGTCAAAAGTATATTGGGTAACATCCACCGGGTCATAGGCAGAGGAAGTACCACCTCCGGCCATTAGCTTAATTTGACTGGCACCCGACTTTAAATTTTCGCGTACAGCGGTTAACACTTCATCGCGTCCATCAGCAATGAAAGAAGCACCAAAATGTTCGGCTCTTGAAACGGGTCCAAAAAAGCGTCGCGAACGTTCCTCAGGAGTACGTAAGTCCCCATGACCTGAAGTTTGACTGATCATAGCTCCGGAAGGCCAAATGCGAGGCCCTTTGATTGTGCCTTTATCTATCGCTTGCTTTAATTCAAAAACAGGGCCTCCCACATCGCGTACAGAGGTGAAGCCACGGAGCAACATTTTTTCGGCTTGAGGAACGACTTTGCCAAATAAGGATTCGGGCGTAACATCCTGTGCCATCATGTCCCGCATGGTTAGAGCACCGAATATCATGTGAACATGAACGTCTATTAATCCCGGCATAAGCGTTTTGCCACTGCCGTTAATCACTAACGTGTTAGGTTCAACCTCGAAGGGTGTAGCAGATAGAGCTACAATACGATTGCCTTTTACTAACACATGGTGTTGGAGGAGTAGGGTTTTATTTTTTCCGTCAAAAACGGATACGTTTTCAAAAAGTATTGCGTCATAGGATTCTTGTGCAAGTGCACTTATTCCGGATGTCAACGCACTTAAAAGCAGAACTGTATTTAGTAAAAAGCGAAAACCAAAAAGGGAAGTGCGTTTCATATAAGAGTAGTGTTGAAAAGTTAGCACTTAAAATTATAAAAAAAAGTAATTAAACACTAGTTAAAATAATTGATGTAAAGAATGAATGATTATTTTGCAACTGAGAGTAGTTTGTTTAATAATGATTTTTTGTGTCAGAATAAAAGTCTAATACCATCAACAAAAAAGCCGAAACATCACTGTATCGGCTTTTCCATAAACTTAAATTACTATAAATTGAACAAACCCCAAGCTTATTCTATTACCAGTTTTTTTACAATAGTAAACTGGTTTTGAGTAACAATCTCTACCAAATAAACACCCGTACTCAATCCGGAGATATCCACCACCGTTTCATTAGGAGTGCCTTTTTGCTGGTGCACTACTTGACCTAATACATCCATCATGCGGATGTTGGCAATAGTATCAGTACTGTTGTTTACCGAAATTGTCACACGGTCATTCGCCGGATTCGGATACAACACCAAATTACCGGCTGTAAATTCGTCCGTGCCTAAAGTCGTCACAAACTCAGTCATGCACGTATTAGTGATAATCGGATCGTTAAAATCAAAATAGATCTGAGCGGTATTAGGAATAATATCTCCTACAGCATACCCTGATTTTGGTTTGATTTTAAAATGGACATAGCCTTGACTGTCAGCCTCACTTACAAGTGTTGGTACCAAATTGATAGCCGCAAACTCCCAAGTCAGGTCAGCACCAATACGGTTCATAGTATAGGCGTGACTGGCACTTATCATACGAATACTGGTTTCATCCAATTGGCTGTCCAAGAAATCAGTGATGATAACCGTTTCAGCATTAGCCGTACCCGTATTTTGAAAACGAATGGTATAATACAAATAATCATCTGCACCAAAAGTGCTGTACAAAATCTCAGGGCCATGAGCTTCCAACTTATCATTGGGGTCATACGAACCACTTACGATTTGTAATAAAGAAGCAGAATTGTTATTGGCATTAAAGTCACCAACACTAGTGGAGCTAACGCTGTTGGTCAATTGATCACCCAAAGCTACCGTAGGAATGGTAGGAGTGAGTAAGCCCACTTGAATAGTGCGTACTTCATTAGGAGCTAAATTGGTAAAGGCATAAGTGAAACCTGAAGCATTAGCAACTGTTCCGGCTTGTGAAACAGAAGTAATAGTCAGCACAGGGTCTTTCACATAGGTCAGCGTACCGGAAGCCGGGGTAACTCCATTGTTTTTATAACTGATCGTATTTGAATACGGAAACCCAGGATTCGGACCAAAGGTTGCCGTTAAGTTTACTTCCACATCGCTATACGGCTGCGTTACGGTGATTGGGAAATAATACACATTGTTACCGCTAGCGTTAAAAGTGATGTTGGAATGCGACGTAGTCGTATTGAAATAAGCCGCTACTTCAGGATAGATTTGATAAGTAAAATCATAGCTATCCGAAGTATTGTCCACCACAATATAAGCAATACCACTAGGTGAATAGGTTATGTTCATTTCAGGAGCATCGTTTATGTTGTGATTGAACGTACCTAAAGTATAAGGATTTTCACCGGCGTCTTTAACACCGTTACCATTACTGTCAATAAACGCCTCCAATTGAATTACATTCTGACATTGGGTCCCCAAAGCAAAACTTCCTCCTTCAATAAAAACGGCACTGTCAAAAATATTGTCTTGGCGGTCAGCAACCACTAATTTAATTCGATATTGTGTATTCGGAACAACTACACTGGAAGCTGTTAAAGGATGTGTTATGCCATTAAAATTAATAGCAGCACTATAATTACTTTGACCATTTGGTCCGTAAAAAGTATCAAAAAAATCAGGATTCACAGAAGTACAACTCATATTATAGAGTTGATTCCTGATTGTTACCACTGAAACAGGTTGTTGCGTTCCGGGAACCACGGCTAAATTTGTAGTAACTCCGGTTGACATATTCGTCAATAAAAAGGCAAAAGCATCTGCAAAATTACATTGATAAGTACCGTACTCTTCTGAAGCAAAAAGAAAGTCGAAACTGATAAAGTTGGTTTGTGGTACAAAATCAAATTCAATTTTAGTAGCGTTACGTGAATTCATAGGCTGACCGGTTGCGGCAAGAATAATAGAGTTGAGGTCATTGTCGCCAACCCATTCAGTAGTTCCATCGCTCAAAGTGGTGAGGTTAGCTCCCGGAATACTTGCTGCATTACCTGTGCTTAATACAATACCTTCTGCAAAAGGGAAATCAGAACCGTTTCTGTTGAAATAGCCAATACCATTAACCGAATTAAAATTTGTTCCGGTGCTCCAAGTAATATTGGAAGCAAGAGAACAATCGCTGTTAATTAGTATGTTTTCTATTAACTCTGGAACGGTAAATTCTGTAGTACTTACAGTAATAGGCGTATTTGGGGTAGTGATACAGATGTCAAATGTAGCAGTACCACTGGGGTTATCTGCAACGGCATATACACGGAGGTAATAAGTTTGACCCACCACATAGCTAGTGTGAAAACTGTCATTAGGGGCACTACAATAAATTAGGGTCAAATCATTACAAGGGCTTGTAGTACTGATTGCTGAGTAAACAGCATGATCTAAATTCTGTATGGAGCCCACGATGTTAGATAGTGTTAGGATATGTGCTTCATGGGTAGCCGTAAATTCAAACCAAATATCTGCATTAGACATACCTGAACAAGTATTGGTTTGTTGAGAGGGTGTCGCACCACTGAGGATAGCTGACGAAGTTACGGTACAAGTAGTATCCGAATTAACAGGTAGTACCTGTGCATTAGTACACGAGTCATTGGCAGGTGGTGGAGGTAGTTCTCGCACACATACATCAAAACTAACAGTTTGAAATGGGGTATTTCCGCTACTGTAGATACGAATATAATAGATTTGTCCGGGTGTTAAATTTTGAGCAGTACTGGTATTAGGGTCACTACAATACAGTAAGGTTAAATCAGTACAGCCGGTTGTGTTACTTGCTGTAAAAACCGCGTGATTTAAATTGGTAGTTGAACCGGAAATATTCGATAATTCGATAACATGTGAGGGTTGAGTTGCAACAAATTGAAACCATACATCATCGTTGGTTGTGCCAACACAAGTATTGGGTTGTGGTGATGGCGTAGCTCCGGTAATAGTGCCGGGAGTTGCTAAAGCACAACTAGTGTTGGTATTCACCGTTAGTTGTGTTGCGTTTTCACAAGCATCATTGGCAGGAGGCGTAGGAGCAGCTTCACAGCTCACATTCAAAGTAAATGCACCTTGAGATGTAGAGTAGCCATAAACGTAAACATAGTATATGGTGCCTAAGGTAGATACAAAAGTAACTTGCGAACGAGAACCACAAAAATCATCATTTCCTGCTACACAAGTAAAAGCACCACAAGAACCGGTTAACACCTGAATTTTGGTATCATACGATGAATTACATAAAGACATCGTGGCAATGTCTCCGGTGCCTACATAGGAATACCAAAGACCTCCTGCTCCCGGACTGGTACCACAAGTGAAGGAAGGGGCTCCTGCTATGGTAGCACCTACAGTAGACTGTGATACAGTGGTGCCACAAGTAACCGAAACAGCATTCGCACATAAATTATTTGATGCCGGACAAAAAGATTGGGTAAGTGTCTGACTGTTTGAAAAACAATTAGGATCGGTTGTATTTTGTGAAGTAATAACCACCGGTGTTCCATTAGGAAAAGGACCAAACTGTACCGTTCCCGGAGCTGTTACAACTTGAGAAAAACCACCTTGATTGGAGGTTATTGTAATGGAAGAAGCACTTCCCATGTTTGCAATAGTAGTCACCACATTAAATTGATCACCGTTAGCACAATCAGATACCACGCTATAGGAGGCAGTTAAGTTTGTACACGTATTTTCAACAATGGAAAGGGTATATAAGGTGCTTTGCGAATTCGTACTGGTTGCCCAAGAAGAAATTGCGATATAATAGGTTTGTCCGGCAGTTACAGGTAATACAATAACTCTTGGATTGGCACTGGAATTGGCCACACCGTCTATACAACTGATTCCGATATTGGCACAACTGTTATAAACAAATAAACCGGACCAAGTATTAGTTGGCGTCATGGTTATTGTCACTGGGTTGTTACTGGTTGCAGTAAAAGTATAAAAAACATCGTCTCCATTCAAATACGAACTAGAAGAACCACAACTGGCTGTGCCCGCTGTCCCACTATAATCATCACCATAATTGGCTGTATTATCCGTAGTGGTATAAGGTAAAGACGAAATAGGAATAGCCGTACTACATACTTCTCCCGGAGCATTCTCTTGAGAAAGGACCGGTAAAGAAAAAAATAAGGCAAAAAAGCAATAGAGTAGTGTTTGTTTCATTGGTTTGTTGGTTTGGTTGTTGGTTATACAATACTATTAAAATTTATTTTAATATCCTACAAATGAGGCGTTAAAAAATTAAAATAGCACCGTTCTCCTATTTTGTATTGTAACATAAAGCCGCCTTTCAACCCAACCAATCACTAATTACTAATCACTAATTACTAGCCTCTAGCCTAATCTACTCCCTCTTCCCTCCAAGTACCCAACCCAAATAAGCCATCGGGATATAAGCCAGCAAATCAACAATGGTAAACCAAAGGGGAGATGGCAATAAGATGATATTGATAATACCTGCAAATAAAAACAACATACCAATTAGAAGTACCAATTTTTTTATATGTGTGACAGCTAATTTTGTAACAACAAAAGCCGCGACTAAAGTACCTAAAGCATGAGCTAAAAAAGGAAATAAAAAATGTTTGGATTCAAACAAGTGCATGGTCGCTTTCAGACTTTCCATGTTGGAAACATCAGTGCCTTCCGGTGGTGGAATAATAATACCACTCAGCTGTATCAGTGCCATATTTACCATACTGCCCAAAATAAAACCAAGGATAACTGCTAAAATGTTACGAACTATCGGATGCATAATTTTTTGTTTTTAATGGAATAAAAATAGAAAAAAAAGGTATAAGTTGTTTGTTTGATTTTTGTTGTGTGGTGCAGTTTAAATTAGAATAATGGAAAGTATCGAAAATGCTTTGACGTAACGCAGCTTTTTATAAATCCTCGTTTTAAGACAGCTATCGGATTTCGTTAACAACTATCGATAAAAACTTCTGACAACGTTGTTTACTTATTATTCTTTTAAAATACTTTTGTATTTTTCAATAGCAATAGGTTTTGATAAAAATTCTTTAATACAGCCCGATTCATCAGCTTTTTTTATATCAACCGAATCAGTAGAAGAAGAAACCAAATAGATATCAATGTTGTCATTTGCATTCAAATTCAAACTCAAAAATTTTTCAATAAATTCCCAACCATTCATTATGGGCATATTGATATCTAAAAAAATAATAAAATGTTCATCTTTAGAATATTCCTGAAGTAGCTTCTCTAATCCGATTTCACCATTCGGACATGAAAATACAGGGCTGTCTGCTCCGAGTTTAGCAATGGTTTTCTTTGAGATGTATTGATGGATATCATCATCATCAATTATCAAAATAATTTTAGTCGTTTTCATAATTTTCCAAATTTATTAATTGACTTTCATTTACAATGTCACGAACAATCGTGTCCATCTCATTGGTTGAAACTCGTAACTGACTGAGTAAAAATGATAAATCGTCTGAATCTTCTGTTATCATTTCAATGAGGTTTAAAATGCCGAGTATTCGCGAAATGGGAGCTCTGACAATATGCGATTGGGTCCAGGCTATTTTTTTTAATTTTTTATTTTGTTCTTCAATGGTTTTTAAATGGGTTAATTTATCAGTGATGTCATTAGATAAAACTATACGGGCTCTTCTGCCATTGTATTCCATATCACCGCTGTGAATTTCCACTTGTATGTTTTCACCTGATTTTAGTGTATGTGTATAGAGACCTGCAAAATCTTGTTGCCGTTCTTCCTCCGATTTTGTGAGTTGCTTTTCTAAGGCTTTCAATTCATTTTTTGGTCGAATTTCTCGAATGGTCATACTTAGAAATTCTTCTTTACTGTATCCATATTTTCTAACCGCTGCTTCATTAACATCTAAAAATTGTAATGTTTCAGCGTCATACAGCCATAAAGGCTGGGGCGTGAAGTTGAAAAGGTGTTGGTACACCACCTTAGACTTTTGTTGCTCACACAAAAATTTCTTTCGTTCAATGGCATAAACGATAGCTTTATAGAGATTTTCAGCAGTAATATCATCCTTAATCAAAAAGTCGGAGATACCTTTCGATAAACTTTCTTTGGCAATTTTGATGTCGCTGTAGCCGGTTAAAATAATGATGGGTACCCCCTCCGATTTTTTCTGAACACTTTCCACTAACGCCATACCATCAAAGTCAGGTAAATTTAAATCTAACAGTATGACTGAAGAATCTTTTCCTGAATCCAAACGTGTAAGAACCGATTGATAATCCGCACAGTGGTCAATCACCAAATGATTAAATTTCTCATTCAAATGATCTTCTATTAAGAGATAATCCCCTGGATTATCTTCTACAACAAGTACGTTTATTTTAGTATTTTCCATAAAGACACAGCATTATTAGTTTCATTAAAATTAGTGTGTTTTTCTTTAGTACTAACGACAAAGAAAGGATACGTTTTATTAGGTAGATTTACTTTGGGGCACGATTTTAAGTTTTTCCTTTACTTAGCAAATTTTGATAATTGCAACCAAAACTCTTCAATTTTTAAAATGGCATTTAAAAAATCATCCATATCTATTGGCTTGGTGACAAAACTATTGCAATGACTTTCATAAGCTCTATTAATATCTTTTTGACTCGACGAGGTAGTAAGCATGATAACGGGTATCTTCTTTAAAATAATATCTTCTTTGATTTTTTTTAAAATGTCATGGCCGCTATAAATAGGAATATTAATATCCATTAATATTAAATCAGGAGTACCAACGTCAGCATAAGCTGCTCGCTTGAAAAGAAAATCCAAGGCCTCCTGACCGTTTCGGGCGATACTGATTTTTGTTTTAACTTTGCTCTCTTCAAAAGCATCAAGCGTTAAGACAATGTCACCTTCATTGTCTTCTACTAATAAAATGTGTACTTCTTTAATCATAGGACTAAATTATTTGTTCAATGTAAAATAGAAGGTACTTCCTTTATCTAATTCGGAAGTTACCCAGACTCTTCCTCCCCACATTTCAACGTGTTTTTTTACAATAGCAAGGCCAATGCCGGTACCGTCATATTGATTTCGATTGTGTAATCGCTGAAATATAATAAATATTTTTTCAAAAAACAATTCATCAATACCGATCCCTTCATCTTGAATTTTAAAAATCCACTCTGAATCTGCATCTTCAACAGAAATGGTAATTTCCGGAGCTATATTGGTTTTGGAATATTTAATGGCATTGTCCAAAAGGGAATGAATCGTTTGCACTAACGGAGCCTTTTCACCCACGACCGTTGGTAAATCACCAAAATTAATTTGAGCATTTTTTTCTTGAATTATTTTACGACGCAAACGTAAATAGTCCTCCATCACCTCATTCAAATCAATGGATTCACTAACTTCCGCAAACCGTCCTGCTCTGGAATATTCCAGTAAATCAATAATAATACGCTTCATTCGCTTGGCACCGTCGGTAGCAAAATGAATATATTGATGGGCTTTATCATCCAGTTGATGACCGTATTTTCTTTTAAGTAAATCCATAAAGCTGGTGATCATCCGCAGAGGTTCCTGCAAATCGTGAGACGCCGTAAAAGCAAATTGATCCAACTCTTCATTAGCCAATTCCAATTCTTGGGTGTGCTTTTTTAACGAAGTATTCAGCTCATACAATTCCAATTCATATCGTTTTCTGAAAGTGATATCAGTAATCGCACCCAACATTCTACTTGATTTGCCTTTAGCATCTCTAATTATAACCCCTTTATCAATAACATAAGCATAATCACCATTTGCTTTTTTAAAGCGATATTCCATGCTCCATTTTTGAATATTTAGGTTGGTGGTTGATAAGTGGAGCGATTCCAGTACCATCGTTACATCATCAGGGTGAATCAAAGAGAGCCACAATTCATAGGAGGGTGTAATGTTTTCGATATCATAGCCAAACAATTTCTTAAACCCTTCTCCCCAATACAACGTATTATCATGAATGTTCCAATCCCAAATGGCATCGTTGGTAGCTTCTGATATTTTTTCAAAGCGTTCGTTGGCCTCCAGAATTTTGATATCGGTCTGTTTTCGTAAAGAGACGTCTTTAAAATACACCGATAGCCCTTCAGCATTCGGGTATGCAGTAACCTCAAACCATTTGTTTAATGTAGCATAAAATTCCTCAAAAGTAACATTTTCACCTGTGGCAACTGCTTTATGATACTGCTTATAAAAATCAGATTCAATGGCATCCGCATATTCTTCCCAAAGGTGTTTTCCAACAATACCCTCTTTTTTTCTACCCAACACCTTTTCTGCCTCTTTGTTCCAATAAGTAACAATCCAATTGGTATCTACTGCAAAAAACGCATCGCCAATACTTTCTAATATTTTGTTTCTCTCATCAAACGCTTTTTGCAACCTGTAATCGGCTTCTTTTCGGAGTGTAATATCTCTAAAAAATACAGTAATCCCCTCGTTGGAAGGATATGCGTTCACTTCAAGCCACTTGCCAAAATAGTCTTCAAACGTAATCGGTTGTTGCGTTTTTAATACCTTGTGATAATTTTTAAAGGAAGCAAGGTGTACTGCATCCGGGAAAACTGTCCAGAGGTTTTTGCCCAATACCTCCTCTCGTTTAACTCCTAAAAGCTTTTCAGCAGTTTTGTTCCAATAGGTTACGATAAAGTCTCTGGTCATAGTAAAAAAAGCATCACCAATGCTCTCTATAATCTTGATTTTTTCTTCAAAAGCAAGTTTTAAATCTTCGGCAGCTTTCTTTCGCTCGTCAATATTTTTAAAATAGGAAGAAACACCACCGTTGGAAGGATAAGTATTGATTTCATACCAAGAATTAGTGCCGGGATAAAAGTATTCATACGTTTCTGCATTACCCGAAGCGGCCACCCTTTTGTAGATGGTTTCCAAAATCGTATCTCTGGCGGGGGCAAATTCGTCCCAAATACTTTTACCGATAACATCCTCCCTTTTTCGGTCCAATAGGAGTTCGGCCTCTTTGTTGAAATAGGTAAACTTCCAATTTTTATCCAAAGCATAAAATGCGTCAGATATACTACCTAAAATTTCAGTGATTTGCAGCGAGGTAGTCTTCATAGAATGAATATCCTGGATACTTCCGAAAATCTTAGTACAAACACCTGCTATACGTTCGCTTTTTCCGATGCATCGCACCCATTTTTCGTTACCCTTTGCCGTAATTAATGGAGCTTCAAAATCAAAAGGGTCACCGGTAACTATAGAATGCTGAATTATAGCATTTACCGCAGCCCTATGGTCTTCTTTGTAAAAATTTATTGCCGATTCAAGTTCTAAAATATGGTGTTTTGGGTTGGTCTCATGTATCTTGTGTACTTCATCAGACCAAACAATTCTGTTATTAATCAAATCGATTTCCCAACCGCCTATGCTTGTCATCGTGGTGGCATTATTTAACAGCTCTTCGAGTTTGCGTTCATTGGTGATGTTTTTGGCAGTAGCATAAACTACTTTTTCGTCAACCAAAGAGTTGCAATGCCAACTGAGCCAAACAATTTCACCTGTTTTAGTTAGATAACGGTTTTCAAATTGAAAAGTACTGGAACCTTTCGTAAAGTCTTGCAGTTCAAGCCCGGAAACATCCTTATCGTCAGGATGTATAAAATCTATAAAAGAAAAACCTACTAGTTCCTCCTCTTGATAACCCAAAATAGTACAACCGGCTTTGTTGATTTTCAGAAATTTACCATCAAAACTAACCAAACAGATAAGGTCAGGGAGTGCTTCAAATAAATGAAAAAGATCGTTTTCCAGACGTTTTCGGTAAATTTCTGACCCGATAAAGCTTTCAAATTTGGATAGAATGGCTTGGTGCTGCGTAAGTAAGTTAGTTGCATTCGGCGTGCCTACAACAAGTACACCCACAATTGTTTGCTGATGTTTTAGTGGAATACCCAAAATAGATCTTATTTTCGCTTTTTTTGCGGCTTCTCGCCTTAAAAAGTTGGGGTTCTTCTGTAAATCGCCCCAAACAATAGATTTTTTTTCTTTCCAAACCATTCCGGGAAGACCTTCTCCAATGGTGACCTCTGTGATATCTTCTGCGTGGTTGTAAAAGGCAACTGTACTGGAATCAGCCAAAAATTTTGTAGAAAGACGCAACGAAGTTGAATCAACCGAAGGCAACCAAATTTCACACAAATTGAAGTTTTCATAAGTAGCTATGAGATTACAAAGCTCATGCAAAGAAGTTTTTAAATCAACACCCTCATTAAATGTTTGGCTTATTTTGGCCAATAAATCATTTTGAATTTGATTGTTTTTTGCAGCAGTGACATCGCGTTCAATGGCAATCCAGTGGGTATACCATCCTTTTTCATCCGCAACAGGCGAAATTGTAAAGTGAATCCAAAATGGGTCACCGTTTTTTTTGTAATTGATGGTGGTAATTTCACAAGATTCCCAACGGCGTAAAGCAGCTCCTAATTTTTGCAATTCATTTTTATCGGAATTAGGACCTTGAAGAATTCTAGGGGTTTGCCCTACTACTTCTTCAGTACTATAGCCGGTCATTCGGGTAAACGCCTCATTGACATAAAGTATTCTGGGCCCCGGCTCATCAAAAGGTTCCGCTTCGGTAATTAAAACAGCATCATTGGTGTGGGTGATAACACTCTCTAATAATTTTAAACGTTGCTCTTCTTTTCGTTGAGCCGTAATATCTTGAACAGTACCTTCAAATGCAATGGGTTTTCCAATGTCGTTTTTTACTAACCTGCCTCGCTCATGCACCCATTTAATACTGCCGTTGGGCAGCAAAATTCGGTGGATCGTGTCATGGGTTTTGATTCCTGCAAAAGCATTAGCTTGTTCTCTTTCAAATTCTTCCAAATCATCGGGATGAACGGTCTTAACAAAATTTTCATAGGAAAGTGAAAATGTTTCTTTAGTAACCCCCCAAATTTTATAAATCTCATCCGACCAAGTTAAGGTATTTCCATCCATTTCAAGCCGCCAATACCCGAGGTTGGCAATCGAAGCAGCCGCTTTCAATTTTTCCTCTGAGGCTTTTATATCCTGAAATTGCTTTTCGCTGTCCGTTACATTAATAGCAGAAATCATTATCGCTTGTTGACCTTGAAACATAACCTTGTGTCCATAGATATCCATAGACAGCATTTCTCCACTTTTTTTATTGTGTAGAAATACACCAAACGGAATAGTTCCTTCCTGATTGTGAATGGTTTGATGTGCCTCAATAACTTGTGAAATTTCCTCTTTAGGACTTAAATCCAGAACTGACATTGATAAAAAGGCCTCTTTAGTATAGCCATACAACGCAATAGCGGCATGATTTACATCTATAATACTATAATCGGCTAGGTTGTAGACCCAATTGGGAATAGGATTGTAAAGGAAAAGAGCGTTGAAATCGGATTCCGAGGTACTTTTATTAGAATCCTTATTTTGATTTGTATTCATTCTAAATTTGTTAGTTGTAAAGTCAAACTACTTTACGGTATTTTCTGAGCTAGTTATAAAAAAAATATAAAATCCTTAAAAAAATAAACTAAATAAAGTTTTTGATACTCGCTAATTTTCTAAAATCGATAGAATAACTTTAGAAAATAAAATAATAAACAAATAAATTGATAGAAATTAACAAAAAATATAAGGAATAATTTTATAAAAAAAATAAAATCAAAGATAGGAAACAAAAATTAATTTTAAAGAAAAACTTTATAATTTAATTCAAACATTATAATATGCTCACATAAAGTACCCTCTAAAATTATGTAAATAACACATAAATAAGGGACAAAACAACGTTTCTTGCCATATCGATGAAAAAAAATCTAAGTCTATCTTACTGCTACTTTTCAGTTGTACAGCTAAACTGCAACACAAAGTGTAGCATCATAAATCCTTGATGATAAAAAATCTAAATGACACTAAAAACTTGCATCCTTTGCGATTTTCCTTTGTGCCCTTGCAGTTAAACTTTTGAGGAAGGAAAACATAATGCACTTCAATCCCGCAGTCCCTCCAAAAATCCTAAAGTCCTTCTAAATGCATTTTGCCCTGCGGCATTATAAGTAAATTGGTATTCATGCCCCAAAGCCGGCTGGCGACTCACTGGATAAAACAAAGTGTCCACTTTTACTTGTAACGATTGCAAATGATTGCTTAATAATTTAGACTGAGCTTCTAAAGGATCGCCGTTTCCCGCAGTAATAAAAGTAGACGGAAAAGTAGCGGTGATATGAGTTGGAACTGAAATCTCATCGAGGTTGTTAATCGCTTCAATGTTTTTCTCACCCAAATACGCCCATGAAACAGTTTGCATAAAACCTCCAAAATCATCTGATACTTCAATTTTGCTTATGTCATAAATCCCACAAAATAACAAAAGCCCTTTGAGTTGGTTGGGTTGTAAACCTGCTGTAATGTCAAGTTGTTGGGCATAGGTTGGATTGGTGATTAATGCCGCAGTAGCCGCCGTAAGCATAGCACCCCCGGAGTCACCTGCCAAAACCACAAAGGAAGTATCAGCTGGCAGTTGGTGCGACCCTGAAGCAATAAAAGTTAATGCGTTATTCAACTGCCGAATAGGAGTGGGGTACTTTTTTTCAGGAGCTATGGAATACCCAACCGCGATAACTAAATAACCTTCTGCTGCCAAGAGCTTACAATAATTGGCTACTTGTTTCCTGGAGCCTGAAATCAAACCACCCCCATGAGTCCAAACAATTACGGGTAATTTTTTACCTGTTTTAAGGGCTGCAGTAGGATAATAAGCATCTAGAAAGGCGTCTTTATCATTAGTGTCGTAGGAAATATCTTCTAATGTGGAAATGCCTTCTGGTACGTGTTCTTCTAAAGCTGCATTCGCTCGTATCCCTTCTTTATTAAAGGCTTGTCGGATAAGCCATACCGACGGATAGGGACTAAGAAGAAAAAATAAATACAACACTATTCCCAAAACGAAGAGTGTACCACCGATTCGAAGAAGTAAACGTTTCATAGGTTACCGTTTAGAAGTTTCGATGTATCAAATATAGAAATTTTATTGTTGAATAGCTAGTACCTTTTATCGGTCACAGATCATCTATATCTCTTAGCTTACATAAAACTTGCGTCTTTTGCGATTTTCCTTTGTGCTCTTTGCGATTAAACCTTTAGGTAGCATCTTAATTTCTTACTATAAAAAAATATAATCTTCAGTGTTTTCTATAAGAAAAAATTCTGCCCCTCAGTGCCTCAGCCTCTCAGCCCCTCAAAAAAAACCATTTCATAAACCAAAATTCTTCCTTATATTTGGGCATCTATGCAACCAATAAAAATTATTGAATGTCCACGAGATGCCATGCAAGGCATTAAAACCTTTATTCCTACCGAACGAAAAGTGGCTTATTTGCAAGCCTTATTACGCGTAGGGTTTGATACACTGGACTTTGGAAGTTTTGTTTCACCAAAGGCAATACCCCAAATGGTGGATACCGCTGACGTATTATCACAACTCGATTTATCACAAACACATAGTAAATTATTAGCTATTATTGCTAATACTAAAGGAGCAGAATTGGCGTCCGAGCATGATGCGATACAGTATTTGGGTTATCCGTTTTCCATTTCTGAAAATTTCCAAATGCGTAACACCCACAAAACCATTGCGGAATCGATTGTTACTTTACAAGAGATTTTGGCTATTGCGAATAGTACCAACAAAGAAGTAGTGGCTTACTTATCTATGGGTTTCGGAAATCCATATGGTGATCCGTGGAATGTGGACATTGTAGGCGAGTGGACAGAAAAGTTGGCTGGTATGGGTGTAAAAATCCTTTCGTTATCAGACACTGTTGGTAGTTCAACCCCCGATGTGATTAGTTACTTGTTTGAAAATCTGATTCCGAAATACCCCGCGATAGAGTTTGGATCCCATTTGCATACCGTTCCTGATAAATGGTTTGAAAAAGTAGATGCGGCCTACAAAGCAGGGTGTCGTCGATTTGACGGAGCCATTCAAGGTTTTGGAGGTTGTCCCATGGCCAAAGACGACCTAACAGGCAACATGCCTACCGAAAAATTACTATCTTATTTTACTACTCAAAAAGAAAACACTAATACTAGCCCAATGAGTTTTGAAAGTGCCTACAACGAGGCAACAAAATTATTTGGGGAGTTTCATTAGAAAGTTGCGGGTGCCGAGTTGCGGGTTTTAATAGGTGCAAATACAAGTTTGTATTTTAGTGCCTTCTTTTCTTTGTGGCAGAAGAAAATAAAACGAATGAAACTTTTATGTCCATTAATGAAATATAGCAAAGCGTCTTAATTTCTTAATGTCAAAAAAATAATGCATTCCAATTTTAGAGTCTTATTGTACGAATGACTTCAATTTTTTCTATTTCTTTAATTTTAAAAATCGGTGTTCTAAAAGGGAATAGATATCGTTTTTAGGTTATGAATTGACATGTAAATCCGTATCATCCGCATTTGGCGAAGCCACCCATTTAATCCGCGTTCCAATCTTTGCGATTCTTTGCGTAAACCTTCGCGAACTCCATATCTTTGCGACTCCTATGTGAGAAATTTTTCAGCATTGCATTTAAATCCGTTCAATCCGAGTTTGGCGAAGCCAACCCGCATCATCCGCGTTCCAATCTTTGCGACACCTTAGCGTAAACCTTAGCCAACGCTAGTCTTTGCGTCTCAGCGACTTTGCGAGAAATTTTTCAGCATTGCATTTAAATCCGTTCAATCCGCGTTTGGCGAAGCCAACCCGTATCATCCGCGTTCCAATTTTTGCGACACCTTAGCGTAAACCTTAGCCAACGCTAGTCTTAGCGTCTCAGCGACTTTGCGAGAAATTTTTCAGCATTGCATTTAAATCCGTTCAATCCGCGTTTGGCGAAGCCAACCCGCATCATCCGCGTTCCAATCTTTGCGACACCTTAGCGTAAACCTTAGCCAACGCTAGTCTTTGCGTCTCAGCGACTTTGCGAGAAATTTTTCAGCGTTGCATTTAAATCCGTTCAATCCGCGTTTGGCGAAGCCAACCCGCATCATCCGCGTTCCAATCTTTGCGACACCTTAGCGTAAACCTTAGCCAAC
>NZ_BMFG01000012.1:65729-104735 GCF_014638005.1 Flavobacterium orientale
TTTTTCAGCGTTGCATTTAAATCCGTTCAATCCGCGTTTGGCGAAGCCAACCCGCATCATCCGCGTTCCAATCTTTGCGACACCTTAGCGTAAACCTTAGCCAACGCTAGTCTTTGCGTCTCAGCGACTATGCGAGAAATTTTTCAGCATTGCATTTAAATCCGTTCAATCCGCGTTTGGTGAAGCCAACCCGCATCATCCGCGTTCCAATCTTTGCAACACCTTAGCGTAAACCTTAGCCAACGCTAGTCTTTGCGTCTCAGCGACTTTGCGAGAAATTTTTCAGCATTGCATTTAAATCCTTTCAATCCACGTTCCAATCACAACCTAAAAATCCCCCCAACCGCAATAATTTGTTGAAAAAACCAAAATTCTTGTTCCGCCCTATCTGAGTTCGAAGTAGTAGTTCGAATATCCTGCATGTTGATGTAACCACCCTTTAATTCTGCTTGCACAAAAAAGTGTTTAAAAAAAGTAACATTCAATCCGGCTTTTGCAGAAATACCAAAACCGGAAGCATGAAATTCATCATATCGTTCTTTGCCGAGCAACGTTGTGTTAGTTCTGGGATACAATAATCCTGCTCCTAAGCCTTCCGTAATATTGATTTGAAGTTTGTCGGTATTCGGCAATGTAAACCAAGAGGAGATATCATCCACTCGTGATATTTCGGTAGTCACATAGTTTAAACCATCCGTATGTTCAAATTTTAAAAAGTCTTCGGTTAATAAAACCTGCCCAGTAGGCAAGGTTTCCCCATAGGAACCGGCATTGGGATAATACCCCGTTAGGTGAACAGCTCGGTCCTGATACATCACATACTTCATATGGTCAACACCAATGGAGATAGTGTAATGGTCTGAAATAAAATAGCCAAATCGCAAATTGGTTTGCGGAATAGTCATTCGGGCCGGATTTACATAATCTACATGCCAACCTTTGGGTTTGTCATGAGCGGTTACATGGTGTAATGTAAAATCATAGTCGTCACCACGAAATCGAATATCCGATTTCGAATAACTTTCTCTGTTTCCACCCCAAAAGAAATAAAACTTTCCTTTGTTATGGGCTGTGTATTTTTCGGAAATTGCCAAAACGTCTTGGGCTGTTATGTGTTGAAAAAAGGCACAAAAAAAGAACACAATCAATAAAGATTGCTTTTTCACAGGGCTTGTAAGTAGGGGTTAGATTAGAATTGGTTAATGGTGGTTCGAATGGCAACTAATTTGGTCATCAGATTTTCAAAATAATCCAAATGCAGCATGTTGGCTCCATCACTTTTGGCATTTGCCGGATCAAAATGAGTCTCTATAAAAATACCATCTACTCCGGTAACTATTCCGGCTTTGGCAATGGTTTCTATCATGTCCGGTCTTCCTCCGGTTACTCCTGACATTTGATTAGGTTGCTGTAGCGAATGAGTCACATCCAAAACGGTTGTGGCAAATTGACGCATGGTTGGAATTCCTCTAAAATCAACTATCATATCTTGGTAACCAAACATGGTACCTCGGTCAGTAACCATCACATTTTCATTGTGGCAATCCAAAACTTTTTGTACCGCGTGTTTCATGCTTTCCGGACTCATAAATTGTCCTTTTTTCAAATTCACGGTTTTACCGGTGTTGGCTGCTGCAACAACCAAATCAGTCTGACGTACTAAAAATGCCGGGATTTGTAATACATCCACATAGGCCGCAGCCATCACAGCATCTTCATTGGTGTGAATGTCGGTAATAGTGGGTACACCAAAGGTTTGGGATACTTTTTCTAAAATTTTCAAGGCTTTTTCATCCCCAATTCCGGAAAAACTGTCAATTCGGGAACGGTTCGCTTTCTTAAAAGAGCCTTTAAATACGTATGGGATTTTTAATTTATCCGTAATACTAACCAAACGATCGGCAATTCGCAAAGCCATTTCTTCGCCTTCAATCGCACAAGGTCCGGCTAAAACAAAAAAGTTACCACTATCGGCGTGTTTTATTTGAGGTATTTTATTGATATCCATATTCAATAGTTGAAGTGCAAAAGTACGAATTTTTAGCAATATAAAAACACTACTTAGTCATCCTCTTTTTTTAAAGTTAATCCCATAGGAATCAGTAGCTTTCCTTTTTCATAACTGTTGAAGTAGAGTACTAGAGGTTTGATATTTCCCGACCAGGTAATCTCGAATACTTCCAACATGCCGGCACCAATATCACTGCGTTTGGTGGGAAAAGGGCAGCAGCTTTCTAATCTTTTATAAATAAGAGGTTCGCCATTAGGTCCTGCTAATGCACGAATAAACCGACCCGCATTGATGGTGTCATTTAACGTACTGCGATAAAAAATATTAATGGGATATGTAGCATCAAAACCATATTTCTTATCACTACTGTATTCGGTCAATACAAAGGTGTTCTTTTTTGTCAAAACCGGAGTGGGAGCGGAGTCGTCAATATTTTTAATACTGTTTTTAGTACTGATACACGAAGTAAACAGCAAGGAAAGCAGTAAAAAGAGAACAAATTGATTTAGTTTCATGATGTGCGTGACTTGTTTTTGAGAAAAAAAGAGACAATCGCTGCCGTAACGATACCTACTGATAACGCAAAAAATACGGTTTGTGTGATAAAAGAAGTCAAATTATAATAGGATTGGGCACTTTCCTCTATCATAATTTCTTTTTCAACGGTATGTAGGATATAATTACCAAAGAATTCAGGAGCAATTGCAGTATGAATGATATATTGGCTCAACGGTGTAAGTAATGTGATAAAAACAGTAAGAACACAACCACTAATAAAGCCTTGCCTCCATTCCATACTTCCCATAAAAAAGTGTTTCTTTTTGTCATAAATGGCAAAAAAATAAAGAGCAAAGGCCACTAAGGCAAATAAGAAAGAAAACGAAGCATGGGAAGCGATTTTTTGGTCATAATAACCTAATGTTTTTTCCAGAATAGCCCAAGCGATTACGGCCAAAGTGAAAACAATCGCCCACTTGATTTCGATAGTAAATTTTTTCATAGTTAAAATTTCAAATTTGATACCAAAGGTAAAAATTTTTTTAATCGCTCGATGCATCCTATTTTTTTTTAGTAAGTCCAAAAGGGAATGCTTATTTTTGTCAAAACTTTTTAGGTATGGAGTTCTTATCACAAACTTGGCATTGGTCCATTTCCGGTTTTTTAATCGGAGTAGTCATGCTGTTATTAATTTATTTTGGAAAAACCTTCGGCATGTCATCCAACTTACGTTCGTTATGTTCGATGACAGGAGTAGGGAAACGGGTTGCTTTTTTTGATTGGGATTGGAAAGCCCAACGCTGGAATTTAGTGGTTGCCTTCGGGGCTTTTATTGGTGGTTTTATAGCCGTAACTTATTTACATGACAATTCCAATGTAAGCATCAATCCGAAAACTATTCAGCAAATGGAAGCGATGGGTATTGACGCTCCTAATGGTAAATTACTGCCTGATGCTTTATTTCAAGACCCTTCACCGTATATGATTTTTATTTTGATATTGGGCGGTATTTTAATTGGATTTGGTAGCAGGTATGCCGGAGGGTGCACTTCAGGTCATGCTATTTCCGGATTGAGTAACCTGCAAATGCCATCGCTGAAAGCCGTTATGGGTTTCTTTATCGGTGGTTTAGTAATGGCTCATTTTCTTTTACCTTTAATTTTTACAGCATGAATTTACTTAAATATGTACTCGTAGGCATCTTGTTTGGTATGGTATTAACAAAAACCGAAGCAGTTTCATGGTATCGCATTTATGAAATGTTTCATTTCCAATCGTTTCACATGTATGGAATTATTGGAACAGCTATAGCTACCGGATTAATAGGCATACAAATTATCAAAAGAAAAAAACTGAAAGACTTGCACGGACAACCCATTGAAATTTTAGATAAAGAACAAGGAAATGTACGCTATTGGGTCGGCGGTATTTTATTTGGCTTGGGTTGGGCATTGGTTGGAGCCTGTCCCGGACCTTTATTCATACTTATTGGAGCCGGTTTTTATAACGTGCTTTGGGTTTTAGGCGGTGCTGTTTTTGGCACTTTCCTGTATGGTGTAGTAAAAGAAAAATTACCTCATTAATTAAATTTTCGAATGTATCGAGTAGCAACAACTACCAAAACCCTTCATTGGAAATTTTTCAACCTACAATCAAAATCCACATCAAGCCGTTCTATCGATAAAACCTAACTGCCGAAAGGCAGGTCAGCGACTTACCACTATTCACTAATCACCTTTTATTTTATACTCTCTATTCTCTATTCTCTATTCTCTATTTTCTATTCTCTATTTTCTATTCTCTATTTTCTATTCTCTATTTTCTATTCTCTATTTTCTATTCTCTATTTTCTATTCTCTATTTTCTATTTTCTATTCTCTATTTTCTAAATTTTCACTAATCACTACTCACTACTCACTATTCAACTCAAATAGACAAAATATACTCTACCAATCCCTGTTCATGAGGTAAATCCATTTTTTTGCGTAAACGGTAGCGTTTGATTTCGACACTTCTCACAGATATATTTAATAAAGGAGCAATTTCTTTAGACGAAAGATTCAATCGCAAATAGGCACAAAGTCGCAAATCATTTGGAGTTAAAGAGGTATGTTCTGCTTTTATTTTCTTTAAGAAATCTTTGTCAACGTTATTAAACGCATCTTTAAAAACATTCCAAGTATCTTCTTCATTGATGTTTTTACTGATAGTAGAAATCACCGATTTAATACTTCTGTTTTGATTGGCCTCCGAAGTTTTTTTCAAATCTTCTTTGATGAGTGTTAAGAGTTCGTTCTTTTTGATTAACGTCATGGTAGAAGCCGCCAACTCTTTGTTTTTGGTTTCAAAATCGTGTTCCAATTGTTGGTTTTTGATTCGCATCAATTCCTGTTCGGTTTCTAGTTCTTTAATTTCCAACAAACGGTTGTTTTCTTCAATCAACTTTTCTTGCTGATTTTTATAGAAACGTTTATAGGATTTGTTAATGAAATAGACCAAAACAAAAAATAGAATAATGTAAAGAAGTATAGCCAAGTTGCTGGAATACCAGGGTTTGTCTATTTCAAACTTATAACTTGCAATGCTCTCAGAAATGGTACTGCCTATTTTTGCCCGTACTTTAAAAACATAACTTCCGGGGTTTAGATTTTTAAAATTCACAGTGGATTCTGTGCTCCATGAACTCCAATCTTCTTGCAAACCCTCCAGTAAATATTGGTATTCGGCATTGACGTATTTGTTGTATTCCGGAACAGTGAAGTTAAAAGTGATATTATTTTCTTTTGGTTTAAACATTCCGTTTTCAGTCAATGAGACAAAATGAAGCAAGTCATTTTGCTTGTTCACCATAATGTTTTTGATATGAATTTTATATTTATTAAAATGAAGGTCATCAACAGCTATAGTGTTATAGCCGTCTGTGGTTCCAATTAAATAGAGAGCATTCGAAATTTGTGTGATATTTTCATAACCCAACATCGAATTGGTCATCGAAGACGGAATAGGAATAATGCTGTGTTTTAACTCTGAACTCAATTTGCCAAAAGAGAAATAGTTGATGTAATTTTTAGTAAAAAACCAAAGTTTGTCCGAATGATCCACCATCAATTTACCCGAGATGTATTCATCTTTTTCAAACACTTTACTCAGATTTTCATCTTTTTCAAATTGTTTGGTTTTTGGATTGTACACAAAAATTCCGCTTTTGTAGGCATAATAAATTTTTGAATTGAACTTCGTTAGTCCTGCATTCTTTCCTTTTTCAGGAAAAGTAAAAGCTTCAAATTGCAAAGCTTTGCTCCAATCGGAATTCATTTTTATGCGATAAACACCTTTGTATTCATGACTCACAATGAGTTCGTCACTACCGGAGCTTTCAAAATATTTGGAAGAAAAATCAAATCCGGAAATCTTGTTGCGGTACCGCCAAGTATTGTTTACTTTTTCAAGTACGGAAATACCATAATAATTACCTTGAAGTAGTAAATTTTTATCGTTAGGATGTTCTAAAAATTTCCAAGTTCCCGAGGTGGCATAAATGTTTTTAGCGACTTGATTTTCAATGATAAAAGTGCCAAAATCATGAGCACAAAAAAGTTTGTCGTCATATGAAAATAAAGACCATACTTGTCCGTTGGTTCCGTTGACAAAATTGAAATCACCAAGTGCGTCTTGATTTTTATAAAACAACCCCTGATTGGTGCCAATATATAAGTTGCCTTGGTGAACTATGGAAGCATATACCGTACCTAAAACTCCGGTTTTATCTACATAACTTCGGATGGGCGATTTTAAGTTGATACAGTTAATGCCGTTATCCAAACCTATCCAAATGTTAGAATCGTGGTCTTCAAAAAGCGAAAGTGCCGTGTTGTTACTAATCCCTTTATTTTGATTAATATGGTAGATTTTCTTGCCGTCATTCGATAACACATAGATACCGTTGGAAACCGTTCCGATAGCTATTGTTCCGTCTCTCAAAATATGGGAGCAATAAATACTACTGAAGGCCAATTCTTGGTCGATGTCGGTTTTCCACTTCGTAATTTTTGAATCACTATAACTATAAAAACCATTAAATTGGGTAATAAACAAAAAAGCTCCTTTAACTTGACTCAGCGAAACAATTTTATTGGTGATGAAAAATGAATCGTTGCTGATTAACTTACTTTTGCCGTTTTCAATTTCAAACAATCCCTCACTAACAGTTTGATAATAAATGGAATTGTTGGCAATATACGCTTTGAATAGGCCGCTTTTCGGACTGATAATTTGGAACGATTCCGTCTTGGTATCATAGATGAAAAGTTGGTTCAACGATTGAAAAATCACCCAATGGTCAAAGTCTAAAATAGTCCAAAACTGCTCATCATCAACAATCTTTGCTTTTACTTTTTCACTCAACGAAGTGTAATCCAATCGGCCGTTTTTATTGCGAACCCAATAGCCAAACTCCATATAACAACCGGTATAAATACGATCTTGAATCACATTAACCGAACGTAAAATGGTTTCGTTGGGTGATGGATATAACGTCCAAACCGAACCGTCAAATTCCAATAAACCTTCGTTGTTGGCATAATATAAAAAATGGTCAGCATCCTGTGCAATCATCCAGTTTTGATAACCTGCACCATATTCTGTTGTGGAATATTTAGTGATTGGCGGTAAATCTTGAGCCAATAACGGAGTAGTAAAGAAATAAAGAAATAGTAATGAGAAATGAATAAAACTTCGCAACATTTTTTAAACGATTAATTTTTAAAGATACTAAAAAAACTAAAATCCATAACAAAATCAAAACTAGATTCGTTTTAAACTAGTAGGTGGATAGATGTTAAAAAAATAAAAGGATGGCACAAAACTTTATGAGCGGAGTCTGTCTTTTATTTTCAATTCGGAGTACGACTTAAATTCTTGATTGACAAAATAGAACGTCATTACAAGTGAAAGCAGTAAATAAATTGAAATCAAAAGGTTTCCGAAAGGGAGGCTGTTGCTGATGCCAAACCAGTCGTTAAAAAAATACAGACAACCAAAACCAAAAGTTACTTTTAAAACTTCCCACAAGAGTGCCGATTTGTTAGTATCCATCAATTCACTATAACTATAAATGGTAATAAAAACGAACAAACCATAGAGTAACAATTGTAACGGAGCAAGAATCCCAATATTTGCAAAAAAATAGCTCACCAATCCGAGTGTAGCAAAAAGCTGAAACAACGACCAATATTTTAATCTTTCAGAATGTTTCGGATTGTATTTTTCAAAATGGTACACATCTTCAATTTTTTGAACGGGATATTTTTCTTCAAAATGTTCCGGTCGCCAACCTGTTGGCATGAACCAAATCTTTAGCTTGTCCATCCATTTTTCGGCATGCCAAGCGTCTTTGGTTAACAGCCACAAATGCTGAAAATTTATCTTAATGGGATTCCATGTTTGTGCCGGACGCGTAATGCCATAAACAGCAGGAACAGCATCTAGTTCTTCTTGAAAGGTGCCGAAAAGTTTGTCCCAGATGATGAATATTTGACCGTGATTCTTGTCCAGATATTCTTTATTAATGGCATGATGCACCCGATGATGAGAAGGGGTGACGATTATTTTTTCCAGAAAACCCATTTTGCCAATATGTTTGGTATGATACCAAAATTGTAAAAATAAATGTATCGGTAAAATAGTTGCAATCACAATGGAAGGAACTCCAAAAAAAGCAGCCGGCAACAACAAGAAAGTAAACAAATTGACAAAAGAAGAAATGGATTGGCGTAATGCACAAGCCAAATTAAATTCCTCACTACTGTGATGAATGGCGTGTTTGTTCCAAAAAATATTGATTTGATGTGACCAACGATGGGTCCAATAGCCATAAAAATCAATAACTATAAAAGCGATGGCATACGTTAAAAAAGTATTTTCAATAGTAAAAAAAGCTACTTTGGAAACGAACCAATTATAGGAAATTAAAGTTAAACTGATGCCCAAAACATCTTTGGTCGCATTAGTAATTCCGGAACTCAAACTGGAAATTCCGTCCATCAACGGAACGGTATCTTCACCTTTATAATAACCGTATATTTTTTCAATAACAATCAGTACCAAAAAAATCGGCATTGCAATCAGCAATATTTTTCCGTATTGTTCCAAGTTTTAATTATTGAATTTCTGCACTCAAACCGGCTTCTAATAATTGCGTACATTGGGGTTCTAACTCGTCATAACTACCGGTTTTAACCGTGCATTTCCCTTTATAATGTACCAAAATAGCACATTGTTCGGCTTGCAAAGCTTCGTGTTTACAAACGCGAATCAGCGTTTCAATGACGTGATCAAAAGTATTGACGTCATCATTAAACAGCACAATTTCATTATTGTTGTTAAGTAATTCTTGAATTGAAACTTCTTCTTTTACTTTTTCAATCGTACTCATTTTATTTTTTGATTATTAGATTATTAGATTTTTGGATTGTTAGATTTTTCGAATAATCCAAAAATCTAATAATCCAAACTCCTATCTCCCAACTCATACTTCAAACTAACCCAATTGTTTCTTTCTAACGTTTTTTGAAGCGTCAATCCTAATGCAGTACAAGCCGCATCTATAGCCGGAATATCTTCTGTATAAAACCCACTCAAAAATAATAAACCATTTTGATTTAAACAATTCACGTAAGTAACCATATCATTTAATAAAATATTTCGATTGATATTAGCAATGATGACATCATATTTTTGAAAAACCAACAACGAAGCATCTCCCTCATAAACGCTAATGTGTTGGCAATTATTACGTTGGGCATTTTCAATAGAATTCAAATAACACCAATTGTCAATATCAATGGCATCAACAGGTTTTGCTCCTTTCATTTCGGCTAGAATGGCCAAAATGGCTGTACCACAACCCATGTCAAGAGTGGTTTTATCCGTTAAATCATTTTCCAGTAAATGTTGAATCATCATGTGTGTCGTTTCATGATGTCCGGTTCCAAAACTCATTTTGGGCTCAATAACAATATCATATTCAGCAGCTGTCTTTGGATGAAAAGGAGCTCTTACATGACATGTTCCGTCCACATCAATGGGTTCAAAGTTTTTTTCCCATTCTTCATTCCAGTTCACTTGCTCGATTTCTTCAACCACATAACTAATTGTAAATTCCGGCGAACTTAAAATATAAATATCATCTAGGATAGTGTCGTCCCAAAGTTCTTTTTGAACATAAGCGGTGATGCCAAAATCAGTTTCAATAAAACTCTCAAAAGCTTTTTCGCCCAATTCGGCAATTAATATTTCGCAACCCAATTCTTTGGGCTCGATAGTAAAATGGTATCCTAGATAACTGTTTGACATGCTTTTTTTTTGCAAAGGTAACAATCTGTTTACAATAGTTTAACTTCTCAAAAATTAAATTACTTTTGCGGCATCAAAACAACACCTTATAATGAAAAGAATTTTAGTGATTATTGTTGGGTTAACTTCCTTACTGTCAGCAGCACAGGAGGTTCAATTCAGTACAAAAGACAACGATTTAAAATTAGCTACTTTACCTTACTACAACTACGGTAGGGGATTAGGCTTGACTTCTCCCGACAGTATTTTTCAATTGAACATTCGCTTCAGAATGCAAAATAGAATGAGTTTTATTCAGTTGGAAGACCAAGAGGAAATCTTAGACGGACAAATTCGTCGTTTACGTTTGCGATTTGACGGGTATGTCGGAAATCCTAAATTTTTATATGCCATTCAATTGTCATTTGCTCCCGGTGATGTTGGGGTTATTGAAGATGGTGAAAATGTAAACATTATCCGTGATGCGGTGGTTTTTTATCGTCCGAATAAATACTGGAGCATCGCATTTGGTCAAACCAAACTTCCTGGAAACAGACAAAGGGTCAATTCTTCCGGAGCTTTGCAGTTAACAGACCGTACCATTAACAATGCCCGTTTTAACATCGATCGTGATTTTGGTGTGCAAACCTATTATTTGCATGAAAAAAAAGACGCTTTTTCGTATAATTTGAAAACAGCTATTAGTACCGGAAATGGTAGAAATGTCACAAAAAACCCCGACAATGGCTACGCGTTAACCGGAAAAGTAGAAGTGTTTCCAATGGGAAGTTTTACCAAAGACGGAACCACTTTTGAAGGAGATATTGCTCGAGAAAAAACACCAAAATTGATGTTGTCTGGTGTTCTACATAAAAATATAAGGGCTCGATTTACACAAGGTCAATTGGGAGATGATTTGTTTGACAAAAGAGACATGCAGTCGGTTTTATTGGATGCAATGGTGAAATATGATGGTTGGTCATTTATGACAACCTACATGAATCGAACAGCCGATGATGCTATAACATTCAATCCTGAAGATGCAACAGATTTTAAATATGTGTATATAGGAGAAGGAATGGATTATCAGTTGAGTTATTTATTTCTAAATAACATTGAAGTAATAGGACGTTTTTCAACTCAAAATGTACACGAAACAATAAAATCTTTCACACCGGACACCAAACAATACAGCTTAGGGGTAACAAAATATTTTTGGGAACACGCGTTTAAAATTCAATCGGAATTCTCATTTGATCAATTGAGCTATGCTAACGGTAGTACTCGAGACAATTGGTACCTGCGTTTTCAAGTAGAAATTGGAATATAAAGAGAATAGTTAGAAAACAAAAAACCCTTTTCAATTCGAAAAGGGTTTTCTTTTTTTATTTACTATGCTATAAAACTAAAGTTTATGCATATTCTCCGATAACGTTTCTATAAACTTCGAAATGGGCCCTTTAATCATCATCGCCATCATCGGATTAAATTCACCGTTAAAAGTCAATTGCACTTCCGATTTTGTTTCAGAAAGAGGCACAATAGTTCCCGTTAAGGTAAAAGGTAATTTATCCGAAGCTGCACCCAAAACCACTTTATTGGTAGGTACCGTTTCTTTCATCTTCAGTTTGATTTCTGGCATACCTTTTAATCCAAAAATAAACGAATCGTCTCCGGTTACTTCAAATTTGGAAATGCTGTCCGGCATTAACTTCTCAAAATTTCTTACATCACACAACGAATCAAATAGGTATTGCGTCGTTTTTTCTACTGTAACCTTTGGACTTTCTAAATTCATTTTTTTTATTTCTAATCACTAATTACTACTCACTAATTACTCTTTCCTTCCCTAAACATCCTTCCCCCAAGTAGCCGGACTCACCCGCCATTCCTGCAAAGCATGTTGTTCTTCCTCCGTAATGTATTGTTTGGCTACTGCTAACTCCAATAAATTATCATAATTACTTAAAGTATGTAAAGTCACTCCGGCATTTTTAAAATTGTTTACCGAAACATCAAAACCATACGTAAAAATGGCAACCATCCCCTTGACAACCGCACCCTCAGCTTTTAAAGCTTCAACAGCCATAAGGCTACTTCCTCCGGTGCTGATTAAATCTTCTACCACCACAACACTTTGTCCTTTTTGAAGAAATCCTTCAATCTGATTCTGACGTCCGTGTTTTTTTGGTTCCGGTCGCACATACACAAACGGAAGTCCCATGTATTCCGCAACAAGCATACCAATTCCGATAGCACCGGTGGCAACTCCTGCAATTACATCGGGTTTTCCATAGTTTTTTTCTATATTTTTGGCAAACTCTTCCCGAATGTAATTCCGAATAGGCGGAAAAGAGAGGGTTATTCTATTGTCACAATAGATTGGCGAATTCCATCCTGAAGCCCATGTAAAAGGATTTTTAGGATTTAATTTAATTGCGTTTATTTGTAAAAGCAATTCGGCAGTTTTTTTTGCTGTATCTTTATTAAAAATCATACCACAAATGTATAAAGTTTTTGTGAACGACAAACCACTTTTTTTGACAAATCAAATTCAAAAGGAAACCGACTTTCAGTTGTTTTTACTGGAAAGTATTGATATTAAAGAACTTATTATCAAAATATTTAAAAATAAAGTGGACAAAGCTTTTTTATACCATCCGGATGAAAAGGAAATGCTGAAAAAACTGAAAACTAAAATTCCTATCGAAAAGGCCGGAGGTGGGTTGGTTTACAACCAAAACAATGAAGTTTTATTTATTTTTAGAAATAAAAAATGGGATTTACCCAAAGGCGGAATTGAAAAAGGGGAAGAAATTGAAGACACCGCCATCAGAGAAGTGGAAGAAGAAACCGGAGTAACCGGATTAAAAATCACAAAAAAATTACCAAAGACCTACCATATCTTTAAACGAAATGGTCGCTATAAATTAAAAATTACCCACTGGTTTGAAATGAAAACCAACTATAAAGGTACTTTAACCGCTCAAGCCAATGAAGGTATCGAAAAAGTAGTATGGAAAAACCCAGCCGAAATTGAAATGGCTTTAAAAAATTCGTACGAGAATATTAAGTTGTTATTTGAGTAAGTTTTTAATCCATAAGATATAAAATGTACAAATTTATATTTACACTAATTGTTTTCTTTTTTTTGGGATGTGCAAACGATAAAAAGAAAAAATTTGAGGCGAAAACTTCGAATAAGGATACTATTTATGAAAAGCTCTGGCTTTGTTATCCAACAATAGAAAATCTGGATGAATGTATAGAATATTATATTTCCCCTTTAACGGATACAATTTATAATCAAATTAAAGTATTTACTAATGGAACATTAGATACATTAAAAAGTGAATTTTATGATATCAATATTTTTAAAACAGAAAAAAGCAATGTCTACAGAGCTAATATTACACTGCACTCAAGATTTGATACACTTAAAATAAATCAAAAAAACCAACGTACTTTTAAGATTTTATACATAGAATTTGACGGGAAATATTCAATTGGCTCAAAAGTATCCAAAACATCTAATTTTATTGAATTTGAATATATTAATACAAAAGATAATCATTTGACAGGCGTACTAGTTGACGACGTATTTCGTGACACAATTATCCAAAATGAAAGTCAACTTAATTATGGGAAAACGAGAATTTTGGTTGACACTCGAAATTCAACGGATAATTTATTTATATCTAATCGTAACTTTTTAAAAGAGAAGATAATAAAATAATATTTCTACCAATAACACCTAAACTCAAATGTAGCTTCATTGCTTTTTGTACATAAAAGTTCCTTAAAAAAGTTCTAATTATAATTTAAATTACACCAGTTGGGTGTAATTGGTAGAATATTTATTTTTTAAAACATATATATTTTAACTACTGAGGAGATATAGCATAGTAAAAAAGGTAGAGATAGCCCAATTTCTTCATCTATTCGCTTTCGCTCGGGTCTTGGGTTCGCATAGCTATGATTTTCTATAAATAAGTGAAACGCCTTTCAAAATCTATGAAAATCTATGAATCTATGTGGTAAAAAAACATAAAAATTGAATTTCACCCAACGGGTTAAATAACTATTCTAATAATCGATATACAGGATACAAATTATGCGTTTTCTCATAATACGCAGAATTTTTATAAATCCAATCCAATTGGGCTCTTCCATTGGAAGCAAAGTCAGGTTCTGCATTTTTTTTGGCTTCAAAATCACTTTTTAATTTTAAATCTTTTTTTAATAATTCAGCGGCCAAATCTTCAAAAACATAAGCAGAATAACCTTCCTTTTGCTGTAAAATGGCATCAAAGAAATTCCAATTAAAAAAGGAATCCGGTGCTTCCGGTTCTAAGGTTTCCATTAAATATTTTATGCCGGGTTGTTGGGTTGGAATAATATAATCTCCTTTCTTCAAAAGCATTTTGTCTTGATGTATCGAAACTTTTGTAGCAAAATGATTGTAATGCCCTTCATAAGCAGTTGTACTGGTTTTAAAGTCAACAATGCGGTAATAGTCAACGTTTACCAAACTATCTTGTTGTAATGGCTTCATTTCAATTTGGTTGGTTTTTAATAAATCAATCACATTCCACCATGATTTGGGAATGACATAGGCTTTCGGAATCACAACTTCTTTTGAAGGTAAATAATGCGTATAATAGGATATTTGTTTTTCAAACGGCTTTTTAGAATCATAAAACAAACGGTCTTGACCGGTAACATCACTTTTTTTATAACCGGATGCATAACCTAAAAATGGAATCTTTTTTACAATACTACTGTCCAATTTCCATTGAATCGGGTAGTTGGAATTGGTGGTGAATTGCTTCCAATTGTCACTTTTAAGCTTTTTTATTGTAGTGCTGTTCGTCGCTACATAAGCTATGGTTTCCAACATAAATTCATAAGTTACTTTTACACGATCCGAATATTTTTTCAACATATGGGTTTCCGGCATGTAGCCAATTGTACCAAAAAGTGAGGTATAACCCGTGGAATACCTTGGCAAATCCATCATCTGACTAAATCCTTTTTCGGGTGTTGCTCCATAAACGGTTACATAGGGTACACTTTCAATTTTCTTCTTTTTTAGAGCTGCCATCAAAGCAGGCGTCATTTCATCTTGTAAAAACGCACCAATTTTGGTTCCTAGCTTTTGGTGTTGGGTTTGAATGTATGTGAAAACGTATTGATAATCAGCACCATTGCTTACGTGGTTATCAATAAAAACTTCAGGATTCACTTTGTGAAAAATTTCCGCAAAACTTCGTGCATTTTTGGTATCACTTTTCACAAAATCACGGTTTAAGTCGTAGTTTCTGGCATTACCACGAAAACCATACGCTTCCGGCCCGTTTTGATTGGCTCTGGAAAATGAGTTTCGGTTCAACGTGCCACCAATATTATAAGCAGGAATAAAAGCAACAATCGTATTCTTAGGGGCTTTAACTTTTCCAACTGCTAAATCTCTCAAATAGAGTAACGAGGCATCATTACCGTCAGGTTCGCCGGGATGTATGGAATTGTTGATTAAAACTTTACTTTTTGGAGTGGCGACTAATTCAAATTTTTTATCCACATCAAAAAGCACCAAATGAAGCGGTTCTCCGGAATCAGTCAGACCCATTTCAATCATTTTAACGGTTTCAAATTGCTTGTCCAAGAGTTGATAAAAAGCAATCAATTCTTCATAAGTAGCCGTTTGATCGCCATTTCCTTTTTCATAAGGGGTTTGAAATTGGGAGGAATTTTGGCTGTAAGAAGTTAAATAACTTAAAAATATAAGTGAGTATAATATCCGCATAGCATAGTTTTATGTTCTCAAATATATTGACTCTAAATTCAAATTCCAAATCCCAATCTACTACTGTCAAGCTGAACTTGTTTCAGCTTCTAGTTAATTATATCTAGTGTTTCTACAACAAGTTTAGAATGATAATGTAAAAACTCTTTTCGAACTTACACATAACATAAGAATAACCAATCACTAATCACTAATTACCTTTTATTTTCTATTCTCTATTTTCTATTTTCTATTCTCTATTTTCTATTTTCTAAATTTTCACTAATCACTAATCACTAATCACTAATCACTAATCACTAATCACCAATCACCAATCACTAATCACCAATCACCAACTTTTCAACTATCTTTGCAAAATGTACACAAATCCACATTCCACCAATTTGCTTTTGAATTTAGGCATTGAGAGCTTAAACGAGATGCAAGAAACAGCACAAGAAACCATTTTAAATGATGCCAATGTTCTGCTGCTTTCACCTACAGGTTCCGGAAAAACACTCGCTTTTTTATTGCCGATTTTTCAGCTATTGGAATCAGAAAGTACTAGCGTTCAATGTTTAATTTTGGTGCCGTCTCGCGAACTGGGCTTGCAAATTGAAGGGGTTTGGAAAAAAATGGGAACCGATTACAAAGTAAATGTTTGCTATGGTGGTCATTCCATTGATACGGAAATTAAAAACCTATCCAATCCTCCCGCTGTTTTAATTGGAACTCCCGGAAGAATTGCCGATCATATCGATAGAGGAACTTTCAAACTGGATGCTATCCAAACGTTAGTTTTAGATGAGTTTGATAAATCGTTACAATTGGGTTTTCACGAACAAATGTCGTTTATCATTTCAAGATTAACCAAATTGAACAAACGCATTTTGGTTTCGGCAACGGCGGATATTGAAATTCCAAAATATACCGGAGTTTTGCATCCAACGGTTTTAGATTTTATTCCAACAGAAGAAGAAAATAGTAACCTATCGTTGCGAATGGTGGTCTCGAAGGAAAAAGATAAAATCAATTCGCTTTTTAAATTAATTTGTTCGTTGAAATCACAAGCCGCTATTGTATTTTGTAACCACCGCGATGCTGCAGAGCGAATTAGTGATTCGTTAAATGAAAAAGGAATTTATGCCACCTATTATCATGGCGGAATGGACCAAGACGAACGCGAACGGGCGTTGATCCAATTTAGAAACGGAAGTGTCTCCTATTTAATAACCACCGATTTAGCCGCTCGTGGTTTGGATATCCCGGAAATGAAACATGTGATTCATTATCATTTGCCTTCTAAAGAAGAAGAGTTTACACATCGAAACGGTCGTACGGCCAGAATGTTAGCTTCCGGAACGGCTTATGTAATAGCTCACGAAAGTGAAAAGAAAATGGACTATTTAGATTATGGTATGCCGGTTTTAAATGTTGAAAACGCTACTACGTTGCCAAAACCACCCGAGTTTCAAACCATTTACATCAGCGGTGGAAAGAAAAATAAATTGAATAAAATTGATATCGTAGGTTTCTTTTCCCAAAAAGGAAAATTGGATAAAAGCGATTTAGGGTTGATTGAAGTAAAAGATTTCATCTCGTTTGCCGCTGTAAAATCTAAAAAAGTAAAAGAATTTTTAGCCAACATCCGCGACGAAAAAATGAAAGGTAAAAAGTTTAAAATAGAAATAGCCCGAAAAGTAATCAAGAAAGAGGAGGAGTAGATTTTCAGTCGCGGTCGCAGTTGTCAATTCGGATATACTGAAAACTGCGAATGCAAACTATAACTTTACCGAATCCGGAACCAAAACACTATAATCACCACCATTTCGAATGACATCACGAACAATACTCGAACTGATATAAGACGTTTGTGAAGCAGTTAATAAAAACACCGTTTCAATCTTTGATAACTTTCTATTGGTATGTGCAATGGCCTTTTCAAATTCAAAATCCGCCGGATTGCGTAAGCCACGCAAAATAAACCCTGCTTTTTCTTTTTTGCACAAGTCAATAGTTAAGCCTTCATAAGTAATCACTTTTACTTTGGGTTCATCAGCAAATGCGGCTTCAATAAACCGTTTTCGCTGTTCCAACGGAAACATGTATTTTTTTTCAGCATTGATACCAATGGCAATAGTAATTTCATCAAAAAGGGAAACACCTCGCTTGATAATATCATAATGCCCTAACGTAATCGGATCAAATGAACCGGGGAAAATGGCTTTTTTCATAATTTTATATTTATTTGGCCAAAGCCAATTCAATTGCATTTTCAAATAAATCAGCCAGCGAAATTCCGGCTTCACGAGCTTGTTGTGGCAAAATACTTTCTGTGGTTAATCCCGGAATGGTATTCATCTCCAACATATGGGGCTCTCCATCTACAATGATGAACTCACTTCTGGTAAAACCTTTCATTTTTAAAACCTCATAAGCTCTTTTGGCAACAGTTTCAATTTTCAACCGCAGGTCTTCTGAAATTCTTGCCGGTGTAATTTCGGAAGATTTTCCCAAATATTTGGCTTCATAATCAAAAAAGTCATTTTCAGATACAATTTCGGTTATCGGTAAAACAGTGATTTTTCCTTTGTAATTAATCACGCCTACAGAAACTTCCATTCCGTCTAAAAAACTTTCTATGATGATTTCGTTGTCTTCTTTATAAGCAGTTTCAATTGCAGGAAGCAATTCTTCAATAGTTTTTACTTTGGAAATTCCGAAACTGGAACCCGATTTGTTGGGTTTTACAAAACAAGGTAAACCTACTTTTTCAATAATTTGATTGGGATGAAGGACATCACCTTGATTCAGATAAAAAGAAGTAGCCGTTTTGATGCCATACGGTTTTAAAACCGATAACAAATCGCGTTTGTTGAAAGTCAACGCCGCTTGGTAATAATCGCAACTGGTTTGCGGAATACCTAACAATTCAAAATAAGCTTGCATCAAACCATCTTCGCCGGGAGTGCCGTGGATGGCGTTAAAAACAACGTCAAACGTGATTTTTTCAGTACCTATCGTTACCGAAAAATCGTTTTTATTGATTGGATATTCTTGTTCATCGTCAGTCACACAAACCCATTTGTCTTTAAAGAGGTGAATGCGATAAGGCGAAAATTTAGTTTTGTCCAAATAGGTATAGACCACATTTCCACTGGTTAAGGAAATTTTATATTCGCTGGAATAGCCGCCCATGATGATAGCAACATTTTTCATTGTGTTACGTTTGTTTAGGTAAAGTTGATAGAACAAAAATATCATTATTTAAGGAAAGAAAAAACCATTCCTATTTTTATATCTTTGCTACAAATAAAAAAAAATGAGTTTACGTAAATACATCACCAGTAAAGTTTTCTTAAGACAGGTTGCCATTGCACTTACTTTAGTAGTGTTGCTAGTGGTTTTAGTGTTAAATCTGTTGTCGTTTATAACTAATCACGGACAAGAAATTATTGTTCCTAATTTGGCAAATATGACTATGGATCAAGTGGAAAAAAAGTTGGAAGACTTAGATTTGGATTATGTAGTTTTGGATACCATTGATTACAATGAAGAATTTGCCAAGTTTGGCGTGGTGCTACAAGAACCAAAACCGGGTTCAAAAGTGAAAGAAAACCGAAAGATTTATTTGAAAATAAACAACGACAGTTATGCTTATGTGGAGTTGCCGGATATGATTGAAAAAACGTTCCGACAAGTAGAACCCAACTTAAAGGTTTTAGGCCTGGAATTGGGTGAAGTGACCTACAAACCGTATTTAGGAAAAGATATGGTTTTGGAAATGCGAATAAACGGCAAATTGGTAAAACCGGGAACAAAAGTGATGAAAACAACCAAAATCGATTTGGTTTTAGGGGACGGAAAGATAGGATTTGAAGAAGAGTCTCAAGACAGTTTACAAAGTAATTATGATAAGGAATAACAATACAACTAGCGATATAGAATCTGATTTTGAAGAAGAATTATACGAACATTATCGCTTTGAAGCCGGAAAAGGACAAGCTCCGCTGCGAGTAGATAAGTTTTTAATGAATTTGATTGAAAGCACTACGCGAAGCAAAATTCAACAAGCCGCGGCTACCGGTAGCATTTATGTAAATGATGTTGTAGTAAAATCGAATTATAAAGTCAAACCTTCCGACGTAGTTCGTGTTGTTCTGTCGCATCCGCCGTATGTACGTTTGTTGGTGGGAGAAAACATCCCATTAGATATTGTTTTTGAAGACGAACAGTTGTTGGTGGTCAACAAACCTGCCGGTATGGTAGTGCATCCCGGTCACGGAAATTATTCGGGTACCTTAGTCAATGCGTTGGCTTACCATTTTGAAAATTTACCAATGAACAGTTCGGAACGCCCGGGTCTAGTGCATCGAATTGATAAAGATACTTCCGGCTTATTGGTCGTAGCCAAAACCGATTTGGCCATGGCGTATTTGACCAAACAATTTGCAGAAAAAACTTCGGAAAGAGAATATGTAGCATTGGTTTGGGGCAATGTTACAGAAGAGGAGGGAACCATCACGGGAGACATTGCTCGACACGTAAAAGATCGAATGCAAATGGCTGTTTTTCCGGATGGGGAAGGCAAACCTGCTGTAACACATTATAAAGTGTTAGAACGATTTGGGTATGTAACCTTAGTAAGTTGCCAATTGGAAACGGGTAGAACGCATCAAATTAGAGTCCACATGAAACACATCGGCCATACCTTGTTTAATGATGAGCGATACGGCGGTAACAATATCCTAAAAGGAACAACATTTACCAAGTACAAACAGTTTATTGATAACTGTTTTAAAGTCTTACCAAGACAAGCTCTTCATGCCAAAACCTTAGGGTTTGAACATCCAATTACAAAAGAATTTTTGCGTTTTGAAACACCAATTCCAAAGGATATGGAAGAATGTATTGAAAAATGGCGGGTGTATTCGAAATCAAATCAACCGGAAACAGAATAACAACACAAAAAAAAGCGACTCATTTCTGAATCGCTTTTTGTTTTATAATCAATTGATTATGTTAAAATTAGGAGATATAAGTCGTCTTGAAATAGGTACCAAAACGAATCCCTTTACGGTTTGTCATCCCGACGCTAGGAGGGATCCCATAATCCAAATCACCAACGCCAAAAAGAAAATTAATTTTTACAATTTAAAATTACATTCTTGTATTTCCTCTTGAATTTCCTCTACTTTGATTTGACGGAGCTCCTTGACTTCTTTGAGGCTGACTAGCTCTTGCCGAACTACTGCTTCTTGCCGGTGCTCTGTTAGCAGAAGATAGCTGAGACGAACCGCTATTTCGTGGTGCACTCATTTGTGATCGGTTGTTTTGATTACTTCTCGGAGCGTTATACGTTGATGATGTAGTGGCTCTTGGAGTCGCACTCGAACGGTCATTTCTAACTGAATTAGTGGCACTTGGATTTGTTGCTCTCGGTGTTGCAACGGTTCCGCTTGCTCTGTCAGTGGTGGAACGATCATTTCTTACGGAACTGGTAGCACTTGGATTTGTTGTTCTTGGTGTAGAAAACGTACCGCTTGCTCTGTCATTCGAACGATCATTTCTGGAAGTGTTCACATCAGAATTGGTGGTTCTTGGAGTAGCTGTAATTCCATTAGCTCTATCATTTCTTGAAGTGTTCAAACTTGAGTTTGTTCTGGGGGTTGCAGCAATTCCGTTAGCTCTGTCAGTCGAACGATCATTTCTTGAGGTGTTCGCATTGGAGTTTCTTGGCGTAGCTGCAATTCCGTTTGCTCTATCGTTTCCACGTCCTGTATTTCTGTTTTGTGCTAACTCATAACGGTTAGAAACATTTTGATTTCTGGCAGAAAAACTTCGGTTAGGGTGCATTCTCTCATACGAGTTAGCTCGTCTTGATTGGTGCATCGCAATAGCTCTTGTACTTCTTCTGTAGTTCACATAATTACAGGTGTTGTTTACATTGATAAACACATTCACGTTGCTTCTGTAACGGTAATAAGGGTAAGGATTCCAAGCCCAGTAAAATCCGGGATAGTAATTCCAATGCCAAGGTGAAAAATACACATGATATCTGGGAGCCCAAAAGTGAGCATAAATTATAGGTGTTGCATAATAAACCGGTTCGTAGATATAGTTGTTTCCATATAAGAAAACATCTCCAACAACTTGCACTTGCACCGTTCTGTTTCTGTTGTCTTTTTCTACTTCAATAGTAGCAACATCTTGAAAAATGTCGCGTTCTAGTACGGCTTGAATTATAATTAAGTGGGTGTTTCCTTCCATCGATTCAATAACACGTAGGTAATCCACACGGTTGTCATTGTTTAAATCAAGGTTAGAAATTTGCTTATTAGGATCGTTTAGACGATTTTCAAAATCTTCTAAATCTCTGGAATCTCCAAAGATAGTAGCAATAGCTCGTAGATCTAAGTTGTCACTGATATCCATTGAGTTTGCTCTCACGGTTGTTCTGTCTTGTGCCTGGGTAGTAAACCCTACTGCAAAAAAAACAGCACTGAAAAGGATGGTAAGTGTTTTCATGACATTTAATTTATAGAGATAAACTCTGGTTTGATTATCACTATACAATTCTTGTGCCACAAAATCACAACAAAACCATTAGTAGAATTTATATTACAAATAAGTTGCATATTTGAAATAATACTATATTTTTGTGATATAATTTAATAAATATGTCTAAAATTGTTATACTTTTTGTTGTAGTGCTTTCCCTTTTTTCTTGTAAGGAAGAGAAAAAAAAGAAAGAAGAATACAAACGAAAACCTTTCACCGGAGTGATTTTAGATACCCTGCTTCAGGATACTGTTTCAATAAGAGCAATCACTCTTGATAATGATAAAGTATGGTATGCTTCCGATAAAGGAACGTTTGGCTATAGCTTTATTAACAATTCTAAAAGGAAGGACGGCATTATTAGGATGGATTCCATACCGTTACATTTCAGAGGAATTGCCCAAAATTTTGATAATATCTTTTTAATCAGCACCGAAAAACCGGCTGCGATATATAAAATAAGTAAGAAAGATATGTCCAATTATCAATTGGTTTTTGAAGACCTAGCCAACGACGCGTTTTATAACGGCATTCAATTTTGGAATGAAAAGGAAGGCATTGCTTTTGGCGACCCCATAAACAACAAATTAAACGTTATTGTAACGCGAGATGGTGGTGCTACTTGGAATAAAATTGACCCTTCAAAACTACCCAAACTTGAAAAAGACGAATATGCTTTTGCAGCAAGCAATAGCAGCATCACGGTTAAAGGTACTCACACTTGGATTGCAACCGGTGGAAAAAAATCAAGGGTTTTGTATTCTAACGATAAAGGAGAATCTTGGATACTTCAAGAAACGCCTATTGTAAGCGGTAAATCAATGACGGGTATTTATTCTATTGACTTCTACAGCGATACTATTGGTTTGCTGGTAGGTGGTGATTACGAAGATCAAAATAACAATTTCAAAAACAAAGCGTTGACCATAAATGGAGGTAGAAGCTGGGTTTCAGTATCCGACAGTTTGGCTTTTGGCTATTCCAGTTGCGTGCAATTTGTTCCTGAATCGGGAGGTACAATGTTGGTAGCATTAGCTCCAAATGGAATTTACGCCACCAGCGATAGCGGTATCGAATGGATAAAAATTTCCGATGAAAAGGAGTTACATGTATTGAAATTCATCGACAAAAAATCGGCAATAGCTGCAGGGAAGAATAAGATGTTCCGAATAAGGTTTACAACCAATTAATTTTTATTTCCTCGATTAGCTCGGTACTGTCTCAATAGTTTTCTATTAAAATCATCTTCTGCTTTTTTCAATTTGATGATTTTCACCGAACCGATGATGCCCTTTAAATCAGCATTGAGTTTTTTTCGCAATTGAAACAATTCTTCTTCAGTTGCTTCTAAATCGTTCAACAATTGCGTAGCTTCTTTTTCTGAAAGTGTAGCACTGTTTTTTTCAATGGTTTGGTGTAAACTGCGCATCTTTTTATTTCGCAATTCAAAAAAGCGAGCATCAAATTGATTGTAAATAGGCCAAAATTTTTCAGCTTCAGCAGTTGACAAACCCAATTCAGTAGTAATAAAAGCAGTTTTCAAGGCTTTAATTTGGTCTCTGTTTTTCATCTCTTGCGAAAATCCATTCGTGCAAAATAGTACAGTGGCTAAAAATAGGAGGTAGGTTGATTTCATAAGGTATAGTTTAATCTAGTAAATAAATATCAATATTGCTGTTTTGTAATAATGTGTTTTCGAGTGCACTGGGTTCAATTTCATAATCAACTTCCATATTTTTCACTTCCTCTTCACTCAATAGACTTAGTAAATCATAAGAATACATATCGCTGGTGTAGCTTAAATAATGCTCAATGGCTTCACTATTAATTTCATCGGAAGTCGAAAAAGGCAAAGTTTTTATTCCAATAGGCAAAAGCACCGCCAGAAGTAAAACCGCTGCAACCAATTGAAAAACTGCTTTTTTATAAAAAGGAATTACTTTTGGTTGTTGTTCCAACTTCAAAAGAATCTTTTCGGGCAATGCATCAAAGTATCCTTCCGGAGTTTTGAATCCGGGGTTTATTTTAGGATGGTTATCTAATTTAAAATCGCTCATAATGGTAAGACTTAATTTTTAGGTAAAAGTTTAATGGGTGTTCATGTATTCTTCAATTTTTTTCACTGCATGATGATACGAAGCCTTTAAAGCTCCCACCGAAGTGGAAAGTAGTTCCGATAATTCTTCGTAATTAATCTCCTGAAAGTACTTCATTTTAAAGACCAATTGCTGCTTTTCAGGCAATGTGGCTATCGCTTTTTGAAGTTGTAGCTGAATGGCATCGCCTTCAAAATAGACATCAGATTCCAAATTGTTGAGGTGTTTGTTTTGAACTTCTTCAGAACTGATGGTGTTCATTTTAGCTCTTTTATTGATAAACGTTATCGCTTCATTAGTAGCAATTCTGTAAATCCAAGAAAATAATTTGCTTTCCCCTTTAAAGGTATGAATATTGCGAAAAACTTTTATAAACGTGTTTTGCAACACATCATCGGTATCATCGTGATTTAAAACAATGGTTCTGATATGACTGTAAAGCGGTTTTTGGTAGTCAAGAATAAGCTGCTCAAAAGCCCTGTTTTGAGTTTTTGGGTCTAAAAGGGCCGCAATAATTTCTTTTTCGTCTTTCAAAATCCGTATTTGACAGTTTAGACTTTCTCAAATGTAAAAGGTTTAAAAATTACGAAACTTTCTCGTTGATTAGTCCAATTGTTCTGTAATAACAGGAGGTGGCGGAATTGGATTACTAGTCCGAATAGGCAGATATAGCTCCGTTACCCAATGTGAAGGTTTGTTAGATTGCAAATAATTTTGCACATAAATTTCCAAATGCTGTGACGGATTAGCAAGGTCTATGTTATTGGTTTTGCAATAAGCTAACAGTGCTGCCCAAGCTTTTTCAATATGCAAATAATCACCGGTAAACGTCGCTTTAACCGCCTGAAAACGTTCGCTCTTGCCATAAGTGATTTCACTTTCAGGACTTGTAAAAATTTCCTCGTTGATAGGATAACACATTTTTACCTGCATTTCCTTTTTGTCCGTCGGGGTACTTTCAAAAAAGCATAATGGATTCCCGCTCATTTCCAGTTCGAACTCTTCAAAAAAGGTAGCACTTTTCGACAAATAGGAAGGCATATTGGCATAAAAATCGGCTTTTGCAACAGATTTCATTTGTTGTAGAAAGGCCATTTCCGGCACTTCCACAATTCCGTTTACGGTAATTTCAAAATGATTGAGTTCGGCCAATAACACCTTGTCAAGCTGATCCAACGTTTTGCTCATGTCTCTGGCAATTGTTCTAAAACTACCCAAACCGATGAGTTTTAAAAAACGTTCTTTGAAACCTAGATTCCCTTTGATTTTCCACGAAACTTTAGTGTTCTTTTGTGCTGTGGAAAAATGCCATTGCGAACTTATTTTAGCTCCATTCCAATTCAGGTTTTGAGTAATTGAATCGTAAGCTGTAGTTTTTTCGGTAGCAAACGAAATGGCATCCCACGTTGCAAATGACGCTTCACCATAAGTTATATCAGACTGTTTTGTGGGAGCTTTGGCATCCTCAGCATATAAAACCAAAAAAGAGGGCCAATTTGAATAATCGTTGACATAGTTAAAAATGACGTTTTTTTGAAAAGCAATAGTTTTGCTTTTTTCAACTTCAAACGCACCATTTTGGGTGTAAACAAAAATAGCAGCCGCTGCAAAAAGCAACACCAACAACATCAAAATATATTTTATAATTCGCATCAGAATGGAAATTTAGGAGGTCTTATTTTTTTAGAAAATATTTAATCACAAAAAGTAAAGCAATGAACAACAGGAATCCAATGACAACTTTACCACTGCCTTTAAAATGAAAGCGATGCAGTTTTACATCTTTTCGATAGGAGTAAATGAGTACACCAATAAAAGTGATCGCAAATAAAACAGCAAAAATGAGTTGTCCTTTTGTAAACATGGGATAAAATTACTTTTCAACAAAAGTAGTTAATTGTTTTTTAAACCAAAGCAATTTAGCTATCGGGAAATGCATTAATTTTAAGCATTCCTATAAACTGCAAACTATGAAAGAACAAATTAATGCCGTGATCGAATTTCATACGGCTTTTCAAATCGGACATAAAGAACAACCTTCTGTACATTTGGGTGAAAATAAAAACCTATTGCGGTACAATTTAATGAAAGAAGAAAATGAGGAATACCTCGAAGCCGCCATGAATAATGACATTGTAGAAGTGGCCGATGCCTTGGGTGACATGCTCTACATCTTATGCGGAACCATCATCGAACACGGTTTGCAACACAAAATTGAAGAAGTTTTCAACGAAATACAACGCAGTAACATGAGCAAACTCGGCGAAGATGGTAAACCCATTTACAGAGAAGACGGCAAAGTGATGAAAGGACCCAATTATTTCCGACCTAATTTTGAGGAGATTTTTAGATAAAAAAAATCCTCTTTTTCAAGAGGATTTTAATTTACTTTACCTTGACTGTCCAACCAAAAGTGTCGTCGTCAATTTTATACTGAATATTAGTTAATTTTTCTTTTAGCAACAACGCAAAAGAATTTTCTAATTTGGGTAACTCATAATAGGTATCTTGATACGAAAATCCAACAACAGGATTAACAACGGCAGCAGTGCCCGCTCCAAAAATTTCCATTAACGAACCGTCTTTTGACGCTTCAATAAGTTCGGAGACCAATACAGAACGTACTTCTACTGCAATGCCTTCTCAGCTTCCCTAAGTCTGTCAGTTAGCAAGTCGCTCGGCGAATGTCTCTGACTTCGACGCAAAAATTCAACTTTTTTATAAAATCCGCAAAAATCCGCAAAAATCTGTTTCAATCCGTCTAATCCGTGGCTAAAAAAAACTTTATTCACAACTACTAAATCCAAAAAAAATCCCCTTGAAATTCAAGAGGATTTTAATTTACTTTACCTTGACCGTCCAACCAAAAGTGTCGTCGTCAATTTTATACTGAATATTAGTTAATTTTTCTTTTAGCAACAACGCAAAAGAATTTTCTAATTTGGGTAACTCATAATAGGTATCTTGATACGAAAATCCAACAACAGGATTAACAACGGCAGCAGTGCCCGCTCCAAAGATTTCCATTAACGAACCGTCTTTTGACGCTTCAATAAGTTCGGAGACCAATACAGAACGTACTTCTACTGCAATGCCTTCCTTTTTCGCAATTTCAATCAAGCTTTTTCGGGTAACACCATCCAAAATTCGTTCGCTCGTAGGTGCCGTATATAAGGTGTCTTTTATTCTAAAAAACAAATTCATCGTGCCGGCTTCTTCCAATTTGGTATGCGTAGCATCATCGGTCCAAATAATTTGCTGAAACCCTTTTTCATTAGCCAGTTTGGTAGGGTAGAATTGAGCAGAATAATTTCCTGCCGCTTTTGCAGCTCCAATCCCGCCATTTGCCGCTCTACTGTAATGTTCCGCAATGATTACTTTCACTTCTCCCGAATAATAAGAACGAGCAGGAGACAAAATAATCATAAAACGATATTGTGTCGACGGTTGTGCTATAACTCCCGTTCCAATCGCAATCATAAACGGACGAATATATAAAGAGTTGCCTTTTCCTTTTTTAACCCAATCTTTTTCAATTTTTAAAATTTCATGCAAACCATTGATGAAAATTTCTTCCGGTATTTCCGGCATCGCCAATCGCTTGGCAGAATGATTGAAACGTTTGTGGTTTTCATCGGGACGGAATAACCAAACAGCATCGTTTTCATCTTTGTAGGCCTTCATACCTTCAAAGATGGCTTGTCCATAATGAAAAACTTTGGCCGAAGGGTCAATTAAAAAAGGTTCATAAGGTTTTATAAGCGGTTTTTCCCAGGCTCCATTTTTATAATCACAAATAAGCATGTGGTCCGTGAAAATGTTTCCAAAAGTGAGGTTTTCAAAATCAACAGCGTCTATTTTTGAGGTCGAAGCCCTAACTATATCGATTTCGTTGGTAGTGTTTGAAGTCATTAAAATGGTTTTATTTTATATTATATGCTGATAATTAGTTGTTTTTTAGGTGGTTATGCCTCATAAACAACTTTTGACTGATTGAATTGTTCAGATTTTGCTAAAGTAAAAAAATTAAATAGTTTTTTAGGCTATTTCGGTTACTATTTTGAAAATCACCTTTGGTTTTTACGGCAATTTCATAATGAATACTGATTCTAAATTTTAGATAATTTACAAAATAGTTAGACTTTTAGGATTTGATTTGACTATTCTGTTTATTTTTGCAGCATCGTATAAAAATTATAGAAAATGAAAAAAATTATTTTATCGCTTTTAGTTGTCACAAGTTTAATGGCATGCAAAAAAAACGAACCAACCGAAGTTACACCTGAATTTGCCTATGCTTCTTTTGGAGATAGCATTACGGCAGAAGGAACATTAACTAAAGAAGAACTTCTAGATAAATATACCAATTTAAAAGAAGGGGATACCATTGAAGTAAAATTTGCTTCTGTAATCAAAGACGTATGTCAAAAGAAAGGATGTTGGATGAATGTGGATTTAGGGGAAGATAAAAAGGCCTTCATTCGCTTTAAAGATTACGGATTTTTTATGCCGCTAAATGCCGCAGGAAGCGAAGCGATTATGAATGGTAAAGCTTTTGTTTCTGTGGAGTCGGTGGATGTTTTGAAACATTATGCCAAAGATGCCGGAAAATCCCAAGAAGAAATTGATGCCATCACAGAACCGGAAGTAACCTATTCTTTTACGGCCAACGGTGTTTTAATTAAAGAATAATGAATAACATAAATAACCTGCTTGTCCTTTTATTGGTAGTAGTTTTTAGCTCCTGCAAAGAGACACCTGCAGTAGAACCGGATAAGGAAACCACTACTACCGAAAAGAAAAACTTTGAAATGTATAACATGTCAGAAATGGCATTGCTTATGGAGCAAATGTATGTGGACAACGAACGATTGAAAAACCGAATCATAAACGGGGAAGAGGTAGGTGAATTTCCAACGCATTTTTCAAAAATTCACAGTTCAATCATGACCGATCCTTCGGAAAACGATGCCTTTTTTAAAGAACAATCGGTCTTGTTTTTGAAAGCTCAGGAACAAATTTATGCCGATCCTGAAAATGCTGCAACACATTACAACAATGCCATTCAAGCCTGTATCAGTTGCCACGAAGTAAAATGTGGCGGCCCGATTCCCAGAATAAAAAAATTAGTAATTACCACAAAATAATGTAACTTTCGGGTTACATTTTTTTTTACCATGAAACGAGAAATTTTTATAACAACAGATGGCTCCACATCCATTCACATTCCGGAATGGGGGGAAAGCTATCATTCCAAACACGGAGCCATTCAAGAAGCCCAACATGTATTTATAAAAAATGGGTTTTCAATGTGTCGGGACGAAACAATCGCCATTTTGGAAATTGGCTTTGGAACGGGCTTAAATGCGTTCATCACATTTTTAGAAGCAACCAAAACCAAACAAACTGTTGAGTATGTGGGAGTGGAAGGTTTTCCAATCTCCGAGGAAGAAGCCCTGAAAATGAACTATGTTTCTGAATTAAAAGCTACCGAATTTGAAGCTGTTTTTAAAGTATTTCACAAATCAGAATGGGACCAACGTATCGCAATTACGCCCACTTTTAATCTGACAAAACGCAAACAACTTTTTGATCAAATCAACGATATCGAGCAATTTAACTTGATTTATTTTGACGCTTTTGGATATCGGGTACAACCGGAATTGTGGAGCTTAGCGATTTTCCAACGCATGTATGCTGCCTTGAAGCAGGGAGGAATTTTGGTTACCTATGCCTGTCGCGGCCCCATAAAAAACGCCATGAAAGAAGCCGGTTTTCAAATTGAAAAATTAGCCGGACCACCGGGTAAACGGGAAATGTTGAGAGGTACAAAAGTGTGAGTCATACTAGTTTGCCTTGTTATTAAATCTGCCCAATCCGCGTTCTAATCTTTTGCGGCTTTGCTCCCGATATTTATAAGTATTGCGAGAAATTATAAGTAGCACTATTAAATCCGTTAAAATCCGCGTTTGGCGAAGCCAATCCGCTTCATCCGCGTTCTAATCTTTTGCGACTTTGCTCCCGATATTTATAAGTATTGCGAGAAATTATAAGTAGCACCATTAAATCCGTTCAATCCGCGTTCCCATAAAATTCAATTTGTAGGACGAATAAGAAACCCTTTAATCCCCTCAAAAACTTCTTTTTCGCCATTGAAAAAGGTTCCATAACAAGCAACATAAAATCATTACCATTTAGCAGATTAGCAATCAGGGCAAGGGATACCACTCCTAAAGCCTCCAAAAAAAGCAAAGAAAAAGAAAGCCTTTTAGCTAAATTAGAGGATTGGTTAGACTTTAACAATCGTTAAGAAGGAAGTTAATTTTTTGTTTATTTTCGGCAGCAAACAATTTTATTTAGTACTTTCGAGTTATAATCAATATTACCCAACTACTAAAACTAATTTTATGACAAGACCAATGTTTGCTTACACGAAGAAAATTCTTGAAAGCGTTAGTTTTGACCCTAAACTGTTTTGTAAAGAACTTGAAAAAGCAATCAAACAATTACTACCTTATGAATTGGAACAATTACGCGATTGGCTATTGAGTTACACAAAAGAGAAACCCGAATTGACTTATTGTTTAAATTACGTAGAATTATAAAACTAAAGGAGCTTAAACGGCTCCTTTTTTTATTATTTCTTCGGACTGATAATCTGAATGTCCTGAAAGGCAATGGCACCTCTAACAACACCGGTGATAACATGGCGAAGGGCATCGATAATGTGAATTTTCAATTCGTTTTTCGGATAAATCAAACTGACTTCCCTTGCCGGTTTCGGATCCTTAAAATGTTTTAGTTTCCCTTTGTCTTTTTCCTTTAAATCTAAAGTGTGAAGATAGGGCAGAAGGGTAGTGCCTAAACCCTCATTAGCCAATTTTATTAAGGTTTCAAAACTGCCGCTTTCAATATGAAAATTAAATTTATCGACAGTACCCGGGTTGTTTTTGCATAAGTTCAAAATACCGTCTCTAAAACAATGGCCATCTTGAAGCAATAAAATTTCATCCAAAACCAAATCGGAAACTTCAATTTCTTTCTTCTCAAAAACGGCATGACTCTCAGGAATATAAGCCACAAAAGGCTCATAAAACAAGACCACCTCTTTGATTTTTTCTTCTTGCAATGGCGTTGCAGCAATCGCAGCATCCAAATGCCCGTTTTTCAATTTGATAATAATTTCGTCAGTGTTTAATTCTTCAATGATTAAATTGACTTTTGGATACTTCTTAATAAAATTATTTAAAAACATAGGCAACAGCGTAGGCATAATCGTTGGGATAATTCCCAATCGGAAATCACCGCCAATGAACCCTTTCTGTTGATCCACAATGTCTTTTATACGGTTAGCCTCATTAACGATGTTTTTGGCCTGGGTAACTATTTTCAAACCAATATCAGTAAGCTGAATGGGTTTTTTACTTCGGTCAAATATTTGAATACCTAATTCTTCTTCAATTTTTTGTATTTGCATACTTAAAGTGGGCTGCGTAACAAAACATTTTTCGGCTGCTAAAGTGAAGTTTTTGTGTTCAGCTACCGCCAATACATAATGCAATTGAGTTATTGTCATGGTATAATTAATTATAATGCAAATATAAAAACAATCAATTTTAATTATAACACAAACTGGTCATTTTTTTGTAAATTTAAAGTAAATTAAAAACAGTAATTATGAAAATGAACGGCATCGGATTAGACAGTAAGAAAACAGAAATTCTAGCAGCAGAACTCAATATTTTATTGGCAAACTTTCAGGTATATTATCAAAACTTAAGAGGTTTGCATTGGAACATCAGAGGAAAACGATTCTTTGATTTACATGTAAAGTTTGAAGAATTGTATAACGACAGCCAACTGAAAATTGATTTAATTGCGGAACGAATTTTAACATTGGGAGGAACGCCTTTGCATACTTTTGAAGAGTATATCAAACATAACAAAATGCAAGTAGGTTTCAACATTTCAAAAGACGAAGAGGCAGTCAACTTGATTGTCATGTCGTTGACGCAGTTATTAAAAATCGAACGTGTAATTTTAAAGCAATCCGGAGAAGCAAATGATGAAGGAACTAATGCAATGATGAGCGATTTCATCAAAGAGCAAGAGAAAACAATTTGGATGATGAATGCGTGGTTGGACGTTGAATTGTAGTTAAATTTTAATTAAATTTAAGATTTTCACTCGGATTTATCTTTCTAAAAAACTATTTTTGCATTTGTGAAGACAGTAACTACAATAATACTTTTTTTGTTTGTATCCTTTATTTCATTACCCACCATCATTGGGTATATGAATAATGATGCCGATTTGTCCTTGGTATTTAGTATATCTGAAGAAGAAGAAACCAACAAAAAACTGAATGTTAAAGAGTTTATCAAAACCAACAAAGAAGTTTTTACTTTAAAAGAAGAACAACAAGCTTCTAAAAAAATCATTTCCGAAAACAACATCCAACACGATGAAGTGTTAGACGAAATATTCTCTCCACCTCCTGAAGTATAATGGTTAATTGGCGTATTTTTTAATACTAAAACTAAGACATACATTATATTTTTAAGGTAAATGACAAAAAAAATAAATCTTTTGGCACACCTCAAATCTGATTTTGCATCAGGTTTGGTGGTATTTTTAGTAGCTCTTCCGCTTTGTTTGGGAATTGCTTTAGCTTCCGGAGCTCCACTCTTTTCCGGTATTATCTCCGGAATAATTGGAGGTATCGTGGTCGGGTTTTTGAGTAAATCACACATCAGTGTTACAGGTCCGGCTGCCGGACTAACAGCAATTGTTTTAACAGCAATTACCGATTTAGGGGCTTACAACATTTTTTTAACCGCCGTAATTATGGCCGGTTTAATCCAGTTGATATTAGGGTTTCTGAAAGCAGGAAGCATCTCCAATTACTTCCCAACTAACGTTATTGAAGGAATGTTGGCAGGTATCGGAATTATTATCTTCCTAAAGCAAATTCCGCATGCGGTTGGCTATGATAAAGTGACAGAAGGTGATACTTCTTTTTTTGAAGCCGGAGGATCTAATGTGTTTCAAACCTTAATCGATTCGTTCAATTACATCAACTATGGTTCAATAATCATAACAGCTGTAGCATTAGCAATTTTAATTGGTTGGGACAAAGTTCCGGCTCTAAAGAAATTAAAATTAGTGCCTGCCGCACTTATTGCTGTTTTCTCAGGGATCATTCTGAATGAAATTTTTATCAGAACGGGAAGTTCGCTTCAAGTGTCAAATGACCATTTAGTGGCATTGCCAACACCATCTAATTTGTTAGAGTTCAAAGAAATGTTTGTGTTTCCTGATTTTTCAGTTGCAACACTTTCAAACCCAAAAGTATGGGTTGTAGGTGTCACAATTGCCATAGTAGCATCCATTGAAACCTTATTATGTATTGAAGCTTCAGACAGAATGGATCCCTACAAAAGATATACAAATACCAATGTGGAACTAAAAGCTCAAGGTATTGGTAACTTTTTAAGTGGTTTAATTGGAGGATTACCAATGACCTCTGTAGTAGTGAGATCTTCTGCAAATGCAAATGCGGGTGCAAGAACTAAAGCTTCTGCAATCATACACGGACTTTTATTAATGATTAGCGTATTAACAATTGCTGCATTCTTGAATAAAATTCCGTTAGCAACGTTAGCCGCCATTCTATTGTTAATTGGTTATAAATTAGCAAAACCAAGCATGTTCATGCATTTTTGGGAAAAAGGAAAATACCAATTCATACCTTTTATTGCAACCGTTCTGGCAGTTGTACTTTTAGATTTATTAAAAGGGGTGGCTTTAGGGATGTTAATCAGTATCTTCTTCGTTTTGAGAGGAAATTACAAAAGAGCCTATTTATTTAGAAAAGAAGAATACCATGATGGTGATGAAATTCACATTGATTTGGCACAAGAAGTTTCGTTTTTAAATAAAGCCGCAATTAAAAACACATTAAATAATATTCCTGAAAATTCTAAAGTAATTATTAATGCTTCTGATACCGTTTATATTGCACATGATGTGTTAGATTTAATTCAAGAATTTAAAACCATTCGAGCAAAAGAGGATCATATTAAAGTAAAATTAGTTGGGTTTAAAAAGGCCTATAATTTAGACAATACAGATGATGGGCAACATGTAAAAATGACCGCAAAAAAAGCAAAAGACGAAATTAATTTAAACTAATTAGAACGCATTGGGTGCAACTAACATAATATTGTCTTTTCAAACATAATATGTTTTAACCACATAGCATAGTAAAAAAAAGAGGGGTAGTCCAATCATTAGGTTCACATAGCTATGATTTTCTATAAATAAGTGAAAACGCCTTTCAAAATCTATGAAAATCTATGAATCTATGTGGTAAAAAAAACATAAAAGTTGAAGTACACCCAACGGATTAATCAGAAAGTAAATTAATTTAAAAATAACAAACATAGACTAGAGTAGTATGAAAACATTAACAAAAGAAATGCAAGATGCAATTTCTCCTTCAATGGCGTTAACGCTATTAGAAGAGGGAAACAAAAGATTTGTAAACAACTTAAAAGCCAATAGAAACCTTTTACAACAAGCCAACGAAACATCAGACGGTCAACATCCGTTTGCGGTAATTCTAAGCTGCATCGACAGTAGAACATCGGCCGAATTGATATTCGATCAAGGTCTTGGAGACGTTTTTAGCGTACGTATTGCTGGAAACATTATTAATGAAGATATTTTAGGCAGTATGGAGTTTGCTTGTAAAGTAGCAGGTTCAAAAATTATTGTGGTGTTAGGACATACCAAATGTGGTGCTGTAAAAGGAGCATGTGACCATGTTGAAATGGGAAATCTTACAGCGTTACTTACTAAAATCAGACCGGCTGTTGATGATGAATTGGATACAAAGGAAAATAGAAATTCTAAAAATTCAGATTTTGTAGAAAATGTCGCGACCATTAATGTAAAAAGAAGCGTTAAATCAATCATGGAAAGAAGTACAATCTTAAAAGAAATGATTCAAAGCGGACAAATTGGTATCATTGGAGGAATGCATGACATTACAACAGGAGAAGTAGTATACTACCCTGAAACCAAATTCATTGCTTCTTAAAATACGAAGCGAAAGTAATGCAATCAAAATTCTAAATAGAAAGCCACTTTTTAGTGGCTTTTTTAATAATCTGTTTGCTCCATAAGGACAGGCTATGATAAAAAACAAATTATAGTTGTTTCTTGTCACAGAATATGGTTTCGAGAAAAATCAATTTAAACCAAATAACAAAAAAATGAGCGAGTTTTATAAAAAAATAATAGACAACAACAAAAAATGGGTAGATAGCAAATTAAAAGTAGACCCTGATTTTTTCAAAGATTTATCCAAAGGTCAAAACCCACCATTATTATGGATTGGCTGTTCCGACAGTCGCGTACCGGCAAATGAAATTATTGGAGCAACACCCGGCGAAGTTTTCGTACACCGTAATATTGCAAACATGGTGATTCACTCCGATATGAACATGTTGAGTGTACTGGATTATGCAGTAAATGCCTTAAAAGTGAAACACGTGATTGTTTGTGGTCACTACGGTTGTGGTGGTGTAAAAGCCGCAATGGGAAACAGTTCAATTGGCGTAATTGACAACTGGATCAGACACATCAAAGATGTCTACCGTTTCAACCAAGCCGAACTGGATAGTATAGAAAATGAAGAAGAACGTTTCAATAAATTTGTAGAACTAAACGTTAAAGAACAAGTTTTTGACTTAGCAAAAACATCCATCGTACAATCAGCTTGGAAAGCTGGACAAGATTTAACCATCCACGGTTGGGTGTACGGACTAAATTCTGGTTACGTCACCGACTTAGGAGTCAACTTCAAAAACAACGACGAGTTAGACGAAGTATACCAATTAAAATTCTAAAATAAAAAGCCACTTTTAAGTGGCTTTTTATTTGGGTTTAAATTTTAGTTGCTAATGCAAGCACAATGTCATTAAGGTAATGATTTTGTAATTTATAAAAGAAAAAAGGTCTTGACAAGGATACGCTAAACCTACATTTTTAGTACGTTTTTTTGCGACTTTGTTCCCTATATTTACCGGGATTGCTAGAAAAAAATAAGCTTATCTTAATGAATTTGACCACACGAATCCTTTCGTGGGAACTAACTTTATAATTTCTTTGAAAAGTTTTTCCTATTTTTGAATTAAATCATAAACTGGAGTTGATACTATAATTCTCTTTACTCCGCGTTCTCTTATAATTTATTGACGTTAATTCATTTTATCTGGTAAGATAATAAATGAGAAAATTTTATAAAATATGGTTACAGTAAAAAAAATAATTTTAATTCTTCTTTTGTTCCCATTTTTTGGCTGGTCTCAGAAAACTAATTTTACGGATGAACAAATAGAATTCGGCGATAAATTCTATGAAAAAATGAAAAATACTAATCTTACTGAGGAAGAGTTTATTCCAGAAGTTCAAGATGCCTTAACAAAAGTGCCCTATTTTCCTCCTTTTGTACACTCTTTGTTAATAGCAAAGTTTAATCTTCGAGATTTTAGATTTATAAATGATTATTGCAGTCGTTTGGATGACAATTATTTATCTACTTTTCAACCTATACTAGATGAGGTTTGTGCCTGTGGTTACTTTTTTAATAGAGATAATCATGGATTAATTCATAGGATAATTCCGTTGATTAAGGATAAAGACACTAAAGAGTTATTTTTAACGGCTTATTATTTGGGTATAGAAGATTATAAAGAATTTATAAAACTTGGTAAATCATCTTTGTCGAAAAGTTATGATGAAAGGTTGCATATGATACTTGCATCTCAATTGTTAGGTGATTTTATTGCAATATTGCACCAAAATGAAAACGCAAAAGAGTTGGCAGCATTTAGTAGAGACTTGAAAGAATATGAAGCGACTATTTTTTCATCAGATTTAAGCATACCTATTTATTATATTTTGATTCAGTCTACCATCTTCAACTATGATTTCGTAATGGCAGAAAAGCTGATTGATTATGTTAAAAAACAGGACGTTGATAATTACAAGTATTTGCATCCTATATCGGCATTGTTTTATAGCCATAGAGGTGAGGAACGTTTGACTTTTGAAGCTTTAGAACAAGCCTTCGATTTAGAAGATTCAGCTTTTGAGAGAATCACTATGGCAGAAAATGTGAGTTTAGATATTTTCAGTTCCTATTCAATGTCGATAAGAAAAATAGAAGATTATAAAACCAAAGAAAGATTAGTCAACCAAGCGATAACCTATTTTGAAAAACGAGAGGAGTATAAGATTAGGTTTAAACTTTATCAAAGTTTGTTGTATGCGTCAAAAGATATTGATAAAGGACGAGCCATTCTAAAAGAATGCGAACCTTATTTAATAGATCAAAATTTGAAGGATATTGATTATATGCTCCGAATAGAAAATGAACTAGCTAAAGAAAATCCAAATTATAGAATGGTTGATGACTTCATGCAAGAGTTAACACCTTACAAAAATATTCCTGAAGTAATTTTTCAGAGAATTGTTTATCAATTTAAAGTAAATTATAATTCCAAAAAGCCTGTTTTTAGTCTAAAGGAAATGGTGGAAGAACTTGATAAATTACTAAAATATCCTTTAATCAAAGAAGCCAAACTAAAATATTTGCGTTTTAAAATAATAATAATAGGACAAAAAGACAGAGAATGGGCTAAAAGAGAATTAGAAAAATTGCCCGAAGATGAAGCCGAAGAAATTATCGGAGATTTTGAATCTACAGCAAATAATTCTCAAAAAGCTACTGATATCTTAATTTCTAACACGAATGAATTCAAAGATTTTAAAGAGAATAGCAACCTTATTCATGTAGGTTATATTAATGCAATAAGAATAAAGAAATGAAAAAAAAAGCATACTATTTATTTTACTATGAATTTCCTAAAAACATAAGAGTGTATATATTTGATGATATTTACTAGTTGCACGCTATTTTAAAAAAAACGTTAATGAAGACTTTACAGTTAATATTCAATATACTTTTGTTTTTCTGCTTGTATTCATGTTCATTAAAATCAAAATTAGCTTATGATAACATCGAGTTTGAAAAAGCTACTGAGATTGTGAATTCAAATTATAAACTTTTAGAACCTGATAGTTTTATTGACATTTCATTCATAGTATGGAAAAATAAGTATCGTAGAAATGAAATACTAAGTGTTGACTACTCAAAACCTCATATCACAAAAAATGGCAATACACAGGCAAATGATAGCATTCCAAAATATTTAATTGATTTCTGCGAAAAGAATGAGCTAACCAACATTTGCCTTTACAGTTTAAAAGACAAAAGTAAAAAAGTGTACTCTATACTTGAATTTCGTAAAAATCAAACAAAAAAGAATGAAACAATATCTTATATAATAACCAATAATGAAGAATTTAATTATTTTGGATTGAGAAAGAAAATCTTAATTGGTCAAAATACATATTTTGTGATTTTTAAGAGTCATAGTTTAAACCAATAAAAACAGCGTGCAACAACCGTAACTGTTGCACAACCTTTTCAAAAAACTAAATTTTCATACTACTCATAATAAAGAACCTCGTTTAGTGCTTTCTAAGCGAGGTTTGTTTTTTGAAGGAAGTTAGTATTCCTAAAAAAAGTAAGGCTTAGAAAGTACCTTTTTACGTTTAAAATAATGGTTTTTAAACATGTTGATAGCTTT
>NZ_BMFG01000013.1 GCF_014638005.1 Flavobacterium orientale
CTACCTCACGTTCAGCACCCGTAGATAAATTCTTAACAAAGAAAGTATAACCCGTGATATTGGTACCCGCAGGTAATGGTGATAAACGGAAATCGCCACGTAAAGTTTGATTGATACTGGTTAAAGTGGCACCACAATTATCATTACGCAAACGCGATAAAACAATCGCACAACCATCATAAATATCCGTATTACAATCTTGTGAGATATTATCATAACAAATCACAGGAGCTCCGGGGTAAATGGAAGCGTCGTTGTCGTTGCAGTCGCCGCCACCTAATAAATCTTCTGCCTTTTTATAGGTAGCACCCGGTGAGTCACAACTTACAACAGCTTCGCCAGTGTAGTAATTGTCGTTATCAACATCTACATACCAAGTCGATTGAGCAGTCACCATTAAAGTAGCAGTATTATTTTCAGTTAAGTTTACTGTAGTACCCGCTATGATAGTAAAATCATCGTCCATTCTGGCAACCGATAACACTGTTATGCTAGTGCCATTCAAAGAAAATGCAAGAGGTAATGCAAAAGAAGCTGTACCGCCCGGAGACGCTGATAATGCTATCGTTGTGGCTTCACCACCATTCAATTGATAAGTCAAAGCTGTAGTCTCTTGAGCCAATAAACCCGTTACGTTGAAAGTAGCCGTTTGACCATCACAAACAGATGCTGCTTGAGCAATGCTGCCGAACGTGGCAGGAGCTGATAAAGTGATAACCGTAATAGGGTTGGAATTTACGGAAACACTTGTTGGAGCAACCGCTCGAACACGATAGTAATAGGTTGTTGCTTCTAACAATCCGGTTACAGGATAAGTTGTTACATCATCAACATTCAAATCATTATAATCTACAAGTAATGAAGGTGTTAAAATTGAACTACTTGTAAAACTAAGATTATCTATTGCAGGTCTTGCACTGGCATTATTGTCTATTCGAATTATATAGTCCCCTGAAATATTCAAATTGCCGGCACTGAAAGTAGAGACATTCGTGTTATAAGGCTGTGTGCCTACAGGAGTTGAGTTTACAAATCCGGGACCGTGTAATACAGTGACAGATAGCTCACCACCTGAACCTGTAAATGCTTGTTTCACATCAAAAGAAATTGCATTAAGCCCTCCCGAAATAGGATTCGATATTAAGTAAGCATCTGCTTCATTTCGCAAAGTAATTGCCGGATTTCCTGAAAATACTACTTCATCTGTTCTGGATTTGTAGGCTGTCCATGTTATCTCTCCTACTCCTGTCCAACTACGAGTAGTATACGTCGAAGCCGTACCTCCTCCCACATTGTCAAAAGTCTCAGTTGTTGTACTACCGGGAACGGACATCGCAAAATTTTCGTTGGTACTTACATCCAAACGGTAGGATGTTGCACCAACTACCGGTTCCCAATTCGCAACAAACGAACTAACTGTTTCGCCTGAAGCCGGCAAGGCGTTTGGTGCTGCTAAATTATTAGTAGTGAAACTCAATTGAGCACCATATACTAAACCGGTAGCATCTTGAGCGAAAGCTTGGTAGTAATACAGCGTATTAGCAGTCAATCCAGTAACAGCAGTTCCAAAAGGCACTTCCGTACTGTTAGTCATATCAGAAGAAAGGCTATAGGAAACACCGGAGGTAATCACGGCACTACAACCTGCTGTTGTACTACCCGATAAAGTCGCACCATCTGACGTAATAGCGGTTGCTTCGGTAGTTGTTACCAGAACCGGCGTATTAACACCAAAACCGGTAATCTCAAATTCATATTCCGGTGTAATTCCTGCACCACTAATCGCTACAGTAGCACTAAATGCCCCTGTTTGCGTTGGTGTAAAACGCACCCATACTTCTTGATTGGTTAATGTAGCACCTGCATTAGGCACTACCAAGGGGTTGCTATACACGCCGTCTGATGACAACGAAAATGTCAATTCAGCTGCTGCAGAAGCTACATTCAAGTTGGATGATTCTAAATAGTTACCATCAAAAACAAACGAAGTGATAGCACTATTTGAAGACCCTGTAGTACATACTTCTTCAAAAGAAGGTGCATCACCTACCAAAGTCGCATTCGGTAAATTAGATAACGTGGTAAAGGTAACTACTTCACCGTATGTTGTTCCTTGTTCGTTTGTAGCAAAAGCTCGGTACGAATAGGTAGTATTGATAGTTAAGTCGGTTGCTGTAGCAAGTGAAAACGGACCCACCTCAGCAGTTGGAGCCACTAAAGTAGTTACAAAATCAGCTCCCAAAACCGGAGTTGGCTGTACACCGGTTTCCGCATACACGATACCGCGTTGGGAAACGGCTGTATCACCTGAAGCAGTAACCGTACCACTCAAAGTAGCCGAAGTCAACGTAATATCAGTGGCCATAGCATCAGATATTACGGCCGGTGCATAAGCAATTACTGTGGGTTCCGAAGCGGGACTTTCACAACCATTGGCATCGGTGGTTATTACCGTATATGAACCTGAGGTAGTAGCCGTTATCGTCGCTGTAGTCGCTGTAGTCGACCATACAAAATCAGTTCCTCCTGTGGCAGTTAATTCTTGTGGTGTTCCTGCCGGTAGTACAATTGTACCAGTAGGTTCAATTATAGCCGTTGGTAAATCGTTAACGAAAACTTGACGTTGTCCGCTAGCCCAAGCTCCTGCACAACCGTTGGGAGTCACATAACTTGCAAAAGTAGCCGATGCGGTTAAAGCCTCAGGAGTAAAATTAGTTCCCGTACCCACTAAAGTCCATTCTGCCGGAATAGTCGAACCGGTTGGTGCAGTTGTAGTACCATCAAATTGGTACCAAGAATACGCATACGAACCGGTACTTCCTGTAGCCGCAGTAACTTGTAAAGCACTTGGCGTAGTTCCGGAACAAATAGTTTCTGTTGCGGCTGTTATGCCACAGCTATTTGCCGGTGTGGCACTGTTACGAGGTGTAGGTGTTCCAGTTACAAAATCAACAGAATTCGAATTAGTATCCGTACAACCCGCATTCAAACGAATAACGGCTGTAGTGTTACTTGGTGCAGACGTTGGGCCGGCTCCTTCATAACCATTTGCAGCTCCGTACCCGACAAAATCAATTATACCATTCCCATTTCCTGAGCTTATTGAGCCTGAAAGTGGCGTTGTGTTATTTACTAATGCAACTTTACCGGATGCTGCACCCATTGGAATTGTACCTACTGCATCAGAACTTGGTAATGGTGATCCATTAGATCCACCAGCTTGGTAAACTAAATAATAACCTCCAGCTGGTATCAAGCCTGTTAAATTAGTTACATTCCAAGCAGTTCCTGAAGCACTAGTATGCTGGACAGACCAACCATCTAATGATATAGCTGTTGTTGATTGATTAAACAATTCAATAAAATCGCGGTTAAATGGAGCACCACTATTACCACCACCACCATACACTTGACTAATAACCACTTGTGCATCTGGTAATGGCGTAACTATACCTGCTACACTACCAGGCACTAAAGCTGAAGCCACCATAACATTGGTTGGGTCTGATGAAGGACTCGTACAACCGTTGGCATCCGTAACAACTACCGTATAAGCACTGGTTGAATTAACATCAATACTCTGTGTAGTTGCCCCTGTAGACCATAAATAGGTACTACCCGCACTCGCCGTTAAAGTAACCATCTCCCCAAAACAAAGGTCAGTACTACCCGAAGGGGTAATCGTTGGTGTTGACGGTGTAGGATTAACGACTACCGTCACAGGAGCGGATACCGCACTGTCACAACCTTCGATGGTAGTAACCACAGAATAGTCTCCCGGAGTAGTCACTATAATCGAAGCTGTTGTGGCTCCGTTAGACCAATTGTACGTTTGAGCCGGACTCGCTTGTAAAAGCACCGATCCACCTGCACAAAAAGTGGTAGGCCCTGCCGGTGTGATAGTAGCGGTTGGTGTCGTAAAGATAGTTATTGCTACCGTAGTAGACGCTAACGATTGGGTAGTATTGGTTTGACCGCACCCATTATCTGCTGCATACCCCACTACAAAATAATAACGCGTTCCTACAGCAGTAGCATCCGTTGCCGGAGCATAAGTGGATGACGTTGCCCCTGCAACTAAAGTAGCTCCGGCAACGGTATTGGAATCCGTAGTATTATAATACCACTGGTATTGGTAACTTGGTGTTCCCTGAGCCCCTGCATCTAAAATAGAAGCAGTGATAACACTCGATGGAGCACCTTGACAATATGCTTGCGGCTCAGTAGGACTTATGCCGGTGGATAGCGGACATAAAGGAGCGGATGCTGAAGTAATCGTCAATGTTCCGTTTACATAATCAAAAGTATAATTGGTTGCCTCACCACCACTTGCTACAATAGGATAACTCCCTGCAGTTGCGATATCGGCCGTTGGACTGTCAGCCGTTGGCACAACAGTTAAATCATTTTCATCTTCCTCATTTACAAAACCGGTATAACTTACCGTGTAAGGGGGTAGCGTCGTATCTTCAACGGTTGTTTTATCATCAGCGGTTACGGTGAGTAGAGCTGGTGTAACAGTAACTGAACCGGCAACCGGCGTAAAGCTATAATTAGCTGCTGTTAAACTAGAAGTTACAGGTGTAATAGTCAATCCGGCCGTTCCTGCTCCGGAAGTAGCTACATAAGTTGTTGTATAAGAAACACTACCTCCTAAAACCGCGGCGGTATCGCCATTGACAAAACCGGTGGGTGAAAAATTACCCTCTGCAAGAACCGTAACAGCTGATGTTCCGTACGAAACTGATTGATTTCCTGCTGTTATGTTTAGTGGTGCTTTTGACACTTCATTTCCGGAGGCAGAAGTGGTTATATTTACAGAAGTAGCTCCTGTACTGGATAAAATGACTGATTGGGTATTATAAGTACCTGCTGATGCAATTGCACTTAATCGCACCAAAAAAGAAATGCCTCCTGCATTAGCTTCTGAAGCGGTATAGCTGGCAGTTGTACCATAAGACACAACATCATTTCGTGAAACTTCAAAGCCTGATGGGGCTGTTGCTACTAAACTGTTTGTTAAATTAGAACCGGACACAACAAAAGATTGCGAATTGGATGCTGTTCCATAGATGGTTGCAAATTCTTCCGATGAAGTAACACCTCCATTAATAGTTGACTGAGGAGCAGAAATAGTTGCATTAAAATCATCAATATAGATTGTTGCAGCTGTACGGTAAATTTGAATTTTATTTACGAGGGGATTATTAACTAAAATCGTTCGCAAAGTTTTTGTCGTACTTATAGTAAATGGTGACCCAGGGGCGGGTGACCAAGAAAGTCCATTATCAGTTGAAATATTAACTTGATATGCTCCTGATATAGTTGAAGAAGTCACATAAAATGAAATAGTTCCTACTCCACCTGTTAAAGTTGGTGTAATTATTTGAGAAGCTGTTGCACTTCTTAATTGAGCTGATCTTGTTCCACTTTGCACACCAGTCGTCCCTGAAATAACATCTTTAATTTGCCATGAGCCTGAGACAAGTGTGTAACTTGTAAGTACAGAATTATATGAAGTTGGTAATCCTGTTTCAAAACTCTCAAAAATTTGAGCATTTGATGCAATAGGTATTAGCAAGAAAATAGGTAATAGCCTAAAAATCTTTTTGAAATTTTGCATTCTGAAAAGTATTTTATTTTCCATAATTAAATATTAAATTGAAAGCAAAAATATCGATAAAAACGCTAGAAAATAGGACAAAACTTTACGTAATTGTTAACATTATATGAACAAGTCACTAGTCGAGTAAAAGCGTCGTTTGTCGATAAAAATCGAACTGCATTAACGATAATACTTACAATAAAAATTATTGAAAATATATGGATACTAAGCAAAATGTATTTTTATTGTGTTAAAAATATAATTTCCTAGCTTGTAGATGTGCACTACTTAAATTAAAATCTTTGAGAATTTCATTAACCCCTTAAAATGTGAATAAAAAAATATGTCTTTTTTTTACATAATCTTACAATTTGTCAGTAGTTGATGATTTTAAGAGAAGAATTAAAATCGATTAGCAAACCATGATAACCACAATGAAATTTGGATAAGCCTCCCGGAAGGCATAGTTGAACATACAGCAAAGAGATTAAACCATCACTTATAAAAATTCGACAAATTCCAACTCCGTCACCAAATTCTTTAACTAATACCAATCCGCGTGCATTCGTTCCTCACCTAAATAAATAATCAATCCCACAGAAAACGTGTAATGACCTCCATTGCGGTAGGCAACTGTAGGTGGGTCAAATGGAATACCATCAAAAGAAAAGTGTTGTTTTATGGTATGCGTATAAGACAGTGTAATCGGTAAAGCTAATTTGTCAGACAATTTGAACATAGGGGTCAAACCAATAAGTATATTACCGTTATGTTCTCTGGAGTCATTAAATAACGAACGGGCAAAACTAACACCCAATCCTCCATGAGCATACAAACCCATAAGTTCATTAGTGGCATAAGGCAATCCCAATTGGCGTCCCAAGTTATAGTACGCTTGGGCATCCATTCGGAAAAAACTAGTCCCTAAATCGGCCGATTCGGAAAAACGGTCAAAAGCCAATTGGCCTTTAACCCCCCAGTCCTGATTGAACATATAACGGGCTCCCAAAGCAATGTGCGTCACCGATACAAAACTTTTATCGGACACTTCAGAAACAATTCGAGTAGGGATACTAACACCATAACCCCCTTCTAAAGAGAACTGGTTGTAAGGCGTGTATCTGGGTTGTGCGAGCATAGCCTGGCTACACAAGTAACACAATAGTAGGTATATTATAGATCTCATGGCGGGGCAAATTTACAATCTTTAAAATAAAAAGTGCAACACTCTTGTTATTTTTTTGTGAAATTTATCACAAAAAACACCTAATTGTTGATGAGAAAACTTAGCCGATTGCCACTACTAGTAGCTGAACAGTATCACAATCTTTATCTTAAAAATATATTTCGCTTCTTTTTTAAACTACCGGGAAGCAAAAAAATTGTGCCAACCTATTAGGAATGAATAAAAAAATACCTAATGTTAGGAATCAGTTTATTACACACTGCTCATCTAGTACAGTTTGTCGTTCCAAAAGAGAATGATCTTATAATCAAAGTCACTCAAGCATAGCACGCCACGTGTGACTGTGATTATAAGAAAACTATCTAGCAAAAGACACAGAGCCGCCAATTCTTTGCGACTTCGCGTCCAGAAAAAATTTATTAATTACCCTCAGTTCCTGCGTGAACATTTGACTATTTCTGCAAAACCTCCATAAATTTTTAAAACCCAAGTAACCGGATTAAAATCCGGCCCTACAAAATCGGTCGAGCCTACGGCTCTGTTATGTGGATCTGAATCACTTCTGCAGCACCTCCATAAAATCCTTAAAATTTGTCACATCCTCTCGAATCAACTTCTCAAAATAAGGCGTCAAAAATTTAGCAGCAACCGCTCCTACAGCACCCATCGGAGCCTCATAAGAAATCGTAATATCCAATTCCGTACTTTGCCCGTTCGCTTTAAACAGCACCTTTCCCGAATTAGTGACACCCGAATCCGGAAGCGACTGCCAGCTCAGCATTTTTTCCTTTTCCTCTTTTGCAATGGCGGCTTTCCAAGTGAGCGTACCAATACCCGCCGGACCTTTTGCCGTCCATTCCGAAAGGGTTGGATTTATCGTTTTAACCGATTCCAAATGCTTCATAAATCGGGGTAAATTTTCAAGATTACGCCAAAAAGCATACACGTCGGCAACCGGTTTGTTGACCACCGTCTGTAAATGAATGGTCACATCAGTGCCTTTTTCATTTTTAAGATGGTCCACCGCATCATAAACGGGACAATAGCCTGAAACACCTCGCAAAAGAATAGCTGTTCCTATGGTGATTTTACCCCAGCATTTTTCTTTTTGCGTTCCTTTATACAGGAGATAGGCACCCAAGGTGACCATCGCGATACGCTCTGCTTGCGATACGTTCGTTTTACCTACAGAAGCAGGTAAGTGTCTTGCAATTGATTCTTGTACATTCATAATTTCGATTTTTTTTTATTAATTTATTTTATTTGTAATTCAATTTGGTGGTTTTTTTAACCACATAGAGCCATAGATTTTCATAGCTAGTAAGACGCTTCGCTCAATTAAAGAGACACCTAGCTATGCGAAACCAAGCATTGGTTCTATGTCCTTTTTCCTATGTACCTATGTGGTTAAATTTTTTGTTGTTCTTGCTTTAACCACATAGAAACATAGTTTTCCATAGCTTTCCGCACAATTAAAGTAACACCTAGCTATGCGAATCCAAGCATTGGTTCTATGTCCTTTTTCCTATGTACCTATGTGGTTAAATTTTTTGTTGTTCTTGCTTTAACCACATAGAAACATAGTTTTTTTCATAGCAGTAAGACGTTTCGCTCAATTAAAGTGATACCTAGCTATGCGAAGAAGGTTCACTGGTGTTTGGAATGATCGGCTTGTAATAACATTCCAACAGCGACCTTAATTGCTCGGGCCGATGTACGGCGGATACAAACTCATTCCATACCTCCGTAGGAATGAATTGTTGTAAGGGTTGTGCCACTTCTAAAACTGCAGGCACATTTTCTTTAATCAAAGCGTCCCATTCTTTATAAAACGTGAGAAGATCATCGGGGTAAACCGATTTTCTGATGGCATTTTCATCCATAACCTCCAACGGCTGTGCGACGTTCAGATAACCATAATCGTCGGTGAGCTCTTCACCGGGATAAATGGTTCGGATTGCAATTTCAAAATCATAAGGCGTGCTAAAACAACTCGGTGTAAAACTATGATTGACAAATTTGCCGTTATCCCAACACAATACTTTCTCTCCTTTTTTATTGGTGAACGAGTACGTTTCCAAAAAGCATATGATAGCAGGGCTCATCTTTGTCATTTGATCAGCAGTAACTACCTGATCCAATTCATCCTGTACCCAAGTTATGGTGCCTTTTGGGATAAGTTGCGTGGCGACCAAACCATAGCCTTTTTCTTTGCTGATAAAGCGTACTTCGGTGTGCGGATGGATCATAAATCAAAGGATGACCCTACTTCTCGCTTACTAACCGCTCTTCCTTTATTATCTAGTATATGTTCCAACATAAAAGTTTTTTTTAAGTGACTAAATAGGGTACGCAAACCCAATAAAAACAGCAAAACGCTCCCAATGAATCGATTAGTACAAATATAGCCCCGTGCTTTTGAGATGCATTGCATTTTACGTGGGTATCGTTGTATGATTTACGGGTGTAGAAAGAGTTTGGAGTTTGGAGTAGGGAGTTTGGAGTAGGGAGTTTAGAGTTTGGAGTATGGAGTATGGAGTATGGAGTACGGAGTATAGAAAATAGTAGATGTACCAACGTGCTTGTCACCCCCTATTTTTGTCACCTCCCAATTTTTGTCATCCAAGGGATGTCGAAGACGAAATTTTATCCGGCCCGGGCGGAAGGAATCTCCTACCCAGCAGTCAGCCACACTGCTAGTTTATCATCCTGCCGAAAATCTTCCCCGGATATTTCTTCGCATACCCATAAAGCAACTGCGTGATATAACTATTGCTTTTATACTGCGTCACATACCCTTTTACGTCAGCTAATTCGGTTACTCCCACCTCAGCACTGATATATCCCATGCCGTAAAAGTGCCCTTTTTCCACCCAAATACAGCTTCGCTCTTCGTTCGTGCGACCTTTGTCAATAATAGCAAAAGTGGGTCGGTTACTGACTAAAAATTCCAAAGCATTTTCAATTTGGGCATTGTGCGTTTCTAAATCCGGTAAATCAGTAGTGCTGAATTTGGAATGCACCTCGCCATCATTAATCGCACCGTAATTACAAAAACGCTGATCGATTTCAAACTGAGTTGCCAATTTCCGAAGTATGTTGATGCCATCATATAGACTGTTGAAGGATTCAATACAGGAATGAAATTTAGGTAATTTGCCAACGGCTAAATAACAGTAACCGTTGCGGGCTTCGTAGCTATACAATCCAAACTTAGGTTCAAAACGCTTAAGGGCCTTGTTGTACATAGGCCATAATTTCTTTATTTCAGTACATTCCAAAACCAACGCCATTAACTCTGTAGCACAAACTTCAAACGAAATACTATAAATATCCCGCATAAAATGTTGTCTTTGCGGCGAAATAGTGTGCCCACTAAAATGCGAAGCCACCCGTTTTTTAATATTGACCGCCTTACCCACATAAATCACTTTCCCCTCAGAGTTATAGAAATAATAAATCCCCGGATTTTCAGGTAATTCTTCAAAGTCGGTTGGTGGTAAATTGGGTGGTAATCGCTGGTCTACCGCCGTCTTCTTTATCATTTTTGAAATTTCACCTTCACTATCCCAGGCTACTAATTGTGAAAATAATATCGCCGTAGCATCAGCATCACCTCCGGCACGGTGTGCATTAAGTAACGGAATGTCGAGCGAATAACAAAGTTTACCCAAGCTATACGAAGGCAACCCGGGTTTTATTTTTCGTGCCGCTCGTACCGTACACAATTTCTTAGCCGTCCACTTAAACCCGGCTTCTTCCAGTTGATGGCGAACAAACGAATAGTCGAAGTTGACGTTATGAGCCACAAAAATTCGATCCGTGAGTAGTTCTAAAATCGTTTCTGAAATGGCATCAAAAATAGGTGCCTCTTTGACCATGTCATTATCTATACCGGTCAAAGCAAAAATAGCAGGCGGAATATGTTGTTGCGGATTTACCAATGATTCCCAACTTTCAATGACACTGACACCATCGTGAATTCGAATGGCAATTTCTGTAATGCGACTGCCACCGGCATAACCACCGGTGGTTTCGATATCAACTATGGCAAATTCTTGTCTTTTCATTTAGTTTTGCGTCATCTTTTGCCGTGGCAAATTAATCTCATGTTCCTGTGGATACGGTGCTCGGTGCGTCATACTCACATCTTCGCGAATTTGTTGCTGTGTTTGGAAACGTTTTTCATCCGTAGCGGAATAACGGGGATCAGGAATAAATGGCCTTTTTTCCATTTTTGAAATGGTAATAGTAGGAAAATGATAATCCACCTCCACTTGACCGAGCAACAAATAACATCCTCCTCCTTTAAAAGGATACTTTTGAAGGCAATCAGCAAAATGTGCCGTATCAAAAAATTCGCCTTCCGCATCGATCCAAGTGCCAAAATACATATCGCCTCGTTTGGTTGGAACTTGTTTTCGGGAAATTAAATACGCCAACATCCGAACGGTTTTCTTGTGGTGCTTGGTCAAATCCCTTGCCATTACGTCCCCACGATAGTTAGTCTGTAATAAATTAAAAGGCGTGACCGAAACCGGAAAATCCAACAGTTCAATTTCATCAAACGCATCTTCAAAAGGAGAACGTTCTGTAACCGGTAATTTATATTCTTTCACCGGTTCTTGTAATAACGTCAGGTGACGGTGCTCCGGTTTAAAGTTGATGAGAATCAATCGTGCCAGAATGAGCAGTTCATTTTTCGGTTTTCCCGTAAATCGAAAGGCTCCAATAAAAATCAAGATTTGAATGCCTTCAATACCAATGGGAACCCGATTGATAAAATCTTCTAAGGAGGCATACTTCCCGTTTTCTTGTCGTTCAGTTACCAAGAGTTCGGCTGTTTTTACATCCAAGCTTTTTAAATGCTGAAAACCTAAATACACATTTTTTCCATACACCGTGGTTTGATAGGCACTTGTATTAATACAAGGGTTATGGATTTTGGCACCGGACATTCGTGCTTCATGCACATACACTTCCGTTCTGTAAAAACCTCCAAAATTATTAATAACAGCGGTCATAAACTCAATAGGATAATAAGTTTTCAAATACAAACTCTGATAACTTTCCACCGCATACGACGCCGAATGGGCTTTGCAAAAGGAATAACCTGCAAACGATTCTATTTGGCGATAAATCTCCTGACTCAACTGTTCGGGATGCCCTTGTTTTTTACAGGAAGCAAAGAAGTTGTCTTTTACTTTTTGTAAAGCGGCTTTAGAACGTCCTTTTCCACTCATCGCACGACGAAGGATATCACCATCAGCTGCGGGAAGTCCACCATAATGCAAGGCAATTTTGATTACATCTTCTTGATACACCATAATGCCATAGGTTTCACCTAATTGTTCTTTAAACACCTCATGAAAGTAGTCAAAACGATCAGGATAATTGTGCCTAAAAATATACTCTTTCATCATCCCCGATTGGGCAACTCCCGGTCGGATAATGGAGGAAGCAGCCACCAGTACTTTATAAGTATCACATTTTAATCGTCTTAGTAAACCTCGCATGGCCGGACTTTCAATGTAAAAACAGCCAATGGTTTTGCCTTCACTCAATAGTTGATTACAGATTTTCTCATCTTTGGATAACGAAGTGTCACGGATATCTACTTCAATGCCTTGATTTTGCTTAATCAGTTTCACCGTATCGTCAATATGTCCAATGCCACGCTGACTTAAAATATCAAATTTATCAAACCCGATGTCTTCGGCTACATGCATATCAAACTGCACGATGGGATAGCCTTTGGGAGGCATTTCCAATGCTGTAAAATTGGTTATCGGTTCTTCTGAAATAAGAATACCACAGGAATGCATACTGCGTTGGTTGGGATATTTTTCAAGTAACATACCGTAATCTTGCACCATTTTTACCACTTCATTTTTATGATGGGCTTTCATGGGGTTTTTGGCTAATTCATCCAACTCTTCTTTCGGTAAACCAAATACCTTCCCTACTTCACGGAAAATGGAACGGTACTTAAATTCTACATTCGTCCCACAAAAAGCCACATGATCTGCACCATATTTTGTAAAAATGTAGTCTAAGATAGTATCCCTTTCCCGCCACGACCAGTCAATATCAAAATCAGGAGGTGATTTTCGATTCACATTCAAAAAACGCTCAAAGTATAAGTCGAGTTCCAACGGACAAATGTTGGTAATATCCAAACAATAAGCAATGATGCTGTTGGCACCACTCCCACGCCCGATGTGCAAAAACCCTTTACTGATACTGTATCGCACAATATCCCAAGTGATGAGAAAATAACCGCTAAATTCCAATTCATTGATGACTTTCAATTCCTTTTCTACTCTGGCTTTGGCTTCGGGATTATTTGACCCATACCGCCGAATCATCCCTTCATAGGCTAGTTTAGTCAATAAGGCACTATCGTCTTTTTGATTGGTCGTGTAATGTTTCTTATTTTTTGGTGTATTAAAATCATAGTCAAAATGACAAGCTTCAAGGATAGATTTTGTGTTTTCTATAATTTGCGGATAATCACTATACTTTTCAATGAGTTTTTCTAAAGGAAGCATCACCTGTGAAACATTACAGTAATCAGTTGCCGTCAGTTTTGAACCCAAGACATTCAGGTCAATGGCTCGAAGTATTTTATGCAGATTAAATTCTTTTTTGGTCCGATACGTCACCGTTTGCAAAATCACCATTTTATCCATCTTGCGTTTCCAAACATAATTATACAACTTGGGTAGTTGCTCCGGTGCTATGCCAATAAATTCATTGTCATTCAACGATTCCGGGATGTTATCAAACGGATATAGGATAATCGTATTTTCAAAATTAGGTGCTTTGTTAGGAAGCGGTGTATTTTCAAAATTGTGTTTAGTCAATAAACGGTTCATTTCGGCTATACCTTTTCTATTCTTGGCTAAACCAATGTAAAGTTGCTGACCTTCGTTGCGAAAGTCAATACCAACCAAGGGTTTAATATTCACAGCTTTGCACGCTTTATAAAAATCGTAAATACCCGTAACGGTATTAATATCGGTCAATGCCATAGCCGTCACACCAAACAATACTGCCTGTTCCACTAAATCCTGTAGCGGAATCGTGCCGTAACGTAGCGAATGAAAGGAATGGCAATTGAGATACATTATTCAGGGTTTATGGAGTTAGGTACTACTGATTGACTTCTGGGATTGCTAACGATATTTCCTGCTTTGGAGGTGATGTTTCTTCCGCCACAACGTGTTACAGCATCATAGCCAAAACGGTTTTTAATTTTATCCATCGCCTGATACAAGGCAATCATTTCCTCGGTGTCTTCAAACATATTGATTTGATAAGTACCACGAACCAAACCGGCAAACGATACCCCAACCAACCGAATTCGCATACGTCGGTTGTAAAGTTTGTTGAACAATTCAAGAGCTATTTTACTTAAAATATGATCGCACGAAGTATAGGCTATCTTTCGTTGCAAATTCTCCGTATCAAAATTGGCATAACGTATTTTAATCACTAATGTCGAAACCAACCATTGTTCCTTACGAGCCTGATACGCCAATTTTTCCACCATACCCAAAATCAACGATTCCACTTTTTTAATGTCAATCGTATCTTGCAAATAAGTATGCTCCGTCGAAAGTGATTTTCTTTCTCGGTAAGGTTCCACCGGTGCATTGTCAATGCCATTGGCTTTCTTCCAGATTTCCAATCCGTTTTTGCCAATCATACTTTGCAACACTTCCGCAGGCGTTTCCGCTAATTTTTCTATGTTTCTAATCCCCAATCTCGAAAGCAAATTAAATGTCACTTCTCCCAACATCGGAATTTTACGGATGGATAACGGATTCAAAAACGGCTTGACCATGCTTTCCGAAATTTCCAAATTGCCTTTGGGTTTGCCTTCTCCTGTAGCAATTTTAGAGACGGTTTTGTTGACCGATAAAGCAAAACTGATGGGTAATCCGGTTTCTTTAGTGATGGTTTGGGTTAATTCATTGGTCCATTTATAGCAACCGTAGAATTTATCCATTCCTGTAATGTCTAGGTAAAATTCATCAATGCTTGCTTTTTCAACCAATGGGGAATGCTCTTCAATAATTTGGGTAACCTCATGCGATTTTTTGGAAAACAATTCCATATCCCCTTTGACAATTTTGGCTTGCGGACACAATTGCATCGCCATTCGAATAGGCATAGCAGAACGCACCCCAAAATACCTTGCTTCATACGAACAAGATGCCACCACACCCCTTTCGCCACCGCCTACAATTAGAGGAATTCCATTCAATTGTGGGTTCTCTAATCGGACGCAAGAGACAAAAAAAGTGTCTAAGTCCATATGTACAATCGCTCGTGACATAGTGTTCTAAATTTTTGGAATTGAAATTAGTTTACAAAATTAGGACGTTTAATCCCTTTATTTAGTATTTTTGTAGTGACTTAAAATCCCTTTAACATATGTTGTATATCGCAGACAATTTAAAATGGTTGAGAAGTAAACGAAACTTGTCCCAACAAGAAGCTGCCGACGGTATGAAATTACCGCTTGATCGCTATAAGAAATATGAATACGGAAAAAATACACCACCCGCAGAAACCTTACTCATTATTTCGAGATATTACCACATCAGTATCGATTTATTGTTAACGGTCGATTTACGAAAAACACCCATTGATAACTTACTGCAATTGGAAGACAACCGCATTGTGTTGCCCATTACTGTCAACAACGAAGGACAAAATTTGGTTGAAATTATTACCCACAAAGCCAAAGCCGGTTATGCCGCAGGCGGTTATGCCGATTTTACGTTTATGTCACAACTCGATCACATTTCCCTTCCTTGGCTCAATAAAAACGAAAAGTACCGCACCTTTCCCGTGGATGGTGATTCCATGCCGCCGCACAACAGTAAGTCGTACATCATCGCGAAATATGTGGAAAAATTGGGCGATGTGGTAGACGGCAAAACCTATATCGTCATTACGACCAACAATGAAATGGTCTACAAGCGATTAAATAAAAACGGAAAAAACACGTTTACATTAAATTCCGATAATACGTTCTATAAACCCTACGAAGTCAAATTTTCTGAAATTGCCGAAATATGGGAATATGCAGGAAGTCTCGAAAGAGAAAACTTTAAACCAGAACATTTTTCTGCGGATAGTTTGGAAGGGATTATTAGGAAATTGCAGGGGGATGTAATGGAGATTAAGGAGAGAATGGGGTGATGAAAGTAGGCAATGAATTTTATGTTTTTTGAATTTTATATAATTTTTACTTTGAAATGACTTTATGAGGTATCATTAAATAAAACCAATATGAATAGTGTCACCATTTAAGTAGGTACCGAAGAGCTCAACATCATCATTCTTAATCTTTTCCAGACATTTTTCATAAACTTCAATTTGTGATAAAAGATTCAAATGATGTCTTTCTTTAAAATTGAAAGCGATGTAAGTTACAAATTCTCTCGTATCCCACATTTCATTAAAGGGCTCATCTTTATCAACTTCGTAGAGGTAGACATATTTTGCTTTTCCTGATTCCATTAATTTGATGATCTTGGATCGCATTACTTCTAAATTTTCATGTATTAAATTAGGCTCAATTGCCGTTTCAAAAGAAAATACCGGTATAAATCGTAACAAGTCATCATGAAACTGTTGATCGTAAAAGGAATCTAATCCCAACATTATAAAATGACAGTTGGCAACACGACAAATGTATTCACACTGTACATCCATATTCGAACTAGTTTCATACATATAATGTAATTGTTCTCCAAATAATTCCTCTTTTGTTAGATTTTTATAGTTGTAAACAAGCAAATCAACATAGTAATTTTCTGTGTCTAAACTTGTATTTGGTTCAGGCTCGCTTGGATTAACAGGTACACCTTCGTAATCAATCATAGCTACTACTTCAGCATCCTTTAAGTGTTTTCTTAAGTAGTCTGAATAATAGCCATCATCATAATAGGTTGGATCCTCCGTCTCATAAACGGATTCAAACGGAGCTTTAAATTTTAAGCTTAGTATTACCGGTTTGATCATAATTCTGTACTTTTGATTTAAAGTACAAAGATATGTGTTATTACTCTGAACAAAGCGAACCGCTACTAAAAGTTGAAAAACGTTTTAACGCAAAAGTGGACCAACCTGCTTTGTTTTTACAATCTGATTTTATTGTTGGGTTTGAGTATTTAAATGTTCCGGTTATTTTAAATACTTCTCCTGAAATTATTGCTACTAATTATCATTGGGGACTTGTACCCTCGTGGTCAAAAGATATCGACTTTAGGAAAAATACATTGAATGCCCGAATTGAAACGATTGAGGAAAAGCCTAGTTTTAGAAATAGTACATCGAATCGCTGTTTGGTGATTGCTTCCGCATTTTTTGAATGGCATTGGAATGATGAAAAGGGCAAATCGAAAGACAAGTATCGCGTATCTTCCAGTGAATCGGAACTATTTGCTTTTGCCGGTATTTATGAAACTTGGCTTAATTCAGCTACCGGAACAAATTATAATTCTTTCTCGATTGTAACTACTGCAGCCAATAAGCAAATGGAGTATATTCATAATCATAAAAAACGTATGCCGATTATGCTTAAGCAACGTGATGAAATGGCTTGGTTGGATGGTAGGACTAACGTACAGGATTTTGCTTTTCCGTATAGTGTGGAGATGATTGCGTTTAGGGTCTAGGGTGTTGGCTGTTGTCGGTTGTCAGTTGTCCGTTATCGGTTGTTAGTTAAATGTTGGGTGGGGTTTGTAGAGATAACTATACTTGACTTCGGGTTATTGTTGTAGGATTTAATATACTATTATGGAAATTCAATTTGAACTATACTTGAAGCTTTTAGCAATTACAGATTTTAATCAAACTGAATTTGCTAAACTAACCGGTAAACCAGTTGGAAGAATTAATGAATGGAATAAAGGAAAGCATGTGCCTTCTTTTAAACAGTTGGTTTTGATGGTGGAGAAGTTGGGTTATAGGTTGAATGTAGATTTGGCGAAGAATAAGGAGTTAGATGGCTGTTTTCTGTTGTTTGTTTTCTGTTTTTGGATGGCGGTAAAAAAGGAATTTTTTTTGCTTCGAGGTTGCGAGACCGTTGAAGAGCAGCGTGGCAACAAGGAGACTTCTGTCAGCTAGGAGCGATTGGGGTGACTTGATAAATTGGTGATTTGATGAAATATAATACTTGAAATTAAGTATTTTGACTCACATTGACTTTTTTAAATTGAAGGTTTTAAAAACATTTTTTAAGCCATCAATATAAAGCAATTTTCCTTCAAGGGTCGAGTTGGTATTCAGGATTATTTTTATGGTTTCGTTTGCCATTATACTCCCTATAATTCCGCAAATAGGACTACTAATTCCATTATCTTGGCAAGTTTGAGCTCTTAGTAACGCTTCAACTTCAATTAGATCACTGTACCGGAATTTATTTTTGTAATGAAAAAGAGTAACATAACCTTGCCAATCGGAAACAGCACCATGTACTAAAGGGATTTTTTCTGCATCACAATGTTTGTCGAGTAGTACTCGGGCACTTATATTGTCTGTGCAATCGCATACTATCGAAAAGTTTTCCATTAGTATGGCTATATTATCTTTTGTTATCTTTTCTGTACTTGCGTTAACTTTGATGTTGTTGTTTTGTGCTCTTAATTTTTGTGCTAGTACAGTTACTTTTTTTTGTCCGATGTCGTTTGGTGTGTAGTGAAATTGTCGGTGTAGATTTGTTTCTGCTATTTCATCAAAATCTACGATGCTTAGTTTTCCAATTCCCATTACTGCTAAATAGGTTGCCACGACGGTTCCTAAACCCCCGGCACCTACAATCAGAATTTTGGCGTTTTTCAACTTTTCTTGACCAGCTTCTCCTATTTCAGGGAGTACCATTTGCTGTTGATACCGTTTCATTATCGGTTGATTTGTGATGTTATGGTGCGGTCTGTAATTTTATCATCGTTTGCCAGTAGCAATGCTTTTGAAATAATGACCGATAGTCCGTTATCACCTTCAAACGGTAAAAACAGGTTTTCGCTGTTGTCTTTTTTACTTCTATCAGGCACAATACATAAATATTGATCGTTTGGCTCCATTAAAATATTTGTACTACCAATGTGAATTTTGTAGGTTCTGATTTTTCCTTTTACAACCACAAATTTATCCTCAATGCTGGCTACTGATGCAATTTTTAGGCGTGGAATGAGTCCTTGCAGGATTTCTTTTCTGTTTTTTGCAATTTCTGATAAATCGCCAAATGAGTAAGATTGCCAGTAATCTCTATAAGTGGGTAGCCCACCGGAATCGCTCCATGTTGGGTCGTTACCCACACTTGCGACACCTACAAATAAGTCAATGTCTCGCATGGCCTCTGAAAATGCCACCGGAGGAACATCTACCAATGCTATCAGGTCGTTGGTTTGGGTGTTGACAAATCGAATTTGATCGGTGGTTACGTAATTCCAAATACCTGTTGCGTTGAATTCATCGTCTGCGTTGAGTGCATTTACCCAATATTCTACAGTAAGGTTGTATTCCGGCATTAGTAGTTGTGCGGTATCTTGGTCGCCACCGTCCCATGCACCGATTAATCGGGCTCTCCAGTTACGTCCTTTTGCTAAAGTAACATATTGGTGTTGTTTTAAAATATGGGATGCCATGCGGTTGCTATACGTTCTGGTGTTTACTTCAGCATCGGTGAGTAAATATATTTCTCTATAGGCTTGTTTGAAAGGTTGTTGAATTTGATTGGTCATTAAAAATTGTCGCCATTCTTTCACCTCATTGGTTGAACTTGTTGCCGGGTGCCACAATGTAGCTGCTTTGTACTTGTCGATGTCAATTACTTCTTTTGCTACCGTTACCCATTGGTTATTCAGAAAAATGGCTAAGACCTCTTCTTGGGCATTTGAAAACTTAAAAATCACTTTGTTGATGGCAAAGGACAGCAAGCCGTGTTGCATGTATTTTTCTTTGACGTACTCGATGCTCATGGTTCTGTTGCTACGTAACATGCGGTCGAAACGTTCTTTTTGTGCTGCCGTCGTTTGGTCAATTTGTTTTTGGGTTGCTTTTATTTTTGTGAGTTTAGCACTAAACTTATCTTTCACAAGTTGTGGTACTGTTTTTTGTTCTGAGCCATCCGGTTTGAACCATTTTAGGGATGATTTCCCAGTACCGGTTATTGCCAGAACTGCAGTATACTCTTCAAATACATAGGTTAGTTGGTGACTTTTTAATTTGAAATCGTCTACTGCTAAGTCTTCTATTTCAATGGAGGAGATGCCTAATTTTACAGCTGCTTCGTCAATGTACTTTTCAATTAATGTGAGCGTATTATTTTGCTTGATTTTTAATCGTAATCGCGACAATTGGGCTATGCCATCTAATCCTTTTGAAGCATACAATGTATATAAACATGCATTACCGATGCCTGCTGCTGCCGGCCCTTTCTCGGGTATTTTTTTGAAACAACGTTCTGCTAATTTGCTAATGGTTTGCACAGTAGTATTGTCATAAAACCATGATGACATCCAAACAAACCCTTTGATGGCTTCGGAATTAAGACTAGTTAAGAATTCAGTGATATTATAGGTGTATTCCGATTTGTTGTATACCTGCGTATGCGTTGTAACGGTTTCTTTAAGGTTGATCACTTGGTTGAACCATTCTTGTGTTACTTTTTTAAACTTGTCTGCTCCCAACTGGTCAATGATGGCTTTTGCCTCGTTTAAGTATTTTTGCGTGGGTTTACTACCCGTTGCTTTCTGAGCTAATGTTACTAATTTATACCACAGTTTTCTATCTTCTTCTTTTTGTTGGTCAAGTAAGGCATTTGCGGCTGATTGAAATCCGTCTTCACCAACAAAGTAGGTGGGTTTAATCGAGCCTTCGTTGCCTTGATTTGCAAAAAGAAATGCTTTTATCTTTTCTTCTAACTTGATTTGGTCTTTGTAATAATAACTATTCGTGTCTTTTTTAAATCGTAAGATGTCATTTAAAATTTCCAAGATGGCCACCGGTGCTTCGACCGGTTTAAAGTTATTTTCTATTTGCTTATAGAAACCCGCCAAAGGCCACCAGTACATTTTGTTGTATTCTTTTTCTGGAACATTTTTTTTAAATGAATCATATATCGTTACGACAATTGTTTCTGATAACTTCAACTTACTCCTAAATAAATTATGAATCATCTGCGAAGCCATTTGGAACTCGTCTGATTCTTTCTTTACTCCACGGTTGTAACCCAAATAATTGTTTTTAATTACGTTGGTTAAAAAAAGGACAAACTCTCCTTTTTTTTCATCATCCCATTTTTTAACAACATTGTTATATGCAGGGACCTCTGCGAAAGCAACAGTGTAAAAAAATTTGGAATGTTTTGCGTATTCTTCTACCGTAGTGTTAAAAACCGCTTTAAATTCAGTGTTATCTAAACTGTTATCTAAACGGCTTAAACCGATTGCAGTCTTCAATTTATTTATTATGCCCATATACAAGGAATTAACCTCCTACCAAAGGAGTTAGTTTTACGAATGCTATTTTAGAGGTATTTTTCAGTGTAACCACTTGGTCTAGCTCTTCTAATTGTTCATTATCCACCAGTACAAAGAATCCGTTTTTTTGGAACGCACTTAAGGCAATGTAGACCTGCTTTTCCACATCTATCAATTGCTTGGCTTTTAGTTTATAACCGTTTAAGGTTCGTTCTGCCTCCTTGGGTTGAACCAAACCATTGAAATAATCAGGAAGGCGTTTATTGTAATTTTCAATTTCTAACGTCACTCTTTTTGTGATTAATTCAGCCACGGTCAATTGGTCTGATTCTACCAGCATTTCAAACTGATTGGTAACGGTTCCGTTTAATAGCTCATCGGAAATAAGGATGTTCATCGTATTGTTTGATTTAATTTTTTTTAAATTTAGTAAAAGTATTGGGATTTACAAACCTCACCCCCTCTCGATAGCAATCGGGACTCTCCAACCGAGGGGGAGACGAGGTGGTTAGGGTTACTGCTTTATACTTGTACTCCTATTGTTAGTTACTGTGTCTGTGTACATTTATTATTTATAAACAATAACTCGTTTTTTTACATGATATTTTCCATCTATTTGATCAAAATCATAATACTTTTCATCATTCAGAAATTTTTTAAGTACCCAATTTCCTTTGGTATCAAAAGTGTAAAACGTTTTCCGTTTCATGAACTTTTCACGTTTATCATTTTTTTCTTTTTCTTTTTCAGACGAAGCATATACACTATTGTAATCTAATGATTGAATCACTTTTTCATTTACAGTTGTCGTTTGGGTAAGTAGCTGATTGGCTAAGTTATAGGTGCTATTTTTTGTAGTGAGTACATCCTTTTGCAGGCTTTCCTCTTTTACCATGTTGCCGTTTGCATCATAAAACCATTTCACATTTCCCTGAAAAACACCATTACTATAACTTACTTTTTCAATCAACCGTTTGGAATCGTCATACTTGAATTCATGCGTGTATTTTTTACCCCTGATTATGCGTTCGTCTTTACTGAGTAGTTCCCCTTCATAAAACCAAAAAAATTGACCCTCCATTTTACCATTAAAAAATTCATTTTTTTTCTCAATTCGTCCTTTTTTATCATAATACAAGTGTTTCGTTTGTCCTAATCGAAATTCTTTGTACGTGGCAAGGGTATCAGTATCGGTATGATAGGTGTACACAATTTTGTTTTGCGTTGTATCTTTTGTCATAGGATCGACGGTGAAGACCACAATTTGAGGGTATCTATTAAAAAGGAGTATCGTTTTATTGTTGGTGAATGCCACGAAATCATCCGATAGGTCGGTCGTGAAATGACTTATTTCGATAGACTTAATTTCTTTCATTTTTTTTACTTCGGGCAGTAACTCTTCCGGTCTGGGTTCAAAGGGTAAACGTAAGTCATTTTGAGACCAGGTTATGATGCAATGCAAGAGGAGAACGAAAAGTAATGTTTTTTTCATTTTATATTTTATAGGAGTTGAAGGTAAAAATAGGGAAAATTTTGTGGTGGTATCCTAAAATTCATAAATTTGGTTTTCACCAACGCTGGTACTATTTTAACTTACATTTTAATCTTCGCAATCTATGGAACTCCATTTTAATGAATTTGCATTGACAATTTCAGCAAGTACTTTAGAAGTACCTTACGGCAGTTTGGATGAACTCTTATTTTTGCAAGTTAGGCAAGATGTTTTAAATAAATTAAACGATCCATCTACCGAAGTAGTACATTTCGGCTATGCTCCCGATAACACAGCCGATGCACAAGACGAATTATTGACTACTGGTATTTTTTATCGCATTATTGGCTACGAGAAAAATTTAGGGGTTAATTTCGATAGTTCTCACGAAGAAATAAAAAAAGCATTCGCCTATTTAGTTGAAAACTACAAACCCTTTTGGAGTACTATTATTGTGGAAGAAGGAGCTACCAAAAAAGAAGTTACGATTGAGTTGTTATATCAGGATGTTTTTTAAGTAGAATTCGAGTAAGCCAATTTTTCGCCCCTAATACGACCCAAACTCCTCAAAAAACAAATCGCTTCCTAACACAAATCAAATTGGCAAATTGCACCATCAACATAATGTAAATCCAGGAACCTTCCAATATAATAACATAAATTTACCCCATCCACTTCGCCTATTCACAAAACCTCCCAGTAACAAGCCTAGCAAATTCGTTTGCAAACATCCTAACCTCAATTTTCAAAAAATTCCCCAAATCCAACCCATTCCACAATGTTCACAAATTGTGCTTGTTCACGTTTCCGCGAACAGTAAATAAAAGTGAACAATCTATTATAGGGTAACTTATAAAAGTAAATCTAGCGAAAGTACATGATCTATTCTCGTTAGTATCGTTTAACTTTCAAAACGTAAATATTTTTTTCGCATAACACTACGCATTGTGTAGTAGATAGCAAACAAAATATAGTAATTAAAAAGGATTTCATTGCTACACTAGAATACCACGCCCTCCGCATCCACAAAGTCTCCCCCTCCTTCGGAGGGGGCTGGGGGGAGGAAATCAAAGCCTCCCAACCCACTTCCCTATTTCAAGTAACATTTCTTCAAAATCAGGTTGTCCTTTATAATACAATGGAGCAGTTGATTTATAACGTTCAATAAACCGAGTTCTGATTGCCGCATTACCCAATAAAAAAGCTTCATTTTCGGCAATAGCCCGGTCATAATCCACCGTTGGAAATCGTTCCCTTTTGTGAGCAAAGTACGCTTCCGTACCAATAAATGCTTGAACCTCTTGATTTTTCAACAAACTATAAATGTCATAATACTGACGCATCAAATTTTGACGCTCTTCCTTAGTTTCTTGTTCCTGTCTAAATTTGGTAGCTACCGTCTGCAATTTTTCCACAAAAGTATAACCGGGATGATAGCAAGCAACAGCGAGTGCTCTATTATCATGGATTGCGACACTTTGCTGAATGGCTTTTTCATAAGCCCACGATGAAATATTTATAACAGTGTTGGGTGTCACCTGATCAAAACCGGCTTCCAAAAGTATTCCGTTTTTTATTCCGTCTTTAGCTTCAGTATGCGATTGATAATGCAATCGGACACCGCCACTACGATACGATTTCGTATCATCAAAATCAGTATCTCGGGTTGCCGAAACAATACCATTTATTTTTATACTGTCGGCAAGCCAATCATAGAACTCTTTTCTTGCCCCAATATTTCTTGGCTTGTTGTTCTTCGGGTTTTCATTTATTTCAAATACAGCGGGAGGTTTAATATGTATATCAATATCTTCCGAAAAGCGGTCGATAATGTGATACCCTTTAGATAGTGATGTACCGCCTTTGAGCTCAAAATCAAAGTTCAGTTGCTTCAAGCCATACAAAACATGCATAATCCAATAGTCTTTTTCAACTAGAATAGGCTCAATACGCAATTCATTACCCACAATACGCAAAAGAGCAGCGAAATCCGGATGGTTATGCAAATAATCAGCCATATCAACTACTCAAAATAGGTTCCAAAATACGTTTGGTTTTACTACTCCCATAATCCAGTAACACTTTTTTCAACTTTTTTTGATCCATTGTCTTGGCTCTAAAGCGAACGTTAGAAACCACTTCTTTGGGGTCTTCGGCAAGTTGCTCCAAGTTATTCAATAAGTCAACCAACAAAAACTCCTTAGTAACTTTATTCGGAAAATGGGGTTTCACTCTAAAAGAAAAGGTTTTCCCACCCAAAACAAAATCACCATGACGTTTATGATTGTAAACCATTTTTTGGTTATACAGTTGTGTGGTGCCAACACCAAGAGCATTATAAGCATTAAACGAAGTAAGCAAAAAACGAGAGTCCTTCAAAAACGAACGCACCAAAACTTCTTCCTCTGGCGGTGCTTCGCCAAAGGCAGTAACCTCCGGATAAAAGTAAAGACCCTGCGAAAGCTTTTGCAATGTCCCTTCACTCACCAGTTCATCAAGGTGACGGTCTACAGATTTAGACCACTTCGACAAATCTGCCCGGCGGTAAACCTTACCTCTTCGTAAATGTTTTTTTAATTCTTGTAGCTTGTTCATAAAACAAAACTACAAAATATAAATGAAACGCATAGAGTTTCATTGAAAATTCATGCAAATTTATATAGTATTCACACCGGACACTATAGATAGCCTGTACTTCAACCCTACTTTAAGCCCCCTGCTTGCCACTCCTGTATCTTAACCTGACACCGACTACGGATGGAAAAGGTTACATCATAGAAGCACTGGTAACCGTTGCTTTGATAAGAGCCACTGCCGTTATACTTGCAAAGGGAATTTCTTTAGTTTGGAAATTTTGATTATAAGAAACTAATAGCACATTATCCGGGTCAGTTTCGGATTTTTGAAGGTATTTAAAAGTAACATATTCTTCATGATCAATAGTGAGACTAATAAGATACATTTCACCATAAAAAATCTGATTACTATTTGCCTCCACCTTTTTATAAGCTAAAAAATCACCACTTTTGATAAGCGGGTACATACCTTCTCCGGTAGCTATTACAGCACCATCGCAGGTAGGGGCATTTGGGAAAGAGAGGTAGCCAATTTTATGACGGCTTTTTTTAGTAGACGTCAATAGTTTTTTTAGACCACCTGATTTTTCTATATCAAACACGGGAATAATTTCTTGTTTTGCATACTCGTTGGTCGGAGCTGATTCATTTACTTGCATTAACTCATTTCCGGTAGTACTTTCTAGAAGGGCTTCGAAACTAATACCGAGTTTTTCCTTAACGGTAATTATAAAGTCAAGTCTTGGAATAGTATTGTTTCTATAATTTCGGATATTGGCTTCACTGGTATGCATTGCTTTAGCGAAGGCAGAATTATTACCTCCAAAAAATTGCTCAGCAATTTGGTCTATTTTGCTATTAATATTTCCCATGGTAAAAAAATATCGAAAATAAATTCGAAAAAGTTTGTTTATGTCGTAATTAATTACGAATTTTATCTCGTAAACAAAACTAGTAAAAAATTATTAAAAAATGTTCCATCAATTTGTAATTCATAAAGTCGAGAAATAACGGATACAAAAGATTCAATTGCTACTAACCTTTAAACCATACAATTATGCTACACGCCATACCAAAAGAAAGTCTTCAAATACCGGAAGCTTTACTTCCAATTATTACTAGAATTACAAATTATCTGGATGTAAGTCGTATTTATTGTTTCGGAAAACGACAGTTTACTAAGCAACAAAATAGTGCTATTTTCAAGGAAGACAAGGAAGTAACGTTAGCAATTCATTATGATTTATTAGTGTTCACCATAAAAAGCTACCCAAGTGGCATCGCCGGCTTGCAAGATGAAATAGCCACAACATCGAACGTAGTTAGTACCGCCACACTTTTTTTACATCGAGAAATTCATTTGCAACAGTTAAGAGACGAGCAACAATATTTTTTTTACAGCATCATGAAACCTGAAAATTTAGTATTCGAACAATCCAATTATTACTTTAAACCGTTACCTTTTTCCAACCCCAAAATACCGATAAACAATTTGACTGAGGTTTGGAAAACAAGAGTTGAAACAGCTAGGTCTTTTATTGCTGCTGTAAAGCCTATAACAAAATCAAGTGCAAGTGGTAGTGTCATAATTTTTAATCTCCATCAGGCAGCAGAACAACTTTGTTTGGGTTTAATTGCAGTATTTTTGAATTACTACCCTAACTATTATCATTTGCCCTACTTATTCAGTATCTGTGCTCATTTTACTGACTTAGTTTCCGATTTATTTATTTGCATTCCGGAAAACAAGAAGAACCTAATAGGGATGTTAACTCAAAATGTATCCTACATAAGAAAAGAAAAGCCACTGGTCTTGACAAATGAAGGACTATATTTTCTCGAAAACACTTTGGAAAATTTTCTGAATGAAAGCAACAAATTAGTGGCTCAAAAATTAAAAAATGATGTAGAAAGTCAAATAAAAATAAACCAATAAAAATTATGGAGAAGACAACCTATTTATTAAAAAAAAGAAAGGAGAAATCGTTGCAGCATGAAGTCAAGATACAAGTTTCCGATTATAAAGATCTATTTTTCACGCTTTCTGATTTACTAAAAGTAGCCGTGTTAGCTTTAGATTCTGAAGAGAATACTTCGAGATTCATCGTTGATTCCCGTTCAAATATAAAAGCCTTATTAGAGATTGCTATACAGATGATTCCCTTTCAGGAAGCTGCTATTTTAGATGAAATCCTTTTGGAGAAGAAAGAAAATAATTCTAGTTGATTTTTTAGGGCTCTTGGTCAACAGTAAAGTCAAAATCAAAAAGTTTTTTGGGAGGAACAGCAAGCCCTCTTGAAATTGCCAAAATTGTTCCTAAAGATGCTGCATGTTCGCCTCGTAATACTCGATACACCTGTTTAGGCTCAATATTACCCAGAGAAGCTACCGTCATTACATCAGTGTCTAGTTCTTGAAGTAAACGTTCTAAATTTTGCCCGAATGCAAGTAAATATTTTTTATTATGCTCTTTCACAGCGTGAAATTGCATTGATTTATAAAAAAATAATTGTCAAATATGACATTGATTAAATAATTTGTATATATTTGACACATTTTAAATCATTTTTGGTTTAAAAATTAATTAATTTTGCGATTCTTCAAGAAATCATTTGAAGCATTCGCTTTGAATCTCGCGTTAGAAAACTGGTAATTTTTGCAACGAGATGATAAGTATGATGCTCACGTCAATACTGGCGTGGGCTCTCTTATTGTTGCAACGGTATACCAGTACCTCTAACGCAGTAAGTTGAGTTCCACGCTTTTTTATTTCCCTTTGGTTCTCACTTAATTCTTAGCACTGCTTTTTATTCGGAACGTTTCGCGTCACGGTCTTATTAGTTAATTTTTTTCAGTTAGTTGGAAATATGTCGCTCAACCTTGGCTGCAACAAGCACGAGCGGCATACTTTCCTAATTCTAAAAATTAAGCTCTTAAACAATTTTAAACATTTAAACTTTTAAACCAGTCGCCTATGTTATAAAAAAAGAAAACAAGTCTCAGCTAATCAGTGGCTCAGCCACTCAGTAACACAAAAAAAGGTCCCCTAACCCGTCGCCAAACTAGATAGAGGACCAACGCAAACAAAACTTATGTCTTATTTAACTAACCAATTTTATGAAAAAAAAATTAATTAACCAAAGGAGTACCCGTTTATTGTATGGATGCCTTCTGGCCTTTACTTCATTTTGTGTAACTTCTTATGCCAGTTCTCCACTAGAACTACAACAAACCCAACAACCCATTACCGGAACGGTTACTGATGCCCAGGGCGTTGTGCCCGGTGTCACGGTGCTTGTTAAAGACAAAGCTTCAGGAACGCTCACTGATGAAAACGGTAAGTTTTCTATTGTTGCTACTGCCAACGATGTGTTGGTCTTTTCTTATATGGGTTATAAAACCGTTGAAATTACTGTTGCGAACCAAACAGCAATTTATTTACAATTGGAGGAAGACACTACTCAACTGAAAGAAGTGGTGTTGAATGCGGGGTATTATTCGGTGAAGGATAGGGAGCGAACGGGCAGTATCTCGAGGATTACTGCGAAAGATATAGAAACGCAGCCGGTTACGAATGTGTTGGCTACTATGCAAGGCCGTATGGCGGGTGTGAGTATCACGCAAACCAGTGGTGTGCCGGGTAGTGGCTTTGATATACAGATTCGTGGGCGGAATAGTTTGCGTGCCGATGGAAATAATCCATTGTATATTGTAGATGGTATGCCATTGGGCACAGAGAGTTTGGGGAATAGCTCTTTTTTGTCAGGATTGATTTTACCGGGTTCCGGTGTAAATAGTTTAAGTATTTTGAACCCAGCCGATATTGAAAGCATTGAAGTATTAAAGGATGCTGATGCAACGGCCATCTATGGTTCTAGAGGAGCCAATGGGGTGGTGCTAATTACGACCAAAAAAGCAAAATCGGGCAAGACCACGTTGATATTGAATTCATTTTCGGGCGTTGGGTCGATTTCGAGACGTTTGGATTTGATGAATACGGAGCAGTACTTGAACATGCGACGGCAGGCTTTTGCTAATGATGGGATAACGACATATCCTGCAAGTGCCCATGACATTAATGGGAATTGGGATGAAAATCGTTATACAGATTGGCAAAAGGAACTGATTGGGAATACTTCGTTGCATCGGCAAGTTGATGCTTCCTTATCGGTTGGAAATGAGTTTACTAATTTATTGCTTAAAGTGACTAATTATAATGAAACTTCGGTGTTTCACGGTGATTTTGAATATGGAAAAACCGCTTTTCAGTTTTCGGGAAATCATCAATCGTCCAATAAAAAACTAAACATGGGTTTGTCTATACAATATGTGATAGATAAGAATGACTTGCCAGGCACTGATTTAACTTTGGATGCTATTAATTTAGCTCCTAATGCTCCTGCTTTGTATGATGCGGAGGGTAATTTGAACTGGGAGAATTCGACTTTTGTAAATCCGTTGCGTAAAATTAAGGAAGAATATTTAGCGAAGAGTAATTTTTTTAATGCAGGCGGTACTATTTCTTATGCGTTGCTACCTAATTTGGAGTTGAAAACCATGGCGGGTTTTTCATCTACACGGTTGAACGAGACCAAAATTTCACCCTCTACAATTTACAATCCCGCTTTTGGCTTGGACAGCTCTGTTTCTATATTGTTGCAGAATGAAGGCTATCAGCAATCGTGGAGTTTGGAACCTCAAATGCATTGGAAGAAAGATTTTGGCAAAAGTGCACTCTCAGTTTTGGTTGGTAGCACTTTTCAGGAGAGAAATTTTGGTTCAAGGGCAATTGAAGCGATGGGTTTTACCAGCAATAGCCTAATTTATAATATGGCTGCAGCTGCTAACATAGCGATTTACAATAACGATAACAGCATTTATCGTTATAACGCAGTTTTTGGACGGGTGAATTATAATCTACATGAAAAATATATCATTAATTTGACGGGTAGAAGAGATGGTTCGAGTCGATTTGGACCAGGCAAGCAGTTTGCTAATTTTGGTGCAATTGGTGCGGCATGGCTTTTTGGAAAAGAGCGTTTGATTCGAGAGCGACTGTCAGTAGTGAGTTTTGGAAAATTGCGGGCCAGTTATGGATCGACCGGTAGTGATCAAATTGGCAATTATCAATTTTTAGATACTTTTAGCTCCACCGGTATACCTTATCAAGGCAGCATAGGATTAGAGCCAACGCGACTTTTCAACCCAGATTTCAGTTGGGAAATCAATAAAAAATTTGAAACAGCCATCGATTTGGGTTTATGGAATGACCGAATTTTTATAACAACCGCTTATTTTAGAAACCGTTCATCGAATCAATTAGTTGGAATTCCTTTACCAGGCACCACCGGATTTACATCCATTTTATCAAATTTTCCTGCTGAAGTGGAAAATAGTGGAATTGAATTAGAATGGCATTCAAAAAATATTGAAACGATAAATTTTTCTTGGAGCAGTTCGTTTAATGTTACCTTTCCAAAAAATGAGTTAATCTCCTTTCCGGACTTGGAACGTTCGACATATGCCAATCAATATGTAGTAGGTGAACCTTTGAATATTAGGTTGGTGTATCATTACACCGGAATGAATCCTGAAACAGGATTTTATGAATTTGAAGATTACAATAATGATGGTTTTATTCGCCCTGGCGACGATCGGAAAAAGCATATTGATTTGACTCCATCTTACTTTGGTGGTTTACAAAACAGCCTTCGCTATAAAAAATGGCATTTTGATTTTTTGTTTCAATTTACTAAACAGCTTGCACCGAATTTCAATACCTATAAATCTATGCCGGGTTTAGCTGTTAATCAATCAGTAGATGTTATGACAGGAACACAACCTTATAGTGCAGGATTCAATAGTCAAGCAACAAGTGCCTATACTTTTTATAGAACAAGTGATGCGGCTTTTACAGACGCATCGTTTATTCGATTGAAGAATATTGCATTGAGTTATGCTTTTCAAACTCGCAATGGTTGGGGATGCAAAGTTTATATGCAAGGACAGAATGTTTTGACTTTTACAAATTATAAAGGATTAGATCCTGAAAATTATTCAGGTTCTAAAATTCCACCGTTACGGGTTTTTACTCTTGGCACGCAACTAACTTTTTAATTCCACTTCCTTATGAAAACAAATAAAATAATCAAGATAACTAATTTAATACTCCTCTTTTTTGCTTTTTCGTGCGAGGAATTTGTGAGTATCGATGTTCCAGATACTCAGTTGTCCGGTGAACAAGTGTTTAATGACGTCAGAACAGCAGAATCAGTTCTGACACATGTGTATACTAAACTTCATAATAGTGTTGTTGTGACTGGGGATTCCGGCGGCATTACTGTTTTACTGGGTAATTATGCCGATGAACTAACCTGTTATAATGCCAATTTGCCAGAATTAGTTTTTAATGAGAATCAATTGCTTGAAAGTACTACCACGATTCATAATTTTTGGCGAGATACTTATCACTTAATTTATGTATTAAACACGGTGATAGAAGGCGTTGGCAATTCGACTACAATCGTTGAGGCAGACCGCGACCGTTTGATAGGTGAAGCTTTGTTTGTGAGAGCCTATCTGCACTTTTATTTAAATCAACTTTTTGGCGAGGTGCCCTATGTTAAGTCAACCGATTATAGATTGAATACTACGATAAGCAAGGAATCATCCTCTACTATATATAGTTTCATAGAGCAGGATTTAATTAGTGCGGAGAGTTTGCTTGTTGATACCTATACCGGTGACTATCGCGTGCGACCGAATCGAAGTGCAGTGGTGGCTATGCAAGCTCGACTTTATCTTTATCACGGAGAGTGGGAATTAGCTAGACAGAAAGCTACTGCAGTTATTGAAAACACTGGACTTTATCAGTGGGTTGAAGATTTGAATTCGGTATTTCTGCGAAACAGTACGGGTACGATTTGGCAGTTAATGTCGTCACCGGAAGGGAAAAATACCTTGGAGGCTAAAAGCTTTGTTTTTACGTTGGTTCCGCCACCTAACCGGGCATTAGCTCAGGATTTTATCACTCAGTTTGAAACCGGCGATTTGAGAGCTATTGATTGGGTAAAAAGTGTTACTAACGGCATGGAGACTTATTATCACCCTTTTAAATATAAACTGAATGTAGACACGAGTACTTCTATGGAATATCCGATTCAATTTAGATTGGAAGAAATGTATTTAATCCGTGCGGAAGCTTATGCTGAATTAGGTTTTTTTGACTTGAGTAAAATGGACATAAACAAAATAAGAAATCGAGCAGGATTGGGCACTACTGCTGCACAAACTAAAAACGAGCTGATTACTGCGATTTTAAAAGAACGCAAATTTGAATTTTTTTGTGAATTAGGTCATCGTTTTTTTGATTTAAAGCGACGTGGATTATTGGATACCACATTGAGTAACGTAAAGCCAGGTTGGAATTCCACTGATGTCTTGTTTCCTTTGCCCGAAAATGAATTGTTGTTAAATTCAAATTTACTTCCACAGAACCCAGGATATTAATAATAAAGGAAATGGATAATTTATCAAAATTGCTATTATTAATCCTGCTGTTTTCGAATCTTGAGAATGGATTTACTCAGACTAAGAAACATTTGGATGTTGATGATTATGAGAGTTGGTATCATTTTTATGACTATCACTTATCTACTAGTGGAGAATGGGTGAGCTACATGATTCAAAACCCAATTGGAAGCGACACTTTGGTTTTGCAAAAAACAGATACTGATTTAAAACGTACCTTTTTGGGTGGAAGGCAAGCACGCTTTTCACCCTTAGAGGATCGGTTTTTCTATCTTGATAACGAGGGTTTATATTATCAGGATTTGATTTCTGGGAAATTAGATTTTCTTCAGGGGCTTACACATTACAAGTTTTCAAAGGATGGAACTTATTTATTGGCCGAAAATAGTCGCCGAGAAAATGAATTGCAATTAATTCATCTCTCCACTAAAGAAGTGACAATAGTTCCAAATGTTCTAGAATACATGCTTTCTCCTGATGGCACTGAAGTGGCGGTCCTTCAGAAAACACCTGATATGGATTTGATTACGACAATAAAATTAGGTGAACGCTTGGCTAAATATGAAATTGTAAAATCAGCGGAAGATTTATCAAATTTGACGTGGAATTGGAATTGTAATGGGTTGGCTTTTTTTGAAAGCTTGCCGAAAAACGATGAAGATATCCCCAATTTTGAATTGTGTTATGTGCATTTTCAGAACAGAAAAAAGCCAACGTTTTTGCGAACAAGCAAGGTGAAAAATTTATCTGATGACGGGTTTATTGTACCAGAGTCACGGTTGTTTTTTTCACAAGATGATAAACAGTTGTTTTTTGATGTTCAACATCCGAAAACAGACAATCTAGCAGCTAAACATGTGGTCGTTTGGTCATGGGCATCTGATGTACTTCCGCCCCAGAACGAAGAAAATCTATTGAATCATTATTTGATGTGTTGGCATATCAAAACCAATGAGTTTATGCTAGTTAATGATGCCGACCATCCAATTGGCATACCGACGAGTAACGGCGAGCATGCATTGATTATAAATCCATCGGAATATTTGCCTTATTTTGAGTACAATGGCATTTATGTTGACCTCTACGTGAAAAATTTGCATACGGGACGTAAAAAGCTATTAGCTAAAAAAATCTATCATCAAAAAAATCATATTCAAGTGTCGCCTGCGGGAAAATATATTACTTGGTATGCAGATAAAAATTGGTATATCTATCATTTTGATCAAGATAGAATTAATTGTTTGACGTGCTCGATTACTACAAGTTTTGAAGAGGATGGACATGATTATCCTGGGGAGAAGTTTCCGGTCGATAAACCTTACTGGACACAAGGTGATAAGTTTGTTTTATTGACTGATTCGCATGACATTTGGTTGATTAGTCCTAATGGGAAATCAAAAAAGAAAATAACGAATGGGAAATATATTAAGAGTAAATTTTCTATTTATGACGAAGGTTTTTATTCGAGTTTGAGAGATCATTTTATGGAGTATACTACAAGTGCTTTAGACCCATTAAACGGAATAGTTCTAAAGGAAGTTAATACGGAAAATTTAAAAGAAGGATTCAGCTTGTATCAATCAAATCGAGAACTAAAAAAAGTATTGTTTACTGATGACAAAATTACCTCAATACGTCATGCGGGAGACAATTATATGTATGTGTTGAGTGATTTTGACAAATCACCTCAGCTTGTTATACAGAAGACAAACCAAGAAAAAGGAAATGTGATACAACGTTCTAATGAACATCAAAAAGACTATTATTGGGGAAAATCGGATTTAATTTCTTATACGGTTGATGGTGTTGCTTTAAAAGCAGCTTTATTTTATCCTGCTGATTATTTTCCCGAAAAGAGCTATCCAATGATAGTGAAAGTTTATCAAAAACTTTCTTCTGATTTGCGTAATTATGTTGCTCCGAGTTTAACAAACTCAACTGGTTTTAACAAAACCAATTTAACTTTGAATGGCTACTTTGTGCTATATCCTGATATCACATATACTATCAATAAAACCGGAGAGTCAGCTTTAAAATGTGTTCAGGTTGCCGTCGATAAAGCAATTATGGCAGCAAGTGTAGATGAGGATAATATTGGATTATTTGGTCATTCATTTGGCGGTTTTGAGGTGAGTTATATCATCACTCAAACTCATCGATTTAAAACTGCTATTGCAGGAGCAGGTTGGCATGACTTGGTAAGTACTTTTTTAGGAACAGATGATTTTGATATTTCAAGTATGTGGCGTTTCGACACTCAGCAATTGCGGATAACAGCACCCTACTATTCTGATGATTTTTTTAATAATTCGCCTATTATGCACGCTAAGTCAGTTGAAACTCCATTGCTATTATGGGCAGGAACAAGCGATTCTAGGATAAATTGGGAAAATAGTTCTAAAATGCAAATGGCATTATGGCGATTGAGAAAGAAAAGTACATTTTTAGTCTACCCCAATGAACAACATTTTATGGTTGATAAGAAAAATAGAATCGATCTTAATTTGAAAACGTTGGAATGGTTTAATTATTATTTAAAGGGTGCAGATAAACCCAATTGGATTGATTAGCATAAATAAGGTGTCAGTAAGCTGACACCTTATTGTTTCCAGATTTTAATTGGCTCTTGTTAAAACTCTTGTACAAGTGTTGCTAGAAGGAGTAACTTTTCCTTTCACCTCGTATTCTACGCCAAGATACATGGCAGTACACACATCAGTTCCTGTGTTATCGCAGGAAAATTGGATGGTACATGGACTAGGATGGTCAATCCATCCTATTACAGAAATTGTTTCAGCCTTTCCGTCATTTTGAAAAGCAAAAGCACTAGTAATTGCCACGACCATTAGTAGCACTGGCAAAATTGATTTTAAATTAATAGTTTTCATAATTAAAAAAATTAAAATTGATGATCTACTCTATTGTACAGGTTTTCGATCTTCCCCTGTGATACCGGCCGATATCCATATTTTATTAATTTAACGGGTTGAATCGTTCTTTTCTAAAACGACCAACCACTAAATATTTGTTAGTCATGCCAACAATTATGTCATCATATATTTTGAAACTTTTGATTTCTTCTCCTTTGTGATGATAGAAATAGAAACTAAATTGATAGCTGTTGTCTTCTACTAGGTAAACATCAATTAAGGAGGCTTGTTGGAGCATTTCTGAACGGTCATATTTTCCCAGACGTTTGGATTTTATATAGAGGTACTTGCCAGATGTTGCAGCATAGGTATTGATTTTTTCCGGTTGTGTAGCAAACTTCTTTTCGCGGCCTTGTCTTGTATATGCAAATTGTAAATCTACTTGATGTAAGGTGTCAATCGTTTTACCGCGTACAAAGCTGTCCAATGTTGGTTTCATTATAACGTATTGGTTTCGGTAGTAATACGTGTATATGGACGTGTTGTTATGCGTATTATAGTTTAATAAACCGTCAGTGTCAAAAATACCATCCAGTCTTTTTTCCAAAATGTCGGTCTCTGAAACTACTGTTGCATCTTTATAGCTATCAATAAAAGCCATTACGTTTTCACCGGTTTTAGGTTCAGTTGCCCTCACCACAAACTTTGCCGTATCGACTACTTCATATGTTGAAAATTTGGTAGTGCCGTTGTATATAGGTTGACCTTTCCAATCCTGTATACTTCCTCTATAAATTACAGGAATGGTACCGTCTGCAAAGTAGTAGTGTTTGTCTTTTATTCGGACTTGAGCCGTATTGAAATTGAAATGATGATTGTCTTGATTCAATCGAAAAGCCTTTTGGTGGGTTAAACTTGTGTCAATTTGTAAAATATGTTTAGGAGCAGAATTATTGCCTAAGTAGATTTTTCCATTGGCATAACCGGCAATGTAATAGGAATTGTACTCTAATGAGATACCTCGCAACATTTTTACAGGGCTATGCGGAATACGCCTAGTAAAGGCATTGTTGTAGTGTATTTTGTTTTCTGATGCCAGGAAAAGTACAATTACCGAGATACTGCTGACCACAGTTACAAGTAGCAAGTATATACTAATTTTTCGATTATTTGTGTGTGGCTGGCTTTCGATAAAAATGGCTATCATCGCTAAAAAGATAAAAAACACATTAAATATCAGGTGTTCGTTCCAAGTCATTTTTTCTAGTACACCACCGCAAGAACAGGGAATGAAATCACTGTAGTTCAGAATTATGTAGATGTAGGTAGTAAACATCACCATAAGGGCATAGGAGGCAAAAAGGGTAGCTTTACGGAATTTACTAAAGGAAAGTGCTACAGCAATCAAAATCTCCGAAAGTGGAATTATCCAAGCTATCCATTCTGCATAGGATCCCAGCATAGGTGATTGTCCTAATTGGACTTGAAAGTTTTCAAAATCAATTAATTTACTAATTGAAGTATATATAAAAAGTAAGATATACAAGTAACAAATAGCCTCTAAAAGTAAACTCCGTATTTTAACTGATATTCGCATCACTCAATAGTTTTAATTCTATAGAGTAAAATTCACAATTAAAATTTTAAAACACTTGTTATATCGGGAGGTTTACTTATCAAAAAAGGATAATTATGCAACTAGTCAATTGTAATAGAGGAATCAATAGTAGAATTACGCACAACTTCATTTGGAGAAACGCCAAATTGTCTTTTAAACGCTTTTGAAAAATTGGGATAATCTGTAAAACCATTCATTGTAGCAATATTTTTTAACGGTAAGGTAGTTTGTTGAATCATCAAAAAAGCTCTTTTCAATCGTTCAACAGTGTAAAATTTATAGATACTCGTTTTAAAGAAGTGTTTAAAACCATCTTTTAATTTATATTCATTGGTGCCAAAATACCTGGCCAATTCTTTTAAAGAAGGTAAAGGTTCTTGCAAATGAGCAAGAATATAATCATAAACCTTTTGAATTAATAAAGCGTCTGATTTTCTCGAATTTGGATGTTTTGCTGAGTCATCACTGTTTTTTTGCTCTAGAGCTACATTTGATATTTGCGGAATGGAGACTACAAAACTTAAAATAACTTCATCACGATTATATAATTTAGTGATGGCACAATCAACGGAAAAAAGCAGTAGCTCTTTAGTCAAAAATTGCAAGGGCAGCATGGTTTGGTTGTAAAGTGCGTCCTGAAAAGCTTCTTTTACTAAATTCAATTTTTGATAAGAATCCGGAGTTACAAAAGTGGCTATGGAATAACCTACTAAGTCAAAACTCTCATATCCTAAAATGGTAAGCACAGCGGGATTAAAACTTTGTATACAGAAGGAATAATCCAACACCAGGTTAGTCTGGGTAATAAATCGAAACGAACTGTGCGGGTTAATATATCCGGCATGAAATATAGACTCCTTCATTTCCTCGGCCACCATGTTAATTAAAACAACCAAGGTTTCTAACTCATCATCACACGAACTCAAAGGAATACGATTACTGAAATTACCTCTTGCCATTTCAAATAACATTTGATGCATGGCGACAATACGTTCCTCTTTGTGTTGATCTTCCATTGCGAGATGCTATAAATGTTTATAGAAATTGTTTTAAATAAATAATACCGGCTTCCTTACTAGTAAACACCTGAGTGGGTATAGTAGGCTTACTAATATGTAAATAAAAATTACTAATGGTAAGGGAAACTTTTTGATGAACAAGTAAACCTACAGCTTTGGTCAATAATGAGCCGGATTGTGCCAAATAATCCCTCCCTGATTTATCTGTATCAACAATACCCCTGATATCACAAAGTACGGGATAGGATTTTTCATTTTGAAATTGGATGCGGTCGGCAACAACGCGTTGGGCAACATCCAGTGTTAGAATCACCTCGGGTTTATATTCAAAAAAGAGAATGCCGTCTTCAACCCAAAAAAGGGCGTACTCATTCTCATAAATGCCATGAGCTGCAATCATGATTTATGTAGTATTGGTTAGAATTTAACAAAAATAGCAACATTTTTAATTTTTCAAATTGTCAATTTGGGATAATTTGTTGAAAATTCAGTAATCACTTGTCTATTTGGGAATTATACTTGTCATAAAAGGAGTAATGAAATATGTAATACAAATCATATCAAATTTTATAATGAAATTTAACCCCAAACTTTAATAAATAACTAACCAAGTAGGCCAATCAAATTCAAAGTCCCTCTCCTTCTTGTCCCGTCCGAAGGCGGGTGGTGAGGGATTTAGGGTGAGGTCTAACCAAAATCAACAAAATGGCAAAAATCAAACACAACAACTTTATCGACACTGTTGATGAAGTATTATCGGGTGCAAAAAATGTAGGTGTCTTACATCTGTACGCAGAAGATAAATTCTTAACAGGTAGAACAATTCAAATTAAAGGAAAAGAAATGTATCATTTCGGAACAACCGGATACCTAGGATTGGAACAAGATGATAGAATTAAAGAAGCAGCCATTCAAGCTATAAGAGATTATGGAACTCAGTTTCCATTATCAAAATCGTACATCTCTCACCCACTTTATAGCGAATTAGAATCCAAAATCGAGGAAATGTATGGTATTCCACCAATCATTACTAAAAATAGCACATTAGGTCATTTAGCTATTATTCCAACATTATTAAGAGATGAAGATGGCGTAATTATGGACCATCAAGTACATTGGAGTGTGCAGAATGCATGCCAATTATTAAAACTAAGAGGTATTCCAGTAGAAATGATTAGACACAACAATTTAAACATGTTGGAAGAAAAAATAAAACAACTTTCTTCAAAATGTGAAAAAATTTGGTACATGGCAGATGGGGTATATTCTATGTTTGGAGATTATGCTCCTATTTCTGAATTAATTGAATTGACTAAAAAATACAGTCAATTGCACCTCTATTTTGATGACGTCCACGGCATGAGTTGGATAGGCAAAAACGGCACGGGATTCGTTTTCGATAGCATCAAAGAACTTCCTGAAAATATTGTGGTGGTTGGAACATTAAGCAAAACCTTTGGAGCTAGTGGGGCAACATTGCTATGCAAAAACCAAAAACTTCGCGATAAAATTAAAAACTTTGGAGGTCCGTTAACCTTTTCTGCTCAATTAGAACCTGCTTCTGTCGCTGCGGCTATTGCATCGGCAAGCATTCACTTATCGTCGGAAATTACAATCCGACAAAAAGAACTGGCTGATAAGATTGGATATTTCAACCAATTATTATCACAAGGCAATCTACCAATCATTTCTAAAAACGATTCTCCAGTGTTTTTCCTCGGGATGGGAACTCCTATTTCATCTTACAATTTTGTCCATCGTTTATTTAATGAGGGATTTTTTCTCAATCTAGGGATTTACCCAGCTGTGCCAATCAAGAATACTGGAATCAGAATCACTTTGTCAAGTCATAATCAAAAGCAAGACATTCACGAATTGGCAGAGGCTATGAAATACCACTACCCAAAAGCTTTAGAAGAAACAAATAATAGTGATGAAAAAGTGAGAAAGGCTTTCGGTCTAAGTCTCGATGATGCACTTCATATCGAAAAGCAAACTTATGATGAGGTCACAATTGAAGAAAAAAATACGATTGAAGATATTGACAAAAATGAGTGGAATAAATTTATGGGTAAAAACAATATTTTCGATTGGGAAGGTTTGGTATATCTTGAAAAGGCTTTCAAAAACAGCGTAGACAAATATAATAATTGGGAATTCTTCTACTATACAATTAAAGATAAAAAGGGTAAAATACTACTAATAACATTTGGCACATATGGGTTATGGAAAGATGATATGTTGGCCACAGAATCCGTTTCCAAACAGCTCGAAGAAATCAGAAAAATAAACCCATTGCACCTAACTTCTAAAGTAATTAGCTTGGGCTGTCTTTTCACGGAAGGAAGACATTGTTATATCAATCAAGAAGAAGAATTGGCTGAAAAAGCAATGAAACTACTATTGGATAAATTAGAAGAAAAATATAATGATTTAAAAGCAGATATGCTGGTTTTAAGAGATTTTGAAGAGAAAAATACTTGGGATAAAGTAATACAAGAACAAGGATATTTCAAAATCAACATGCCGGAATCCTGTGTCTATAAAGCAGAGAAATGGCAAAATTATGAGGATTTTTCAAAGGTACTATCTTCTAGATCCCGCAAGCATTTTAATAAAGAGATTATACCTTTTGAAAAATACTATAACATAAAAATTAAAGAAAGCTTGAGCGATGAAGAAATGGACGTGGCATATAAACTGTATGAAAATGTAAAAGACAATAATTATGCGATTAATACATTTCAATACGCCAAATCGGTTTTTGAAAAGATGAATTCATGTCCAAATTGGGAATTCATTTTACTACACCTCAATTCAGTAGAAAATAGTCCTTTAGTAGGAGTTATGTTTTGCTACAAAAACCAAAACCATACCTATGTGCCTGAACTAATTGGGATGGATTATAAATGGGCAAAAGAATTCAATCTTTATAGACAGCTTTTATTTCAAACCATAAAAAGAGCCAATGAACTAAACTTTCCTCAAATCGATTTTGGAGTTTCAGCTTCTTTTGAAAAAAGAAAAGTAGGTGCCAAAATAATCCCCAAAGTTGCCTATGTACAAGCTCGTGATAATTACACTATGGAAGTAATGAATACCATTCAAAACGACTACAAGTCAATATCGTAGTATTGTAAACATTTGTGCAACTAATTTTATTATGATGGTTAAAAAGACAATCGAATCATTCAATACAAATTGTAACGAAATTTTAGAATCAAACGATTCAATGCTTAATAAGGCTAGTAAAGGAATCATATTGTGTAATCAAACCTTATCCAATTTAAAAGAAATTGTGGACAAACGAGATTTTAATACCGTTCCTGAAGAAATTGACTTTTTTAAAAACAATAAACCGATCCCAATGAGTTTGCTGATTTTCTTTACGGAAGTTCGGTCATGTGAATTGAGAATGCCAAAGGCCGGAACAACCTATAAAGTACAATTTTTACAAAAAGAGCTTCGCAAAATAAATAAGTTCTTTTATAAAAATGCCGACTTTGTACATTATATGGAACAGGGCTACAGTTATTTGGATCATCAGTTTTTTACTCGCAACCATCGTAATAATTTTCCATTTACGCCAATGACAGATTATTACCAGTTTCCCGAATTTTCCACTGCACAGGACATGCTTTGGGCTAAAGTAAAAGCAATGTATCGCTTTATACATTATATCCGCCAAGCATTAAAACGCTTAAAAGTAGATGATGCAGAAATCTTTGAAGAAAAAAAACACAAGGTAATTGTTTGGACCGGTCCAAAAACAGCATTAACCGAATTGATCTATGCATTATTCTCAAATGGTGCAATCAATCATGGTGCAGCCGACATCAATTTGATTACGGCATCATTTGAAGATTTTTTCAATATTAAACTCGATAATATCTACAAAACATATTCCGAGATCAAAGCCCGCAAAAGCAGTAAAACCAAATTCTTGGAAGAGTTAACACTTAATCTGCAACAAAAAATGGCTAGAGACGATATAGACTAAACACGTTACTACGAAAACACAAAGCAGTAAACTCTATATTATAATAAGGTTTACTGCTTTTTTCATTATCCCAATTACTTGAAAATACTAATTCCTTTCTTTTCAATTTCTACGATAAAGCCAAATTGTATCAAATCAAAAAAAATCTGTCAATATCTACGGAGCTTATTTACATTTTGATGTTAAATTTCATCGTACTACGAAACGTATTGGGATAAAATCAAATAAAATAGAGGGTATTTTGTAATCATAAAACAATAGATACTAATAAAAATCAAATCATATGACACTAGCAATCCTAACAAAAGAAGACCTTCATCAATTCAAAACTGAACTTTTGGTTGATCTAAAAAAAATTGTTAAATCTGAAGATAATGCAACTTCAAAAAAGTGGTTGAAATCAAAAGAAGTCATTAAACTATTAAACATCTCCCCCGGAACCCTTCAAAACCTCCGCATCAACGGAACCCTAACCTACACTAAAATCGGTGGCACCCTCTACTACGACAATGCCGACATCGAAAAACTCCTAAACACCAACAAAACGAATGCCCTACCCACCCTCTTCAAATAATTCCCCTCCTCTGGAGGTGGTTTGTCATACCGAGCTTGCCTGCACTGAGCTTGTCGAAGTGTCGAAGTATCTCCTGCAAAGCAGGTCAACTCTTGAACGCAGTTCAAGCAAGACTAATCACTAATTACTCTTCACTAATCACTAATTTCTCTTCACCAATCACTAGCAAAATGAACTACATTAAACACCTCGCCGCCTTCTTTGATAAAATCATCCAAGACAGCACCTTAAACCCAACCCACATCAGCATCTACATGGCTTTATTCCAGTGTTGGAATTGCAACCGATTTCGCAACCCCATTAGCATCAGCCGGGATGAAATCATGCAAATCAGTAAAATCAGTTCCAAAGCTACGTATCACAAATGTTTGAAAAACCTACACAACTCGGGTTACATTAAATATGAACCCTCTTTTAACCCGTTCAAAGGAAGCCATGTCACAGTATACCCGCTTTCAGCGGTAGCAAATCCGGAGGAGTACGTAGAAAGCACAACACAAAATGAACCCCTTCGTGAATCGGTTGCTGAACCGGTAGTAAACAAGAACCGTACAACTGCTACAACGGGTAGCGAACAAGCAGTGGTATCTTCAATAAACAATACAAACAGTACAAACTCAAAAAACAGCACAAAGGAAACAAAGGAAAACGGGCCGGTACAAAAAATTGAAAAAATCAATTCCATTGCTCAAGAAGAAGATCCTGCAACCAAAGAAAAAAAGTTGCCGCAAAAAAAGAAAGGATGCCCACCACCCGAACTTACCGAAATAGTCACTTATTTTCAAAGCCGGCAGTACCCCCAGCTTGAAGCCCAAAAGTTTCACAACTACTTTTCGAGCATTGGCTGGCTCGTGGGAGGCAAAACTCCCATGCTCAACTGGCAAGCTGCTGCCGAAAACTGGATGCTCAACAGCCAAAACTTCAACACCACCCCACAAACCCTAAAACCCAACCAACTCAACGCAACCACCTCAAAAAACTATGACGAACCGCTCTAAAATTCCCCTCCTCTGGAGGGGTGCCCGAAGGGCGGGGTGGCGAATCCGTGAAAATCCGTGGCCCAAAGCTTTAGCCAAACTAGCGAAGCAAACCTCCTACGCAGTAGGCCCTGTCATACTGAACTTGTTTCAGTATCTCATCCTTTGCGTCCCGAAAACTTTCGGGATTGCGTTAACCTTTGTGGTCTTTGCGGTTAAATATAAAACGCTATAAATAGCACAAATGAAATCCGTGTAAATCTATTATAGCGAAGCTATCAAATCCGTGTAAATCTGTTTAATCTGTGTCATCCGTGTTCCAATAAAAAAGCGAAGCGTATTTGTGCTTGAACTTGAAACCAAACCCGAGGCGAAGCCGAACAGAACGAAGCTAAACTTGAAACCCTTTCCAATGCAAAACGAAATAAAATCCCACTACTCCTACCCCGAAGTAATCAATTGGCTCGAAGCCAAAGGCATCAACCTATACGGCAATCATTTCAAAATCGTAGAAGCCGATTACCCAATACTATACAAGCTCATCGCCTATTTTCTAAACGACGAGCCAACGTGTTTTCAGCACAATATGGATTTAAATAAAGGAATACTACTTACCGGTCCAATCGGCTGCGGCAAAACAACGTTGATGCACCTCATGAAACACCTCACGGCAACGGAACACAAGTTCAACATTAAACCTTGCCGAGACATTGGTTTCGAATTCATTCAAGACGGTTACCAAATCATTCACAAATACAGCAAAGGGAAGCTCTACGAATCTAACCCAAGAGCCATTTGCTTTGACGACTTAGGTACGGAAAGCAACCTCAAATACTTTGGTAACGAATGCAACGTCATGGCAGAAATCCTGCTGAGCCGTTATGACCTCTATATCGCAAAAAACATTAAAACCCACATCACCACCAACCTCTCCGCCTCCGAGATTGAAACCCAATACGGCAACCGCGTTCGAAGCCGCCTCCGCGAATTATGCAATCTAATCGCCTTTGATCATTCCGCAACCGACAAACGAAAATAAAATATCTCCTTATGAAATCTCCTAAAAACGCAGTAACACAACAACTCAGCAACTCAAAAAACATGACTGCTATTCAAAACTTTTGGCACCAATTTGAAAAAGTAAATCTAGCCCTCCATTTGCTCTATGACTTACCTGAGGAAGTTGCACTTGAAAAAATAGCAACAGTAACCACTGCTCTTAGTGCGTATCATAAAAATTTGGGATATCAAATTATACCCAGACCCTATCAATCGGAATTTATTATCACCGCAAGCGGCAATCCCAACTTCTTTCAAGAAGTGGAATTGTTGGTTTATCATGCACCAAAATTGGAGCGGTGGAAAATTACTGCCTTTATACAGCCTGCCAAGAATCTTGAAGCGTACGATAATGGTACTGATACACCAATGGAATTCGAAGGAATGAGTTTGCGAATCAGCGACATGTATTTTCAAGCTTTCGTTGTTCCTGAACAACCTTTTCAATTAGGAATCAAAGTGCTACTTAAAAACTACCTTATCTTGGAAGACCATCCCAATCTTGAAGAAGCCATGGCAATACAAATTGAGCAATTGATTGGAGAGAAGTCCTTTGCCAAGGACCTGGCTTTTGTTGAACTGGCTCAATTAACCAACGCTGATTTAGAGGACAGTTGTGTTCTTCAATTGTATCTTTTGGGGTTGTTTATTGATACGTTTGAATGGGAATAAAATGACAGTGAGACATAACTAGGGAAAATTTTTTATTTAAGATCTATTTAAATTATAATCAAATTGACCTGCATACTTTGTTCCCACAAAAAACCCCAACCTTTCGGTTGGGGTAAAAAATTACTTTTTATGCTTCCTAAAGAGATACCTTAAAAATAGGGACACTAAACAACTCACCGTTGCTCCAAGAGCAGCCAAAACAATTGTTCTGGCAATATCCGTCGAGTTGATGATGGGTACCATACTTAAAAGTGTACCTCCTGCCGTGCCGACAGTCACCGAATTAGGCCCGTTCATCTTCCGGTTCGGTTGTGCAGTCCGCTGTGGTGATTTGGCTAACTGCTGACAATACACTGCCGGCTACCGCCATATAACCACCCACAGTTACTACCACTGCCGGTAAAACAATAGGAGCGGCTACCAGTGTACCACCTACTCCCGCTATCACCAAACCCAAGCTACGAAGCACTTTAAAAAATTTGGGTGTGGGAGCCTTAGCTCGATCTACTAAATTCATCTTATAAAAATTAAGAGGTTATTGTTACTACTACCCGTTCGCCACGCTCAATGGCTGCATACACCAAGGCTTTTAGCTGATTAAAAGCCCGTCGGGAATACAAGCCCTCACCGGGTCCGGATAGTGTCAAGACAGGTGCGATACACCCTTTAAGCTCTGTCAAAGCATGATTGGCCGCATGAAATAATATGTAATCCCGATTGGGAACGCCTTTTACTTCCATATGCCATCGGTACTTTGAGCTGTACCGTTTCTCGATAAAATATTCCCCCTCCGGAATGCAGGAAACCTGCCTTGCATTGTCGTTCCAAGGCAATTCTATAGTGTAACAAACCAACTGTCCGTCGCACGTCAATTTTCCATTCACTCCTTTGGGGAAATAAGTTCTTTTTAAAGTCAAAATCATGTTCTAACTTTTACCTTCAGATTTTAAAAATCAAAATTTAAAATTTGAATTACACGCCTCCATCCACGGCCACAAGTGACAACGGATTAAAAGCACCATTTTTCAAAGGGTACATTTCGCCATTTACTTCTTGAAAAAAGTCCAAGCCCAACACCAAGAACAAAGGCTTGGTGCTGTTAGCCGGTACCGTATTTTCGAGCGAAAGAACCGCAGTGGCAGCAGCATTCCAAGGTAAAATGGCCGTTTCCGTTCTTTCCATCACGTATGACTCCTGCTCAAAATCAACTTCGGCTCCACCGGAAATGATTCTGAAATGGGTAGTTCCACCGGGAGCCACCAACATATTCAAAGGAACAAATGAAGGAAGTGTAACCGATAAGGTTCCGGCAGTACGATCGATAGCGGTTTCAAATGGAGCATACAAACTGGTGCTTAATTTACCACGGATGTTAAACTCAAAACCACTTAACAATTCGGCTTCGCCGTCAATGACATTGCGTAGGCCTCTTTCATTTACCGCATCAGCTTGAATGACTTTCATCATTCGTTGTGTCAATCGTCCGACCATTCTATTATCGGTTGCATTGATTAACAAACCACGAAGTGCGTTTCGCAACATACGACCGGCTTTTCCGGCCCTGCCAAATTCCGCATTGTTTTCACGTGTACGCTGGAAGGCCGGGTCGTTTGCCATTCGATTGGAGTCCACGCCTCCTTTTTCGCGGGCTACATACCCGTCTTTGGATTTATAAAAGGTAATATCACCAAGTGTACCTTTCAACTTAATTATGCCTTTTTGTTTTGCCATAATTTCTAAGATTTAAAAAATTGTACGTATCGGAATGCCTATTGGACCCATTCCGGTAGCCCTGTTAAACCAATTTTTGATGCATCTTCAAATGAATAACAGGGCAAATATTTACCTTTCTTTTTTATCCTAAAAATCACCTTGACCTTGTTTGACTATAATTGACTAAAAAGACCTTTTTTGACCATTTTTGCCTATCGCTTTTGTACTAAATCAGTCTACCTAAAGACATAAAAAAACTGAAACAGTCCGATAGTAAAAAAAATTGGGGTTCCGGTTTTCTAAATTTATTTCTTGTTTTCCACTTCCTTTCACATCATGTAACAGGTCGCCCCGTTGGGGCTTCGGGTAGCACTTTATTTGTTCTACAAACAGTACGCTCCTCCGGAGCTGACTAAACGACCTATTCATTACTATTTTATTCTACCAACTTCCCGGTAGACAAATTATACGGAAGTTTACAGTTTTTAAAATTAAATGACACAATCTATTGAACACTCCTCTTTAATCACCTGTAATGTCTCCTACTTTTCCCTATTACCTATACCATTTGTCTTTTGCTTATTTCAAAAATATTACTATATTTAACTCCAATTCCATTACTAGTTGCAACAAGTTGTGTCTCTTTTACAAACCAACCAAAAGCAGCCTAAAAATGGTTGACGTATATGAAAACAGAACAAAAGAGAGTCTGCATATACCCAAAAGATGTTCAAAGAATTACTGGTAAAAGTTACCGAGGCTCAAGACTGCTGCTATTGGAAGTCAAAAGACACTTCCACAAACCGGACTACCAATTGGTGTCCATCGAAGAGTTTTGTAGTTACACGGGACTAAAAGAAGAAGCCGTACTTCCGTTCATCATTGGGTAACTAACCCCAAGAAAGGTAAAATCCACAACGACAACAGCATTTCCCCTCACAACCCGTTCAGTAACCGGTTCATTAAACATTCAGCTCATTTAAACTTACTTTTTTCTTATTTTTTCACTATTTGATTTTAATTCAATAGTTGCCATTTTTACCTACTTGACCAACTAAGTACCTCAAAAAGAAAAGACCCTCGATTTCTCGAAGGTCTATCTTGCAATATGGGTAATCGGTAATGGGTAATGGGTAATTGGTTACCCCAAAAAAAAAGACCCCCGATCTCTCGAAGGTCTCTTCTATATTTCTGTACATTATTGTCATGCTGAACTCGTTTCAGCATCTCAGTCACTCAGCAACTCAGTTACTGTTTCACAACGCGAATCATCTTCACTTCCTCCCCTTGCGTCACAACCACGTTGTAAACACCTGTTGGGTAGTTCGCTCCAATGTTCATGTTATTCGCTTGGTCAACGGTAATCGTGTTGTTCTCCAACAAACGACCCATCATATCGTAAACCGTTACTTGAACCGGTGCTGTATGATTACCTTTGATATCCAAATTGAAACTGTCGTTGAACGGATTCGGATAGGCTATTGCCGTAAATTCATTAGCAAGTGGACTGTCCGAAACAGCATCACGTGTGAAATCAACAGGCGTTGGCTCAGGTGTTCCTCCAGGAACTGTGATTGCACATGTTTTGCCTCCGTAGTAGTAACCATAC
>NZ_BMFG01000014.1 GCF_014638005.1 Flavobacterium orientale
AGGTGGTTATTGCGGCGGGGCTCACCTCTTCCCATTCCGAACAGAGAAGTTAAGCCCGCCTGCGCAGATGGTACTGCAATTTGTGGGAGAGTATGTCACCGCCTTCTTTTTAAAACCCTTCATCTATCGATGAGGGGTTTTTTGTTTTAATTACATGAAGATTTTTTTTCAAAAATAATATCAAGGTTTTTAGGGGTAGATAAATTTTTTTTAAAAAGGATGATGGTTAAACTTGCGTGAGGGATAGTATCGGAAAGCCCACTGTGAGGAGGTATAACGAACGAGGACTTGAAGCAGATAGCCCGTCCCGAATTTTACGAATGGACACGCCGCCATATAAAATTTAAGTATTTATTTCTAAATCACTAATGTATTCTTGGTATTCATAGAAAAAACACTCAAATGCTTCCATTTTTTGTGAAAAAAAGTCAAATATGGTTTTCCAGGTTGCTTTGTTATTTACACTTATACCGTGTGTTTCTACCCAAATTCTACTGATAGTTTTTCCGTTTTCTAATTGGTAGTTTTTTTCAAAAATCACATCTTCAAGATATTCTTCGATAAGGATGGTTTTTAATGATTCTATTTTTTCAAAATAGATGTTGCGTAGATCATCATCTTTTGATTCGATGTCTAATGAAACCATTGCTTTTTTGTTATCTACATGAAATTTAAAAGTAAAATCTTTGATTTTAGTATTGTATAACAGCCATTTTCTGGGATATTCTTCTGCGAATTTGATCCAAAATTCACGTTTAATTTTTTGTGCTTCTTCTTTACTGTACATTAGATTATTGAAACTTTTATTAAAATGTTTAACAATGGAAATTCACCTTCATCTGTTTCTTGATTAGCGATGATATCCATCACTTCATGGCCTTTTGTAATTTTACCAAAAACAGTATGTTCGCCATCTAAGTGATAGGAACCATTTTTGTTTTGAATGAAATAGAATTCAAATGGAGTACTCATTTTTTCAGGATTATCATCCCAACTTCTTGCTGCAGCTAAAGCTCCATAATGATGTTTGTGCTTTTTATTGAATTCGGCTGGAATTAGATATCTTCCAATTGCTTTCCGTTCTTTTTTTGTAATACTTTCGTCGGAACTACCGCCTTGAATAATAAATCCTTTTACAACTCTATGAAAAAACGTTGTGTTAAAATATTCTTTTTTTACCAAGTAAATAAAATTAGCTCGATGTAATTTTGTTTCTTCAAACAATTCTACTTCTATATTTCCAAATTTTGTTTCAATAAGAACTTTGTTTTCAGGATTTTTGTTGCCATACCAAGTTAAAAATTCAACTACATTTTCATCTGATAAGACAATGGTTTCCAAATCAAATTTTGGTTTGTTAACTGAAATTGTGTCTTCAATTTTTGTAATAATTTGTTCGTTATTTTTTTCTGACTTATCTTTAGTCTTATTATCGCATGAACTAATTAAAAAAATAATAGCAAAAAGGATTAAAAGGTGGATTTTCATAACTTTTTAAAATTTATACCAAAAATAGCAAAAGAAAATCTTCCTGCTACCATTGCTCATGCAAAAATGGCTCCAATTGGGAGAATGGATATTTTAGAAAAGCTAACTTTGGAAAAGAATGAGCCGAAGAGAGCTGCCGTTATGATGCTGTTTTATCCGAAAGACAATGAAACACATTTGGTTTTGATTGTTAGAAATTCCTATCCGGGGGTTCATTCATCACAAATTGCTTTTCCGGGCGGCAAGGTTGAGATTTCTGATAAAGACTTACAAGAAACTGCATTAAGAGAAACAGAAGAAGAAATTGGCGTAAAGAAACATCAAATTGAAGTGGTAAGAGCCTTCACAGAAATTTATATTCCGCCAAGTAATTTTTTAGTTTCTCCATTTTTGGGAATTTCTCAAAGTAATTTAGAGTTTGTATTGCAAGAAGATGAAGTGGCCGGAATTATTGAATTTCCTTTAAAGGATTTTTTGGATGAGAATATCATTGTCACCCGAAGATTGAAAACTTCTTATTCAATTGCAATTGATGTTCCTGCTTTTTTAGTAAAAGAGCACATTGTTTGGGGTGCAACTGCTATGATGTTGAGTGAGTTGAAGGAAACGATTAAAAAGGTTTTGTAATATGATATTTTACTATCTTTATAGTTGAAAATTTAATTTTTGTTTTTGTAATTTCGCTAATTGATTTTCAATTTAAATCCTATGGCATTATTCAAAAGAAATCCTTTTGGACATTTACTCTTTTTAAAAAAATGGTTAATCCGCGTTTTTGGTGTTATGACACATCAACGATATAGAGGTTTTAATGAACTTCATATTGAAGGATCTGAAATTATAAAAGAATTACCCGAAACTAATGTTTTATTTATATCAAATCATCAAACCTACTTTGCGGATGTTGTTGCTATGTTTCATGTGTTTAATGCAAGTTTAAGTGGAAGACAAGATTCAATTAAGAATGTTGGTTATTTGTGGCAACCAAAATTAAATATTTATTATGTGGCTGCCAGTGAGACCATGAAAGAAGGTTTATTACCAAGAATTTTAGCCTATGCAGGAGCTATTACAGTAGAAAGAACCTGGCGAGCAAAAGGAAAAGATGTTCAAAGAGAGGTGAATCCTAATGATACTGAGAATATAAAATTAGCTCTTGAAGATGGATGGGTTATTACATTTCCTCAAGGCACAACACGTTCATTTAAACCCGTTAGAAAAGGAACTGCTCATATTATAAAGCAACACAAGCCGATTGTTGTGCCTATTGTAATTGATGGATTCCGTCGTTCGTTTGACAGAAAAGGACTTCGTATTAAAAAGAAAGGGATTCTGCAATCTATGGTTATCAAAGAGCCATTGCAAATTGATTATGATAATGAGAGTATTGAAGAAATCGTTGAAAAAATAGAATTTGCCATTGAACAACATGCTTCTTTACTTAAAGTAATTCCGGTTGAAATTTTAGAAGAACAAAAAGAATTTGATAAAAAAAGAATGTGGGAATATTAAAAGTCAATTTTTTTCAATTCTTCATAATTTACATATAACCGTTTTAAAAGCCAACCATAAATTAATTTATAAATAAGCCAAAAAATACATGTAAGTACTGCCGTTACTACAATCAATATAATAATTCCAATAATTGTAACCTCCATAGGTATTTTAGTTAGCTCACCGTTTGTGACAATACCGGTGCTATAGCCTTTGTAAAAGCCATAAGATCCGGCTGCAATAAAAATAAAAGCAAAAGCACTTAAATTGAAGGCAATATATTGTTTTACTACTTTTCGGGTTTTAAGAATTGTTGACATTAATTTTTTTGTGTTATCATCAACCGCAATCTTTTTAAACATACTGTAAAATTTATAGATAAAATAGAGTACTACAGCATACAAAATAATTGAAATTGCTACATAATAGGAATAAGCTCCAATTTCTTTTATAAACTCAACATTGTCTTTGTCATATTTTGTAAAAGATAGCATCAAACTAAGCAGTATTCCTAAACTTAGTTCAATTAAACTTATATAAAATATCCACTTCACAATAGAAGTTGATTTTTGTTGAAGCATTCTATAAATATCACCTTCTGTTTTTTGTTGGAAATTAGTCTCGCTTTTTTTCCAATCTTTTTTCAATAAATCCAATTCCTCCATCATAATCTTACGGATTTAATATTTTTTTTAATTTTCCTTTAATTCTGTTCATTTTTACTCTTGCATTCACTTCACTAATTCCTAAAGTTTCCGATATCTCTTCATAATCTTTATCTTCTAAATACATAAAAACCAATGCTTTTTCAATGTCATTTAATTGATGAACGGCTTTATATAAAAGTTTGATTTGTTCTTCTTCTTCAAAGTTATAATCTTCTTGTTTAATAAAATGCCGTGTGGTTTCAAATTCGATTGTAGCAATTGATCGCGTACTTTTTCTATATAAAGTTATTGCAGTGTTTAAAGCGACTCGATAGGCCCAAGTCGAAAATTTCGAGTCGCCACGAAACTTCGGAAACGCTTTCCATAACTGAATCGTAATTTCTTGGAACAAATCATTGTGAGCATCTTCACCCGATGTGTACAAACGACAAATCTTGTGAATAATGTTCTGATTCTCCTTTAATTGCTTAACAAAAGATTGCTCCAGTGAATTGCTCATGTTGTGTTAGTAGTCGGATGGTAAAATTTGTTACAAGATAAAGCTTTTTTGTTTTGTAACTTTTTGTCTAAACGGAGGTAAAGCAAAATTTCTGTATTTTCATTGCTTTCTTTGAGAAACAAACCCTCAAAATTCCTCTGAACCAAGAATTAAAATCAATCCAAAATCTCCTTATCTTTGCAATACAAAACCTCAGAGTCTTAGTGTCTCAGAACCTTAGTACCTTAAAAAAATATGAATATCCCAAATACCAATCTTCCCAGAATCGTCATCATTGGTGGAGGATTTGCCGGAATTGCTCTCGCAAAAAAATTAAAAAATCAACGCGTACAAGTTGTTTTACTCGACAAACATAATTACCACACATTTCAACCACTTTTATATCAAGTAGCCACTGGCGGACTCGAAGCCGGTTCCATTGCTTACCCAATCAGAAAAGTGGTGCAGGAATACCAAAACTTTTATTTTCGTTTAGCTTTTGTCAACGAAATTGATACACAAAATCAAAAAGTAAAAGCCGACATTGGTGAATTGCATTACGATTATTTGGTATTGGCCACCGGTTCCAAAACCAATTTTTTTGGCAATAAAGAAATCGAACGAAATAGTGTGGCAATGAAAACCATTCCGCAATCACTCAACATAAGAAGTCTGATTCTTGAAAACTTTGAGCAAGCTTTGTTGACGAACGATATTCACGACCGACATAGTTTAATAAACTTCGTCCTTGTAGGTGGTGGACCAACCGGAGTGGAATTAGCCGGAGCTTTAGCCGAAATGAAAAAAGCAATTCTTCCTAAAGATTATCCGGATTTGGATGTACGAAAAATGCAAATCAATCTCATTCAATCCGGTGATAGAATCCTCAACACAATGAGTGAAAAATCGTCAGATGCAGCCGAAGATTTCCTGATTAAATTAGGCGTAAATGTATGGAAAAATGTTCGTGTCACTGGCTACGATGGAAGCACCGTTACAACCAACACCGATTTAACTTTTGAAACGGCTACCGTAATTTGGACAGCCGGAGTGCAAGGAGCATTACCTTCCGGAATTGATGCAAAAGCCATAATTCCAAGAGCTGATCGCGTAAAAGTAAATGAATTCAACCAAGTAGAAGGCTATGATAACATCTTTGCCGTTGGCGATATTGCAGCCATGATTTCAGAAGAAAATCCACAAGGTCATCCGATGATGGCACAGCCGGCCATGCAACAAGGAAAGTGGTTAGGTGAAAACATCGTCAAAAAAATAAATAAAAAGCCTCTAAAACCATTTGTTTACAACGACAAAGGGTCAATGGCAACGATTGGTAGAAACAAAGCGGTGGTTGATTTACCAAAACTTCATTTTCACGGTGTTTTTGCTTGGTTTGTGTGGATTTTTGTGCACTTATTTTCTTTAATCGGATTTAAAAACAAAGCAGTAGTATTGACCAATTGGATTTACAATTACATCCGTTTAGATCGCGAAGGACGATTGATTATCCGACCTTTTAAAAAGAAAAATTTGACTTCTTTTGTGGCAGATGAAGTTTAGTAAAACCAAAAAATACAATATGAAACTTTTGCAACATCTATTTATAATTTCAATTTTCTTCATCTTTTTAAATTGTTCGAATGAAAAGAAAAATGATCCAATGAGTATTGAAATTGGTGATAAAAAAGTTGAGTTAAAACTTCAAGATGAAAATAAATTTATAAAATATGATGTTATGAATGATGCACAACTTATTTTTACAAATATTGATGTAAAAAGTAGCGTTATATTAGGACGGGGTATTAGTCTCAAGAGAATTAAAGATTCTATTATGTACGTTGAAATAAATTATCCATTAAAAAATAGTAAATCAGACACTCTCGATATTTTGATTAATTTTGATGGTGCAGAAGAAATGGATTTAAGAGATAGAACTATAAGGTTACCTGTCAAAAGAAATTAGTTTTTATTTTTCTCCATTCCAATCATTAATCCCACAAATTTGCTATAACCTTCCAAACCGTCTTTTTGTTTGTTGAGTTTTAAAAAATTGTCGTAAAAGGTTTTGAAAATTGGTTCCAAAAACGTTTTGTATTCTTCGTGAAATTGTTTGCTTTCTTCAAAGTTTTTGATAATTCCCGAATTGATTAACGGTAAAAATTTTTCACTGCTGCCTTCTTCAATGCGTTCTAAATTTCGCAGACAATGTTTCACAGCAAAACTATAACCGGAATATTGAAAATAGATATCATCACTTTTTATGGAAGCTAAAAATCCAATAAAATTGGCTTCACTTTCGCTGGCATACCCAATTTGATGAGCCATTTCGTGTAAAGTGGTCGTTGGAAAATTATATTTTGGCAATCGATCATTCACTTGTGCTTCATTGGTAAACGGGTTCAAATAACCGCCAAATCCCATATAACTCAACGGTACACTAATTAACGATGGTTTGATGCTTGGTTTTTCATATAATAGAAAAGGAAATTCTTTTTGAACAGAAGTATAACTTTTTACACTCAAATTAAAAATTTCTTCAGTAGAGTAGGGAACAACCACTTTTATCGAATCATTTTGCGTGATTTGTTTGTGAATAGCATTCGTTTTTTCAATCAATTTTATCGTAAAAGCTTCTAATTCTTCTGTTGAATATTCTTTGTCAATTTCCAGCTTTTCATACATCGGAATGCGATGGTAATTAGTTGCCCACAACAAATGAAACAGAAAATAAAATACGGAAGCAAAACCGAGAATCTTCAATACATTATTTTTCCAAGCAATCTTCCACGTTTTTCGCACTCTCCAAAACCATCTGAAAACCAAAAGCAAAACGATACCGTAAATAATGTCTCCAATGGAAATAGACGTAAATCCAAAAGTAGTTCTCGAAATTTTTGAGATAATTAGATATATTCTGTTACTATAATAATCTTCTATAAACTTGGGAAATAAAGAAGCGATTTTTAATACAACAATTTGTATCAAAAGGAATAGTGGAAGTATGTATTTTTTTTGAATCATTGTTGGGTCAAATATATGAAAAGGTGATGGGTAATTGGTAATCGGTAAATGGTTTGGGAGAATTTTAATAAAATTAACTTCTTTATTTAGAATAAATAAAAATTATATTTTACATTTGTAACATCATTTTTCAATCATGGGAAAAGCAAAAAAAGCTGAAAAAGTAATTTATTTCTGCGACGGCAAAAAATGCTGTAAATATAACAAAGAAATCAAAGATTGTCTGAAAGACTTAGTCAAAGACAATGGCTTGAAAGAAAAGGTTGCCTTTGAAAAAATGAAATGCCAAGGAATGTGCAAACAAGCTCCCGTTTTGTGCATTCACAAAAATGAATGTGTGGGCAAAGTATCGACTAAGGATGCTAAAAAACTCTTCGAAAAGCATATCGCTTAACTTTTTTTTATAATTTAATTGAAGTTATTATTCATTTTTTACTAAACTAAATTAAAAGTTCTAAAATACCAACTTGTTTTTTAATAGGTTTAAAATGTTATATATTTGAGTTACTTACAAAAACATCTGTAAGTCTTAAATTCTTTAGAACTATGAAATGGACCTACAGTATAAAAAATAAATTGACAGCTTCCGGTGCACTTTTTTCACTTTGTGTATTGGTGTTGTTCAGCAATTACATTGACAGAACTCATACAGAAAACGTAAAAAAGGCAATCAGCACTTTGTATGAAGACCGATTAATTGCTGAGGAATTTATTTTAAAAATGATTAGTGGTTTTTATCAAATTAAAGAAGCAATAAATTCTGATTCGACTGATGTTATTAAAATTAACAGTGTAAATAATTTAATTGTGAAGTTGTATCAGCAAGCAATGCCTATCAAAAAACTAAATTTACGGCTGTTGAAACAAGCAAAGCAGATGAACTGTTACTTATACTCAAAGAGTTTGAATCCAGTCAACATACTCTTCAAGCAAAATTAGAACATTCGAACAAGGCGTTAGTAATTCTTAATGAACTTTCTGCAATTCAGTTAGCCGAGTCTAAACAAATCATGGCTCATGCTGAAGAATTGTATCTCTCAGGAAAAACATCTTCACAGTTTGTTTTTGTTATCATTGTTATCATATTAATCGTACTTCAAGCTCTTGTATTTACTTCTAAAAGTTTAGTTTCAAATACAAAATTTCCAAATCTGAACTAGCTAAAACAATATAACCGGAGCACTATTCTATAGTACTATTTCAAAAACTTTCACTTTTGTTAATTCAAAAATCCTTCAATTTCTTTGTAACTTTGTGCCACTAAAAAACCTTAGAGCCTTAGTACCTCAGAAACTTAGAACCTTATAAAGAAATGAATCAAGAAATCAGAAACCTAGAACCCAAAGCACTTTGGAATAAATTTGCCGACTTAAACGCTGTTCCACGACCTTCTAAAAAAGAAGAACGTGTGATTGCATTTATGATGGATTTCGGAAAGCAATTAGGCTTAGAAACTAGTAAAGATGCTGTCGGAAACGTCATCATCAAAAAACCGGCAACTGCAGGATTAGAAAATAGAAAAACCATTGTGATGCAATCGCATTTAGATATGGTGCATCAAAAAAATAACGACACTACGTTCGACTTTGATACGCAAGGAATCGAAATGTATGTGGATGGCGATTGGGTTCGTGCCAAAGGAACTACGCTTGGAGCCGACAACGGTTTGGGAGTAGCAACCATTATGGCGGTTTTAGAAAGTAAAGACATTCCGCATCCGGCAATTGAAGCTCTTTTTACCATTGATGAAGAAACCGGAATGACCGGAGCAATGGGTTTGAAAGGCGGTTTGTTAAACGGAGAAATTCTCTTGAATTTAGATACAGAAGAAGACGATGAAATCGACATCGGTTGTGCGGGTGGAGTAGATGTAACTGCTACAAGATCATACGAAGAAGAACCAACTCCCGAAAATTCATTAGCTTTTATCATTACGGTAAAAGGTTTAAAAGGAGGTCATTCCGGTATGGATATTCACAAAGGATTGGGAAATGCCAACAAAATTATGAACCGTTTGTTATTTGACGGTTTTGAAAATTTTGGTTTGCAAATTGCTGAAATTAATGGTGGAAGTTTACGAAATGCCATTCCGAGAGAGAGTGTGGCAAAAGTGATTATTTCGGCTATTTATGAAGGAGCTTTTCAATTGGATATGCAAAATATAATTGATAATATTAAAACTGAATTCAAAACCACTGAACCTAATTTAACTATTGAAATTACCGAAACCGAATTACCGGAAAAAGTAATGGATTTAGGCATTCAAGAAGGATTAATTCGTGCGATTTATGCGGCTCATAACGGCGTTTACCGAATGAGTGCCGACATGGAAGATTTGGTTGAAACTTCCAATAATATTGCAAAAGTAACCGTAAAAGAAGGAACTATAACTGTTCAATGTTTGACTCGTTCCTCTGTTGAAACATCCAAATTTGATTTAGCGAATGCCTTGCGTTCTGCGTTTGAATTAATGGGTTGCGAAGTGACTTTTGGCGGAAGTTATCCGGGTTGGACTCCTAATGTTAATTCTCCAATTTTAGATGTTTTAGTGAATATTTACGAAAAACAAAATGGTGCAAAACCAAACGTTGTGGCTTGTCACGCCGGATTAGAATGTGGGATTTTAGGAACGAATTACCCCAATATGGATATGATTTCGTTTGGACCAACGATTCACGGTGCTCACTCTCCGGATGAAAGAGCTTCGATTTCATCTGCACAAAAATATTGGAAATTTGTGTTGAAAATTTTGGAGAGTATTCCGGTGAAGAAGTAAGAAAATAGAATAAAGATGAAATCCCGATGAAAGTCGGGATTTTTTGTATTCTAAAAATGGTGAGTTACTGTAAATAAACTTTTTAACGTAGTGTCTTTCGTTTGCATCTCAAATTAAATTCATATTTTTCCGAATGGAAATAGGTGAACTAAAACTAAGTTATTAAAAAACTAGTTCTATTTTGCACTAAACCAGACAATTTCGCAAAACTGCTGTCGTGCGACTTAATTATTCCTCAAACATTGCGAGCAAATCTTGCATTAACTTCTTTTTAGGGATGTTATAAAGAGAAACTTTATCTCCAAATATACTTTCTATAGTAATATATTTTTGGCCTAATAATCTAATTTTATAAGGTCTAAATGAATATTCCCATTCTGGCTGAAAATCAAATTTCAAAGTTTCTGATGTTGCGTTGTACCTAGTTCCGTCATATTTATAATCCGCACTTATGATGGTTAAAGAGTTCGTTTCTGTGAAAATAAAAAGCAAACTAGAAGTTACTATCTTGAATTGAAGAATTTTGCCTACTTGTGCAGCTTCAATAACTTCACGATTTTGAAGACTTAAAATGTGAAAGGTTCCATTTTCATAAAAATAATCGAATGTGTAATATTGATCCGTATGATGTTCTAATTCTGGGACATCTTTTGGTCGATATATTTTGTTTAGATGAATGTCTTTTACAAGTTTTGAAGGAGTTGAATTGTACCAAGATAAAAGTCTATCTCGTTCTTTGTCAAGTGACTTTTGATTTAAAATGACATTCTCCACTAAACTTAAAGTTTTGGATATGTCAGTTTCATATTCTGGTATAAATATATTCAAACCTTTTAGTTTACTTTCTTCTTTTCCGAAATAAGCTTTGAATATTTTATCTCTGTCTGGCCAAAACCACAAATAAATGCTGTCCTTATAATGAAGTTCTTTCAGTAGTAATTCCACATATTTTGCAGCTATTATATTTTTGTTTATATCTTCTGTGTAATAGGAAGTAGAAGAAATAAGATTCACATTTCCATATGATTTTTGGAAAATCACATTTTTATGTGCACTAACTATTCCAAATGAAAGAAGGAGTAATATGTTAATGAGTTTTGTCATTTTAAATGGGGGTCAAATTATGTCGCACAACTTCTATGTGATTGAAAAATCAGACTTGCCTAACCAATTTAGGTGTATATGTCAGATATAATCAATTTTTTTGTTTTCCAAATATAAAGAAATAATTACAACTTCTGTTTCCAAAATAAAAGCACAGATTAAAAAAAAATCAGCGAATCAGCGGCTTTTTCATCAATTCACTCTCTTAAACGGAAACCCTTGACTCTTCCCATTACCACTAATCTCCGCATACAAACTGTCTTTCTTTACTAATTTATACGTTATTTTTTTTGGAAAATCGTGTTCAGGATTTTCAAAAACTAAATAATCGGGAGTGGAAGAAGTTAATTTAAAAGCAACCGGTTTTTCTTCATTTTGATTAGGAACGGTAACAATATAAAATAAATCATTTTCATGTTGAACTAATCGAATGGTTTCTGAAAATAACGTATCATTTTCTTTGATAAAAAAACTTTTAGCAGCAAAAACAGAGTCATTTTCGGTTTTCCATTCTTCTGAAAAAACACCGTCAGGCGTGTTGCTTTCCCATCGACCTAAAAACCAATTGGCCTTTTCGAGTTCGTTGAAAGTGGTTTCTTGTTGACAGGAAATGCAACAAAACAACATAAAAAGGAGATAATTTATTTTCATAGTTTGGTTAATTTCATTTTATAGTCAAATAGTTTGGCAAACAAAAATTTGCTTTTCTGATTCAGAATGAAAAATATCTTCTTCAAATGAACCAAATTTGTGCAAAATGATAAATTTTTTCCATCGAAGATACGCATCCAATTCTTGTGGATAATACATTCTCATATCTAAATTTTGAATCGAATCGAACAAACCATTTATAAAATAATGCCATTCTATCCGATTGATTTGTGTGCCTTTTTCATACTGCATCCGCTGTTTTATCAAAATAGCTCTATCATCTTTGGTGGAAAAGGTTGCAATTTCATTCAATTCTTTTTCATGTTCAACAATATATTGAATATTTGGATTGTAGCAGTCAAACAAAAATAAGCCATCTTTTTTGATATGTTTTTTTACAACATCAAAAACCGCAAATAAATCCTCATTTTGATAGAGATGATGAATGGAATTAAAGGGAATAAAAATGATGTCAAATTTTTCATGTAAATCCAAATGTCTGATATCTGCTTCAATATAGGTTATTACTTCATTAGCTTGGGCGGCATTAACTTTGGCTTGTTCTAGCATGGAAGGCATGATATCTACCCCGGTTATGTTATATCCTTGCTTTGCAATTTGAAGTGTTAGTCGTCCTGTTCCGCAACAAAGTTCCAGAATTTTTGCTTCTTTGTCTTTAGGAAACCATTTGGTGTAAAATGGTAAATCATTCAAACCCGTATTCATTCCGTCATAAATGTTGGGGCCATAAATTAAATCACCTACTTTATAGTTTGTTTTTATTTTTTCTTTCAAAATATAATTATTGTTTGAATAAATGGGTGCTACATTTTACTAAAGTACTAAATTTGATTTATATTTTTCAATCAAACAATTTTTGAGTTTATAAAGTTGCATTGACCTACTGAATATTTTGTTTTCAACTTGAAACAAAATATCGTACTTTTGCACTCCAAAATAGAGTACTACAACTATGTTAGACAGATTACAATATGTAAAACAACGTTTCGACGAGATATCAGATTTGATTATTCAGCCTGATGTGATTGCCGATCAGAAGCGTTATGTGCAATTGAACCAAGAATATAAAACCTTAAAAGGTCTTGTGGATAAGCGTGAAGAATACATCCGTTTGACACAAAGCATTGAAGAAGCCAACGAAATTATTGCCGATGGTTCGGATGCTGAAATGGTTGAAATGGCCAAAATGGAATTGGATGATGCTAAAGAACGCATGCCACAATTGGAAGAAGAAATCAAGTTTATGTTGATTCCGAAAGATCCCGAAGATGCCAAAAATGTGATGGTTGAAATTCGTGCCGGAACGGGTGGGGATGAAGCTTCTATTTTTGCCGGAGATTTATACAGAATGTACACTAAATATTGCGAAGGTCGTGGTTGGAGAACTTCTTTAGTAGACATGAACGAAGGAACTGCAGGAGGTTTTAAAGAGGTGATTTTTGAAGTAACCGGAGAAGATGTTTACGGAACATTGAAATTTGAAGCCGGAGTTCATCGTGTGCAACGTGTTCCGCAAACGGAAACACAAGGTCGAGTTCACACGTCTGCAGCAACTGTAATGGTTTTACCGGAAGCGGAAGAGTTCGACGTTCAAATTGACATGAATGATGTTCGTATTGATTATTTCTGTTCGTCAGGTCCAGGAGGTCAATCTGTGAATACGACAAAGTCGGCTGTACGGATGACGCATATTCCAACCGGATTGGTGGCTCAATGTCAGGATGAAAAATCTCAACACAAAAATAAAGATAAAGCATTAACGGTTTTGCGTTCGCGTTTGTATGAAATGGAATTGGCTAAAAAGCAAGCGGAAGATGCAACCAAACGTACTTCGCAAGTAAGTAGTGGCGACCGTTCAGCAAAAATTAGAACATACAATTATGCTCAAGGAAGAATTACCGATCACCGAATTGGGTTGAGTATTTTTGACTTAGACGGATTTATGAACGGAAATATTCAGAAGATGATCGAAGAGTTGCAATTAGTGAGCAACACCGAAAAATTAAAAGAATCGGAAGTATTTTAAATAAAAAAAACGGAGCCAATTTGGCTCCGTTTTTCTTTCACAAAAGAGTAGGTTATTCTTTTGCTTCAGCGTTTTCTTCAGCTTTTGCTCCCATTCTGTTTACGGTATACATTGGTGCAAATTTAATTTTAAGACCTGCAATTTTCATATTATCAGATGAAGTTAAACCTTCTTTTTCAACGGTATTTTTTCGAGTACCTAATGCTTCATAAAGCATTTTGATTTCATCCCAATCTTCTCTTGAATACTTATCCTTATTATCTGCAACTGTATTTACAAAAGTATCAAACGTGTTAAGAATGTTATCTTTGTTAACCCAGCTAAAGTCCATATCGTTACCAATTTCTCTACCATTAAAAAGTGAACTTCTCAATTTTGCTTTAGCATTCTGAGCTTCCATAGTTTGTCTTATGGCTAGATAGTTCATTTTGTATTCTTCATATTTTTTTGAAGATTCATCAACTTTATTATCCCATTCCATTCTGTCTTCTACATTTTCTAATGCGGTTTCTGCTTGTATTTTTTTATCAATATAAGTGTTTTCAACAGATTCCCAGCTTTCTGACATGTTTTCAGCAGCAACACCGCTAAGCGAGTCAACATAGCTTGTAAAATTGTTTACGGCTTTGTCAGCTTGTGTTTTCTTTTCATCAGTACACGAGCCAAATGTAACAGCAACTATTGATGCTACAAAAAGAGTTTTTAAATTTTTCATTTTTTTTAATTTTTGGTTATAATTCGGTTTGAGTTTTTGTGTTTTTCTTTGTTAAATAACTGGTTACGATAAACTGTAAAACATTTCCAATTATTTTTTTTATTGAACTATCTGATTTTCCAATGACCACTTTTTTTGAGACATAGCCGCCAATAATACTTAGTATAGTGGACATCAGGTTTTCTTTATTAATAAAAGTTTGATAGAATCCATTTAGACCTTCTTGAACTATATTGGTGGGTGACATACTGTATTTAACAGCATGAAATTGTTGTTTTAGTTCAACTAATTCTTGATTGTGTTGAAGAGTTAATTCTGCAATTCTCTGATCTAATAATTCGGTTTGATTTAACTTTTTCATAGTTGTCTATTTTGAATTATTGATTTGAGTTTCAAGATTTTTTTGGTATCGCTTCTTCATCAATTTTCCAACAACTAAGTTATCAATTGGAATTTTTATCAATGATTTTCTGAAAACATAAACTACTATTCCCAACACAACATAAAAACCCGAAATGATAAAAAAACCTAGAGCAATGTCATCTAACATATTTCCAATAACAAGAGCAATTCCGATATTAACAAATAAGGTAAATATAGCCACAATGAAAGCCAATGAAGCAACAACAGCTAGTGATGAAATTACATCAGAAGATTTGTCTATAGCATTCAATTTAAGAAGTTCAACACTTGTTCTTGAATACTGTTCTGCTTTATCATAAAGTTTTTCAATATTTGTGGCTATATTCTCCATAAGGTTTTATTATTTGTTTAACTCGCGATTAAATTTTTCCAAATTTGCTTTTCCTTCATCCACAATTTCTCCTGCTTTTGAAGATAGATTGTGATATTGATCTTCAACAGAACTTAAAAAATCATTAAAACTATGTTTTACATTGTTTTTTAAATCGTTGCTTTTGTCTGCAATTTTTTTTCTGGTGTTTACACCTTTATCCGGTGCAAATAATACACCTAAAATTGCTCCTGCGGCCAAACCGCCTAAAACTCCTAATACTACATTTCCTGATTTCATAATAATTATATTTAAATGGTTTATATTTTACTTCCTTTAATAAGTCTGAATAATATAGCAATGACTGCTATAACTAATAATATGTGTATAATTGATCCTATGCTGTAGACAAAAAATCCTAGAGCCCAAAGTATCACTAATATTATTGCGATGGTGTATAATAAGTTTGACATAATGACTATTTTTTTAAGGTTATTAATTAAAATTTAATTGCAGCATATATGCTTAAATTGCTGTTTTTGGCATCAGGAAAAGTGTAACTTGTTCCTAAATATTCTCTTTCTTTTCCAACAGTTGCTAAACCATAATTATATCTGGCTCCAATTCCGAATGAATCAAAATCAAATCCAATTCCGGCAGATAATCCATAATCAAATTTGTTGAAATCATCATTGTCAAGATTGTCTTCAAAGTCAAAATTTCCGGTTGAGGATTCATTGCTGATTTTTGCATCAATCAAATAGGCAAAATAAGGTCCGGCATGCAGATTCAAATTGTCAGTCAAATTGATTTTTAATAAAACAGGCACTTCAATATAATTTAATCTGAATTTACCGGTTCCTTGAGCAAAAGCATTGTCATAAACCAACTCAGCTCCTTTTGTTGAGTATAAAAACTCAGGTTGTATGGAAAACATTTCAGTTAATGGCAGCGATATAAAAAGACCTGCGTTAAAACCTGTCAGTACATTGTTGTCATCAACATCATCCGTGTAAAGATTAGAGAAGTTAACGCCTCCTTTGAAACCAAAACTCGCTCCTGAAGTTGAAGAATCATTTGTTTGTGCATTTGAAGTAGCAAATGCAGCACTTAATAAAATAATAAAAGCTAATTTTTTCATGGTGTAATTTTTAGTAGGTTTGTGGTAGATTTATATTTCGAGATTTAATTAATTCATTAATTTCATTTATGTTCTTTTTTAATTCGTCAATTTTAAGTTGATAGTAAGCATTCATTTGAGAGTTACGATTTAATTTTCTTGTTGCTTCTAATTCTCTTTTTTGATTCTTAATATATTCTAAAAAAAATTCCAATTGATTTTCTGAAATAGTCTTTATAATATTTTGTTTTTGGAATACAGTATCGGAAAGAACAATTAAATTATTTTGGGCTACAGATTTTAAAATAGAATCAATTTGATTGTGATTTTTTTGTTGCTTTACTAAAAGCTCAACAATCATACTGTCGTTACTTTTTTCAATTAATTCATTTCTTACTACTGCAACTCTTAGACTTATATTATTGATATTACTTATGTTTTTTAAGTCTATCTTACTATCACTTTTATTTGTGCTTTTCTTTTCGGTACAATCTGTAGTAAAGCATAATACAAAAATTGAAATAAGCATTGTTTTAAAAATTCGACTTGTAACAGTTTGGTTCATTTGTTAGTTTTATTTAACATTACAAAGTTGCAAAAATCAAACAGCTCGTTCCTTACAAGATATTTTTGATTTGTTACAGAATTACCACATTCATTGATTTTGAAGGTTTTAAATCGTTTTTAGCAAAAAAAAAATCTCATTATTACATGAGATTTTTTAATTTATAAATGGTAAATTATATTCTAATAATTAAGTTTTTATGTTATTAACAGAGATTTCATCTTCCTTTTTAAGTTCTTTTATTTCATTATCTGCCAATTGAATTGTTTCTGCTTCTGTGGTTACAGCTATATATTGAACAATTTCTGCATATTTAGAAGGTTTGATAGGTTCAGCAAATTTTAGGGCATAACATTTAGCAAATGTTGCTCCTAAATAGAGAATAACAGAAGAATAATACACCCAAACCATTAAAACTACAATAGAACCTGCAGCACCATAAACATCACCAATATTTGAATTGGAGATATAAAATGTAATTAAAAATTTTCCAAACATAAACAGGATTGTTGTAGTAAATGCAGCTACACGAACTTGTTTCCAAGAAATTTCCGCATCAGGAAGAATTGTAAAAATGGCACCAAAAAGCAAAGATGTAATTAAAAATGTTACTAAAATATTTGAAAAATAGATAAATTCAAGGTTGAGTGCAGGATAAGTTTGAGTTAATTGATAGCTAATTCCGTCAAGTAATGTAGAAAAACCAAGAGCCACTAACATAATAAAACCAAGACTTCCAATCACACCAAACGACAATAATCTAGCTTTGATAAAAAGCCAAATACCCGATCTCTTTTTTGGTCTTAAACTCCAAATGGTATTTATAGAATCTTGAATTTCTGCAAAAACGGATGTTGCTGCAAAAATTAAGGTTCCAATTCCAACAATAGCAGCAATGGTGCTGTTTGGTGATAATGCCAAATTTTGAATCATCGATTGAATTTGTGTAGCTGCCGAGGGTCCAAGAAAATCTTTCATTTGAGAATAAATTGCACCTTCAATGGCTTCTCTGCCCAAAAAAACATCACAAATGAAAAGAATAACCAGTAGGAGTGGTGCTAAAGCAAATACTGTTATATAGGCCAAGGAGGCACTCATTTTAAGTATTTTGAATTCAGAAAAGCCATCAATTGTATCTTTGACAACTTCATAAAAGGATTTAATATAGGGCTGAATTAGAGGCATTAGTAATGTATTAGTATTCTGTTGGCAAATAAACAGTGATAAGTGCACCTTCATCAGGTTGTCCATGGGCACAAATAAAACCATAATGGTTTTTGACAATTTTTTTACAAATTGCTAATCCTACACCCGTCCCCGGATAACTGTCTTTGGCATGAAGACGATTAAAAAGTTGGAATATTTTTTTAGAATCGTCAGGTTGAAAACCAATTCCGTTATCTAATACTGAAATTTTATGATAAATTCTATTGGAGTTGTCATCAATTAGATCGTCATCTTTCGCTTTAATTTTTTCATAGGAAACCTTAATAACGGGATCACAATTCAATTTTTTATACTTAATAGAATTGTTAATCAAGTTGATAAACAATTGTCGAAGTTGAAATGGGATTCCATCAATAGTGGGTAATTCTTCAAAATCAATCGTAGCATTGGTTTCTTCAATCAATTGCGATAATTCTTGAACAGCCGCAGATGCTGTTTCATTTAAGTTAACTTCTTCAAAACTGTTTTCGGTTTTATTTGTTCTTGAATATTGCAATAAATCGTCAATCAAAACCCGCATTCTTGTTGCAGCAACTACAATTCGATCTAAATATTCTTTTCCTAAAGGGGAAAGATTATCTTTTTCCTTTTCATCAATTCTTGAAATAAAGGTTTGAATTTTTCTCAATGGTTCCTGTAAATCGTGACTTGCAGCATAGTTGAATTCGGTTAATTCTTTATTGCTTCGTTCTAAGTCAGTGTTTTTTTGTCTTAGTATTTGCTCTTTTTGAACATCGGAAGTTATGTCTTGTGTTGTTCCTATTATAATTTTTTCATCAAAACGATTAATGAATAGTTTTCCAACTGAACGCAAATGTCTCATTTCATCATCATTTCTGATAATTCTGTAATTAATGGTCGGTAAACTCTCTTTTGTCAGAATATCCTCCATTGCTTTAGTAACAATTTCTAAATCATCAGGATGAACAAATTTTAAGAAACTATCTTGTGTAGCTTCAAAAACTTGCGGTTCTAAACCGTGCATCAGAAATTGGTTATCAGAATATTGTGCTTCTTTTTTTTCTAAATTCCAAAACCAACTGCTGTAGTTTCCTAATATTTCTGCTTGACGCAAAGATTCTTGAGAGACTTTTAATCTTGAGTTTGAAAGTTGAATTTTATTGAAATCACTATTTATTTTCAAATAAGCTAAAATCATAAATAGCAACGTGATGAAAATGACTAATAATGTATAAATTGGAGTGTAGGAAACATTGTCTTGAAAAGTATATTCCCTTTCTTTCAAAATGCTATTTTCTAAAGAAGTCATTTCATCTACTTTACTTCTTATATCATCCATAACTTTTTTGCCATTGGCTTCATAATATTTTTTATAAAGATCTTTATCTTCATAACTTTTATTAAAATAAGTATATCGCAAAACAATTAAATGGTAGAGTTCCTTTAGTTTTTTTTGTTGTGATTGATTGTCTTCCGTTAATTTTTTAAGGTTGAAAAAAGAATTATTCACTTTTTCTCTCGAATTGGTATAAGAATCTAAAAAAGAAGTATCGCCATAAAGCAAATAACCTCTATAGCCAGTTTCTGCATCTTTTATATAGGATATAATTCGCTCGAGTTCAATTTGCACTTCATAAGAATGAATTACTAAAGCTCTTGATTTATTAAGGGTTATGATATGTTTATAGGAAATTGAAGCGGTAAACAATATAACTGCTAACGAAATAACAAAGGCTATTCGCAGTAATAAAGTTGATTTATGTAAACTGTTTGATGTCATGTGTTATAGTCGCAACAAGAAATTTTCTTTGTTTAAACCCGATGTGTGGTATTGCCAATTTAGCGTCACAACTTCACTAATTATCTTTTTTAAAGTAGCAAAATCACTTGGTTTTTTTATATAAATATTGGCTCCATTTATAAAAGTATTTTCAATGTCTTCTTCAGATGAAGAGGTCGAATAAATGGCAATTGCAATAGAATCAAATTTTTTATTTTTTTTGATTTCTAATAAACATTCAAAGCCATTTTTTCTAGGCATATTTAAATCCAAAAAAATAATGTTTGGTAATTTTGAATTTTCATTGTTCAAAAAAGTCATCAATTCTTCACCATCACAATAGGTGTCAACAATAGTATTGATTTTCAATTCGTCAAAAGCATCTTTAAAAAAAAGGCGGTCATCTACATCATCATCGGCTAGGGCTATCGAGATATATTCTTTTTGCATAAAGGATTTAATTGTTTAATGTTTTGTTTTTTCGTTTAGTAATTATTCGATGAAAGGCAGATGGGGTAATTCCGGTGCAGTTTTTAAACTGAGTACTCAAATGAGCCACACTGGAGTAATTAAGTTTATAAGCAATTTCAGTTAATGATAATTGGTCATTGATAATTAATTGTTTGGCAATTTCGATTTTCTGAATAATAATAAAATTTTCAACTGATGTATAAGTGACTTCAGAAAATAAGTTGGATAGATAACCATAACTGTGATCTAATTTTTCAGTTAGGTAAACCGAACTTTTCACATTCAGAGGTTCTTCATTTGATACCATTTCAATTATTGTATCTTTTATTTTTTGAACTAAAATATTTTTTTGATTTTCAAGAACTTCAATTCCAAGGTCAGTAAGCATAGAGGTTATTTCTTCATATTTTTCAGAAGGTAAATCTTCATGAAACTCAATTTCACCAAAGCCAACAACCGAGAATTTAAAACCAAATGGAGCAAGTTTTTCTTCAATAATTTTCTTGGTAAAAACAGGATAATCAAATTTTAAAATTGCTTTCATTAGAGGTAATTTATTCAGTAAAAGTAATTAATTCTTTTTTAAAAGTGTTCTTTAAAATTTATCTATACTAGAATTTTATATATCTTTTTCTCTGTTTTTCTTTTCTGATTTCTTTCCAAATTTTCAATCGGATTCTTGCATCACTTCTCAAATGTTCATCAAGAGGTTCGCCAATCAAAAACCCGTAGTGTTTAAGTGCCGGATTTGCATCAAAAATAACCTTTAAACTAGCAATAACAGGAAGTGCAATAATCATTCCGGCGGTTCCCCAAAGCATAGAAAATAGAATGATTGATAAAATGGCAACAAATGCATTGATGCTTACTTTTGAGCCGGTAATTTTTGGAGTGATGAAATTTCCTTCTATAAACTGAATGAAACCAAAAATCGCAATTACACCTAAAGGATATAGTAGCGAATCTTTTGTAGCCAAAGCAACTAAAGCCGGAAGTAACGAACCAATAATAATTCCGATGTACGGTATTAAAAGTAATAAAGCAGCCAAAAAACCAAAGAAAATGGCATTGTCAATTCCGAGAAGCAATAGTCCAATGGAATTCAGAATACCCACAATACCCATTACAGTAAATAATCCTAATAAATAGTTTTGTTGTACTTCATAGAGTTTGAATAATACTTCTTTTGCTTTTAAAGTGTTACCATCTTTTGAAAATGCTCTATAAATGAAACTTTTAAAAAATTTACGGTAAATCAGAAAGAAAAATATATAAAGCGGAATTAGGACAACATCAGTAAAAAAACTACCTGATAAAGATAAAAATCCAATAACACTAGAAAAATTATCTTTTAAAGTGTCACCAAGATTGATTTTTTTTAGTGATAATTCATTCTTACTTATGCCTAAATATTTTTCAAAATTTCCGGCAAGCTTGTTGTAAACTTCACTTAACTTGGTGGCATATAATTCGCCTTTTTCTAGTATATCTGAAAGTTGAAATCCTATAAAAGTAATTAATAAAAACACCAAAAAGGAGAGCAGGAATACAGCAAAAATTGCTGAAACTACTCTATTAAAATGAAATTTTTTTTCCAACAGATTGACAAAAGGAAATACAGAAACACTCAAAATTATTGCAATAATTATTGGAACAACAACGGGTTTAAGCACATATAAAACAAAAACCAAACTTATTATATAAATTAGGTTTAGGGCATTAGAATTTTCTTTTTTTGCACTGGTTATCATACAAAAATTATTGGTTAGTTAAAAAAAGAGGAATCGCTATAATTCCTCTTTTAAAGATATTGTTTTTTTTTAAAGTTTATCGATTAAATCTTTAACTTCTTCTTTTGATTTACCAACTCTTTGTTGAATTCTCCCATAAAGTTCTTCTTCTTTTCCTTCAATATAAAGTAAATCATCATCCGTTAAATCCGCATATTTTTGTTTTAACTTACCTTTTAACTCATTCCATTTACCTTTCATTTCTTTCGTGTCCATGATAGTTTGATTTTTAAATTAATACTATTTTTATATGTACAAAGTTAACTAGTAAGCATTATAAAGGAGTTATACAATTTTTTGAGATTGTTATATAATTCTACAAAAAGTGTAGAATCATCTTTGTAAATTTGCCAACAACAAATAACTATCGCTTTGACTACAACACAACTTATTGAACAAATTCATCTGAAAAAATCGTTTTTATGTATTGGTTTGGATGTGGATTTAAACAAAGTTCCACAACATTTTTTAACAACGGAAGACCCGATATTTGAATTCAACAAAGCCATTATAGATGCTACTCATGATTTATGTGTTTCCTATAAACCCAATACTGCCTTTTATGAAGCCTACGGATTAAAAGGTTGGCAATCGCTTCAAAAAACCATTGATTATATCAATCAAAACTTTCCTGAACTATTTACCATTGCCGACGCCAAACGGGGTGATATTGGCAACACTTCATCCATGTATGCCAAAGCTTTTTTGGAAGATTTAAATTTTGATTCAGTTACCGTTGCACCTTACATGGGGAAAGATTCCGTGGAACCATTTTTGGCTTTTGATAATAAACACACCATTTTGCTGGCATTAACTTCCAACGAAGGTGCTTTTGATTTTCAAACAAAACTTTCCGGTGAAACAGAAATCTATAAACACGTTTTAGAAACTTCCAAAAAGTGGAAAAACAGCGAGAATTTAATGTACGTAGTTGGAGCAACCAAAGCAGAATATTTTACGGAAATCAGAAAGATTGTTCCCGATAGTTTTCTTTTGGTTCCCGGAGTTGGAGCACAAGGTGGAAGTTTGCAGGAAGTTTGCAAATATGGATTAAATGCCAATGTTGGATTGTTAATCAATTCTTCACGCGGAATTATTTATGCTTCCAATGGAGAAGATTTTGCTGAAAAAGCAAGAGAAGAAGCGTTGAAATTACAAATGGAGATGGAAGAAATCCTTCGAGAATGTTAAAAATTAGCAGGAAATTAACGAGTTTAATTTTTTAATTTTTAGGGAGAAACCTATTTTTGTTTTTTTGATAAATGACAAAGATTTGAAAAATAAATTAGTATTAGCCCTTTTATTAATTGCTCCACTCCTAAATTATTCTCAAGAGAGTAAAATTGTTTATCCGCATGCTGTTTTTTGGCATAAAACAGAAATTAATGAGTTTTTCAATGAAAATTGGGGCGTTGGTGTTGATTATGTATATCGTAGTAAAAATGAATTAAACTCAGGGAGCATGTTCGATAGTCATCTGCGAACAAGCATCCGACCTTGGGTGAATTATCAATTTACTAAAAATTCCCGGCTTTCAGTTTCACCTATCGGATATATGTATACCAATGAATATATTGGAAAACCGGAAGATTTGGAACGACCTTCCTATCATGAATTAAGAACAACTTTTCAGTTTTTCCACCATTACAAACACGACAACGGAAAATGGATGCATACCTGGCGATATCGATACGAATTGCGTTGGCAAGAACAAGCCAATTCAGAGGATTATCGTTTCTTCACTCGTTTTCGATTTCGATATAGAATTAGATACATGATTAATTCCAATGATTTTTATGAGAACAAAACACTTTATGCCGCAGTCTCAAATGAAATTGGTTTAAATATTGGTAAAAATGTGGTCTACAACACCTTTAATCAAAATAGATTATATGTTGGTTTAGGTTATCGATTCTTAGATGTTGCCCGAGTTGAATTAAGATATGTGGATCGATTTCGAACTCGTGGAGCAACCGGATTTGAGTTTGACCACGGAAGAGGATTTATGGTTGGATTGTATATCGATCAGTTAAGTGGTCTTTGGAAATCAGATGAACAGCAAGTAAGATACTCCGATTAAAAGAAAATAGTATGACTAAAAAAGTAAATTATATAGCAATTCTAGGTAGCATCTTTTTAACGGGGATTTGTTTCTATTTTATGTATAACGCTAAAATGGAGAAACAAACTAGGGAATTAGAAAAGTGGAAAGAAAGTCACACTGAAAAATCAGATTCTTTAGCAATTTTTAAAAAATATTTTCAGGCCCAACATTTATATTTGGAAGGATTTGAAGAGGAAGCCAATGCATTGTTTGAAGCAATTCCGTTCTCAGATTCCCTCTTTGTTAATACATTCGATTTGTTGCAAAACAGAATGAATATGGCTTCCTCAAAAATGGTTTTAAGTCAAAAAGAAAAGATAGTACATGATACTATAATTGCCTTTGATGAAGCTACAGCTATGGATTTAGTAAAAACTAAAAGTGATTTAGAAGTGGCTAAATCGAAGTTGAACGAACTTCAAATGGCAAGTGGTATTTTAAATCTAACCAGCTCAAAAGGTAAAAAATTTCAATACATAGGACAAACCAAAAATGGAGTTGCAGAAGGTTTTGGTGTGGGAATTTTTGAAACTGGAAGTATTTATAAAGGATACTGGCAAAACAATCTCCGCCATGGAAAAGGAATTTTCACTTGGAAAGACAACGAGCAATACGAAGGAGAATTTGTTGCCGATAAAAGAGAAGGTTATGGCATATACCAATGGAAAAACGGTGAAGTTTATAAAGGCTATTGGAAAAATGATCAACGAAACGGCGAAGGTAAATTATATACAAAAAGCAATAAATTGAAGAAAGAAGGAATTTGGGAAAATGATAGTTTAAAAAAATGATTCAGCTTCAAGACCAACTCGGAATAATACATTCTTTTACTACCACTCCAAGAAGAATTGTATCACTCGTTCCCTCACAAACCGAATTGATATATGATTTAGGTTTGGAGGAGGAACTGGTTGGTATCACAAAATTTTGTGTTCATCCCATTCATTTGAAAGCCACCAAAAAAATAGTTGGCGGAACAAAACAAGTTAATTTTGATAAAATTAAGGAACTACAACCCAATATCATTATTGCAAATAAAGAAGAAAATACCAAAGAAATTGTTGAAGAATTGAGCCAAATTTGTCCGGTTTGGGTAACCAACATAATAACTGTTGAAGATAATTTGCAAATGATTTCCGATTTTGGAAAGTTGTTCAACAAGCGAACAACTGCTCAAAAATGGATCGATAAAATCAATTTTGCTTACCTCGATTTTCAAAAATGTATCAAAGATAAACCCATTCGAAAAGTAGCTTATTTTATTTGGGCAAATCCATATATGGTAGCTGGGAAAGATACTTTTATCAACGAAATGCTACAATTGAATCATTTTCAAAATATATATGAAGCAAAAGGAAGATATCCCGAAATTGAATTGGAAAAAATCAGACAAGAAGGTGATCCAGAAATAGTTTTTTTATCTTCCGAACCTTTTCCGTTTAAAGACAATCATGCTTTTGAAATTGGACGATGTACACATCATGCCAAAACCATTTTTGTAGATGGGGAAATGTTCTCTTGGTACGGAAGCCGACTTTTAAAAGCTTTTGATTATTTCACGAAGATGCACGAAAAGTTATAGTTCAACTTCTTCCAAAATCAGCGTTTCTTGGTTTTCTGTTTGAGCTTCTTCCTGCTTTTCAGCAATAGGTTGTTTTTTCTTTTTCAAAAAAGTATTGAATTCTTCTTTAATAAAAATCAAATCTTTGTTTTCTTTAAATACGCCTTTCATTGGGGTGAAATTTTGTTTTGGCAAAGATACATTATTGAAACATTAAATTTTCATTAAGAATTGTTAAGATTGCTAATGTTGATAAAAAGAGTACTTTTGTTGAAAACCAAATTTACGTGATAGCCTACACAATTTATAAAAATGAATCAAGCTCAGAATGGGTAACTTTTGTTCATGGAGCAGGAGGGAGTTCATCCATTTGGTTCAAACAAATTCGAGAATTTCAAAAACATTTTAATGTGTTGTTATTGGATTTGAGGGGTCACGGTAATTCGAAACCAACGTTAAAAAACGGTTTTCAAAAAAAATACACTTTTCAATCCATCGCACAAGATGTTTACGAAGTAATCGACTATTTAAAAATTGAAACGTCACATTTTGTAGGCATCTCACTCGGAACCATCGTTATCAGACAATTAGCAGAAATGCATCCCACCAGAGTTAAATCAATGATTATGGGTGGTGCCATTCTGAAAATGAATTTCCGCTCGCAGATTTTAATGAAATTAGGAAACATTTTCAAATACGTTTTACCGTATTTAGTGTTGTACCGCTTTTTTGCTTTCGTAATTATGCCAAAGAAAAACCACAAACAGTCACGTCTGCTTTTTATCAATGAAGCTAAAAAATTATACCAAAAAGAATTTATAAAATGGTTTAAACTTACCGCCGAAATCAATCCTGTTTTAAGATGGTTCCGACAAGTGGAAATTAATATTCCAACCTTATATGTTATGGGAGAAGAAGATTATATGTTTTTACCATCGGTTCGTCAAGTAGTGGAAAAACACTATAAATCATCCGAATTGTTTGTGATAAAAAACTGCGGACATGTTGTAAATGTAGAAAAAGCAGCTCATTTTAATGCAGCGGTAATTGCGTTTCTAAAGGCTAAAAAATAAGAAAGTCAGTGGTCTCAAACACTGACTTTCTTTTTACTAACTAACTCTAACCAAACAAACCTTAAATTTATACTGCAAATATCGGCAGAATTTTCAGTTTGTTGTGTTAAGCATTTGTTATATATATGTTATTGATTATTAAAATTTTAGCATGAAGTGAAAACCTATCACCTAGTACCTTTAACCTATCACCTTACTTAACATCCTGCATCGCAAAAACCCTTTTCAACAAATCAGAACTTCTGGCATTCAAATTCGTACGAATCTCTTTTTCCTCCACAGCAATCATTTTAAAAACCCCTTCCATCGCTTTGTTAGTAGTATAATCAGTTAAATCAGGATTCACTTTAGTAACCAATGGAATGGCATTGTATTTAGTAATGATGTTAGTCCAAACTTGATCTGCACCAACTTTCGCAAAAGAATTTTTAATCACGGGATTAAATTTAGAATACAACGCATTGGAGGTGGTGTTCTGCAAATAAGAAGTTGCAGCAGTTTGATTGCCCATCAAAATATTTTTGGCATCATTAAAAGACATTTGTCTCACAGCATCAACAAAAATTGGTGTAGCTTCTTTTACGGCATCTTCAGCAGCACGATTCAATACTTTTAAACCTTCATCCGCCAAACTTGATAAGCCAATTGCTCGTAATCTCGTATCGACTACTTTCAATTCGTCCGGCAACAAAATCTTTACCGCTTCATTTTTAAAAAAACCATCCACTTTGGTTAACGTAGAAACTTGTTTGTCAATACCATTGTTTAACGCTTCTTTCAGTCCGTTTGAAATGTCAGCATTTCCTAACATCCCTCCGGTTTGAGGAAATTGATTGGCAATTTGTTGCATCTCGGCACAACTGAAAAAAGAAAAGGCACACAAAAATAAAATAGTTTTTTTCATAGTAGAATAAATTTAATGGTTCAAAAGTAAACAAATAGCATGCCTTTTTGTTTCTATTAACTAAAAGTTTTGGGTTTCAAGTTTCAAAAACTTCGTGCTTTTTTCTTCGTAGCAAAAAAGATTAATTTGCTACAAGTTAAAAGTTTCAGTTTCAAAAGCTTTGTGCCTTTCAATCTTTGTGGCAAAAAAATATTCTTTCAAGTTAAGAGTCCTATTTTTTCAAAACTTATAATATTAAAATTTCTCCAATTTTTAAAATCCGTGTTCAAAATATTCAGCAACAGAAAACCAACAACAGAAAACCAAAAACCACAACAAAAAAAAACCAAGATATTTTTATTAATTCCGTAAATTGCACCCTCAAAAACATCATTTTTTTATCAATGGAACAAGCAACTCCTTATATTCCTAAAAATAAAGTAAGAATTGTAACAGCCGCATCCCTTTTTGACGGACACGATGCCGCCATCAACATCATGCGTCGCATCATCCAATCAACCGGTGTGGAAGTCATTCACCTCGGCCACGACAGAAGCGTTGAAGAGGTCGTAAATACAGCCATTCAAGAAGACGCCAATGCAATTGCAATGACATCCTACCAAGGGGGTCACAACGAATATTTCAAATACATGCACGATTTGCTCAAAGAAAAAGGAGCCGGTCACATCAAAATATTTGGCGGTGGAGGAGGCGTAATCCTTCCCGAAGAAATTAAAGACCTTCACGACTACGGAATCACCAGAATTTATTCGCCCGATGACGGTCGTGCAATGGGCTTACAAGGAATGATTAATGATTTGGTGCAACAATCCGATTACCCAATTGGCGATAATTTGAACGGTGAAGCCAAAGAATTATACAAAAAAAATCCACGTTCAATCGCTCGCGTAATTTCTGCAGCAGAGAATTTTCCGGATATTGCTAAAGAAACGTTAGACACTATTCACAAAGAAAATGAAACCTCCAAAATTCCAGTTCTCGGAATCACCGGAACAGGCGGAGCAGGAAAATCATCGTTAGTAGATGAATTAGTGCGTCGTTTTCTAATCGATTTCCCTGAAAAAACAATCGGTTTAATTTCCGTCGATCCATCCAAAAGAAAAACGGGCGGAGCTTTGTTAGGTGACAGAATCCGAATGAATGCCATTAATAATCCTCGCGTTTATATGCGTTCGTTGGCCACTCGTCAATCCAATTTAGCCTTATCAAAATATGTTGCCGAAGCGATTCAAGTACTTAAAGCAGCAAAATATGACATCATTATTCTGGAAACCTCCGGAATTGGTCAAAGTGATACCGAAATCATCGAACATTCCGATGTTTCATTATACGTAATGACACCTGAATTCGGAGCGGCAACCCAATTGGAAAAAATCGATATGCTTGATTTTGCCGATTTAGTTGCCATCAACAAATTCGACAAAAGAGGTTCACTTGATGCTCTTCGTGATGTGAAAAAACAATACCAACGCAATCATAACCTTTGGGATGCCGATTTAGATTCGCTACCCGTTTTCGGAACAATTGCTTCACAATTTAATGATCCCGGAATGAACACACTTTACAAAAAAGTGATGGACAAAATCGTCGAAAAAACAGAAGCGGATTTGCAATCTACCTTCGAAATCACGCGTGAAATGAGCGAGAAAATTTTCGTCATTCCACCACACCGAACTCGTTATCTTTCTGAAATTTCAGAGAATAACCGCAAGTACGACGAAACCGTTTTATCACAAGTAGATGTCGCTCAAAAATTATACGGAATTTACAAAACCATTGAATCAGTTGGACATATTAACAAATTAGGTTTAACCAAATTCGGAATCAACGAAGAAGAACTTTCCAACGCAGAATCAACCACCAATAAAGAGTTTTTAAATTTATTAACTAAAGAATTCGACCGTGTAAAAATGAACCTCGACCCATTCAACTGGGAAATCATTTTAACGTGGGACGAAAAAGTAAATAAATACAAAAACCCGATTTATTCGTTCAAAGTTCGCGACAAAGAAATCAAAATTCAAACCCATACCGAATCACTTTCGCACTCGCAAATACCAAAAGTAGCGTTACCAAAATACCAAGCGTGGGGTGATATTTTAAAGTGGAATTTACAGGAAAACGTTCCCGGAGAATTCCCTTTTGCATCTGGATTGTACCCGTTCAAACGAGAAGGCGAAGATCCATCCAGAATGTTTGCCGGAGAAGGCGGACCGGAGCGAACCAACAAACGTTTTCACTACGTGAGTGCAGGTTTACCCGCAAAACGTTTGTCAACGGCGTTTGACTCGGTAACGTTATACGGAAACGACCCTGATTTACGTCCGGATATTTACGGGAAAATCGGTAATGCCGGAGTTTCTATTTGCTGTTTAGACGATGCTAAAAAATTATATTCCGGTTTCGATTTAAGTCATCCGTTAACGTCTGTGAGTATGACCATCAACGGTCCGGCTCCGATGTTGCTTGGCTTTTTTATGAATGCCGCCATCGATCAGAATTGTGAAAAATACATCATCGAAAATAATTTACAAGTTGAGGTAGAAGAAAAAATCAACGAAATCTATAAGAAAAACGGTTTCGTTCGTCCAACTTACAACGGCGAACTTCCAAAAGGAAATAACGGTTTAGGTTTGATGTTGTTAGGCGTTACCGGAGACCAAGTGCTACCGCAAGACGTGTACCAAGACATTAAAATTAAAACATTAGCACAAGTTCGCGGAACTGTTCAAGCCGATATTTTAAAAGAAGATCAGGCACAAAACACCTGTATTTTCTCCACCGAATTCGCTCTCCGATTAATGGGCGACGTACAAGAATATTTCATTAAAAAGAACGTTCGTAACTTCTATTCGGTTTCCATTTCGGGTTATCATATTGCGGAAGCAGGGGCAAACCCAATCACGCAATTAGCGTTTACGTTGGCCAATGGTTTCACTTACGTGGAATATTATTTGAGTCGCGGAATGAACATCAACGATTTCGGACCTAATTTATCCTTCTTTTTCTCGAACGGAATCGATCCGGAATATGCCGTGATTGGTCGTGTGGCAAGAAAAATTTGGGCTAAAGCATTAAAAAATAAATACGGAGCAAACGAAAGAGCTCAGATGTTGAAATACCATATTCAAACGTCGGGACGTTCGTTGCACGCTCAGGAAATTGATTTCAATGACATCCGAACTACGCTGCAAGCTTTGTATGCCATTTACGATAACTGTAACTCGTTGCATACGAATGCGTATGACGAAGCCATTACCACACCAACCGAAGAATCCGTTCGTCGTGCGATGGCCATTCAATTGATTATCAACAAAGAATTAGGTTTAGCCAAAAACGAAAATCCAATTCAAGGTTCGTTCATCATCGAAGAATTAACCGATTTAGTGGAAGAAGCCGTTTTACAAGAATTCGACCGAATCACAGAACGTGGCGGCGTTTTAGGTGCAATGGAAACCATGTACCAACGTTCCAAAATTCAAGAAGAATCGTTGTATTATGAAACCTTAAAACACAATGGCGATTTCCCGATTATTGGGGTAAACACGTTTTTAAGTTCAAAAGGTTCGCCAACGGTTGTGCCAAGAGAAGTAATTCGTGCCACCGAAGACGAAAAACAATTTCAAATTAAAACCTTAGAAACCTTACACCAATTGCATGAGCAAAAAGTGAACGAACAACTAAACGGTTTACAAGAAGCCGCCATCAACAACCAAAATATCTTTGAACGTTTGATGGAAGCCACTAAATATTGTTCGCTTGGTCAAATTACGAGTGCGTTGTTTGAAGTGGGTGGGCAGTATAGGAGGAATATGTAGATACCATAAATAAGAAAGAGAGGCAAATTTTAATTTTTGCCTCTTTTTTCACACAAACAAATTCGCATTCGGTTCTTTAATCGAATTCACCATCGTGATAATCGGTTCCGAAGACAAAACCCTTAAAGATTTGCCTTAAATACTTTCATAAGTCAAGTCATTTTTTAAAATGAAAAACAACTGTATAGCAAGTTTAGGATTAAGAATTATATTTGTATAACTATAATAGGATTTATTTAATAATATGTAAAGTTATTTTAGGACGGGTCAGACAACCAACAACTGTATAGATAAAGCATAGATAAAGTATAGATAGAGTATAGATAGTGTATGGATAAAGCATCAAACGTGACAGATTTTCTAGAACCTCATTTGCTCTTCAACTATAGTCTTCTTAAATTAAACCATACACTGTGTTTCCTTTCAGTAATCGCTAAATAAAAGAATAGGGCAAAGAAACCCTTTAGTCACTCTTTATTTAGGTTATCTCAAAGGAAGCTTAATGCTCTGTGCAAAGATGAAAGTAAAAACCCCTTCACCAAGTCATAAAACTTAATAAAGGGGCTATATATAAAAGGTAAGAACGTTTACCAATAAACCTACACAAACAAATTCGCATTCGGTTCTTTAATCGAATTCACCATCGTGATAATCGGTTCCGAAGATAAAAACTCTAAAAGCTCTGTGTTAAAGTCTTGAGGTTGCTCCATATTGGATAAATGTCCGGCATTATTAATCACTTTCAACGTCGAATCTTTAATGTGTTTATTCATAAATTCCGATTGTTCCAACGGAGTCACCTCATCTTCACGACCACAAATGATTAACGTAGGAACAGCAATTTTTTCCAAAGAAGAACATGTTTCCGTTCGGGTTGCCAACGCTTTCAAACCGGCTGTTATGACTTCCGGTGTATTGGCCAAAATATCAGAATTTATTTTTCCTACTAATTGTTTTTTCGTCGAATAGGTATCATCATAAAAAAGCGAATCCAAAAACGTAGCCGAGAATTTCGACGTATCGTTTTTCTCAATTTCTTCGATAACTTCATCCCTTTTTTCTCTTTGCTCTGAAGTGTCGGCAACACAATTGGTATCACACAAAATCAAAGCAGCAAAGCGTTCCGGAAAACGTTTAACAGCATTCAAGGTCACAAATCCACCCATTGAAAGACCGCAAATAATCACTTTTCGCAATCGCAACGCATTCAAAAAACCAATCAAATCATCTGCCAATAAATCCATGCTCAATTCCGAACCATCATTCGACGACTGTCCGAAACTTCTAAAATCTAAAGAGATAAAGCGATGCGTATCCTTAAAAGTTGCTAATTGATTATCCCACATTGATTTATTGAAAGGAAAACCATGTAAAAAAACAACCGGAATTTTTCCAATTCCAACATCGTTATACGATAAATTGATGCTGTTCACTTCGATTGTGCTATTGAGAGTTGAATGAGACTTTTCCATTATAAATAAATTTAAAATTATAACTATAAAGTTCGATTAAATTTTAACTTTTGTGTTATAAGATTAAGTGATATCATTACATAATTTACACAATCAGAATGCCTATTTTTGTGTAAACTTTTTTAAATGGATTCACTCAGTCAAATCGTTCTCGGTGCCGCAGTCGGAAACCAATTGCTCGGCAAAAAGATGGGCAACAAAGCCATTCTATACGGTGCCATCATTGGAACGATACCTGATTTAGATGTGCTTTATGGTAAGTTTATAGATCCGTTGACCGCTACTGATATTCATCGTGGATTTAGTCATTCACTAGTGTTTTTTCTAATTCTTTCACCCATTTTAGGATGGATTTTACAAAAAGTAGAACATAAACAGAAAGTGAATTTCAAAGAAGCAACGTTGTTCTCCTATTTAATTTTACAGACACATGCATTGCTGGATTTGTTTACTACATGGGGGACCCAGCTACTTTGGCCGTTGGAAACACGATTTTCATTGCAATCTATTTTTGTGATAGATCCGCTTTATACCTTACCGTTTTTGTTCTTTCTAATTCTTTCGATGAAGAAAAAGAAACAAGACACAAAAAGAATGTTTTGGAATAGAACGGGATTAATTGTGAGTACATCCTATCTGTTTTTGACCTTAATAGTACAATCCATTGTCTTGCAAAAATTTGAAAAACAACTAGAGCAAAACAAGATTAGTTATCAGGAAATTGTGGTGAAACCATCGCCATTCAACATTATTTTGTGGACAACCAATGTCAAAGTTACTAACGGTTATTACATTGGCGATTATTCGTTTTTTGATACAAAACCCATCCAATTTCAATTCATCCCTACGCAAAAAGAAATGATTGACAACATCGAAGATGCCGCCGTTATCAAACAATTAAAACGAATCTCAGAAGGTTGGTACTGCATCACCCAAAAAGAAAACCAACTCCTTTTCAATGATTTGCGGTTTGGTGTGATGAATACAGATTCAACTGATTTTCAATTTTCATTCAGTTATCAAATTACTGAAGAAAAAGGGGAGGTCAAAGCGATGGAATTACCAAATAAAAATCGAGAACAAGCTAAGAAATTGTTGGGGAAATTATGGGTGAGGTTGTGGGGGAATTAGTAAATGATTGTAAAAGCTTAATAAAACTAGATTTTTTTTACCACATAGACACATAGTTTTATAAACTTACAGGAGACGCTTCGCTTAGTTTTAGGAAACATAGCTATGTGTTTCTTTAATTGAGCGAAGCGTCTTTAAAGAACTATGAAAATCTATGTATCTATGTGGTTAAATTATTACGATTATGAAAACAATCAAATTTGTTTTATTCCACCTAAAGAGTTATGTTAATAAAACCAATTATTAATTTCTACTGCATAAACCGCACCTCACTAATCTTACCATCCGTAATGGTATAAACCGCAATCGCATACAGTTTGGGTTCCGATTTCATAAAGACAACTTCTTCATGGTCGATGACTTTGTTGTTCAACACAATTCGGTTTACTAATTTACAATGCAAATCGGGTAATTGATTGAACATCGCCGTATATTCTTCTCGCATCTTCGCCTTTCCTTCATACAAAAGTTGATCGGGAAAAGTATATACTTTTACATTTTCACTGTAAGGTTTCAAAAAAGCTTCAATGTCACGTTTGTTGTAACCATCCAATTGTTCTTGGGCTAGGGCAGTGGCTTCTTTTTCTATGGAGGATTTGTCTTGGGCTACAGCATAAGATACACTGAAGAATACAAACGTAATCAAAAGTAAATTTTTCATAGCAATGATTTAATTAGTTAGTGGTTTCATTCTCATCACTAGTAAACTTCCGAACAATGGCTTTCAATTTCTCTTTTCTCGCCATTTCCTTTTGTTTCTTTTTGGCTTGTTCCTTGTGCAACTTGTCGTTGTGTATTTTGATATTTTTCGGATTATTTCTTCCCATTTGTGAAGTGTTTAATTGGATATAAATATAAATATAATTTCGTAAGAAAAATTCAATTTTAATTATAAATAATGCTAAAAAATAACAAATTTATTTGCGTATGTTAATTTATTTGTTAATTTTATTGCCCTTTCCTGAAACAATTTAACAAATTATTAGATAATTCTCACTTTATTAAGTGAAAACTTCTGTATTTAACTATTGTTTAATTTAAAATTTTTAATCAAAAGAATTAAAAATTTACTGCCTCTCCTACTTATTATTTCCACTAATAATATGGTGTATCTAAACCCTATTATTATGAAACAAAAAAGACAATTTCAGAATGAATTACGTCATGTGATACCAATAAAAAATTGGTTAACAACTAATTCTCGTTTTCAATCGGCTTTCTTAACGATGAAAACAATTTGTACTACACTTATTGTAGTTATTACACTCATGGCAACTCATGAAACAAAAGCACAAATTGTTTCGGGAGCAGCTTTAAAAGCCAATTTCGGTATTGATGCTGACGTCTATGCCAACAGGCTTCAATTTGGAAATTTAGCCGGTCCGATTGGAACAGATGACTGGTTTGCGAACCCTTCATTATGGCCTGGTTCAGGTCTCGGAGTAATTGATGTCACAAATGCCGCAGGTATTAAAGCATCTATTCTTGCAAATAACAATTTCTCTTTTGAGAAAAGAATGTCAGTACCTTATAATACAATTCTGGGTACCAACATATGGATTGATGCCGTTTATGCTAGAGATAATAATTCATCGCAAGGTAATAGTGATGCGACCTCTTTTAGTGGTAACTCAAATAAAAATGGCGATGATCCTACAACTTGGTCACTAGGTAGTGGTGGATCTCCTCCAAAAAATGACTTAATCGATGTGTTTGGTTATTTGAGAAGAGACATCTCTCCGGCAGCATTGGCTCAATCACCTACCGGAATTTTATGGGGGTTTGGTGGTGCAACAACAGTATCTGCAGATGGTAATTCGCATACAGATTTTGAATTTTTTAGAAGAGAAGTTACTTATAATGGGAACGCTTTAGTTAACGCAGGTCCAAATGCCGGTCATACAGCTTGGGTTTTTGAACCTGATGGAAGTATCGATATTCCGGGTGATATTTTAGTTGCCGTTGATTTTGCAAATGGGGGGGCTAATCCACAAGCAAGTGTACGAATTTGGATGTCGAGTGCAGATATTGCAAATTTTAATTCACGACCAAATCGACCATTTAGTCTTACAGGAACTTTTGATCAAGGGAATGGTTCAGGTGTATTTGGATACGCAGGTATAACCACAAAAGATCCAACAGCAGAAGCTACAGTATTTGCTGTTGTAAATGTAACCGCTCCAACGCTCGGAGCTCCTTGGGGAAGCCAAGAAGGAAATGCAGCTTATTTTGATGACATGAAAGCGTTACAGTTTGCGGAATTTGGAATTAACTTAACTGCTTTAGGTCTTGATAGTAGATCAAACGATGATGGACCTTGTAATAATTTACTAGGTAGTTTATTAGTGAAAACGAGATCTTCTGCTTCTTTTACGGCAGAATTAAAAGACTTTTCCGGACCATTTTTATTTGGAAACATAACGGATGTTGATGTTACGGCAAACGCAAGTAATGAAGTAACGTGTACCAATCCAACGGCTACTTTAACAGCAACAAATGTTACTCCGCCGGGAGCTTCTATTAAGTGGTATGGGCCTTCACCTGGTCCGGGTCAATTAGGACCTGAATTAGTTGGAAATGCTCCTGTAGTTTCTAATCCCGGAGTTTATACGGTTAGAGCAAGTGCAGGTCCTGTTGGCTGTTTTGCAGAAGATACAGTGACGGTTACAGAAAATAAGACACCGCCAAACGCAAATGCAGGAGCGGATAAAGAACTAACTTGTACAGTAACCTCAATTGCATTAAGCGGTGCTTCAACAACCCCTGGAGCAACTTTTGCTTGGGTGGCTAGCAATGGCGGAAACATTGTTTCAGGAGCTAATACAGCTACACCAACCGTGAATGCAGCGGGAACCTATACTTTAACAGTAACAAACCCAGCAAACGGTTGTACGGCTACTGATGTGGCATTAGTTACCTTAGATAACACACCGCCAAACGCAAATGCAGGAGCGGATAAAGAACTAACATGTACAGTGACATCAATTGCACTGAGTGGTGCTTCAACCACACCGGGAGCAACATTTGCTTGGATAGCCAGCAATGGCGGAAACATTGTTTCAGGAGCTAACACAGCTACGCCAACAGTAAATGCGGCTGGAACGTATACCTTAACGGTAACAAACCCTGCAAATGGTTGTACAGCTACAGATGTAGCTTTGGTTACTATGAATAACACACCGCCAAACGCTAATGCGGGAGCTGATAAAGAACTTACTTGTACTGTAACTTCAATTGCATTGAGTGGTTCTTCAACAACCCCTGGAGCAACATTTGCTTGGGTAGCTAGCGATGGCGGAAACATTGTTTCAGGAGCTAATACAGCTACACCAACCGTGAATGCAGCAGGAACCTATACTTTAACAGTAACAAACCCTGCAAATGGATGTACGACTACTGATATAGCTCTAGTTACTTTAAATAACACACCACCAAACGCAAATGCTGGAGCGGATAAAGAACTAACATGTACAGTAACCTCAATTGCATTAAGCGGTGCTTCAACCACACCGGGAGCAACTTTTGCTTGGGTGGCTAGTAACGGAGGAAACATTGTTTCTGGTGCAAATACAGCTACACCAACTGTGAATGCAGCGGGAACATATACTTTAACAGTAACAAACCCTGCAAATGGATGTACGGCTACTGATATAGCTCTAGTTACTTTAAATAACACACCACCAAACGCTAATGCGGGTGCTGACAAAGAACTAACTTGTATAGTAACTTCAATTGCATTGAGTGGTTCTTCAACCACACCGGGAGCAACATTTGCTTGGATAGCTAGCAATGGCGGAAACATTGTTTCAGGAGCAAATACAGCGACACCAACAGTGAATGCGGCGGGTACCTATACCTTAACGGTAACAAATCCGGCTAACGGTTGTACGGCTACAGATGTTGCATTGGTAACATTTGATGGTAATCTTCCTAATGCAAATGCAGGAGCGGATAAAGAACTAACATGTACAGTAACCTCAATTGCATTAAGCGGTTCTTCAACAACCCCTGGAGCAACATTTGCTTGGGTAGCAAGTAATGGTGGAAACATTGTTTCAGGAGCTAATACAGCTACACCAACCGTGAATGCAGCAGGTACATATACTTTAACGGTAACAAACCCTGCAAATGGATGTACGGCTACTGATGTAGCATTAGTTACCCTAGATAACACACCTCCTAACGCAAATGCAGGAGCGGATAAAGAACTAACGTGTACAGTAACGTCAATTGCACTAAGCGGTTCTTCAACCACACCGGGAGCAACATTTGCTTGGGTGGCTAGTAATGGAGGAAACATTGTTTCAGGAGCTAATACGGCTACACCAACCGTGAATGCAGCTGGAACCTATACTTTAACGGTAACAAACCCGGCAAATGGATGTACGGCTACTGATGTGGCATTAGTTACTTTGAACAACACACCGCCAAACGCAAATGCTGGAGCGGATAAAGAACTTACTTGTACAGTAACATCAATTGCACTAAGCGGTTCTTCAACAACACCGGGAGCAACTTTTGCTTGGGTGGCTAGTAACGGAGGAAACATTGTTTCAGGTGCAAATACAGCTACACCAACCGTGAATGCAGCAGGAACCTATACTTTAACAGTAACAAACCCGGCAAATGGATGTACGGCTACTGATATAGCTCTAGTTACTTTAAATAACACACCACCAAACGCAAATGCGGGTGCGGACAAAGAACTAACTTGTATAGTAACTTCAATTGCATTAAGCGGTTCTTCAACCACGCCTGGAGCAACATTTGCTTGGATAGCTAGCAATGGCGGAAACATTGTTTCAGGAGCAAATACAGCGACACCAACAGTGAATGCGGCGGGTACATATACTTTAACAGTAACAAATCCGGCTAACGGTTGTACGGCTACAGATGTAGCATTGGTAACACTTGATGGTAATCTTCCTAATGCAAATGCTGGAGCGGATAAGGAACTTACTTGTACAGTAACCTCAATTGCATTAAGCGGTTCTTCAACTACGCCGGGAGCAACTTTTGCTTGGGTGGCTAGTAATGGAGGGAATATCGTTTCAGGAGCTAATACAGCTACACCAACCGTGAATGGGGCAGGTACATATACTTTAACAGTAACAAACCCTGCAAATGGATGTACGGCTACTGATGTGGCATTAGTTACCCTAGATAACACACCACCAAACGCTAATGCGGGAGCTGATAAAGAACTTACTTGTACAGTTGCATCAATTGCATTAAGCGGTTCTTCAACTACACCGGGAGCAACATTTGCTTGGATAGCCAGCAATGGCGGAAACATTGTTTCAGGAGCTAACACAGCTACACCAACAGTGAATGCAGCTGGAACCTATACTTTAACGGTAACAAACCCGGCAAATGGTTGTACAGCTACAGATGTAGCTTTGGTTACTATAAATAACACACCGCCAAACGCAAATGCAGGAGCGGATAAAGAACTAACATGTACAGTAACCTCAATTGCATTAAGCGGTTCTTCAACAACACCGGGAGCAACTTTTGCTTGGGTGGCTAGTAACGGAGGAAACATTGTTTCAGGAGCTAACACAGCTACACCAACAGTGAATGCAGCAGGTACATATACTTTAACAGTAACAAACCCTGCAAATGGATGTACAGCTACTGATGTAGCCTTAGTTACTTTAAATAACACACCGCCAAACGCAAATGCAGGAGCGGATAAGGAATTGAATTGTACTTCAAAATCAGTAAGTTTAAGTGGCTCTTCAACAACACCTGGTGCAACGTTTGCATGGGTAGCAAGTAATGGAGGTAATATCGCTTTTGGAGCTGATACGGCAACGCCTACCGTAGATGCAGCTGGAACGTATACATTAACAGTTACTAATCCTGATAATGGATGTACCGCTACTGATGTTGCATTGGTTACTTTAAATAACACACCACCAAATGCAAATGCGGGAGATGATGCTCAAATTTCGTGTGATACTTCTACAGTACAGTTATCAGGATCTTCAACTACTGTGAATGTTAGTTTCTCTTGGTCTACATTAGATGGAAACATAGTTTCCGGTGCAGATACAGCGACTCCAACTGTGGATATGGAAGGAACATATGTTCTTACAGTTACCGATTTATCAAATGGATGTACGACACAAGATGAGGTAGTGGTTACAAGACCGGAATGTGAATTCTTTGATGGTTGTACTATTGGTTACTGGAAAAATCATCCGGGTAGCTGGTGCGGTAATTATAGTCCTGGTACAAAATATGGAACGGTATTTACAAGTGCACCTAATAATATCAAAAACAAAACCTTTATGGAAGTGTTAAATTTAGGTGGGGGAGGTCCAGCTAATCTGGGAAGACAATCAGTAGCGGCTTTACTTAATATTTGTCATGCATTTGTGAATTATGGAGAACCTTATTTAAATAATACACAGTTATTGATTACCACAGTAAACAATGCATTTGCTTCCAACGGAAATGCTACAGGAAATTTAGCTACAGCATTAGATGATTTAAACAATGCAGGTTGTTCAATAGATGCACATAACAATCCTATAGATCCAATTCAATTTAGAACTGAGGCAACTATAGGAAGAGATTTGTTTGATATTTATCCGGTTCCTTTCCAAGAAGAGATTTCAATCAAATATAATTTTGATTATAAATCAAAAGTAACCATTGAGATTTTTGATTATAGAGGTATTTTGGTTTATAAATACCAAGATAGTAATGGTTATACTAATAAAGAGGAAAGTATAAATATGCATTTTGCTCGAAACGAAGGACAATTGTTTATGGTGCGTGTGACCACAGACAAAGAATCAACAACAAAAACAATAATTAAAGCCAGAAAGTAAGGTTGGTTTTGCAGGAAGGAGCCGTCAATTTTTATATTGACGGCTTCTTTATTTTTAGATAGCCTATGTTGAGAATGTCTTCTTCTCGCGATTCATTCAATTTAAAAACTAGTTGAAACTTGTTTTTTGTTTCGTGTGATAAAAGTTCTTCAATGTTATAAATATCATCTACATCAATACCATATTTGTCATCAATGTGAGAGGTAGCTCCTGTAAAGCCACAATGCTTGTAAAAAGAAGTTTGTTTTGCTTTTTTAATTGCTGTAGCTTTATTGGTTGCAATAGTAACAACTTTATAATGAAACTCTTCAAATTCATTCGGCTTGTAACCACCAAGGTTGATGAAGAATAATTTTTCATTCATCGTAACACCTTCATTTCGGGGTGAGATTTTAACACTGTAATTTTCAACTTTTGAAATTCTTCTCCAAGCATCTATGTGAATATTTCCTTTAGCCTCAGGCCAAAAAGAATTCATTTCAGGAATTAAATCAGTAAGAGATTTTCCAATTCCAAAAAAAATATCGTGTTGTTCAGTTACTCTACCTGTTGGTTTAGCTCCTAGCATTACCATAAATAAATTGTGTTTTTCTTCCATAAACCAAAAGTAGAAAAATAAATTGAGTAGAAATCATTCAAAAAAGATAACTTTGGCATGAGTATTGAAAAAGTAAATTTAGTAAGAATCATAAAGAAAAAAAGTATGAAAAGAATTACGTTGATTTTAACTGTTATCGGGATGATAACGTTACAAAGTTGTGAAGGTCCGCAAGGAATTCCGGGAAGAGATGGTTATTCAGTCGAAGCTGAGGTTTTTGAAGTAACAAGAAATTTTTCTGCTTCAAACAATTACAGTAGCTTAATTCCGTTAAATCCACCTATTTTAGATTCAGATGTAGTTTTAGTTTATCTGTTATGGGATGTTGATGGAAATACCCCTATTTGGCGATTAATGCCTCAAACAGTGCAGTTAATTGAGGGTGATTTACAGTATAATTATGATTTTACTCGCTTTGATGTAAACTTGTTTTTAGATTCAGCCGATTTCAATTTAGATATACTTGGTCCGCAATGGACACAAAACCAAACGTTCAGAATTGTTTTAGTTCCGGGATATTTCGGTTCAGCTAGAATGGATTTTTCAAACTATGAAGATGTAATGACAACGTTAGGTTTAAGTGAACGAAATGTTGTGAAAAAATTATAAGAATTAATTGATATTATTTTTTAAAAGAGGCGATTAGCCTCTTTTTTTGTTTTTATCGATTTTATGTGCAGTTTAACGATTTTTGGCTTTTCTTTAATAAAATATTATGAATTTAGTACTCGTTAATGTAGAAAAAATTCAATTTCCAAAGATATATTATTGAAATTTAAATTTGTTTAATAATTTGTTTACCAAGAATTATTGAGCATCTGAAAGTGTATTAAACCAATCTTAATCGTGTAATTTTTAAAAAAAACTGTGCATTTGAAAAAGTAATTATTCTCTACGTCCCTAAACCCTATCTGCTCTAATTTTCCCATTAATGTATGGTGTTAACTTAACACTATACTCATGAAAAAAACTATTTTTTTTAATCCGAGTTATCTGCTTTCTTACAGTTGTTGTAGGAAGTCAAGTGAAAAAAGTAATAAGATTCAATATGTAATTGAGTCGAGTAAAAAATCGTTTGTATTAATTTTAAGCTTTTTTTTAATACTTGTCACAAGTAGTATAACCGCACAAAATCCGGGTGCGAGTCTTAGTCAAGGAGAAAATGGTCCGTTGAATAACGTACTCAATCCGATGGCATGGCGAAACGGAAATTTAAATGCGCAACAATCGCATTATATTGAAGGTCATTCAATACCTTACAGACTTGTTATGACAGGTTTGCCGGTTGGCCAAGAAGTAGAAATTACTTTAGGCTATGACTTTGTAAATGGTAGTAAATATGCGTTAGACTTCATTACGCATTACCAACAATTAGAACCGCATACTTTTCAGAGTCACAATGGCGACGAAGTGGTTAATCCATTATTGCCTGGTGCATTAGCACCGCCTTCCAGTACTTTGCCTGTTACAATGCCGGCTTATTTAAGTCCTGCAAATGATGGCATTTTGGGTGTTGCAAATGCTAGAAACGAATTTTTAGCACTTCAAGCCGCAAACAAAACGTTCATTTCTATTTGGGGCGGAAGTTTCAACCAAGCTTATGGTGTAACTTATCAATATTTTGAAGGGAATAGCTTGGTCACAGCAGCTGACGTTTTGAGCTTAACCGGAAATGACAAAAAAGTTCAGTTTACTTTTAAATTTACACCTACCCAGTCTACAGCTACTCTAGCGTGGGGTGGGCATATTGCTTTAAGACAAAATTGGGGAATTGATCCAATTCTTTCTGCAGGGGGTATAAATGGTTCTCCTTATCACATGAGAACAATCAATTGGAATATTGGTAATCTGGGAAATCAAGACAGATCATTGCAAATTGCATTATCTGCACCAATTTGTCCGGGAGATTTTCCAACACCGGTTTCTTTATGTACTAACCAAGCCAATCAACCTATTCCATGTCCGGAATCAGTTTGTGCTGGTTCAATCAATTATTTTGGTGTTCCAAATGGTTCAGGTGCTACTAGTTTTTCTTGGAAAATTGAGCCTGGAACAACCGGTGCAACAATTTCTGGATCTTCAACATCACAAAATGTTGGGGTAGTAGCCACTTCAGCGGGTACCTATACGATTCACTTAACAATGACAAATAATTCTGGTATCGTTACCCAATGTTCACAAACCATTAAGGTGACGCAATCAGAATGTGCAATTAAAGGAGATTTAGCCGTTTGTCCTGGTTCTCAAGGAAATATTTACAGTGCTCCTAGTGGAAACGGATATCAATATAGTTGGTCTATCGTAGGGAACGGAACAATAGTTGGGCCTTCCAATCAACAACAAGTTTCAGTAAATGCTGGGCTATCTTGTGGAACTTCATATACAGTGAAACTAACGGTAACAACGCCGGAAGGTTGTGTGTCAAATTGTTCTTATCAAGTAACAATTGTGGATAAAGAAGATCCGGTAGTAGTTTCAGGACCAACTGATTTAATTTTAGAATGTGGTATGCCTATTCCACCTCCGGGTGAAATTGTGGCTACTGACAATTGTGGGACTGTTTTTGTTCAATTTTTAGGTGATTTCGAATATCCGGGTGACTGTCCGGGTGTTTATCTTTTACAAAGAACTTGGAAAATATCTGACCGTTGTACAAATCATGTGTACCACAAACAAGTGATTACATTTCAAGATACTACAGCACCTGCAATTTCAGGAGTTGGAGCAGCTTATACAGTAGAATGTCCAACAGCAGCAGTATTCAGCACACCAAGTGCTTCTGATGCATGTGACAGCCAAGTTAGCTTAACATATGTGGATAGCTCAGACTTAGATGAGTGTGGTTTAGGAACTGTAACTA
>NZ_BMFG01000015.1 GCF_014638005.1 Flavobacterium orientale
CTTGTTTTAATTTCTCTATGGCTGACTTAGAGAAAGACTCAAAATCGAATTGTTCGCTCATAATAATCAAATTTAAAAAATTTAAACATCCATTTTTTATATTTGACACAGTTTATTGAGCATACTCGTTTTATTCAATAAAATTCCCAATTTTGATAATTTGAATACAATTAATTTTTCAATTTCATTCCATTTATATAGTTTTCTGACGTTACTGAAAATGCATAAAAATCCATCTTCATAAAAAATAATACTTTGTAATGCTAAAGGCTTAATTGCTATTTGTGTTCCAAAACCGCTTTCACCATTTCATCTTCCTTCAAAATAATTTCATAATATTTTTCGTCATCAAATAATTGTCTGGCGAACTCAGCCATCAAGTAGCGTTTCACCACCGGTTTGCTTTTACTCAATTGAACTGCTATTCCGTTTTTATTGAGATAATTTTGAAAATTAGTATAATACAAATCTGTATATTCCATTTTGATAATGAAATCATCAAAATTTAAATTGTAAAACGCTTTTCGGTCTTTGTCTAATTCTTCAAAAACAAAATAACTTACAATGCCGGTTTGCATCATGGCTTCCACAGCATCTTCACTATGTCTGTTTTGTAACGGTACGAAAATATCGGGCACAATGCCGCCACCGCCATAGACCGTTCTCCCTTTTTTAGTTTTAAAGATTAGGCTGTCTTTAATTTTTATGCTGTCGCGTTCATACAATTCGCCACTTTCAAATCGTTTATCAAACTCGTTATAATAGTCTTCATTGCCATTTTCATAGGGTTTTTGAATAGATCTTCCTGAAGGCGTGTAATATCTTGCTACGGTTAATCGAACAACGGAACCATCACCTAGTTCCATTTCGCGTTGCACTAAGCCTTTCCCAAAAGAACGACGCCCAACAATTATTCCACGATCATTATCTTGAATAGCCCCTGCAAAAATCTCAGAAGCTGAAGCCGAATTTTCATTTAACAAAACAAAGACTTTTCCTTTTTCAAAAATTCCTTTTTTGGTAGCTTTTGTTTTATCAACTCGCTCCTTCTTATTTTTTGTAAAAACAATCAATGCGTCTTCTTCCAGAAAATCGTCTGCCATTTGAACTGCTTTTTCAAGATAACCTCCACCATTATCACGTAAATCCACGATAACGCTTTTTGCACCTTTGGCAATTACTTTTTCGAGACCTGCTTTAAATTCTTTATAGGTAGTTTCAGAAAAACGATTGACTTTTATAAATCCGATATCATTGGAAATCATCAAAGCCACATCTACACTTTTTATAGGAATCACATCGCGTTTTAATTTAACTTTTAGTTTTTTGTTTTCGCTTTTTCTAAAGATTGTTAGCGTAATATCAGAACCTACTGCTCCTTTGAGTTTTGAATAAAGTGTGTCATTAGGTATTTTTTTTCCGAATAATTGGTAATTATCTGCAAACAAAATTCGGTCACCGGCTTTAATTCCTGCTTTTTCAGACGGACCGCCAATTAAAGGTTTTATAACCGCAACCGTATCTTTGTAAACATAAAAATTTACACCAATACCCACAAAATCACCACGCATTGATTCTGCCACAAAAGTTTGTTCGTTTTTAGAAATATAAACAGAATGCGGGTCGAGTTGCTCTAAAATACCATTAACTGTTAAATCAACAATACTATCGGTGTTGATGTCGTCAACATATTCACGTTCAATAAAATCGATAAGTCGGTTTAGTTTGAATTTATGGGAATTTGAAATCAGTGTTTCCTGTTTGCCAAAAATACTGAGCTTACCTCCGATTAGCACACCAAAAGCAATTGCGGTAAAAAGAATTACCGGCCAATATTTTTTATCCATTTTCATTTAACACTATTCTAAATCATCAATCAATTCTACCTCAACACCAGCTTTTTTAAGGAATTCAATTCCGCTATCGTCTTTGTATCCTTCAAAATAAACCACTCGTGTAATTCCTGATTGATGAATCAATTTACTACATTCTTTACATGGCGAAAGGGTGATGTATAACGTTGCTCCTTCACAAGATTGCGTTGAACCGGCAACTTTCAGAATGGCATTAGCTTCCGCATGCAACACATACCATTTCGTAATTCCTTCTTCATCTTCGCAACAATTTTCAAAACCGGAAGGCGTTCCGTTGTAACCATCAGAAATTATCATACGGTCTTTAACAATAATCGCTCCAACTTGCTTTCGTTTACAATAAGAAAGTCGGCTCCACTCTTTCGCTATACGAAGGTAGGCTTTATCATATTTAGTGCGTTTCTTTTTATTCATTTTTTAACAACCAAGTTTTAAGGCATTTATCTGTTCCAAATCGGACTATCAATTATCATAGGGATAACTACGCCAATTACAAAAGCGGTGGCAACAAGTGTCCAATCTCTTTTTGAAAAGCGAAGAAAATTTTGAACCACAAAGGAGATTATCAACACGAAGAAAACCACTATCAATTGAGCGGCCTCAATACCTAGAGCAAATTCAAGTAAAGGAATTAATTTAGAAGAAGCCTCGCCGGGAACAATTGTTTTAAAATAGTTAGAAAACCCAAGACCATGTATGATTCCGAAAAAAAGTGTGATGAAAGCCACGACACTTATGCTTTCTTTTTTTCCTGATTTTCCGGCTGTAAACAGGTGAAAAAAGGCAGTAATCAAGATTGTTATTGGAATAAGAAATTCAACCAAAGATTCTTTAATTAAAACAATTTCATAAACCGAAAGCAGTAATGACAAAGTATGACCAACAGTAAAAAGTGTTACCAAAATTAAAACCCTTTTCCAATCTTTAAAAGAATAAGGAACCGTTAAAGCAATTAAAAAAAGTACATGATCATAAGCATGAATATCCAAAACATGCTTCAATCCTACTGTGAAATAAACCCAGAATTCAGACATAACTAAAGATTTAATAATTTGAGGCCCTCAAACTTACGATTTATTTCGAAAAAAGTAAGTTTTACCGATTAAAAGCTTGTGAAAATTATTTAGAAAAAAGAAATAGAATTATATTTGCACTACCAATAATTAACAAAGCAGTATGTCAATTTCAGATTTATTTGATAGTGGTTTTAAAAACCGAAACAAGGGTCACTTTTCAGCAATTGTAAGAGTAGCATTGAGTGATGGTGCCATCACGCCGGAAGAAAAAGAATTTATTGATCGATTGGCTCGTAATTTAGAAATTTCTAAAGACGAGTATGAAGAAATCATGGATAATCCGATGAAGTATCCGATTAATCCTCCGTATTTATACATTCATCGATTGGAGCGTTTGTATGATTTAGCTCGAATGGTTTATGCGGATCATGTTTTAGGACCAAAACAAAAAGAGATTTTAACTAAGTTTTCGTTAGCTTTAGGATTCACTCCAAGTAACGTGCACTATATTGTTGACAAAGCATTATCACTATTAGTGCTCAATGTTGACTTAGACACATTTCTATTTGAAATGCAACACATGAATAAATAAAAAAAAGCCCTGAAATTCAGGGCTTTTTTTATGATTTCTTACGTTGTGTTTCCTTTGACTTCTTTGATTTTAACATGAAAAAACAAAATCAGCTACTTATTTTTTGTACTTTTATTTAACTATTTATAATTCAAACAGTTATTAACTAAATTTTTGACTTATGAAAACCATAAATAAACTACTGAAATTTGTTTTGCTTTTTTGTTTCCTCTCTGTTTCATTTCTTCATTCATCTTGTTCAAGTGATGACAAAAAAAAGGTTGAAATTTGCAACAACGGCATTGATGATGATGGCGATGGTTTTATAGATTGCGATGATTTTGATTGTAATGAAAGTCCGTTTTGTGCTGTTGAAATTTGCAACAATGGCATTGACGACGACGGCGATGGTTTTATTGATTGCGACGATTTTGATTGCAATGATTTCCCGGGATGTGATTAATCAGAGCTATTCCGTAATCATTTAATTCTTTTACAAAACAAATAAAGTCTTGAAAAATCAAGACTCCATTGTTGTGTTTATAATTTTCTGAATTAATTACTTATAATTTGCCATAAATTCTTCCGCTTTTTCTACCATTTTTTTACTTCCACAAAAGAATGGAGCTCTTTCATGTAGTTCTTTCGGTTGGATTTCCATTATTCTGTTATAACCGTCTGATGCTTTTCCTCCGGCTTGTTCTGCAATAAATGCCATTGGATTGCATTCATAAAGCAAACGCAACTTTCCGTGTGGAGCTTTTGAACTGGTTGGATAAATATAAATACCGCCTTTTATCATGTTTCTATGAAAATCGGAAACCAAACTACCAATATATCTTGACGTATAAGGTCTGTCTTCTTCTTCCGATTGACAATATTTGATATAATCTTTCACACCTTGAGGAAAATGCACATAATTTCCTTCGTTGATGGAATATATATTTCCGGTTTCCGAATACTTCATATTGGGATGTGACAAATAAAATGCACCGATAGCGGGGTTTAATGTAAAACCGTTAACGCCGTGACCGGTAGTATAAACCAACATGGTAGATGTTCCATAAATGACATAACCTGCAGCAACTTGATTGATACCGGGTTGCAAAAAATCTTCGGAAGTTGCCGGTGAACCGATTGGTGTAATTCTTCTGAAAACCGAAAAAATAGTTCCCACAGAAACATTCACATCAATATTGGATGAACCATCAAGCGGATCCATTAAAACAACATATTTGTTATTATGCCCTTTATCGCTTCCTGCAACGGTAATGAATTCGTCATTTTCTTCGGAAGCAATTCCGCACACAATTTCACGATTGATTAGCGTTTGAATGAAAACTTCGTTGGCATAAACATCCAATTTTTGTTGATCTTCACCTTGAATGTTTTGTTCTCCAGCTGCTCCAACAATGTCTACCAACCCCGCTTTATTTACTTTATAATTAACTACTTTAGCTGCTAATCGTATAGAATTGATGATTCGAGATAGTTCTCCTGTTGAATATTGAAATTCTCCTTGCTTTTCGATGATAAACTCACCTAGGGTTTTGTTGCGTTCTTCCATTACGAAATCGATGTAGTTGTGTTAGTGGCACAAATATCGAAATTTTTGTGATACAGATGGAATTATTCTTCAAATCTATTTTAAGAATTGTAATTTTGTTTTCTCAAAAAATGAAAAAAATGCAAATTAGAAAAGCCGTTCCTCATGACATGCCCTCTGTTTTAAATTTAATCAAAGAGTTGGCTATTTTTGAAAAGGAACCCGATGCTGTTGTAATTACTGTTGCCGATTTAGAAAGAGATGGTTTTGGCGACAATCCGTTATTTCATGTTTTTGTAGCTGAAGAAGATGAAGCAATTATTGGAATGGCGTTGTTCTATTATCGTTATTCTACTTGGAAAGGTAGAACTATTCATTTGGAAGATTTGATTGTAAAAGAAAGTAAACGAGGAACCGGTGCCGGTTATGCATTATATTCTGAAATCATCAAGCAAGGAAAAAAAGATAACGTTCGAAGAATTGAATGGAACGTTTTGGATTGGAACACGCCCGCTATTGATTTCTATAAAAAATCGGGTGCGGTACTCCTCGATGATTGGCGAGTGGTTCACATGACCGAAGAAGGAATTGCAAATTTTTAATATACTAATTGACATATTAACTTTATGAAACTATATAAATTTGGTGGTGCATCCGTAAAAGATGCCAATGGCATTAAAAACGTTTTAGATGTTTTACAAAAAGTAGGTCACGAAAATGTTTTGGTTATAATTTCTGCAATGGGAAAAACCACCAATGCACTGGAAGTAGTTATTAAAAACTATTTTGAAAAATCAAATGAACTACAAGAATCGATTCAGGAAGTAAAAAAATACCATTTACAAATTATAATGGAACTTTTTGAAGATGATAAAAATCCGGTTTTCAAAGCGGTAAATCAGCATTTTGAAGACATGGACTATTTTTTAAGTCATAACAAATCTCCTAATTATAATTTTGTTTACGATCAAATTGTAAGTTATGGTGAATTGATTTCTACCACAATAGTTAGTCATTATTTCAACACGTGTGGTTTAAAAAACAATTGGTTGGATGTTCGAAATTTCATAAAAACCGATACCACCTATCGTGATGCCACGGTTGATTGGGATCAAACTTTAGAATTGATTTCTAAAAATGTAAAACGCAAAACACTAAACATCACACAAGGATTTTTAGGTGCCGATCCCAACAATTTTACTACCACATTAGGTAGAGAAGGTTCTGATTACACGGCTGCCATTTTTGCTTATTGTCTCAATGCAGAAAGCGTTACCATTTGGAAAGATGTTCCGGGTGTTTTAAATGCCGATCCAAGGTATTTTGAAAATGCCATTCTTTTAAATCAAATTTCGTATCGAGAAGCTATTGAGTTGGCTTTTTATGGAGCTACTGTCATTCACCCAAAAACGTTGCAACCGTTACAGCGTAAAGAGATTCCTTTATTTGTAAAATCGTTTTTAAACCCTTTGCTTCCCGGAACCAGCGTTTCAAAAGGAGCTGATTTGGTGCCTCAAACGCCATGTTTTATTGTGAAAAAAAATCAGTTGTTGATTTCATTATCTTCGATTGACTTTTCATTTATCATGGAAGAACACATCAGTGAAATTTTCCGATTGTTTCATGAGTATCAAATAAAAGTGAGTTTAATTCAAAATTCAGCTATTAGTTTTTCTGTATGTGTTGAAGATAAATTCAATCATTTTAACGAATTAAAAAGCTTGTTGTCGAAACGATTTCAAATTAGCTGGCATGAAAATGTATCGTTGTTTACCATTCGTCATTTTAATGAAAATGCCATAAAGATTGTAGAAACTGACAAAACCGTTTTAGTAAAACAAATTTTGGGCGATACGATTCAGATTGTAACGAAGGAGTAGATTGGATTTTTGGATTGTTGGATTATTAGATTTTTGGATTATTTGATCAAAGCACGCTTACTTTCCTAAATTCCAACAATAAATACTACTTTTGAGGTTTTGGAGTTATAGTATTTATGTTGAAAAAATGTGTTTTAGGGCTACTTTTACTACTGATTTCAAGTCTTTCGGCTCAGGAAAGCGAAACGCCGTATCAATCAAAAAAAATTGTAGCATCAAAAGACACCATTTCACTTGAAAAAGTGAGCATCAACAAAGCTTTTTTTAAAATTTTTGACTCTAATGGTGTTGAAATTGACACTTCGTATTATGTAACAAATTTTCAAAAAGGCACTTTGCTTTTTAAAAAGGAGTTTAACAACAGTGACACACTAACGGTTCGCTATCTTAAATTTCCCGATTATCTAACCAAAACTTACAGTGTTTTTGATGAAATTCAAATAGTTCCCAATCAAACAGGATATGGTGATTTATATCGCTTTTCAAAAGATCCAAAAAAAATAAACACCCCATTTAGCGGTTTAACTACTTCAGGAAGTATAACCCGAGGTTTGACCGTTGGAAACAATCAAAATGCGGTTGTAAATTCAAATTTAGACCTTCAAATTAGTGGAAAAATTTCCAATGATGTTAGCATTAGAGCATCCATTCAAGACAGTAATATTCCACTTCAGGAAGGCGGTTACTCTCAAAAATTAGATGAGTTTGATCAGATTTTCATTGAATTGTATGCTAAAAATTGGAAAATAAGAGCTGGAGATTTATTTTTAGAAAATAGGCAGTCGCGTTTTTTAAATTTCAATAAAAAAGTACAAGGAATTGCCACTGATTTTAGTTTTGGAACTCCTGAAAAACGGACTACCGTTACCGCTTCTGCGGCATTGGTTCGTGGTCAATATGCCAAAAGCAACTTTATTGGACAAGAAGGTAATCAAGGTCCGTATAAATTACGAGGGAACAATGGCGAACTCTATGTGCTAGTCATTTCAGGTTCAGAACGTGTTTATGTCAACGGTTTGTTGTTGCAACGCGGTGAAAACAATCACTACATTATCGATTATAACGCGGGTGAAATTATTTTTACATCGCTATATCCCATCACTTCCGAAATGCGAATCACCATTGAATACCAATATGCAGAACGGAGTTACACCCGATTGATTACTTATGGCGGCGTTACTCATGAGCAAAAAAAGTGGCAAATTGGTGGTTATGTCTATTCTGAAAATGACATAAAAAACCAACCACTTCAACAAAATCTCTCACCAGAACAAGTGGAAGTTTTAAAAAATGCCGGTGACGACATCAATTTAATGAATGCCCCATCAGCTTATTTAGACAGTTTTTCGGAGAATAAAATTTTGTATAAAAAAACATTTATAAACGGTATTGAAGTTTTCGAATTTTCAAATAATCCTGAGGACGAATTATACAACGTGCGATTTAGTTTGGTTGGCAATACTAACGGAAATTATATCTTGACCAACAGTCAAGCCATTGGAAGGATTTATGAATATGTTGCCCCAATCGCCGGAATTCCGCAAGGAAATTATGAACCCATTATCCGATTAGTGGCTCCAACAAAAATTCAAATTGCTACGCTGTTAGGAAAATTTTCGCCCAACGAAAAAACCGCTGTTGATTTTGAATTGGGAATAAGTAATAGTGACAAAAATTTGTTTTCGAATATAGACGATGAAAACAACCAAGGAATAGCAGGAAGAATCAACGCAAGACAACGTTTATTTACAGGAAAATGGACATTGGATGCTTTGGCAAATTATCAATTTGTGCAACAAGATTTTCAAACTATTGAACGATTATTTACCATTGAATTTGATCGCGATTGGAGTTTGACCAATCCAATGGGCAATCAGAGCTTATTAATTTCAGGTTTAGAATTGCGAAATGCAGAAAAAGGATTTGTTCGCTATCAATTGGAAAAATTAGATTTTTCTGAAAGCTTTTCCGGTAACCGACATTTGGTGGAAGGAATATATAAAGATAAAAACTGGAACCTTCAAAACCAAGGCAGTTTTATGAAAAGTGATGGCGATATTGCCGATTCCAAATTTTTAAGAAACCAAACACAAGTCCGCTATCATTTTGATAAAAATTGGGTAGGCACAAGTTATAGAATGGAAGATGTTTCTGAAAAAATTAAGGCCACCATCACCTTTTCTCCATTAAGTCAACGTTTTAACGAATATGGTGTTTTTGCCGGAAGAGGCGACAGTACCAAAGTTTTTGTTGAAATTGGCTACTTACATCGAGTTAATGACAGTTTACAAAACGGATCGATAGAACGAGTAAACAAGTCCAATTCCTATTATATCAAATCCAAATTGATTCAAAATGACAAAAGTGATTTAAGCTTGTTTGTCAACTATCGAAATTTAAAATATATCGATACTTCGCGTCCGGATGAAACTTCGTTAAATTCGCGTTTGCTCTATAACGATCGCTTTTTTAATCAATTGGTACAAATTACATCGGCTTTTGAAACCAGTTCCGGAACCATTGCACAGCAAGAGTTTACCTATGTTGAAGTAGAACCCGGTTTAGGGATTTATACTTGGATCGATTATAACGGTAACGGTATTCAAGAATTAGAAGAGTTTGAAGTAGCTCCATTTCCGGATCAAGCTCGTTATATTCGCGTTTTTCTACCCAATCAAGTTTTTGTGCCCACGCATCAAAACAAATTTTCGCAATCGGTGACTTTAAATCCGATACAATGGCAAAACGAAAAAGGAATTAAAAAGTTGGCTTCCTATTTTTATAACCAAACCTCCTTCTTGGTGGATAGAAAAATCAGAAGATCGGAAAACAATTTTGATTTGAATCCGTTTTCTAATGACGCCACTGATTTGTTAGGGTTGAATGCTTCGTTTAGAAACAGTTTGTTTTACAACCGTGGAAAACAAAAGCATTCTTTAACCTATACTTATATAAACAATCGTGCAAAAAATTTACTTTCTTCCGGTTCACAAGAAGTTAAAAACAGTTCGCATCAAATGCAATATGCCCATCTTTTTCAAAAAACCTGGCTTTTGTCTTTCTTAGGAAAAACAGTTGTTTCTGAAAGCGAATCTGAAAATTTTGACATTCGAAATTTTGAAATAAATGGTTATCAACTGGCTCCAAAACTGGCTTATTTGTTTTCACAAAGCACAAGTTTGGATGTTTTTTATGAATATCAAATCAAAACCAATCAAATAAATGATTTGGAAGAATTACAACAACAACGCATTGGTACTTCTTTCACCTATTCCGGCAAAAAACAATTTACTATGAATGGTGAATTTTCACTTTATAACAATGATTTTTTCGGAAATGCTACCTCAGCTGTTGGCTTTCAAATGCTGGAGGGATTGCTTCCCGGAAGAAATCAAACGTGGCGATTATTACTCCAAAAAAACCTGACACAATTTTTAGATATTAACATCAATTATCAAGGAAGAAAAAGTGAAACCAGCAAAAGTATTCACACGGGAAGTGTTCAATTGAGAGCTTATTTTTAAGACTTCGTTAAAAATAGTGCTAACAGCATGGAAATTACTATATTTGAATTTGAAAAAACACTACTTATGAAATCAAAAACTATTTTATTGCTACTTTTGGCAAGTACATTCATAGCAACCTCTTGCAAAAAAAATGAAGAAGAAGCCACAGAAGACGCAGCGACAACCACACAAGAAGCACCAATTATTACAACTACTCCTGCTGCAACACCGGCAAATACGGCGACACCGGCCGGAGAAGCTCCAAAATTAAATCCGCCACACGGAGAACCATTTCACCGATGTGATATTGCCGTTGGAGCTCCATTAGATGGTCCTTCAAACCCAAATGCAGAAGCAAACATGAATACCGGAGCAACAACCGGAGAGCCTAAATCGTTTTTTAAATCGGTTCAAAGCAATAACCCAACGCCAACACAAACAGCACCGGCTCCTACAGCTACAACAAGTGCAACTCCAGCACCGCAGACCACTGCAACAGCTGCAAATACACCAAAACCCAAAATGAATCCGGCACACGGACAACCGCATCACCGATGTGATATTGCTGTTGGAGCACCATTGGATTAATTTCAGAATAGAAAATAAAAAAAACCGCAACTTTAAAAATTGCGGTTTTTTTGTGGAGAAGATGGGGCTCGAACCCACGACCTTTTGGCTGCCAGCCAAACGCTCTAGCCAACTGAGCTACATCCCCAAAGTGGTGCAAATATAAATAAATTTATCTTACTTTTTGAATTATAAATTATAAATTGCTTCTGCAAAAAATTTCGTTATAAATGCTTATTTTTACCTAAAATTTGACTTGTATGTCTTCAAAAGGTACCCTTTTTACAACCACACAAAATTCCATTGCAACCATTACTTTTGGTCATCCTGCGAGTAATTCATTTCCATCCGAATTATTACATCTTCTCACTGAAGAGCTCCATCAATTAAGTACTCGAACAGATATTACTTTAATTGTATTGCAAAGTGAAGGTCAAGGTGCTTTTTGTGCCGGAGCATCGTTTGATGAATTATTGGCTGTTTCAAATTTTGTGGAAGGCACACAATTTTTTTCCGGATTTGCCAATGTAATTAACGCCATGCGAAAATGTTCAAAACTCATTATCGGAAGAATTCACGGAAAAGCAGTTGGAGGCGGAGTTGGATTAGCAGCAGCCTGTGATTATACCTTTGCAACCCATGACAGTGCTTTGAAATTATCAGAAATTGCCATTGGAATTGGACCGTTTGTCATTGAGCCTGTGGTCACCAAAAAAATTGGAAAAACAGCCATAGCCGAATTAACTTTATCGCCAACTGAATGGAAAACAGCAGCTTGGGGTCATGAAAAAGGATTGTATTCAAAGGTATTTGGAACCGTTTCAGAAATGGACGACGCATTGTTTTCGTTCACAACAAAGTTGGCTTCTTATAATCCGGAAGCTTTGTCAGAAATGAAAAAAGTACTTTGGGAAGGAACCGAAAACTGGGATGTTCTTTTAAATGAAAGAGCTGCAATTTCAGGTAAATTGGTGTTATCAGATTTCACAAAACACGCTTTATTACAATTTAAAAAATAATGAAACCACTAGTATTTCTGCAACAAACTGCTATCGAAGAAAAATTAAAAAATGCACCCGACGGTGGGTACCAAATCGGAGTTTTAATCGGGTCGCTTATTCCTTTTATCATTCTTGTTGGTCTTGCATATTGGATGTATTATGCTGCCAAAAAAAGAAATAAAAATTTATAGTCATTTACTACCTTTGTAAAAAATTTAACTATGTCAAACATTAGAATTACCAAACAATTCAGCTTTGAAACCGGTCATGCATTGTATGGTTATGACGGGAAATGCAAAAATGTTCACGGACATAGTTATAAATTATCTGTTACAGTTATCGGAAAGCCAATTACAGATGCCTCAAATGTAAAATTCGGAATGGTGATTGACTTTAGCGACTTGAAAAAAATTGTAAAAGAAGAAATTGTAGATGTTTTTGATCACGCCACTGTTTTTAATAAAAACACCCCACACATCGAATTAGCGAATGAACTCAAGGAAAGAGAGCATCATGTTATTTTAGTAGATTATCAACCTACCAGCGAAAACATGGTTATTGATTTTTCAGAAAAAATAAAAGCACGCTTGCCCAAACACATTCAATTGCATTCTTTAAAACTTCAGGAAACTGAGACTTCTTTTGCAGAATGGTATGCTTCTGATAATCAATAAATCCTTGATTTTCTATTTTAAATTCTTACTTTTAAATCAAAATTTTTATACATGACGTTAAGTTTCTGGGAGTATAAAAACTGGTTCTCCAATGTTGATTTCACCATTGTAGGAAGTGGAATTGTTGGTTTACATTGCGGATTACGACTTCGCGAACGTTTTCCGACGAGTAAAATTTTAATTTTAGAAAAAGGCGTGTTGCCTGAGGGAGCCAGCACAAAAAATGCAGGTTTTGCTTGCTTTGGCAGTATTTCAGAAATTATTGATGATTTGAATTCGCACACCGAAGAAGAAGTCATTCAGCTCATTGAAAAAAGATGGTCGGGATTGCAATTGCTTCGAAAAAGATTAGGGGATGAAGTGATTGACCTCAAACTTTTTGGAGGTTATGAGTTGTTTTTAAAAGAAGATGAAAGCAGCTATACTAACTGTTTGCAAAAAATTCCGTTTATCAATGATATTTTAAAACCCTTGTTTAAAGCCGATGTTTTTTCAAAAGAAATCGATCGATTTGGGTTTGAAGGCATTCATGAAAATTTAATTTTCAATCCGTTTGAAGGCCAAATTGACACCGGAAACATGATGCAAGCTTTGGTTAAAGCAGCGATTCAAAATGATATTCTAATCCTAAATCAACAAAAAGTTCTTGGTTTTGCTTCTTCAAATGACGAAGTTGTAATTCAAATAGAAAATTTTGAATTCAAAACAAAAAAATTGTTTTTTGCCACCAACGGTTTTGCTGAAAAACTAACTGATGGCGAAGTAAAACCGGCAAGAGCTCAAGTTTTAATTACTAAACCCATACCAAATCTCGACATCAAAGGCACGTTTCATTTGGATAAAGGTTTTTATTATTTTAGAAATTTTGGAGATCGAATTTTATTAGGCGGTGGGAGAAATTTAGATTTTGAGGGAGAAACCACCACAGAGCTTGCTCAAACAGAACAAATTCAAAACCGATTATATTCTTTATTAAGAGAAGTTATTTTGCCCAACCAACCTTTTGAAATTGAACACCGTTGGAGCGGCATTATGGGAATTGGTTCACACAAAAAACCCATCGTAAAAGAGATTTCAGAGAATGTTTATTGCGGGGTTCGTTTAGGTGGAATGGGCGTTGCCATTGGAAGTTTAGTAGGTAAAGAAATAGCAGATTTAGTATAACATTATTATGATAAAAAAAATACTTCGCTTTATTGGTAAAGCAATTTTGTGGTTTTTTGGTGTTTCGATAGTATTGGTCATCTTGTTTAAGTTTGTTCCTGTACCGTTTACTCCATTGATGTTTATTCGTTCCATTGAACAAAAAACTGCCGGAAAACCTATGGTTTTGAGTCACGATTGGGTTCCGATAGAAGAAATCTCTCCCAATTTGCAACGAGCAGTTATTGCCAGTGAAGATCAAAATTTTTTAAATCATAATGGTTTTGACTTCAAGGCTTTAGAAAAAGCAATGGAAAGTAATAAAAAAGGCAAAAGGTTAAGAGGTGGCAGTACTATTTCGCAACAAACCGCCAAGAATGTTTTTTTATGGCCGGGAAGAAGTTATATCCGCAAAGGATTTGAAGCTTATTTTACCGTTTTGATTGAGCTCATTTGGGGCAAAGAACGCATCATGGAAGTGTACCTCAACAGCATAGAAATGGGTGATGGTGTTTATGGAGCTCAAGAAGCTTCGCGAGTTTGGTATCGAAAAGATGCCAAAAACCTGACTGCACATGAGGCTGCCGGAATTGCCGCTATACTCCCAAATCCAAGGAAATTTAAAGCTACAAATTCTTCCTCGTATATCAATAGACGAAAAAGTCATATTGTTAGGCAAATGGGGTATTTGGGGAAAATTGAATATTAAAGTATGAAACGCTGTCAGAGTTTGAAACTTTGACAGCGTTGTAGATTATTTTAGTTTTTTAACTCCCATATTAAAAAGGGTAAATGCAAAAATATCGGCTTGTTCTTCAATGGTTTTAGAAATTGGTTTTCCGGCACCATGACCGGCATTTACATCAATTCTAATCAAAACCGGATTGGTTCCTTCGTGTTTTTCTTGAAGCTCTGCTGCAAATTTAAAACTGTGAGCCGGCACTACTCTATCGTCATGATCTCCAGTTGTTACTAACGTTGCCGGATAACTAGTTCCTTTTTTAACATTGTGAACCGGTGAATATCCTTTTAAATAATCAAACATTTCTTTGCTGTCATTGGCTGTTCCGTAATCATAGGCCCACCCTGCACCAGCGGTAAACGTGTGGTAACGCAACATGTCTAAAACCCCAACAGCAGGCAACGCTACTTTCATTAAATCAGGTCTTTGTGTCATAACGGCTCCAACTAATAATCCGCCGTTTGAACCGCCACGAAGTGCCAAATAATCAGAAGAGGTGTATTTTTCTGAGATTAAATATTCTGCTGCGGCAATAAAATCATCAAAAACATTTTGTTTTTTCAGTTGTGTTCCTGCGTCATGCCATTTTTTTCCATATTCGCCACCACCTCTTAAATTGGGCACCGCATAAACTCCTCCGTTTTCCAACCAAATAATATTGGCCGTGCTGAAAGAAGGTGTTAAACTCACATTAAATCCGCCGTAACCATAGAGCATAGTTGGATTTTTTCCGTCTAATTTAATGCCTTTTTTGTGTGTGATAATCATCGGCACTTTTGTACCGTCTTTTGAGGTATAAAACACCTGTTTGCTCTCGTAGTCTTCCGGTTTGAATTCCACCTTCGGTTTTTGATATTCTTTAGAAGCTCCAGTTGTTGGATTAAAAGCATAAATGGTGTTTGGTGTCACATAATTGGTGAACGAAAAATACAAATCGGCATCTGTTTTCTTTCCACCAAAACCGCCTGCTGAACCAACTCCGGGTAACTGAATATTTCGAATTTGCTTCCCGGTGTAATCATATTGATTTACCACAGAAACGGCATCTTTCATGTAATTGGCAAAAATGAAACCTGCTCCGGTTGATGGACTTAACACATTTTCTGTTTCAGGAATAAAATCAACCCAGTTTTCAGGAGATGGATTGTTGAAATCCACAGTTACTAATTTTTTATTAGGAGCATTTAAATTAGTTACAATAAACAATTTAGAACCTTCATTATCTAAAACGTAATTGTCACTTTCAAAATTATTTACAACCGTAATGATTTTGCTGTTTGGTGCTTTTAAATCTTTGATATACAACTCATTACCTGAGGTAGAGTTGGCCGCTGTAATCACTAAATAATTACCATCTTCTGTCACTCCTGCACCAACATAACGTCTTTTTTCATTTAATCCAAATACCACTTTATCCTCACTTTGAGGTGTTCCTAATTTGTGATAATATAATTTGTGTTGATCCGTTTTAGCTGAAAGTTCGCTTCCTTTTGGTTTATCATAGCTGGAATAATAAAACCCTTCATTTTTAAGCCACCCTATTCCGCTGAATTTTACATCCAAGATGGGTTCTTCTAATTTTTCTTTAGTAAAAGCATCGATCACATGAATTTTATTCCAATCGCTTCCTGCATCTGACGTGGAATAAGCAACAATAAAACCATCTTTTGAAAACTCCAATGCGGATAAAGAAGTTGTTCCATCTTCAGAAAAAGTATTTGGATCTAAAAAAACTTCTTCTTTCCCGTCTGCATCTTTTCTATATAAAACAGATTGATTTTGAAGTCCGTTATTTTTGAAAAAATACGTAAAATCTCCTTCTTTGAAAGGAGCTGAAATTCGCTCGTAATTCCAAACTTTTTCTAAACGCTCTTTGATTTGTTTTCTGAAAGGAATTTGATCTAAATAGCCAAAAGTTACTTCGTTTTGTGCTTTTACCCAAGCGGCTGTTTCTTCAGACATGTCATCTTCGAGCCATCGGTAGGGGTCATTTATTTTTGTGTCAAAATAAACGCCTACAGTGTCCACTTTTTTGGTTTCAGGATAATTCAATACAATAGTGTTTTGAGAACTTTCTTTGTTGCATGATATCACAATCACGGAACAAAAAAGCATAAGACTTACGTTTTTCATTTGGTTCGATTTATTTTCTCAAAAATAAGAAAGAATTATGTTAGGATTTAGTTAAAAAGCGGGGTGTACTGTTTCCAATGTTTATAAATCAAAATGGCATTTAATAAAGCGATCATTAACGCCACACTTAGACCCGGTAAATCAAGAAACAAATGAAATAATAAAATGTTTAACGAAATTGGCACCAATAGAATTAAAGCAAAAGCTACCCATTTTTTTAATAGTAACATGGCTCCAATACAAATTTCAAGTACGCCAACAATTGGTAAAACATAACCGGTTTCACCTAAAGAAGTCATAAAATTGCCTGCGTTTTCTGGTAATTCGGGAAGTGGAATAAAATTTAAAAATTTGTTTAATCCGAAAACAACAAGGATTAAACCTAATAAAATTCTAACGATTAATGTAAATTTAGAGTTCATAAAATTGTTTTTTGGTTAGTTAAAGTTTTTATGTTTACCAAAATAACAAAAAATCGTCGATAATTATACCGTATAAACAAAATAATCTAAGCTATTTTATCAACAGCTTAGATTATTAACATTAGTAGTGTATTTTATCTAATTAATTACGACAGGAAAGACCACTTCAATATCGGTTGAACCGCCTGCATTTGCAATATTTCCATCAGATACACCTGCTGCATTTTTGTTTAACAAATGTCTGAGTGTAACCGTGATGTTTCCGGTTCCGGGATTAGCACCTGTTACTAACAAAAATTCAAGTCCCAACGGATTGCCTTGAGAATCAAAATCAGTATAGGTAAAGTTTCCTAAACTATTTGAAATTTGATAAAACACTTGGTGTTCTAAATCTTTTTCTTCAATTTCTTCCGTAATATCCTCTGCAGGTGATTCCAACTCGTTTAAGAATTGAATCATTCCGGAATAAGTTGTATTTACACTAAGATTTCCTGAAATTGTAAGTACGGGAGGATTTGGCCCATCACCATCTAAATCTCTTGATGTTAAAGTGATTGTTTCTCCACCACCTGTTAATGTCACAATTGCCGTTGTAATCACTTCTTCTTCAACTACCGGAGAATCGTCATTACTACACGAATTGAACATAAAAACGGATACGAAAGCTACTAGTACTACTTTTAAATTTTTCATTTTTTTGAATTTTTAATAATTAAATTTTAATTGAATTTGAATGTTTCTACCCATTTCGTCAACAAAAAAACGCTGCCTGTTTAGGTAGTCACGATAGGTTGTGTTAAACATATTTTGAACTGAAAATGCGATACTTGAATCGGCTTTTTGAAAGGTTTTAAATTTCATTTCCGAATAAAAATGGAACAATTGATACCCTTTTGGCGGTGTACTTACATCTACTTCAACCGGAACCAGTTCGCCATTTTCCACAATATTGGTGGTAAAATTAAAATCTGGATAACGACTTTGTCTGAAAACGGATTCTGATTGAATTTCTAAAATCAACTGATTCCACTCCGGTTTTTTGAATTGAATGGTAGTTGAAATAGTAAGTGGCGGCATGTCAATCAGAGGTTGGTTAGCGTCAACATCTTGACCCTTTACATAAGCTGCCGAAAAACGATGCAACCAATTTTTGTTGATGTTCCATTGGCTGTTAAAATCAATTCCAACTAATCTGGCGTCTGTTTGTTGAAATTCCCAAACCGGAAAAGCTCCACGAATTGTGGTTTCAAATCCGATTGGTTTTAAAAACATGTAATTGGTAATTTGATGTACATACGGATTAATCTCTATTGAAAAATCAGTCCATTTTTTCACCAACGACGAAGAAAACTTTAAAGACGTTTCCTTTTTCAAACGCAAATCACCTAATTCCACTTGACCGGATGAATGATGCAAACCATCGCTAAAAAACTCTGACGGATTTGGATTTCTGTTGGACAAACTGAGGTTGTTGAACCATTTCCAGTCAGTGCCAAAATCATATCGCAAACCCATGCTACCGGAAATATTATGAAAAGTAAAACTGGGTTTTGTCAACCACTGATTGCCGCTTTCGCCAACAATTATTGAAGCAAAATCGGCATCATAACCTCGTTCATCCCATCTGGATTTTAGATAATATTTGGTTGCTTCGATGGTTGAAAAATCATAACGAAGTCCTGATTCCATTGTTAGTTTCTCGTTGATTTCATATGATCCTATTCCATAAAGTCCTGCATCAAAACGAACATAAGTGGGAATCAAAGGTCGAACACCTGTTTTAGGATTTGCAAAATTGTTTTGAAACATGCCGTTAACTCCGGCTTTCAACTCCAACTTTTCCCATTCCTTTTTATAATCCGATTGAATCGTATGCGTTGCCAATTCCAAATCCAAAGCCGCTTTGTTGCTGTTGTCACCTCTTCGCAAATCAAACTCTTCTCTATGATTGAATTGCAAGGCATAAAATGTTGAAATGGAACTCGACTCATCCAATTTTTGGTTGTAATTGAGTTTCAAAACATGATGTTGAACGGCTTGTTTCGGACTTTTTATAGCATACGTAAAATCATCAATTACATAAGGTTGTTGGTTTTGAATGGAATTGTATAAATCCGTCACGTTTCCAATATGAGCTGCACTCAAAATCCCGATTTCGGCATTATAAAAACTATAAAAAGCCGAAAGTTCATAGTTGTTTTTGGAATAAGAAAGCGTTCCTGAAAAATTCAATTCTCTGTTTCCCGTATTGGATAAAACATAATTCGGTGCTTCTCTATCGCCAAAATATTTGTAGGTGGCCAATGCATTCCATCGCCAACCTTCTTGGTTTCCTTTATACAAACTTGTACTTATTGCTCCACCTCTTCCGTTGGAAACGCCACTTATAATTGTTTTTCCAAACAAGGTGTCTTTTGCAAGAATCAATGGTTCAATAACCACCAAACCGCCAACGGCATCGCCACCATATTGTAAACCTGAAGCTCCTTTAATCACTGAAATTCTTCCGGCTGCATTGATGTCAAAATTTGGTGCATGTTCCGTTCCCCATTGTTGGTCTTCCAAACGAACTTGATTCGAAATTACCGGAACACGGCTGCTATGCAAACCATTGATAATTGGTTTAACAATAGTGCTCCCGGTTTTTAACAGCGAAACCCCTGAAACTTCTTTAAGAGCATCGGCTAGCGATTGTGTACTCGCTCGTTCTATCGCTTCTTTTTTAACTTGATGTGAAGTCGATGTTTTTGAAGTTTTATCCAACTCTTGTTTCACAGTCACTTCATTTAAAGTGGTGGCCAAAGGCTTAAGTTGCACATTCAAAAAAACATCTGATGTTAACGAAATCAAAGTGTCTTTGGTAGCATAGCCTATATAGGAAATGAAAACCCGGAGCTCGCCTTTTGGCAAACCCTTCAATTCAAATTCACCAATAGGATCACTGGCAACACTGATGTACTTTGTATGTATGTGACTTCCGGTTAATGGTTGATTGTTTTCATTGGTAATTTTTCCACTGATTGTGTATTGTGAAAAACCTGAAAAACCAAACCATAACAAGAAGAAAAGGATAATGAGATATCGCATTTTCTAGTTTAAAAATATAAAACACATGAAGTCATCACTATTTGAGTAGCAAATGACTGTTTTTTGTTTCTAAGATTTTAAACGGTTTGCGGTGGTCCGCGATGCGAAAAAAGGGAACCTGAAAAGGTTGATATGATTGCTTGTTCCTGAACTAAATACGGAACAGGCTGTAAAGGAAAATCAAATCGATAGGTTAAAACATCGGGTTTAACATAAAACCAAAAATGAAAATCACAAACCGAACAATCGTCTTCTGAATGTTGGTGCGAAAAACCATCGTGGGAATGATGACAGACTTCAGTTTCATCAACATAATCAGCAACTAAATGTCTGTAGGTATGCAATGACTGAAACAGTATTGTGAACAACACTGCCGACATTAAATACAGGTTTAGTATGGCTAATTTCTTTTTCATTGGGTGCAAAGGTAGGGAAAAAGATGCTTAAAGTGAATTTTTTATGAAGAGTTTACGAAGGGGAATCATATTTTGAATTAGGTTCATCTTTAATTATAGAGCATTAGCACTACATCCCAAAAACTATAAATAAATATAAAAATAGTAAACATATAAAATCATTGGTAGAATTATCAAAATATCTAACCATTTTCTTTTTAAATTTTTAATAGACTTAATTAAAATTATCATCGAAATAATCAATCCAACTATTGCAAGAGGAAAAATAAAAAGCCAACTTATAATTCTATTGATATCTCCATACTTTGGCACTAACTCCAAAACATTTATTAGAAAGTATTTTAAAATACATATTATAAAAATGCTGAATGAAACAATCGGTCTGACTATTTTTCCCATCTTAAACACTTATTGAACTATTATATTTTTCAGCTTTCGTCCAGAAAAAGTCTTCAAACTTTGCAAACAAAAATTAAAATAAAAATAACAAAAATTAAAAGTATAAAAATTCTTTGAAAGCAATAAATAAAAAAGCCCCTAAAAAGGAGCTTCTAACTATGATAATCTTATCTTAAACTAATTTATTCTCCACCAAATACTCCGCAATTTGCACCGTATTTGTTGCAGCACCTTTGCGTAAATTATCCGCCACAATCCACATATTTAAGGTGTTAGGCTGGCTTTCGTCGCGGCGAATTCTACCGACAAAAACATCGTCTTTTCCTTGAGCATAAATCGGCATTGGATAGGTTTTGGTGTCTAAATTATCTTGAACGGTAACGCCCGAAGTGTTGTGTAAAATCGAACGCACTTCATTCACATCAAAATCATTTGAAAATTCAACATTTACGGCTTCACTGTGTCCGCCAACAACAGGAATTCTGATGGCAGTTGCTGTCACGGCAATGCTTCTGTCGCCCATAATTTTTTGGGTTTCACGAACCAATTTCATTTCTTCTTTGGTGTAGCCGTTGTCTTCAAACACATCACATTGTGGGATAGCATTTCGGTGAATGGGATACGGATAAGCCATTTCGCCTTTCACGCCTGCATATTCATTTTCCAATTGTTGTACCGCTTTTACGCCCGTTCCGGTAATGGATTGATACGTGGAAACAATTACTCGTTTTACATTATATTTTTTATGTAATGGATTTAAAACCATCACCATTTGAATCGTTGAACAGTTTGGATTAGCAATGATTTTATCGTCTTTGGTTAATTCTGAAGCATTGATTTCAGGCACTACTAATTTTTTAGTAGGATCCATTCGCCAAGCGGAAGAATTGTCAATTACAGTTGTGCCGGCTTCAGCAAATTTGGGTGCCCAAGCTAATGAAGTTTCACCACCTGCAGAAAATAAGGCAATATCGGGACGCATTTCAACAGCGGTTTGCAATCCAACCACCTTATATTTATTCCCTTTGAATTCAATTTCTTTTCCAACCGACTTTTCAGAAGCAACAGGGATTAATTCCGTAATCGGAAAATTTCTTTCTGCTAAAACTTGAAGCATTACTTCGCCTACCATTCCGGTAGCACCAACAACGGCAACTCTCATACTAATTATTTAAAAGGTTAAAACTGATGCAAAAGTATAGAATAAAATGTTTCGAAAAACGACTTTAACAAAAAATAACAAATTGTTACATTTAAAACAAAACATAAAAATACCCCTTGTTTTCAGCAAGGGGTTTAGTTAGAATATATAATGTAGCGGAACGTCTATTTTTTCAACAAATCTCTGATTTCGGCTAATAATTCCTCTTGAGTTGGTCCGGCTGGAGCAGCAGGAGCTTCAACAACTGGTTTTTTCATTTTATTGTATGATTTAATAATCAAAAACATAATTAAACCAACAATAACAAGATTCACTAAAGTGTTTACCCAAGCTCCCCAACGAATGGCAACTTCTGCAACTTCAGCTACACCTTCAGAAGCAACTACGGCTTCAGTTAAAATAATTTTTTTGTCTGCAAAATCAACACCACCGGTAAAATATCCCACGAAAGGCATCACGATGTCATTAACAAATCCGTTTACAACCCCGCCAACGGCACCGGCCATAATTACAGCAACAGCAAATTCAATTACGTTGCCGGTCATGATAAAATTCTTAAACTCTTTTAACATAATTTGTATTTTTTATAAAGGTTAGAGAAACAAAGTTAAATAAAAAATATAATAATTTTAAAAATTATTCCCGATAAAATATTCTTTTTACCCGTTGCGAAATTCCGGTCAGGATTTCATAGGGAATTGTATTTAGTTTTTCGGCCATAAAATTTACGGAAGGGTTTTCGCCTAAAATGATTACTTGGTTCCCTTCAACACAAGGAATTGAGGTTACATCAACCATTAACATGTCCATGCAAACACTTCCCACAATTGTTGCTTTTTGATTGTTTATGGTTACATAGCCAATGCCGTTGCCCCAACTCCTTCTTATTCCATCTGCATAACCAATTGGGATGGTGGCTATTTTTGTTTCTTGTGTTGCCATAAATCTACGACCATAACCCACACTTTCTCCTTTTTGAATGGTTCTGATTTGAGAAATAATGGATTTTAATGTACCAACAGTTTCTAAATATTTCTGCTCTGAAGTGTCGTTAGAAATGCCATATAAACCAATTCCAAGTCGCACCATATCCATTTGGGCTTGAGGAAAATTAGAAATTCCAGAGGTATTCAATAAATGACAAATTGGTTTATAATCTAATTCTTCTATTAATCTGTTAGATAGTTTTTCAAATCTTTCAATTTGCAAAAGCCCAAACTCTTTATGTTGAAGATCATCACTCGTGGCCATATGAGACAAAATACTTTTTACTTTTACGGTTTTTGTGGATTTTAAGACTGCTATCAACTCTTCTAAATGTTCTTCTTCAAAACCCAAACGATGCATTCCTGTATCAAACTTAATATGAATAGGAAAATCTTTCAAGAATTTTTGCTTAGCAATTTTTAAAAAAGAATTGAGCCCTCGCAAGCTATAAATTTCCGGTTCCAATTGATGCTGAATAATGGCATCAAAACTGGTTGTTTCCGGATTTAAAACCATAATTGGCAATTGGATACCATTGTTTTTAAGAGCGATTCCTTCATCGGCAAAAGCAACACCAAGGTAATCTACTTTATGATATTCAAGCAGTTTTGCAATTTCAAATCCGCCATTTCCATATCCGAAGGCTTTTACCATCACCATAATTTTGGTTTCCGGTTTGAGTTTGGCTTTATAAAAATTTAAATTATGCGTTATGGCATTCAAATTAATTTCAAGAACCGTTTCATGCGTTTTTTCTTCCAACAAAGAAACAATTTCTTCAAAGTGAAAATTTCTTGCTCCTTTGATTAAAATAGTTTCATTTTCAAAGTTTAAGGTATCAAAATGCGATAAAAAATCAGCTTGTGTTTTGAAAGTGATTCCGTTTAAAAATTTGTTTTTATAATTGGAAATGGTTTCTCCAATACCAATGACTCTTCCAATTTTATTGGCAATCACCATTTGCGAAACACGCGAATACAATTCGTCATTTGCTAAACCACTCTGAAAAATATCAGATAAAATAAGCGTTTTTTTGGAATGCATTTTTTGATTTTCTAAAAAATCAAGTGCGATTTTTAGCGATTGAAAATCAGAACTATAACTATCGTCAATAAGCGTGGTGTTGTTTATTCCTTTTTTTACTTTTAAACGCATTTCAATAGGATAAAGCAACGCTATTCTGTTTTGAATGGTATCTACATCATACTTAAAATAAAATAAAACCATCACACAATGAATCACATTTTCAATAGAAGCGTCATCAGAAAATGGTATGTTTAATTTAAAACACGTATTTTGATAGGTAATGTTGAGTGTAGTTTGATTATTGGTAGTTTTATGGTGGATTAAAACATCGGCATTTTTATCGTTTTCACTCCACGAAAAAGTGTTGATTTCCGGGGATAAAAATGCATCAATGGATTTGTTTTTATTATAAATCAAAACAGAAACGTTTTGAAAAAGTTTCAATTTTTCTTTGATTTTTTGACATAAATTCTCAAAACCTTCATCGTGAGCTGAACCAATATTGGTTAAAATTCCGATGGTGGGTTGAACAATAGGTTCCAACTTTTGCATTTCATTTACCGTTGAAATACCCGCTTCAAAAATCCCGAGATTATGTTGTTCGTTTATTCCAATAACAGAAAGCGGAACACCAACTTGTGAATTGAAGCTTTTTGGACTTTTTATAATATTATAATCGGGACTTAATAAAAAATTGAGCCATTCTTTAACAATAGTTTTTCCGTTACTTCCTGTTATTCCGATTACGGGAATTGAGAATTTCTTTCTGTAAAAAATAGCAAATTGTTGTAACGCGACTAACGTGTTTTCAACTTTTAAAAAATTGACATTTTCTTTAAGCTCAATTTGCTCGGAAACTACAAAATTAGAAACGCCTTTTTCGATGAGTTCATTAATGAAAGTGTGTCCATTATTATTAGGCCCAATCAAACAAAAAAACAATGTTTGATTGTTATTCTGAAAAGATCGGCTGTCAATGGATACGTTTGAAATTATAGCATCGGAATGATTTCCGAAAAATTCAGCTTGTAGTTGAGGAATAATATCATTTAAAACAAGACTCACCGGTTACAGTTTTGGTTTGTTTTCAGCTTCACTTTTGTTTTCAGCCTGTTCACGCAACGCATGATAATAAGCGGCTCTGCTTAAAGGTTCGTATTCTTCGGTTTCGCCAAGCATGACTAATTTATTGCTGTCAGTTTTTCTAAAACTGTAGTTGGCTAAATTCCCTGTTCGGGTGCAAACCGCATGAACTTTTGTAACATATTCTGCAGTTGCCATCAAAGCCGGCATTGGTCCGAAAGGATTTCCTTTAAAATCCATGTCTAGACCGGCTACAATTACTCTGATTCCTGAATTGGCCAAATCGTTACAAATAGCAACAATTTCATCATCAAAAAATTGAGCTTCATCAATGCCAACCACATCACAACCTTGGGCTAAAATTCGAATGTTGGCTGCTGCAGGAACCGGAGTTGATCTAATTTCATTTGCGTCATGTGACACCACCATTTCGTCGTGATAGCGTGTATCTATTGTAGGTTTAAAAATTTCAACCTTTTGTTTTGCAAATTGAGCCCGACGCAATCTTCGAATGAGTTCTTCTGTTTTACCGGAAAACATAGAACCGCAAATCACCTCTATCCAACCAAATTGTTCTTTGTGATTAACCGTATTTTCAAGAAACATAATTTAAAAAATAATTAGTTGGTATAAAATTTCTTACCTTATTAATCACCGATTGCCTATGTGTATAACTTTGTGAACTTTATTCAAAAAATTATTCCATCACATGTGATATAATTGTAATTTTAAGCCGTGAACAATAGCCAATTAACCTTTGAAAAGTTAGAGCTTATGTTCCAAAAAACAAATGTATTAAAAATCCATTGCTCTATTTACTACAATACTAAAAGTTATGAAGAAAAAGTTAGAAGCCGAATTATTAAGTATTGCACATCGTGTTTTGAAACTTAAAGGAAAAGAAGATGTAATTCAATTACAGCAAGAAGCTCATAAGCTTTATGAAAAATTATCCATACTGCGTTTTTATGAAGAAAACATCAACGTGTTGCAGGAAGAACTTCCTCTTGAAAAGCTTGAAGAAAAGTTAGCCTCTTTTTCATTTACGGAAACTGAAAAAACAGTGACCTCCGTTGTTCGTTCAGTTGAAGAAGAAGTGATTGTAAACAAAGTTGAAGCAACTGAAACCACCACTTCTGAAGATGAATTATTGGCCGTTATTGAAGCGGTTAAAGAGGATAAATTGGCAGCTGAGGCTTCTAAAGAAGAAACAGAAACTGAGGTAGAAGTTGAGACAATTGAAGAAGAAATTGAAGAAGAGGAAGAAGTCATAAAAAGTGATTCTATTTTCAGTCCAAGTTTTGAATTAAGTATGGATGAGGAAGAAGAGGAAGAGATTAAATCCGAAATCGCCAAACCTGAGTTCAAGCAAACCTCCTTAGAAGATTTTTTACATGAAAACTACAAAGAGCCTGACTTTGTTAAACGCGATGTTATTTCTGAAGAAGTTTCAAAGAGTTCAGAAATTGTTTTTGAAAAAACAGAAAACGAATCTGTAACAGAAACTAAAATTGAAATTACTCAAAAAGAAGTTTTTGCAACCAAAACAGAAACCAAATCGATGTCGTTAAATGACACCTTATTAAAAGGAATCAACATCGGATTAAACGACAGAATTGCTTTTGTAAAACATTTGTTTGCCGGAAGCAACGAAGATTTTAATCGTGTGATTTCGCAATTAAACACTTTTGATACTTTTGAAGAAGCCCAAAATTTTGTAGAAGACATGGTAAAGCCAGACTACAACAACTGGGAAGGAAAAGAAGATTACGGCGTTCGTTTTATGAATTTGGTTGAAAAGAAGTTTGCATAAGAGTCAATTTTTCTACTCATATGACAATTATATAAAAAATAAAATTCATGAGACTTTTTGAAAGACTACTGCCTTTGTTAGTTTTCATTTTCTTTATTTTAACTATTGTTTTGTTCATTTTAGGGACTAAAAATGTTTCTGGCAGTAATAATATGATCTCTGCATTAGTTTTTATTTTGGGACTTATCATTCCATTATTTGCTTTTGTCATTGGTTATATTTTAAAATTTTTTAAAATACCTCTATACAAAACTGTATACTGGGTATTATTTTTTCTATACTTCATCTGTTTTTTATTGATTTTGAATAGAGTATTAAACCCAATTTAGAAAAGAATCTCATTCAACCTTTATTTGAAATTGAATCAAAATTGTATGATTTTTATTTTTCAATTATAATTAAGTTAAAATGATTTCCATTTCTCATAAATGATTCACTAGTTTTAAAAATATGTCAAAATTATACATTGTTCCCACACCCATCGGCAACCTGGAAGACATGACTTTTAGAGCCATTAAAGTGCTCAAAGAAGTAGATTGCATCTTAGCCGAAGACACTCGAAACAGCGGAAAATTATTGAAACATTTCGAGATTGGAACACATATGCAAAGTCACCACATGCATAACGAACATAAAACTGTGGAAGGTTTAATCAAACGTTTACAAGCCGGCGAAACCATTGCGTTGATTTCCGATGCCGGAACTCCTGCGATTTCCGATCCCGGATTTTTGCTTACAAGAGCTTGTGTTGAAAATAATATTGAAGTAGAATGTTTGCCCGGAGCAACCGCTTTTGTTCCCGCTTTAGTGAACAGTGGTTTGCCAAACGATAAATTTGTATTTGAAGGTTTTTTACCCGATAAAAAAGGAAGACAAACTCGTTTTTTAGCCTTAATCGAAGAAGTCAGAACGATGATTTTTTACGTTTCTCCACACAAATTAAACAAAACCTTAGCCGAATTTGTACAGTATTTTGGGGCAGAAAGACAAGTTTCCGTTTCCAGAGAATTATCAAAATTGCACGAAGAAACCGTTCGCGGAACAGCATCCGAGGTTTTAAAACATTTTGAAGCTAAACCCGCTAAAGGAGAAATTGTGGTAGTGGTTGGCGGAAAATCATTAAAATAAAATGTTGCAAAAATGTTTCATTATGGCTTATTTTTAGTGTTAATGAAACAATAAAGTTACATTAGTAAATTAAATAAGCTTTTTATTTCTTTTTGTTGTGTTGAAGGAATTAATGCTTTTTCGGCAAATTCATCCCATTTTAAAATCGCTTCACGACATTCTTCAATAATTTGAATTGGCTTTTTGATGTTGACGTTTTTCGCAAGAGACAAAACATCATTCAACTCAATATTTTCCTTTTTTCCATTAATCGTCATTTGATGAGCTTTCAACCAAAAATTAGAAGGATTGAAGGCAAATGTGACATCATAAGCCGGTGAAAGCGACCATTTCCCATCTGAGTTCATCAAAAAAGAAATGTTTTTAGTATGGTCATCTTGATTTCTCGCCATCACGTTAAAAATCATTCTTCTAAATAATTCTTCCATGTCAGGATAAGGCAATTGCATTTGTCGCATTACCATCAAGGCCTGTTCATACGAATAGGATCCCGGCATATTATAATCAAAATGAGCCAAACCACACAAGGTTTGCATGTGCATTTTTTGATTGTTAACGCGATCAAAACGCTTCGTCATAAAATGGGCTCGCTGATTTTCTATTTTCAATTCGCTTTCCATCATAGTAATTCCCGCAGCAGTTGCCATCAAATAATAAGCATATTCAATATTTCCATATCCTTTTGGATCACCCAATTGATGATTGGTCACGCCATCAAATTTTATCAACCAATAATCAAAACCTTCCAAACCATCAATTTGACCGGAGCGAACTTCACCTGTTTTTTGATTGTAGGCAATGATGGCTTTGGCACGGGCTCCACCGGCAGAACTTCCCACTTGAAGAATGTCTGAAAAACCGCTTTCCGATTGCAAATTGGCTTTAAACGAAGCTCTTTCGGCTAGAACTTCTTTCGCAAATTCAACCAATGCTTCAATTGCCAATGTGTTGGATGGAATGGGTTGTAAACCGGATTCGGGCTCAAATTCTAAAGCTCCCATACCGCGTTTGCCAATGTAACAAAGGCGATCAACCGGATTAAAACTTTGTGACGAACGGCCTTGTTGAGCCAACCAAGCATCAATCACTTGATTTCCGAATTTGTCCGGTAAGCTGTCTGCTAACAAACCTGGCAAACCTTTAAACGTTTCAAAATTTAAAAAAGGAAATGAAAAAACCCGTCGACCCTTTATAGCTTCGGATAAAGGAAGTGTAATCGGAGATAAATCTAATCCTGAATTGACGAAACTTTTATCAAATTCAAAAACACCCACGTTCTTTGATTCGTCCCAAAGAACCGCACCTACTTTTTGATTCCAGATTTTTATAGAAGCAATCGTATTCATATCTATTTGGATGGAGAGGCTTTTTTACGGTATTTTGAACGTTCTTCCATCACTTGAAGCGGACTAATTTCCGGTTCTTCGTTGAGATGATTGAGCAAATCCAATTTTCCTAATGCTCGCATGACTTGAACCATAGTGAGCAAATTAATGGCTTTACCGGACTCCATACGGCTGATGGTAATTCGGCTCAAACCACACTGTTCGGCAAGTTCTTCCTGCGAAATATTTTTATTAAGACGCATTTGCTTGAAACTGGAACAAAGCGTTTGAACCACAACAGCATCTGTCATGGCATACCAATTTTTATTGTAGCTATTTTGATACATTATAACCAATTTTAATCATTAATGAAACAAATATTATACAAATATACAAAATTATTATGATTTTTTAACCATTTAAAAAAATAGTATCTTTGAAAGAAAAAATCAAAATGACACATCAAGTTTCTACAAAGTGGCTAGGAGGATTGGCCTTTGAAGCTACCAACCCGGGAGGAAATTTCAGAATTGATGGCGATATAGAAATCGGCGGAACTGATAACGGACTTCGGCCAAAAGCGTTAATGCTTGATGCTTTGGCCGGTTGCTCTGGAATAGATGTGGCTTCTTTACTGACTAAAATGAAAGTCTCAGTTGATTCGTTTCATATAGACGTTGAAGGTGACTTAACTGAGGAACATCCTAAATATTATCATACCGTTCGTATGGTTTATCATTTTTACGGCATTGATTTAGATAAAGAAAAATTACAAAAAATTGTCAATTTATCCATTGAAAAATATTGTGGTGTAATGGAAATGTTTCGTAAATTTGCTCAAGTGGATGTAAAAATTGAATTTCATTCCACACTATAAGCCATTCAAAATTAATACACTATGCGTTGGACTCTCAAACCCAAGCCGGATTCTCAATTGGTTTCCCAGTTAGCTAATCAATTAAATGTCTCTACACTAATTGCCACACTTTTAATTCAAAGAGGCATTACAACTTATGAAGATGCCCGACAGTTTTTTAGACCCAATTTAGAAGATTTACACGATCCGTATCTAATGAAAGACATGGATAAAGCTGTTAATCGAATTGAAAAAGCCATTGCAAATCAAGAAAACATTTTGGTTTTTGGAGATTATGATGTAGATGGAACCACTGCTGTTTCATTAGTTTCTTCTTATTTGAGAAGCTTTTACCCAAACGTTGCCACATACATTCCAGATAGATATGATGAAGGATATGGCATTTCTTTAAAAGGTATCGATTTTGCTGAAGACAATTCCATGTCGTTAATAATAGCTTTAGATTGTGGAATAAAATCCGTTGATAAAATTGCATATGCCAACGCTAAAAAAATTGATTTTATCATTTGTGACCACCATAGACCCGGAGATGAATTGCCTGAAGCAGTTGCGGTTTTGGATCCCAAAAGAAGTGATTGCAATTATCCCTATGATGAATTATGCGGTTGCGGAGTGGGTTTCAAATTGATTCAAGCTTTAGCTCAAAACAGAAATCAAACCATTGACGATTTATTACCATACTTAGACTTGGTTGCCACAGCAATTGGAGCAGATATTGTCCCCATTACAGGCGAAAATCGGATTTTCGCAAAATTTGGATTAGATGTAATCAACACCAGTCCAAGACCCGGAATTCAAGCCCTTATTCAAAATTTAAAGAAAAAGAAATTAACCATAACCGATGTGGTTTTTATAATTGCACCCAGAATTAACGCCGCCGGAAGAATTAAACATGGTAATTATGCCGTTCAATTACTAACCGAATTTGATTTAGAGCAAGCCTCAACATTTGCCGCAGAAATTGAAACTTTTAATATAGACAGAAAAGATTTAGACAAACAAATTACAAAAGAAGCTTTACTTCAAATTGAAAAAAATCAAGAGCAAAAAAATTTCACAACTGTTGTTTATCAAGAAGATTGGCACAAAGGCGTAATTGGAATTGTAGCATCTCGATTGACAGAAACCTACTATCGTCCAACTTTAGTATTTACAAAAAGTGGCGACAAATTGGCTGCATCCGCTCGATCCGTAAAAGATTTTGATGTTTACAATGCCTTGGAAGCTTGTTCAGAACATTTGGAACAATTTGGCGGACATATGTATGCAGCCGGAATGACGTTAAAAGAAGAAAATTATTTAAAATTTAAAGAAGCGTTTGAAAAAGTAGTTCAGGAAACGATTCATCCCGATTTATTAATTCCTGAAATTTTGATTGACTCTGAAATGGATTTGACAGAAATCAGCCCTAAATTAATTCGCCTTTTGAATCAATTTGAACCTTTTGGGCCGCAAAACATGACTCCAGTATTTTTGTCACAAAAAGTAAACGATACAGGCTATGGAAAAACAATAGGACAGAATGATGAACACCTCAAGTTATTTGTCAAACAAAGAAATTCAGAAGGATTTGGAGTAATTGGTTTTGGATTAGGTGACAAATTAAATTTAACCAAAAATAAAAACCTTTTCGATATTGCCTATTGTATAGATGAAAACGAATTTAACGGAAATATATCGATTCAATTGAGAGCAAAAGACATTCGCTAGTTTTTGAATTCTATCAACTCAAATTTTTCACCATCAAAAACACCATAAGTAAAATAACCAATCCAATCGCCTAGGTTAATGTAGGTGGAATTTTCTCCGACTTTCAATTGCATTGGTAAATGGCGATGTCCGAAAATAAAATAATTATAATGTTTAAAAGTAAGTTTTCGTTTGGCATATTGCACGAGCCATTCGTTTTCTTCACCTAAAAATTTGACATCTTCATCGCCTGAAATTAATTTGTTTTTTAAAGAAAGATATTGAGCTAATTTCACCCCAATATCAGGATGCAACCATCGAAACAACCATTTTGAAAACGGATTAGTAAACACTTTTTTCATTCGTTTGTACCCTTTGTCGCCCGGACCTTTTCCATCACCATGACCAATTAAAAATGTTTTCCCGTTAAATGTATATTCTTGATTATCATGAAAAACAGGGATATTTAATTCTTTTTCAAAATAATTATTCATCCATAAATCGTGATTTCCCACAAAAAAATAAATTGGAATACCGCTATCACGAAGTTCTGCCAATTTACCAAGAACACGTACAAACCCTTTTGGCACAACTGTTTTGTACTCAAACCAAAAGTCAAATAAATCCCCTAATAAAAACAAAGCAGTTGCATCTTGCTTAATTTCATCAAGCCAAGCCACAAACTTTTGTTCTCTCGAGAAACTTAATTCAGCAGTTGGAGCACCAAAATGTTGATCAGAAGCGAAATATATTTTTGTTTGCAAAACCAATTATTTTTAGTCAAATATATTAAAAAAGATATGTTTCAAACTTGATTTTTATCAAAGAATTAGGCCTTTTTACGTTTAAAAATAACATTTTAAAGATATTATGTGAATTTCATCGGTTTTTTGTGGTTTTTAACTCTTAAAGATTAGTTAACATAGTAATTTTTTTTACTTTAGTTGGCCAATAATTACAACAACTAAACTTTCATTTTATGAAAAAAATTACGCTTTTACTAGTAGCGGTTTTTTGTACCCTTTCTGGACATTCTCAGATTGAAGGGTTTGAAGGAGCTACTTTTCCGCCAACAGGTTGGTTAGTAACCGATAACGGTGTAGGCACTGTTAACTCTTGGGAACGAACCAACAACGTTACTACCCCTCCAACAGTTTATGAAGGTACATTTTCTGCTTTTATGACTCGTGAAAACATTGGGATAGGTAATACCTCAGAAGATTGGTTAATTACAAATCAACAAGCTGTTCCGGCAAATGGACAGCTAAAGTTTTTTACACGATCAACTTTAGCAGGAAACCAAGGTACCTTGTATCAAATTAGAGTTTCAACAAGTGCCAATCAAGCCGATTTAGGAGCTTACACAGTAGTACAACAATTTACTGAAAATGAATTGTCAGCTGTCTTTAACATTTATGAAGAAAAAATTGTAGATTTAAATGCATTTGCTGCAGGTCAACAAGTTTACATTGCCTTTGTAATGGTGTTTACGCAACCTACAACTGCTTTAGGTGGTGACCGTTGGTTAATCGATAATGTAGCTCTAGTAGAGCAATGTATTGACCCAATAAACCCTACTGCTTCCAACTTTTCTTTAACCGGTGCAACTCTTTCTTGGGGAAACCCTGGCGGTGCAACGCAGTTTGAAGTAGAGGTTGTTCAAGTGCCAAATGCTCCAACAGGATCTGGTATTTTAACAAATAGTAATCCGGTAACAACAGAAGCTTTAGGATTAACACTTCAACAATCTACGCAGTATGAGTATTATGTTAGAGCTGTTTGTTCATCAACTAATACTAGTTTATGGGTAGGCCCATTTACTTTCTCCACTGCAACGCCAGGACAAACTTGTGAAGCACCGGCTATTATACCTTCTATACCGTACATTACTACTGATAATACCAGTAATTATGGCGATGAATATGGTGGTACTGCAGGAGCAGGTTGTGGATCAGGAAATCCTTATTTAAATGGTAATGATGTATTTTATACTTTTACAGCAACAAGCAATGTGCCTGTTACAATAACAATGAGTCCAACCAGTGCTTGGTCAGGTTTATTTGTTTATAACAGTTGTGCAAATGTGGGGGTAAGTTGTATTGCCGGAGTTGCAAACTCTAGTACAAACCCAAGGGTAATTATTTTACCGGTTGTTCAAGGACAAACCTATATAATAGCAATTTCAACTTGGGCAACAGGTGCTCCAACACAGAGCACTGGATACACCTTAACAATTGTTGAAAATACGTGTACAAACTTTGCAGCCACATACAGCGTTTTACCTGATTGTGCTAATGGCAACCAGTTTTTTGCAGTAGCAAACGTAACCAACATGGGAACAGCTACATCAATTGTTGGTACATCAAGCGAAGGTGGTGCAACGCAATCTGTAACTGAGCCAGGAACTATGCAATTTGGTCCTTATCCAAACGGCACAAGTGTTACTTTGAATTTACAAAATGCAACAGACCCTAACTGTTTTTCTAACAGTTCCATTTTAACTCAAGGATTTTGTCCTGCAACAAATAATTTATGCTCAGGAGCTATCCCGGTAGAATGTGGTGATACACAGTCTCAAACTACTGTTGGAGCAACAACAGCTGGAGCTCCCACATTTACTTGTGGAACAGGTCCGGGCTCAGGAGGACTTTGGTATTCATATGTAGGAACAGGAGATGTAGTAACCATGTCTTTATGTGGTTCTGCTTATGACACAAAGCTTCAAGTATTTACAGGTGATTGTGGCACATTTACTTGTGTTGCCGGAAATGACAATTCTTGTGGCAATCAGTCCGAAGTACAATTCATTTCTACATTAGGGACTGTATATTATGTATATGTTTTTGGTTTTGGTACCGCTCAAGGTATTTTCAATTTAACTATAAACTGTGTGCCTCCGCCGCCAGCACCTGCAAATGACAATTGTGATACAGCTACTGTTGCAACTGTTAACACTGATGCAACTTGTACTATACTAACACCAGGAACAATTAATGGTGCTACGCAATCACCACAAGCTAATACTTGTGTTGGAACAGCTAACGACGATGTATGGTTCCAATTTGTTGCAACGCAATCTATACATACAATTTCTTTATTAAATATTGCAGGTTCTGCACCTAACTTGAATCATGCTTTATTTACTTCAACAGATCTAACTGACCCTTGTTCTAATCTTACCTTAGTATATTGTAGTGACCCTAACGATAGTTATGCTACTGGTTTAGTAGCTGGACAAACCTATTTCATTAGAGTTTATAGTTCAGGAGCTTTAATTTTACAGAATACTACATTCAACTTGTGTGTTAGTGTACCACCACCACCACCAGTAAATGACGAATGTTTGACTGCAATTGAAGTGCCCGTTAATCCTAATACAGGATGTACCTTGTCAACTCCTGGTACAGTTACTAGTGCAACGCAATCCCCACAAGCAAATGGATGTCCTGGAGTTGCCAATGATGACGTTTGGTTTTCTTTCGTAGCAACCTCTGCATCTCATACAGTTGATTTGATTAACGTTGTAGGTTCTACAACCAACTTAAATCATGGTTTATATACAGGAACATGTGATGCGTTAACTCAAGTATATTGTAGTGACCCCAACTCAAGTATTGCTAACAATTTAGTTATTGGTCAAACCTATTATGTAAGAGTTTATTCTGCAGGTTCTGTTTTAGGAACAGTGGTAAACTTTAACATTTGTATCGGAACAATAGGACCACCGGTTTCTGTAAGCACAACTTTGTATACAGTTCCGGAGTTAGTTACTGATATATTATTAAACTCAACTTGTGCGAACGTTTCTAACATTACATGGTCAACAGGAACTAACTTTGGATCTACCAATGGTATTGGTTATTTCCAAGAAAATGGTTCCGGTTTCCCTTTTGAGGATGGAATTGTTTTAATTTCTGGTGATGCAACTAGAGTACCTGGTCCCAATACAACTTCTTTAAGTGATGGAAATGCTGCTTGGGTAGGCGATGCTGACCTAGATGCTATTATACTTGCAGCAACAGGTCAACCTATGAACTCGAGAAATGCTACAAAAATCGAATTTGACTTTGTACCATTATCACCAGTTTTCAAATTTGACTTTATTTTTGCCTCGGAAGAATATGGAACTTTTCAATGTAGTTTCTCAGATGCCTTTGCTTTCATTTTAACCAATGTAACAACAGGTGTTTCAACAAACTTAGCAGTGGTGCCCGGAACAACAACACCAATATCAGTAGTAACGGTAAGAAATAATTTATTCAATACCGGTTGTCCTTCTGTAAATCCAGAGTTCTTCGGTGCTTTCTATGGTGGTGCAAATGGTCAAAACGTTTTAGCAGCTCCTATCGACTTTAACGGAGTTACAGTCCCTATGACTGCCATTACAACTGTGACTCCAAATCAACAATATAAAATTAAAATCGTTGTTGCTGACCGTTCAGATAACATCCTAGATTCTGCAGTTTTCTTGAATGGAGGAAGTTTTGATATTGGTGATTTAGATTTAGGTCTTGATTTCCTTGTTGATGAAGGAAATGCGGTTTGTCCTAATGATTTTGTTATTATCGACACCCAATTACCAGCAGATGAGTTTGAATTTATTTGGTATTTGGACGGTGTAATAATTCCTAATGAAATCGGACCAACACTTACAGCAACAGTACCGGGTGTTTATTCTGTTGATGCAACCCTTAATAATTCAAGTTGTGCTGTGTCTGATTCAATTATTGTTGAATTCTATGAAGGTATCGATCCGGGTGAACCCGAAGATTTATCTATTTGTAGTGCTGCTCAATTTGGCGTATTTGATTTAACCGAAAATGAAGATTTATTATTAGCACCACTAGGTCCTGATTATACTTTTGCCTATTTCTTAACTCAAGAGGATGCAGATAATAACGAAGGTGCAATTATAAATCCTACAGAATACACTAATGTAACTAATCCTCAAACTATTTATGTTAGAATTATGCCTAATACAGGTGATTGTTATAACACAAGTTCATTTGAATTAATTTTACAAGATCTTACTCCTCAATTCACAATCACTGAAAACCAAAGTATTTGTGAAGGTGAAACAGCTGTTATTGAAGTAACACCATTGAATTTTAATCTATCAGATTCAGTAACATTCACTTGGACATTAAATGGAAATCCATTTCCTGGTGACACTAGCTCAATAGTAGTAAGTGAAGCCGGTGTTTATGAGGTAATAGTTGCGTTTGTAGGTTGTTCTAGTAACGGGTCTTCAACACTTTCTGTGTTCAACTTCCCAACATTAGACCCAGTAATTAATGTAACCGCCTGTGATTCTTACGCACTACCTACGATATTACTTGGTAATTATTTCACTGGTCCTGGTGGCACAGGTCTATTGTTAAACGCAGGAGATTTGATAACCACTACACAAACCATTTATATTTACACCACTAATGGTCCTTGTGCTACAGAGG
>NZ_BMFG01000016.1 GCF_014638005.1 Flavobacterium orientale
TAGCTATTATGAACGCACAAACTAGATGGAATGGACAAATTTTTCACTGGTCTGCTATTCAAAATGATTTAAATGCGTATTTTAGTGATAGAATAAAATGAAATGACACAGTTTATTGAACACTCCCCATAGAATATAGACAGGATGTTTGTTTAAACTAAGTACAAATTAGCAATTACTATTCACTAATTACTAATCACTATTCACTAATCACTAATCACTGCCTCTAAAGTAATGAACACCCAATTGTTAATTATTATTCGGTAGTGTAGTAGTAAGTATGTTAAAATTGATTACTTTTATACTACCATAACAGCAAATTTTCCTAAGTAGAAAAAGAGGCGTGCCGCTTTTTCAAACCGGTTATAAATTAATTACAATAAGTTCTTATGTAATCAGTTTGTACACTTAATTAGTATCAATTATGAGAAAAATTGCACCCTTCGTATGTCTTTTTGTTATCTTTTTCAGTTGTGAAAGAAGCATTAAAAAACAAGCTGCTGAAGTAGTATCTTCGGAAGCAACCACAGCAGCCTTGACCTTATCATGTTATGAAATGTCTGACGGCGATTCGCAGGTCAAATTAAAAATAACGGACGTATCCGATTCGATATCCGGCTATTTGAACTATTCCTTGTCCGGAAAAGACAAAAACACCGGCACTGTAAAAGGAGTCATTCAAGGTGCTATTTTTTATGGCGTCTTTGATTTTGTATCAGAAGGCATTGCAAGCAGTAGGGAAGTAGCCTTTAAAATTCAGGAGGGTAGGCTTATTGAAGGTTTTGGTGATATTGAAGTGAGCGGTAATCAAGCAAGATTTAAAAATAAATCGTTACTGACTTTTTCGGAATCTATTGTTTTGCAACAAGTAACTTGTACAGCATCAGAATGTCCGGTAGATTTTGGATATAAAAAATCCTTACTGAGAGAAGGTTGTATTGACACTAGTGCGTTAACTCCTAGATTAAATCCGTTAGAAAATGGAGCTATGGTTAGTGGTGATCCGGCCTTTGTTATTTTTTCAAAAGATTTAGCCACAGCAGAAGTTTTTTTACCCCAAGAAAAGGAAGGATTTCTGTTGACTAAAGGCAAAGATGGGAACTGGACCAATGAAGCGTATCAGTTAATTGCTTGGAAAGGATTTGTACTGCAAAAAAACGGTACGCCTATATTTGGCGGGCAATAAACTATTTTATCTCAATGTTTTTTAGGTAATTGTCCAGCAGTTCGCCGTCTTTAAAGATTTTTTTATACATGATTTCGTTGGTTTCATGATGAAAGTGTACTTCCACAAAAAACGAACTCAACGTATATAATTTTTTAATCACTGATTGCTCTTTTTTCACAGCCACAATGTTCCCTTTCAAAAAAAGGGTATCATATTGTTCTTCGTCAGAAAGTGCTAAAAAGCGAATTAATTTCATTTTGTTCTTCTTAAAAATAGAAAAGTAACTACTTCACAGCAATCATAGAAATTTCTACGTTGACAAACTTAGGCAGTGCACTTACGGCAACCGTTTCTCTGGCCGGAGCTGTTTCTTCGTCAATATATTTTGCGTAAACGCTGTTTACCACCGAAAAGTTATGCATGTCGTTTAAAAATATGGCTGTTTTTACCACATTATTAAAGGTCATATCAGCCTCATTCAAAATTGCTTTTAAATTTTGCATCACCTGATTGGTTTCGTTTTCTATAGAATCTAAGACCATTTCATTGGTTTCAGGATTGATAGCAATTTGTCCGGAAATAAATAGGGTATCGCCACTTAAAATCGCTTGGTTGTAGGGACCGATAGGAGCAGGAGCTTTTGTAGTTCTGATTATTTTTTTCATATGCTTATTTTGAAATTATCGTAAAACGCGATCCGGTAACGAACGTTTTTCATGTTTAATATCACTAAATACTGCTGATTTCACCCCGATATAAAAGCCCCAAAAGGCATTTTCTCCATAAGGTGACCAGTTAAAATCCATTCGCCAACTCAATAAATCTCTTTCAAAACGGAATTGCGTAAAGGTAACGCCTTTTTGTACAAAGTCATATCCTGAAGATATTCCCATTTTCCAACGCGGAGTGATGTCGATATTTCCTGAAACCATCAAAGAGTTTCCGGTTATTCTACTTTCTCTGTTAACGTTGCTGTAGGTTAACGAATAGGCCAAGGTTAAATTCCAAGGCATGACCGCATTGAAAAATTCGGCTATCTTTTCTTCAGAATCATCATCGGAACCAAATTGACTTTGTCTACGGTCAGTAAAATCTACGTTGGTACCAAACAAATCGTCTTCACGACCTCCATTTCGAACCCCTTGTTGCGTACTACTCTTTTCGGGGTCATTTTTATCCTTTGAACTAAAGGAATAATTTAAAGTCATGTTGGCACTGGTCATTCGAAACAAACTACCGCCGTTATCGATATTATAGGTGTTTATTCTTCTTCCAGAATTACTGATTGCATAAGGGTCTAATGTGGTACCGAAATTTACAGCCATTTTATTGTCAAATAAATTGGTTCCACCACTTACTCGTAGCGGTGACCAGCCTAAGGAATCGGCAGCAATATTATAACTGGTTGACAGATTCAAGTTACTTAACAACATGATTTTTTTTGGTTCCGTTTTCGTAGAATCTTTATCGGTTACTTTCGCTTCAAATGAATTACCTAAACTAAAACCAATATTGTTAGAGTTGTTTTTTCCGGGAGCACCAAAAATACCTTGTTCAAAACGCGAATAATCTTGCATTCTACCGGATGCATCCATAGCGTAGGTGTCGTAATATTTTTCAAAACTAGGTGTGTAATTGTACGATACTGCGGGACGAACTACATGCCGAATTGATTGCCACTTTTTATCTTCACCAAAATTAAAGGTACCATAAATCGTGGTTCCCAAACTAGTGTTGAAATCATAGGTTCTAAACGCATCAAAACCATTAACATCTGTGGTAACCACTCTATTTAAATCGGAATCAAAAGTTCTGTTGATTGTTTTAAGGTACCAAACTTCATTGTAATTGGAACCTGCTGAAACACTGAAATACCTGAAAATTTTAAAGTTGGTAGACAAAGGAATACTATGTTGGAAACCGCTTCTGGCATCGCGAAACATTTCCGATTTGAAGAATAAGGAATCCGTTGTTCTTATTCGGTTTTCTCCTCTGATGTTGTATTGTAAGTTAATGTTCTTTATAAGACCTTTTTTGATACCATCTTTAGGAGCAAAGGGAAAAATCCGGTCTACACTTGCTTGAAAAGTCGGCAACGTCATGTTGATTTCTTGCGTGTTGGTATTCTGATTGTGAGTGGCGGTTACCGAAAAGTTCACTTGCGGCACACTATTAAATGTTTTAGAATACGAAATAGAAGAACTTAAGTTGTTATTTAAGTTTGAACCTATATTTACCTGATTTAAAGACTGTTGATAATACCTACTACTTCCTAAATTCACCGACGCAGAAAACCTTGAATTAGGATTGGCTTTCGCATCTTGTGCATGCGACCATTGTATGTTATAAATATTTGTTTTGGAATAATCCGGAAACCCTCTTTCACTTTGAATCAGGTTTTCAAAACGCACATTCAGCGTACCTCTAAAACGGTATTTCAAAGCATAATCACTTTGAAAACGCAGACCATAACTTCCGTTAGTAAAATAATCGCCTAAAATAGCCAAGTCATAATGGTCATTCAAGGCGAGGTAGAGTCCGCCGTTTTGCAAAGAATACCCTTGACGTCTCGTATCTTGAAAAGCAGGAACAATGATACCTGATTGGCTTTTTTCAGACATGGGAAAAAAGGCAAAAGGTAAGAAAAGCGGGGTTGGCACATTAGCAATGTACATATTGGTAAAACCGGTTACTACTTTCTTTCCGGGAACTAATTTAATTTTAGAAGCTAAAAAGTAATACTCGGGGTCGTCAATGTCTTTAGAAGTGGTAATTCGGGCACTTTTTATAAAATAGACGGAGTCATTTTCTTTTTTACTGATTTCTCCTTTGAGTTTGATATCACCTTGTTCGGTTCTAGAATTCCAAATTAAAGCCTTTTTAGTTTTAAAATTAAAACGAATGGAGTCGGGTTCCACCAAATTGGATCCTTGTTTGAATTTTGGGTATTGCGTATATTTTCCAGTTGAATCTTTTATTCTACCGGCATAGATTTCACTTTTTTCATAATCCATGACAATAATTCCCGATTGCAATTCGATATCCAGATAATACAATTCCGCTTGGTCATATAGCGTAATGACTTTATTTTTTTGATCAATTTTTGAATAATCTATTGCTCTGTATTTGATTTTTCCCTCTAACAGTGCTTTTTTAAACGTTTCAGGTAGGGTATCTTTCTTTATGGTATCACTAACAATAAGTGGCGTTACTACTACCGGCGTGATGCTATCTGCCTTGTTTTCAGGGGTTACAACCAGTGGCTTTTTGGGTAACTCTTGTGCCATTGTCTGAAAACTTCCGATTGTTAGGAAAAATGCTGATAAAACGATATGAAATAAGTTTGTACGCAACTGTTTAAATACTATTTTTGTAAAAATGTGGCTTAGTTTTTGAAATGCCAAACTTACATATAAATTTTGGCCAAAATTAAGTAAATAATAAAATTATCGATACAGAGTTTTTATTAAAATTAACTTTTAAAATTATGCAATTGCTCCAACATACTAAATATTTCGTTTTTACCTTATTTCTAATTTCCTCTTTTACCTTGTTTGGTCAAACTAATTCAAAATTTAAAATTGTATTAGATGCCGGTCACGGCGGTAAGGATTTTGGGGCCATTCATCATGGTTTTGTAGAAAAGTCCATTGCTTTAAATGTCACCTTAAAAGTAGGGAAGCTTTTAGAAAAATACAATGATATTGAAATTGTGTATACCCGTAAAACCGATGTTTTTATCGAATTGACGCAACGTGCACATATTGCCAATAGAGCCGATGCTCAATTGTTTGTATCGATTCACTGCAACGGCGTTAAGAGTCACGAACCATCCGGAACAGAAACATTTGTGATGGGATTGACCCGAAATGCCACCAACCTTGAAGTAGCCAAAAAGGAAAACAGCGTTATTACCTTAGAGGCTGACTACAAAGTAAAATATGCCGGTTTTGACCCTAATAATCCGGAAACATTAATTGGTTTAAAAATTATTCAAGAAGAGAATCTCTATCAGAGTATCACACTTGCCAGTAAGATTCAAGATAATTTCACCAATGATTTGAATCGAAAAAACAGAGGTGTGAAACAAGCCCCTATTTGGGTGTTGGATGCAACAGTCATGCCAGGCGTTTTAGTGGAACTTGGATTTCTATCTAATAAAGTGGAGGGAGCTTATCTAAACACAGAAAAAGGCCAAGACGAATTGGCTAAAGCTGTAGCTGAAGGAATTTTGAGTTATAAAAAAGAATATTACGGAACGGCATCAGTTGTTTCAACTCCTGATAAACCCGTAAAACAAGTTGTTGAAAAACCAAATGTTTCGGTTGCAAAACAAGAACCACAGAAAAGCACTCCGGAAGTAAAAGAAACTAAAGTAACACCAGCAAACAAAACATTTGATGCTACTGCTGTCGTTTTCAAAGTTCAACTATCGGCAAGTGGTAAATTATTAGAAACGACACCGGGCAACTTTAAAGGATTGCAACCCATCTCTATTTTTGAAGAGGGCGGTTTGTATAAATATTATTTTCAAGCCACTACCAGTTATAGTGAAGCTCAGCAATTTGTAAAAGCGGCCAAAGAAAAAGGCTATGAAGCTCCCTTTATTGTGGCTTTTAAAGAGGGTAAGAAAATAAAATTAGAAGAAAGCATGAAGAAAAATTAATTATTAAACTAATTTTGCTTAAAACATTTATATTTTGAAACTAACGAAAGAAATTAAAACCGCTATTTTGGTTATCTGCTCCATATTATTATTTATATGGGGCTATAGTTTTTTAAAGGGTACCGATATTTTAACCAGTTACAACACTTTTTATGTGGAATACAACGATGTTGAAGGCTTGGCCTCTTCAGCACCGGTAACCATTAACGGATTGATTATAGGAAAAGTAAAAAGCATCAGTTTTTCTGATAAAAACAACTGGAAACCCATTGTTGAACTTCAAATCAATAATGATTATGAAATTTCAAAATCCAGCATTGCCCGTTTGTATGAACCAGGATTGATTGGAGGCAAGCAAATTCAGATAGTTCCCAACACTAACGATGCTACGCTTGCAAAATCAGGCGATATTTTGAAAGGCGATGTAAAAGCGGGTCTGACGGATTTAGTCAGTGAGCGTTTGACACCGTTACAAGAAAAAATTGAACGTATGATGGTTAGTGCCGATTCGTTATTGATTGGTTTGAATGAAGTTTTGGATGAAAATACCAAAGCGAATCTAAGAAACAGTGTTGTAAAATTGAACGAGGTGCTCACCGGTTTTAGTGAAACATCAAGTTCCATCAATTCGATGTTGGCTGAAAATAAAGCTAAGATAAATTCGACCACCACGAATATGGAAAAAACGACTGCTAACTTTTCTAAAATTTCAGATTCTTTGGCCAAAGCCAACATTGGCGAAACCGTTAAAAAGTTAGAAACTACTTTAGCCAATGTAGATAAAATTATGAACGAAGTGCAGTCGGGCAAAGGAACAATGGGTAAAATGTTTAAAGATGAAACGTTATATAACAATTTTTCTAAGTCATCGAAAGAGTTGGAGTTGTTGTTACAGGATTTGCGATTAAATCCAACAAGGTATGTAAATGTTTCTTTGTTTGGTAAGAAAAACAAACCTTATATTGCCCCGGTAAACGATACGATTTCTAATAAAAAATAATGCTTTATGAGCTATTTAGATAATTTACTTTTTGCTTTAATTCTGCTACTTGGTTTCGGATTTTTTATTTCCAATGTTAAAAAGTTAGTTCGCAATATTAAATTAGGCAAAGACATCAACCGAAACGATAATTCCTCGCAACGTTGGAAAAACATGGCGATGATTGCTCTTGGTCAATCAAAAATGGTCAAACGACCAATAGCCGGAATTTTACATATTATCGTTTATATCGGTTTTGTCATTATCAACTTAGAATTACTTGAAATCATTATCGACGGACTATTTGGTACGCATCGTGTTTTTGCTTTCATGGGTGGTTTTTATGATGTATTAATTGCCTCGTTTGAAATTTTAGCTTTACTAGTTATCATAGCCGTAATCGCTTTCTGGATCAGAAGAAATGCCATCAATTTAAAACGCTTTATAAGTTCTGACTTAAAAGGGTGGCCAAAGTCAGATGCCAATTATATTTTATATTTTGAAATCGTTTTGATGACGCTTTTCTTGGTAATGAATGCGGCTGATTATCATTTGCAACATTTAAGTGGTGGCACTGCGGGTTATCCTATTGCAGGAAGTTTTCCGGTATCGCAATACGTTGCTGTATTTTTTCAGGAAATGGCAACCGGAAGTGTTATTCTAATTGAGCGAACCGCTTGGTGGCTGCACATTGTTGGTATTTTAATCTTTTTGAATTACTTGTATTTTTCCAAACACCTTCATATTTTATTGGCTTTCCCTAATACGTATTTTGGCGATTTGCATCCGAAAGGACAGTTTGACAATTTAGAAAGTGTGACCAATGAAGTAAAATTAATGATGGATCCATCAGCAGATCCTTTTGCGGCTCCTGCCAATCCTGATGCTGTTCCTTCAAAATTCGGAGCGAGTGATGTAACCGATTTGAATTGGGTGCAATTGCTAAACGCTTACACTTGTACCGAATGCGGAAGATGTTCGTCTTCATGTCCGGCTACCCAAACCGGGAAAAAGCTATCTCCCCGAAAAATCATGATGGACACCAGAGATCGTTTGGAAGAGGTAGGCAAAAATATCGATGCTAACAAAGGTACCTTTGTGGATGATGGTAAAGCGTTACTCAATAATTACATCACACCGGAAGAATTGTGGGCTTGTACTTCTTGTAACGCCTGTGTTGAAGAATGCCCGGTAAGCATTAGTCCGTTATCGATAATCATGGACATGCGTCGTTATTTGGTCATGGAACAAAGTGCTGCACCAATGCCATTAAATGCGATGATGACCAACATTGAAAACAACGGAGCTCCTTGGCAATACAATCAAATGGACCGTTTAAACTGGAAAGACGAGAATTAATATATAGGTACAATTCCCATAAAAGTGAGGCTTGGGGTTGTGTCAAATGAATGTGAAATTTTAAATAAAAAACTAAAAAATGAAATCGGAAGACATTGAAAAAAACTTACAAGCGATTACCGAAAACGGACAACATTTAAGTCCGATTTTACCTCCCGGAATTAAAAATTATTTAATTGACATTGACGGAACAATCTGTGATGACATTCCAAACGAAGAACCGGAGCGAATGCTTACAGCAGAGGTATATCCTGATGCGTTAGTAACTTTAAACCGATGGTATGACGAAGGGCATATTATATTCTTTTTTACCTCAAGAACAGAAGCACACCGTGAATATACCGAAACTTGGTTAAAAAAATACGGCTTTAAATATCACGGAATGGTCATGGGAAAACCACGTGGCGGTAATTATCATTGGATAGACAATCACTTGGTAAAAGCAACCCGATATAGAGGAAAATTTACCGATTTAGTAGATAAAGAAGTGACAATTCAAGTTTTTGATGACGAACACCATGAATAAAATTATGATTTTTAGATTGTTAGATTGTTAGATTTTTCGAAATGTCTACTAATCCAAAAATCTATAAATCCAACATATAGCAATACACATTACAATGGCTGAAAATTTAATAGTGCCAACCATGGCAGAAATGATGGCTCAAGGCAAACAACCTGAAGTTTTATTTTGGGTGGGATGTTCCGGTAGCTTTGATGATAGAGCAAAAAAAATTACAAAAGCATTTGTCCGAATTTTAAATAGGGCGAATATCTCTTTTGCTGTTTTAGGAACAGAAGAAAGTTGCACCGGTGATCCGGCTAAACGTGCCGGTAACGAATTTTTATTTCAGATGCAAGCCATGATGAATATTGAAGTCATGAATGCTTATGACGTAAAGAAAATTGTTACCGCTTGTCCGCATTGTTTCAATACTATTAAAAATGAATATCCTGAATTGGGAGGAAAATATGAAGTAGTCCATCACACTCAATTTTTAAAATCGTTATTAGACGATGGAAGATTAACTATTGAAGGTGGTCAATTCAAAGGAAAAAGAATCACCTTTCATGATCCTTGTTATTTGGGGAGAGCCAATAACGTCTATGAAGCTCCGAGAGATTTAATTCAAAAATTAGATGCGGAATTAGTAGAGATGAAACGTTCAAGAGCAAATGGATTATGTTGTGGAGCAGGAGGAGCACAAATGTTTAAAGATGCCGAACCCGGAAACAAAGAAGTAAATATTGAACGAACAGAAGACGCCCTTGAAACCAAGCCTGATATTATTGCAGCCGGATGTCCGTTTTGTAACACCATGATGACTGACGGTGTAAAAAACAAAGAAAAAGAAGCAACGGTAAGAGTAATGGATGTGGCAGAATTGATTGCTAACGCTAATGATTTATAAAATGAAAATTAAATACCTACTTTTTACTTTTTTTATACCAATTTCTTTTTTTGGACAAAATATTGAATCCCTTTATGATATAGTTGCAAAAGAATCTTGTGAATGCATTGTCAACAAAAATTTTGATTTAAAAAATCGAGATTATGAAAAAATTAAATTAGAATTTGGTCTTTGTATTATCAATAGCTATTCAAATCATAAATCCAAATTTGATGAATCGATTGACTTAGACTTTAAAAATTCTAAAATGATGTCAAAGTTTGGAGAAGATGTTGCATTGAAAATGATAAATCATTGTCCAGATAAAATAATTGAATTTGGTAACTTTGAAGGTGATGATGAGGATGAAATTCTTGATAATATTACTTTTGAAGGTGTGTTTTTAGAATCAAAAAAATCTGATTTTCAGATGGTTACAGTGAAGGAAAATAATGGAAGAATCCACACATTGATAGTTTTGACTTTTTTTGAAGATGTAAATCTAATAACAGACAACTTAATTAAAAAAAACGATAAAGTTTCAGTTGAATATTTTGAGCAGGAATTTTATGATCCAAAATTAAATGATTTCAGATACTATAAAGTAATTCAAGGCATAAAAAAAATATAATTATAACAAAAAAATGTATATACCATTTGAAAATCTTCCCGAAGAATCCAAAATTTGGATTTACCAATGCAATAGAAAATTCTCAGATGAAGAAGTGCATCAAATTGAAAATGATTTGATGACTTTTGTTACCGATTGGTCAGCTCACGGAACCGGATTAGAAGCTTCTTTTGTTGTAAAATACAATCGATTTATTATTTTAGCTGTAAATCAGGAGGTTCAAATGGCAACAGGATGCTCCATTGATTCCTCTGTTGCTTTTATTCAAAGTTTAGAACAGAAGTTTTCTGTTGACTTGTTAGATAAAATGAATGTGACCTATAAACAAGGCGAACATATTACACATAAGACACTTACAGATTTTAAAAGAATGGCAAAAGAAAAAGCTGTTTCAGAAAATACGATTGTGTTCAATAATCTCGTTAATACGGTTGGTGAATGGCACGAATATTGGGAAGTTCCTGCTATAGAAAGTTGGCACAGTCGCTTCTTCTAAATCAATCACATGAAATATCGTATTCTTATTTTTCTTTTGGCCATAATTTATGTGCTTTTAAGTGTCGAAGATTTCGAGGCTAAAAAAGTTGTGGCAGTGCATGAAGAAGTTTTACAAAAATCATTTTCTGCTACTGTACCTGAAAAAGTAAAAGAAGAAAAAATCACTTATTTTGAAACCACAGATGCTCAAAAAAAATGGGTAGATAGTGTTTATAAAAGCATGACGCTTGATGAAAAGGTAGGCCAATTATTTATGGTTGCAGCTTATTCCAATAAAGATTCAGCCCATGTTGAATCCATCGATAAGTTAATTGAAGACCACAAAATTGGTGGTTTGATATTTTTTCAAGGTGGCCCGGTTCGTCAAGCCAAATTGACTAACCGGTTTCAAGCCAAATCTAAACTTCCTTTATTTATTGGTATTGATGCCGAGTGGGGCTTGAGTATGCGATTGGATTCCACCTATCGTTATCCTTGGAACATGACCTTAGGGGCGGTTCAAGACATGAAACTAATTGAAAAATTAGGTGCTCAAATGGGCGAACAAAGTAAAAGAATGGGTATTCATTTTAATTTTGCTCCCGTATTAGATATTAATACCAACCCAAAAAATCCAATTATAGGCAATCGCTCCTTTGGTGAAGACAAAGAAAATGTAACCGATCGTGCGTTAGCCTTAATGAAAGGTTTACAAAGTCAAGGTGTTTTTGCTACCGGAAAACATTTTCCCGGTCATGGAGATACTGATAAAGATTCCCATTATACCTTACCAACCATCAGTTTTAATAAAGAACGAATTGATGACGTGGAGTTGTATCCTTATCGCAAGTTGATTAATAAAGGATTGGCAAGTGTGATGGTCGCTCATTTGAATGTGCCTAGTTTAGAAAAACGTTCCAATTATCCTTCTTCGATATCGTATAACATCGTTACCAATATCCTTCAAAAAGAGTTGGATTTTGAAGGTTTAATTTTTACGGATGCCTTAAACATGAAAGGAGCCAGTTCGTTCAAAAAGCCAGGAGATATTGACTTAGAAGCTTTTTTGGCAGGGAATGACATTTTGTTATTTCCGGAGAATGTGCCGGTTGCTATTACTAAAATTAAAGAAGCCCTTCAAACGGGAACGTTGACTGAAAAACGATTGGAGTTTTCTGTTCGAAAGATTTTGGAATACAAATTTAAAGCCGGTTTACATAGTTACCAACCTATTTCTTTATTGAATTTACACAGTGAAATCAATACCATGGAATATGATGCACTGCAGTATGATTTGTATCAGGAAGCAGTAACTGTCTTAAAAAATAAAGACGAAATTTTACCTATCAAAAATCTGGAAAGACAAAAAATTGCCTACGTAAAACTAGGTGACGATATCCATTCTCCTTTTGTAGAAACCTTAAGTCAGTATGCTGAAATAACAGAAGTAACTGATTCCAGTTTACTTGGCATTACTACAAAGCTCAAGGAATTTTCAACGGTAATTATTGGTTTTCACAAAGCTGATGGTGCTTGGAAAAACCACGACTTCAAAGAAAATGAATTGGTGTGGTTGTATGAAATTGCACGTACCAATAAAGTAATCTTAGATGTTTTTGCGAAACCCTATTCTCTATTACAGTTAACAACGACGGAAAACATTGAAGCTATTGTTGTTTCTTATCAAAACAATCCGATTGCTCATTCGGTTTCGGGGCAACTCATTTTTGGAAGCATTGACAGTAAAGGGAAATTGCCGGTTTCTATCAATGAAGATTTTGCCGTCAACCACGGAATACAATTGAAAAAAAATAATCGTCTTGGGTTTGGAGTTCCTGAAAATGTAGGTATGAATTCTTTAATTCTCTCCCGTATTGATTTAATTGCACAAGATGCTATTGATAAAAGAATGGCTCCCGGCATGCAAGTGCTTGTTGCCAGAAAAGGAAAAGTAATTTATCAAAAGGCTTTTGGTCATCACAATTATGACAAACGTACAGAAGTAAAAAATACGGACATCTATGATGTGGCTTCATTGACAAAAATCATGGCCACTTTACCGGCTATGATGCAACTTTATGAGAGAGGTTTGGTTAACATGGATACCAAGTTGGGCGAAATGCTTCCCGTTTTTAAAGGAACAGATAAAGAGAAAATAAATTTTAAAGATTTTCTTTCGCATTATGCTCGTTTACAACCTTGGATTCCTTTTTATAAAACCACATTAGATGCAAATAAAAAACCTTTAGATAACTATTATAGAAAATCATATAGTAACGATTTTTCATTGCAAGTAGCCGAAAATTTATACATGCGTAACGATTATCGTGATACCATTTTGAAAATCATTGCCGATAGTAAGTTGTTGCCAAAAAGAGAATACAAATACAGTGATTTTACGTTTATCGTCCTTAGAGATTATATCGAAAAAACCACCGGAAAAACCTTAGATGTATTGGTTCAAGAAAACTTTTATCAATCCATTGGTGCTCATTATACGATGTATAATCCGTTGCGTAAATTTGATATGAGTGTTATTCCGCCCACAGAAGATGATACCTATTTTAGAAACCAACGCATTCAAGGTTATGTTCACGATATGGGAGCTGCTATGAATGGTGGTGTTGATGGACATGCCGGTATTTTTTCGAATGCCATGGATATGGCCAAAATGATGCAATTGTATTTGCAAAAAGGAACTTACGGTGGTAAAACTTATTTTTCTAAAAAGACATTTGAAGATTTTAATACCTGTTATTTCTGTTCTGAAGGGAATAGAAGAGGTTTAGGGTTTGACAAACCACAATTAGGAACAGCAGGACCTACATGTGGTTGTGCTTCTATGACCAGTTTTGGTCACACCGGTTTCACCGGAACAATGGCATGGGCTGATCCTGAGCAGGAAATTGTTTATATCTTTTTGTCGAACAGAACTTTCCCGGACTCTAATGCTCCAAATAATTTATCAAAAAACAACGTTAGAGAACGCATTCAGCAAGTTATTTATGATGCGATTGAGAAATAATTTAATTTCTCCTAAAAGTAGTTCGAATAATATCACTCGGAAAAACCACCACGCTTTCATGTCCGTTTTTATGAACGGCAGCGACACCAAAATAGAAGTTGTCAATCACAATTCCTTCTAGTTCAAAATTATCTACATTGCCCACAAATCGGCTAAATTCCCATTGAGGAGATGTTGTATATCGCCAGTAGATTTTATAGCCAACAATTGATGGGTCTTCTGTTTTGGTCCAACGAAGTTTTGTATTTGGCTCAACGATTCCGCCAATCAATACGTTAGTTGGAGCAGGAGGGGCCCAAGCTAGAGAAGCCAAATTAATTGCGTTTACAGCTGTTAGTTTTCTAGCATAATCAAAATTTACACCTTCAATCACATCGCCATACTTGATGCCGTTTTCTGTTCTAAGGTTTTGGTGTTGCCGGTTATAATTTTCATGAGCTTCCATAATTCGTAATGCCGGATATCCTACATCATTGAAAGGTCTGTGGTGTCCGCCTCTTCCAAATCGATCCAAACGATACACCAACATTGGATTCATTTCCGGCATATACGTTTGTGTTTGTTTGTGCACATAACGAGCCAATTGTCTTGAAATTCCATCCACTTCACCACCGTAAAAGCGACGCATGTTTCGTTCGCGTTCCGTTTCTGTAGGTGGTGTAGGTTCCGAAAAAATTCGAAACGTTCGATTGTCAATAACACCATCAACTCCTTCAATATTTCCTATCATGTCGTTATTGAATACTCCAATAATTTCCCAGTTGTTTTTCTTCGCATATTCCGCAAAACCTTTACCACCGAATAATCCTTGTTCTTCACCAGCTAAACCCAGATAAATGATGCTGTTTTCAAACTGGTATTTCGACAAAACTCTTGCGGCTTCTATAGTTCCCGCCATTCCTGATGCATTATCATTTGCTCCCGGTGCATCTCCCATAAAATCCATAGTATCTGAATTACGCGAGTCAATATCGCCAGTCATAATAATGTATCGATTTGGGTATTTTGTTCCCTTTTGAATGGCTGCAACATTCACAATCCAAGTATCTTTTGGGATTCGTTCCCCATCATTAGTAGTAACATAATCTTTTTGATAAAAGACATTCAAACAGTTTTTGCAATCTTTGGAAATTTTTTCAAATTCCGATTTAATCCAACGTCGAGCTGCTCCGATTCCTCTGGTGGATGAGACGGTATCACTAAATGTATTTCTTGTACCGAAGTTGGCTAATGTGTTTATGTCTTTTTCAATTCTTTCAGCGGATACCGCATTTATAATATCATAAATACGTGAATCTGTTTGCCCATGAAACGAAAAGCCAATCAAAACAAATAGGAGGGAGAGGGTTGTTCTCATTTTTGTAAATTTTTGGAAAACACTAAAGTACTACACAAAAAAGAATTACCATCCTTTTTCTATTTATTTTACTTATAGAAAGGTTTGAAATTGTTATTATTCAAGAATTAAGGAAAAAAAACCACGTTTTAAAAACGTGGCCTTTTAAATAATCAAACTAAACTAAAAATTATTAAAAGCAGTAACTGTTTTCAGCTACTAATTTCGTGGTAATTGTTTCTCTTAAACCAACAATGTTAGGCATATTGGTGTATTTTGTAAAGCGACGTAATCCCATTAACATCATGCGTTGTTCGTCACCTTCGGCAAATGAAATGATGCTTTCTTTTCCTTTTTGTGCCACTACATCAACGGCTTTGTATAAATATAATTTTGCCATCGCAATTTGTTCTTTGGCTTTATCTTCGCCTACTTTTTTGGCTAATTTTTCAGTACGCAAAACAGTACTTTCTGCAATGTATATTTCAATCAACATATCGGCTGCAGCCATCAATAATTGTTGGTGTGCATCCAAATCCATTCCGTATTTTTGAACCGCTGCTCCGGCAACCATTAAGAAGGCTTTTTTCAATTTGCCCACCATTTCTTTTTCCTCCGAAAATAATTCAGAATAATCCGGAGTGTCAAACGATGGAATTCCCATTAATTCTTCCTGCACTTTCATCGCCGGACCTAGAAGATCAACATGACCTTTCATTGCTTTTTTAATCAGCATTCCAACCGAAAGCATACGGTTAATTTCGTTTGTACCTTCATAAATTCTGGCAATTCGGGCATCTCTCCAAGCACTTTCCATTGGTGTATCTTCGGAGAATCCCATTCCTCCATAGATTTGAATTCCTTCATCTGCACAATTTTGAACATCTTCTGAAACCGCTACTTTTAAAATGGAACATTCGATAGCGAATTCTTCTACACCTTTTAATTCGGCTTCCTGATGCGTTGCACCCTCTGCTTCACGCAATTTAATTCTGTTTTCGATATCTTTTGCTGCACGATAGGTAGCACTTTCTCCCGCATAAGCAGAAGTTGCCATTTCCGCTAATTTATAACGAATAGCTCCAAATTGAGCGATTGGAGTGTTGAACTGAATTCTTTCATTTGCATAATTGATAGCGTTGGAAGTCACACGCCGTTGAGCGTCCAAACAAGCCGCTGCCAATTTGATTCTACCTACGTTTAATGCATTCATGGCAATTTTGAAACCTTCGCCACGAGCGGCTAACATATTTTCAACAGGAACTTTTGTGTCAGAAAAGAAAACTTGACGAGTAGAGGAGGCACGAATACCTAATTTATGCTCTTCTTCGTTCATCGTGATTCCGTTGGACGGATCATTTTCTACAATAAAACCGGTAATATTTTTATCATCCTCAATACGAGCAAAAACAATGAATACTGAACAAAATCCGGCATTGGAAATCCACATTTTTTGTCCGGTAATGTTATAATATTTTCCATCTGCTGACAAAACAGCTTTCGTTTTTCCTGAATTGGCATCAGATCCCGCACCCGGTTCAGTTAAACAATAGGCACCAAACCATTCACCTGAAGCTAACTTAGGAACATATTTTTTCTTTTGTTCTTCAGTTCCGTACAAAGTAATTGGCATTGTTCCAATTCCTGTATGAGCACCAAAAGCAGTTGAAAATGAACCGGTTGCCCCTGAAATGTAGTCGCATACTAAACACGTATCAACAAATCCCATTCCCATTCCACCGTAAGCTTCGGGAACGGCAACGCTTAAAAAGCCCATTTCTCCGGCTTTTCGCATTACTTCTTCGGTAAATGCAAAATCTTTCTTTTCAAATCGGTCTTTGTTTGGCCAAATTTCTTTGTCAACAAATTCTTTCACCGAATCACGCATCATAATTTGCTCTTCTGAGAAATCTTCGGGTGTGAATACGTTTTCACATTTGGTTTCTTTTACCAAAAACTGTCCGCCTCTTGTTATGTCTTCCATAATTAGTTTTTTAATCTTTTATTTTTTTTGAACACAGATTTAAAAAATTAGAGAAATTTTTAAAATTTTATAAATTTCTTAAATCCGTGTTCCTTTGTTTTTTAGTTATAGTAATTCAAAAACCCCAGCAGAACCTTGACCGGTTCCCACACACATACTCACAATTCCGTATTTACTTCCTCTTAAACGCATTTCATCAAATAATTGAACAGACAATTTTGCACCTGTGCAACCCAGTGGATGACCCAATGCAATCGCTCCACCATTCACATTTACGATGTCAGGATTTAAGCCTAATTCCCGAACTACGGCTAATGATTGTGATGCAAACGCTTCATTTAATTCGATTAAGTCGATGTCATTTAATGTCAAACCTGCTTGTTTTAATGCTTTCGGAATAGCTTTTACCGGACCGATTCCCATAATTCTTGGTTCAACACCGGCAGAGGCGAAATTGACTAATCTTGCGATAGGTTTTATGCCTAATTCATTGACTAATTCTTCACTCATAATTAATACGAAAGCAGCACCATCACTCATTTGTGATGAATTTCCGGCAGTTACAGAACCATCAGCAGCAAATACCGGTTTTAGTTTTGATAAGGCTGCAACGTTTGTATCTGCTCTTGGACCTTCGTCTTTTTTTACGACATAGGATTTTGTTTCTTTTTTACCATTTTCATTGATGAATGTTTGTTCAACCGTGATTGGTACGATTTGTTTATCAAATTTCCCTTCCGCTAGAGCTTTTAAAGCTTTTTGATGGGAATTAAATGCAAATTCGTCTTGGTCTTCGCGAGACACGTTAAATTGTTTTGCAACGGCTTCGGCGGTTAAACCCATTCCCCAATAATAATCCTCGTTACCCGATGCGGCAACGGCATAATCCGGTGTTGGTTTATAGCCACCCATTGGAATAAAACTCATACTTTCGGCTCCACCAGCAATGATACAATCGGCCATTCCGGATTGAATTTTAGCTGTCGCCATTCCGATGGTTTCTAAACCGGATGCACAATAACGATTCACGGTTACACCCGGAACATCGGTTACTTTTAATCCCATTAAGGAAATTAAGCGACCTACGTTTAGACCTTGTTCGGCTTCGGGCATTGCGTTTCCAACCATAACATCGTCGATGCGTTTTTTGTCGAAGTCGGGAAATTGAGCCATTAAATGTTCAATTGTTTCGGCTGCTAATTCGTCTGGACGTTTGAAACGGAAAACCCCTTTAGGTGCTTTACCAACTGCAGTACGAAATCCTGATACTATATATGCTGTTTTCATTTTATTTGTTTTTTAAGAATATAGAAAATAGAGTATAGAGAATAGATTTTATCAGTCAAGTCTATATTCTATTTTCTTTTTTCTATTATCTAATTTCTTAATGGTTTTCCTTTTGTCAACATAAATTGAATACGCTCCAACGTTTTTCTTTCAGTACAAAGTGATAAAAATGCTTCGCGTTCAAGATCTAAAAGATACTGCTCACTCACCAACGTAGGTTCTGATAAATCGCCACCAGCCATTACATACGCTAATTTGTTGGCAATTTTTCGATCGTGTTCCGAAATGTATTTTCCGGCTTGCATTTGGTCAGTTCCCACTAAGAACATTCCTAAAGCTTGTTTTCCTAATACTTTTATGTCTTTGCGTTGAACGGGTTGAGTGTAACCTTGTTCTGCCATTTGTAAAGCGACTTGTTTCGCAACCGCAATTTGACGATCACGATTTACAACTACAATATCTTTTCCTTTTTGGAGAATACCTAAATCAAAAGCTTCATAAGCAGAAGTGGCTACTTTTGCCATTCCGATGGTTAGGAAATATTCTTGTAAAACATTCAATTCCACATCATTTTTACGGAATAAATCGGAGGCACGAACGGTCATTTCTTTGGAACCACCGCCGCCGGGAATTACACCGACACCAAATTCAACTAAACCAATGTAGGTTTCTGCAGCAGCAACCACTCGGTCGGCGTGCATACTCATTTCGCAACCACCGCCAAGTGTCATACCGTGTGGAGCAACGATAACCGGAATAGAGGAGTAGCGGCAACGCATCATCGTGTCTTGGAACATTTTGATTGCCATATTCAATTCGTCATATTCTTGTTCAACTGCCATCATAAAAATCATACCGATGTTGGCACCTACCGAGAAATTAGTTCCTTGGTTTCCAATCACTAATCCATTATATTCTTTTTCGGCTAAATCGATGGCTTTGTTGATGCCTTGTAAAACACCACCACCAATCGTATTCATTTTGGAATGGAATTCTAAGTTTAAAATACCATCACCTAAATGATGAATTGTGGCATCGGAATTACCCCAAACTTTATGGCTTTCTCTAATATTATTTAAGATGATAAACGCATCTTGACCCGGAATTTTTTCTTGTGATTTGGTTGGAATACTATAATAATGAGTCGCTCCATTTTTAACCGTATAAAAAGACGCATTTTCGGAAGTCACCATTTCTGAAACCCAAGCGGCAGGTTCATAACCTTCGGCTTTGATTAGTTCAATTCCTTTGGCGACACCGATGCTGTCCCAAATCTCGAATGGACCATTTTCCCAACCGAAACCGGCTTTCATCGCATCATCAATTTTATATAATTCATCTGAGATTTCAGGAATTCTGTTCGAACAATACGCAAACATTGCCGCAAAATTCTTTCTGTAAAAATCACCGGCTTTGTCTTTTCCTTTCACCAAAACGCGGAAACGATCAATAGGTTTGTCGATTGTTTTGGTTAATTCTAAGGTAGCAAAGGATGCTTTTTTTGCGGCTCTATATTCTAAAGTATCTAAATCTAAGGATAAAATTTCTTTTCCTTCTTTTTTGTAAAAACCTTGACCGGTTTTGCTTCCCAGCCATTTATTTTCCATCATTTTATCAATGAAAGAAGGTAATTTGAATAAATCGTGGGCTTCGTCATTTGGACAGTTTTGGTGAATTCCGTTTGCTACGTGGACTAAGGTATCTAAGCCGACCACATCAACGGTTCTGAACGTTGCCGATTTTGGTCGACCAATTACCGGACCGGTTAATTTATCTACTTCTTCAACAGTTAACCCCATCTCTTTCACTTGGTGAAACAAACTCATGATGCCGAAAATTCCAATTCGATTACCAATAAAAGCCGGAGTATCTTTGGCTACGACCGATGTTTTTCCTAAAAATTGTGAACCGTAATTAGTTAAGAAATCTAAAACGGTTTGACTCGTTTTTGGTCCCGGAATGATTTCAAATAATTTTAAGTATCGAGCCGGATTGAAGAAGTGCGTTCCACAGAAATGCTGTTGAAAATCTTCTGTTCTGCCTTCGCTCATAAATTGAATCGGAATTCCGGATGTATTGGAAGTGACTAATGTTCCGACTTTTCTATATTTATCCACTTGTTCGAAAACGAGTTTTTTGATATCTAATCTTTCCACAACCACTTCGATGATCCAATCTACTGAAGCGATTTTTGGCATATCATCCGTTGTATTTCCGGTAGTAATTCGGTTCGCAAATTTCTGACTGTAAATAGGAGAGGGGTTCGACTTTAAGGCATTTGTCAAACTTTCATTCACAATGCGATTGCGAACTGCTTTGCTTTCTAAGGTAAGACCTTTCTTTTCTTCAGCTTCGGTTAAAGCATTTGGAATGATGTCCAACAAAAGTACTTCGACACCGATGTTTGCAAAATGACAGGCAATACCGGAACCCATAATTCCGGAACCGATGACAGCCACTTTTTTGATAGTTCTTTTCATTTTTTATTTCTTATTGCGGTATCGAGTTACGAGTTTCGGGTTACGAGTTTCGAGTTACGAGTTTCCGCTGGTTCTATTTGTTACTTCTTTTACAACAGTTTGGAAATTATAAAAATCTAAACGCCACTGTCTTTTTTCTTTTCTCTTTCTTCTATTTTCTTTCTAAAAAATCTTCTTTTCATTAATCAACTCCGTAATCACATCAGCGACTTCGATAAAATTTTGTAATTTTTCATCGGATACGTTTTGACGAATGACTTCATTAAATTTCAGTACGGTATTTCGGGATAATTCTCTTTTTTCTTTTCCTAAGTCGGTAAGGTAGATTAAAACACCACGACCATCATCGGGATTTTTCTTGCGAATGATTAAGCCCTTTTCCTCTAATGTTTTCAAGGTTCTGGTAAGACTTGTTGCTTCCATTCCCATTCGGTTACTGATGTAGGAGGAAGGCGTTCCTTCTTCTTTATCGATACTAAGCAAAGCAAACCCGATAGCCATTGAGCCGTCAAATTTAGACGCTTCTTCGTTGTACATTCTGGCGACTGATTGCCAAGTTGCCCGAAGGATATAATCTATTGTTTTATCTTTCATATTTTACGCAAACGATTTCAAATATAGTACTTTTTATTATGCACGCATAGTAAATTGTAAATTTTAACATTTATAAAGTTAGTTATAAAAATCGATGTAGCAGTAGAACAGTAAAAGTTTCGTAAAAGTTTTCGTCGCATTAAAGTCAAACTATTGTCGAACTACTGACGGTGTATTGTCGACATAGGGCAAAATGATTATGGAGTATAATTTATTACTAGTATAACTGCAACTAGTTATAAATTCGTATTTTTATAAAAAAACTTATTAAAATACTAGTTAGCAATCCAACTGCTACAAAAAAGAATTCCAAATAACAGTATATGGAAGCAGCAATCGATTTCTACAACCAAATGGTTGCGTACTTTAGAGCTAATTATATCAACTTTATATTTATAGTTGTTTTCTTAGTAGGTGGATTTATGATTTCCGGTTTTATCCAACGTAGGGTGAGGTTGCGATTGGATTCGAAATCTCCAAATCACATCACGGCCAACTTCACTTCACAATTGATTGGCTTTACACTCAAAGCGATGGTTGTTTTTGTTACGATGTACTTGTTGGGATTGAATTCGTTTACCAATAAATTATTAGCAGGTGCCGGATTATTAACTTTTGTTGTTGGTTTTGCGTTAAAAGATATCGGTGAAAACTTCTTGGCAGGAATCATTCTTGCCTTTAAGAGTCCGTTTCGTTTAGATGATTTGATTGAAATAAACGGAATTGTAGGGCATGTAAAAGACATCAGTATAAGAGAAACCTTAGTTAAAACTCCTGATGGAAAGGATGTGTTTATTCCCAATTCCATTATACTCAAAAATCCTTTGTACAATTATACGCTAGATGGTTTTTTGAGGTATGAGTTTACATTGGGCATCGCCTATGCTAGTGACCCTACAGCGGCGATACAAATCCTACTCAAAACAGTAAATCAAGTAGAAGGCGTGCTAAAAGGAGATAAACAACCCAACATTACAATTAGCGAATTCACTTCAAGCAATATTACAATTAAAGTGATGTTTTGGATCAATACGTTTAAAGCTACCCGTCGGTCGGTTCACAACAGTATCCGCTCGCAAGTGATGAACGATGTGGTTGCGGCCTTGATTGCTAATGGTTTTAGTGTGCCTACCTCATTTGTTGAGGTCAAGATTTTAAATGGCATAGAGGAGTAAGTCGAAATTTAAACCCAACAAAAAAGTATATTTTACGTTTACTAATGTAACCAATCAAAAAATTAAAACCAATACTATGGATACTTTATCAGAAGTAATGAATAGATTAAACCAAGAAGGTTATCGAGGGAATATACATATAGAAGATTTGAAATTGTTGCGTCCTTCAGATTGGGTGATTGATGACATCTTTCGTTTTGAAGGCTTCACCAATCCCTCTGACAACAGTATTCTCTATGCTATCAGCAAAAAAGACGGTTCACAGAAAACCTTATTGGTGAATGCGTATGGAATGGATTCGGAAGAGGAGATCAACTCATTTGTGGATCAAGTGACAGGGTCCGAAGGGTAGTGGTGAAATTAAGATAGGAGTGAAGAATGTTTTGGAAGAAGAAGAGAAAAATATATGATTAATTGATTATTTTGTAAATGCTGTAAAATAAAGCCGTTGTAGATATAGCCAATCACTATCGTATTTTTAAATTTTAAAGAACCCTTACTAATGCTACATGAATTAGCACGAGTCACACTTATTGCGTTTGGAATCTTCTTCATCCTAACAGGTGGGCTGATGCTATTCAAGCCAAACACAGCTAGAGCTATATTGAGAAAAGTGGGAAGCACCAACTTTATCAACTATGCAGAAATTACCATTCGGATGATTCCGGCTGTAGCATTCCTTATCGTTGCAGAGCAGGTACAGTATACTACTTTTTTCAAATTGGCGGGTTGGTTTATGTTGCTAACATCATTTGTGCTTTATTTTGTTCCGAGAACGTTACATCATGCTTTTTCCAACAGGTGTGCTGATTTTTTAAAGCCGGTTTATTTTCAAATGATCGCTCCATTTTCAATGTTGATTGGTGGATTGTTACTTTGTTCGGTGTTGTGAGTTTTTTTACATTAAAGCATTGAAAAAGTTGTAAAAGCACATTAAAATAAAACAAAATTGACTAAAGTCCCGTAATTTTGTGTAAACGTAATCTTTTCCATAAGTTAGCGTTTAGTTAGTCATTTGTAAAACTGTTTAAAAAAAACATAGTCATCACCCCAAATCAATGAAAAAAATACTTCCATTAGTTATATTAGTAAGCTTATTTTTTAATTGCAGTAAAAATGAGGGTTCCTCTACCATTGACACACCCGAATTTACGGTTCCTGACACCAAGGATATTGTAATGTATGAAATCAATATAGGGTCATTTAGTGCTGCAGGAGATATTAATGGTATAACCAATCGATTGAACCATTTACAAACGTTAGGAATTAACACCATTTGGTTGATGCCCATTCACCCCATTGGGACGGTTAACTCTTTTGGTTCTCCGTATTGTGTAAAAGATTATCAGGGTGTCAATCCGCAGTTGGGGAACTTCAATGACATAAAAAATTTAGTAGCAGCAGCTCACGAAAGAAATATGGCGGTTATCTTGGACTGGGTTGCCAATCACACGGCTTGGGACCATCCATGGATTACGGAACATCCCAATTGGTATACCCAAGACGGGATGGGAAATATTATTCATCCCGCGGGAACAAACTGGACCGATGTGGCCGACTTAAACTTTACCAATGTAGCCATGCGAGCAGAAATGATTGCTGCGATGAAGTTTTGGATTACAGAAGCCGGTATTGATGGATTCAGATGTGATGCGGCCGATTTGGTTCCGTTTGATTTTTGGCAACAAGCCATCACTTCGTTACAAAGTAGCACGCCAAAAAACTTGCTATTTTTAGCTGAAGGTACAAGAAACGATCATTTTTCGGCCGGATTTCAAATGAATTTTGGTTGGGACTTTTACAATACCGTGAAAAGTATTTTTGTTTCTAACGGCAATGCGGGACAACTGTATGCTACACACCTTAGTGAAAACGAACCCGTTCCTTCAGGAAAAAGAAAACTACGGTTTACCACCAACCATGATTTGTCTAACGAACTCACGCCAATTGGTGTATTTGGCACTAAAAAAGCGGCATTGGCAGCTTCAGCGGCTACGTTGTTCATGAATGGTACACCGTTACTCTATTCGGGACAGGAGGTAGGCGTGAGTAATCCAACTCTTTATACCTCCGGACAAACGATTTCATGGAATTCCAATGCGGATATGTTGGTGGCCTATCGAGCGTTGTTGCAGTTTTACAGCAGTTCGGATGTGGCTAAAAATGGGACGCTTAATTATGTGAACCATCCGGATTTGATTGTTTTTGAAAAGACGTTAGGCGATGCAAAATTACTTGTAGTAATCAACAGTAACTGTTGCACAACCTTTTCAAAAAACTAAATTTTCATACTACTCATAATAAACAACCTCGTTTAGTGCTTTCTAAGCGAGGTTTGTTTTTTGAAGGAAGTTAGTATTCCTAAAAAAAGTAAGGCTTAGAAAGTACCTTTTTACGTTTAAAATAATGGTTTTTAAACATGTTGATAGCTTT
>NZ_BMFG01000017.1 GCF_014638005.1 Flavobacterium orientale
GCGTCAACATCTCCGCACGCCTGCAAGCCTACGCCCTAAACACCCATGATTTACAACTATTCCAAGCCGTCAAACACAAACGCAACGCCATCATCAAACTAAGAGACGGCAGCTGCATCGACTATTGTCAACACGTCCATGACCAAGCCCAAGAACACCTCCAAAACCTAGCCCCCTATGGAGTAACCCAACAAGACCTAAACACATTCCAAGCCGCCATAAAGAAATTCCTAAAGTGGCAACCCAAAACCCGCTCCGCCATAGTCAACAAACGCATGAGCACCCGAGCCCTCGCCGAAAGCATCGCCCTATGTGCCACCAAACTAAAAGCAATGGACATCTACGTAAAGATGCTCCAAACATCACACCCCGAATTTTATGAAACCTACACCGGTTGCCGCAAGTTAATCACCCCAAGCTACCGAAAAATAGCCCTTCGCGGTCAAATCACCAACGAAGAAGGCATGCCAATACACAACGCAGTCATCACCATAAACACCCTACGCAAAACCACAAAAACAACCCACCTGGGCCGTTTCGAAATCAAAACCATCCCACCCGGAGTCTACAAAGTCACCATCCAACACCCCAGTCACCAAACCCAAACCATCAAAGTCGCCATCACCGCCAACCAACGCACCGACATCACCACCAAGCTCCCCCCGGGAATCCCAATGCGTATGGCCTCATAACACAAAACAAAACCTCAATCCGCATTTGGCTTTAGCCAAAGTGCATAATCCGCAATCCATAGTATATAAGCATAAAAAGAAATTGATATAATAGCACGCACATCCTTCTCAAAACACCTTAAATCCGCGAAAATCCGCGTTCCAATTCCCTTCCACATCAACCAATACAAACCGTAATCCGCGAAAATCCGCGTTTAGCGAAGCTAACCTGCCTGCCGGCAGGCAGGTCCGCGTTCCAATTCCAATCCACGACAACCAATACAAACCCTAATCCGCCAAAATCCACGTTTAGCGAAGCCAACCTGCCTGCCGGCAGGCAGGTCCGCGTTCCAATTCCCATCCATCCACAATCAAAAACAGCCACAAAAATCAAAAAACCGAACAAGCCACCGCAAAACAAAACCCCTTGCGATACCTTATCCGGTAAATTCTTCTATGTAAAAATGGAAAACCTTCTAACTCCCCGCAAACGGAGACCCAAACACACCAACCGCCAGTTCAGCCCAAACCAAAAACAACACCAACAACAAGAGCCCACACAAAATCAAACGTCCCTTCACACTGCGAACAGTCCGCAACACAAATTCACAAAGCAATCCTGTCCCGAGCAAAAGCACCCCGGCCACAACAAAATCAAAAACGTCCCAGTTCACCTCCTCAGTAAACTGCATCGCCACCAAAGGCACCAACAACAACACCCCAACCACAACAACAATTCCCATTAGCCGCTGATTAGGCGTAATTCCAAACAAGTTATTTTCCATACGTTCTAAGTTTTTTTAATTGCCGCAGCAATCGATTAATAATTGATGATGAGTATAATAATATAAATCAAAAGTATATAAAGAACTTTGAAAAACAAAGTGAAATAAGCAATTTTTTTCCAACTTTAACGCAAGACAAAACCAAAAACCATACAGCAGCATGCCTCAATCTACGCTATGATTCCCTAAAACAAAGCGAAGCGTCTTAAAAACGCTCCGCAAAACTAGGTTCCTATGAGGTTAATTTAAAGCTAACAAGCAAACCCAACAAAAAACCCTACTTCCCAATATTCCGGATCATCCCCCCAAAAATAAAATAATGAAACGGAACCAAACTATACCAATACAACCGCCCAAACAAACCCCGCGGCCTGAAAGTAGCAATCTGATGCAACACATTCTCCTCATCAATCCGGAATTCCAACCAAGCCTCACCCGGCAATCGCATCTCCGCAAACAACAACAACCGTTTCTCCTCCCGATTCGCCAGCAACACCCGCCAAAAATCCAACGAATCACCACTAGCCAAATGAGTCGGATGCGTTCGTCCTCTTCGCAAACCCACACCGCCAAGCAACTTATCCATAAACCCCCTTAGCTGCCACATCCAGTTGCCGTAATACCAACCTTTTTCACCGCCAATAGTCCAAATGTTGTCCAACACCCGCTCAGGGTCAGCCACCTGCAGCTTCTTTTCATCCTTCAAACACCCATACGTCGGCACCTGAATAAATTCCGAAAGGTTATGTTGAAAAGCACTACTCACCAAACTGTCTTTCCAACTGGAAACCACCAAATGCTGTTCAATCTTTATAAAAGCCAACTTGATCGCTTCCGTATACGAAATAGGCTTTATCCCCAACAAACGCTGCAACCTGTTATCCTTACAAATCACTTCCATTTTCATACTATCCACCAAGTTCATCGCCAGTTTATATGAAGTAGAAGTCACAAAATACAACCAATAGGAGGAGAGCTTCGGCGTCATCACGGGAACCGTATAAATCCAATTGCGAAACCCTCGCGTTTTTGCATACAACTGCATCATCTGTTTATAAGTCAACACATTCGGCCCGCCAATATCAAACGAATCGTTGTAGCAATCCTCCCGCAACAACACCCCCATCAAATATTGAATCACATCCCGAATCGCTATGGGCTGTGTCTTTGTCAAAACCCACTTGGGCGTAATCATCACCGGCAGTTTCTCACACAAATCCCTAATGATCTCAAACGAAGAACTCCCGGAACCAACAATAATTCCAGCTCGTAAAACCGTTACGTTATAGTTGCCTTGGTATAAAATAGCCTCCACATTCTTTCGGGACTGCAAGTGTTTAGAAAGGGTGCTGTTGTTCACAATACCACTCAAGTAAATGACCTGTTGCACCCCGATATGATTCATATAAAGATTAAAATGTTCCGCAGCGGTAGATTCCATCGTATCAAACACCTGCGTCGAAGAGGACATCGAGTGAATCAAATAGTAAGCCACATCAACCCCCGTCGGACACCCCTCAAACGAAACGGAATTCAAGAAGTCAACTTCCCAAATGGTCACTGCCTCAAGCGTTGTTTTATCCAGCCCCAACCGATTTTTGTCTCGCACACAACACACAATCTCGTGCCCCGCTGACAATAATTCAGGCAACAACCGACGGCCAACGTACCCATTGGCACCCGTAAGTAAAATTTTCATTTTCCGCTATTTTCTTGAAAGATACTAAGAAAAGCGATTGAACAATCGTTAAATTGTTTTGAAGATGTTCACAACCGAACTACTGATATACTGCACCCCAATGGCAATTACAATAAACCCAATAATTCTTGAAATAGCCACAATACCCGAGGCTCCCAATATTCTGGAAAGGTAATGTGCACTTTTTAAAACTAAGAAAATCACTAACGCAACGCCCAATATCGCAAACACTGCAGTAACCTTCTGACTGATTTCGGTATAATCCTGATAAAAAGCAATCAACAACGAGATAGAACCCGGTCCGGCCAACATAGGAATGGCCAAGGGTGTCAACGCAATTTGATTACGCGTATGAGCATCGTTTTCTACTTTTTTGTTTACCCCACGGGTCTTATTGAATTTTCCGGTAAGCAAAGAAAAACCGGAGCTAACAATAATCAAACCTCCTGCAATCCGCAAAGCATCAATACTAATCCCAAAGAATTGCAACACATACTCCCCGATAAAGAACGAGATGATAAGAATTAAAAACACATCAATAGCAGTCCATAGCGAAACCCTTGATCGTTCTGATTTGGTATAATCCTGAGTCAACCCCACAAAGATAGGAACAGCTCCTAACGGATTAATAACTGAAAATAAAGCGGCAAATACATAAATAAATAGTTCCATTGTTTTTCTGCAAAAATAAGAGTAACCCAAGTTCCCTTAGGTTATCAAATGAATAAAACAAAGTTACTATAAATCGTCAATATAAGTAGGAGAATTATCAGATTTAAATTGAGTGAGCTTTTCCATAAAGCTATTGACGCTCTTATTTTTTGGCGGAGCATCAACCGAAACAAAGTGGTGCTCCATGTGAAACGTAAAGGAATTACCCGGTTTAAACACCACCAATTTGTAATAAGGAATAACCAAAGAAAAAGTTTCCAACAACGACCTGAATCGAATAATAATCCCCTTAGGCCGCAACTCCACATTACAAAAATTCCGATTGTTGTCATACGAAAGCAACGTGCCGATTTCCTCGCTGGTTTTGATAATATCCAATCGGGGAGAACCAATTCCGTTCAATTTAATGTTCTCCAGCAACCCAAAAGGTTTCCCAACCAATTCGTTGATGGTCTCGTTAATTTTCTTCTCGTTATAGGAAGTATTGACTAGCATTTTTGCTTAAAAGTACAAAATCATTTCAAAAACGAAATAAATGTTAATATAGCTTTAATAGTTGTTCAATGATTATTAAAGTCTTCAAAAAGAAGTACCTTTGCACAATAGAAGATTAAGATGAAAAAAACCCTAGTCATTGGTGCTACCACCAACCCCGAACGTTACGCTTACATGGCAGTCAACAGCTTACTTGAAAAAGAACATCCCGTTGTAGCTATTGGCAAAAAAATAGACGAATTGAAAGGTGTCAAAATTCAAGTGAAACAAATCCCTTTTAAAAACATTCACACCGTTACGCTTTACATCAATCCCGTAGCCCAAAGAGACTACTACAACTACATCATTGGACTGAAACCCAAAAGAGTCATCTTCAACCCCGGCACTGCCAACCCTGAATTTTATGCTTTGTTAGGAATCAACAACATTAAGGTAGAAGAAGCCTGCACCTTGGTTTTACTTGCTACGAATCAGTACTAACGGTTGTCAGGTATCAGTTGGCTGTTTTCGGATTAAGAGTAAACCAAAGAAAGTGAGTATTCCGTTTACAATTAAGATTTCAAAACCAAAAGCAAACCCAAACCAAACGTCACTATACAAGTTCAATACAATCGAACTCAACACGGCAGTAATAGCTACCAAAGGAACCCATTTATCCTTAACATGCCACTTCGTAAACAAACCAAAGCTGTAAAGCCCCAATAATGGACCGTAAGTAAAACCGGCAAACTTCAACACTTTGTCAATCACACTGGCATCTTCTACAAAATACTTAAACCCAAGTATCACCAACACAGAAACCACCACAAACATCTTGTGAATTTGCTTTCTGATGACCACTTGTTTCACCGTATCATATTTCTTTTCTATTTCTAAAATATCAATACTAAAAGAAGTAGTCAACGAAGTCAACGCACTATCAGCACTCGAATAAGCAGCAGCAATCAATCCCAAGATAAAGAAGAACGCAACGCCAATGCCCAAGTATTCATTCGCCAGTATCGGAAACAATTGGTCTTTGTGTGCATCAATAGTGTATTTCAAAGCATATTCTGTAAACAACAATCCAAGTGCTAAGAACAAAAAGTTCACAAAAGTGAGCACGATAGTAAACCAAAACATATTTTTTTGAGCATCCTTCAAACTTCTACAGGTCAGGTTCTTTTGCATCATATCCTGATCCAATCCGGTCATAACGATGGCGATAAATGTCCCTGACAAAAACTGTTTCCAGAAGTAATTCGGCGAACTGACATCTTCAAAAAAGAAAGTCTTAGAAAAGTCACTCTCCGCGATAAAACCGGAAAGCGTGGAGATATTCAAACCTAAATCTTGCGAAACGGTCACAATACAAACCACAACAGCAATCAGCATAAACAAAGTCTGCAACGTGTCCGTCCAAATAATCGTTTTAATACCGGACTTGTTCGTATATACCCAAATGAGGGCAATCGTCGCAGTAACCGTAAACCAGTAGGGTACATTCAATTTATCAAACACTAGGGTTTGCAACACATCAGCAACCAACATCAACCTTAAGTTAGAACCCACAGTCCTGGAGAGAATGAAAAACCAAGCTCCGGTTTTATAGGAATTCCTGCCAAAACGGTCACCCAAATAGGTGTAAATAGAGGTAAGATTTAGTTTGTAATACAAGGGTAATAAAACTGTTCCAATCACAAAATACCCCACAATATAACCCAACACCAATTGAAAATAAACAAACTGCGAAGCTTCCACTTTTCCCGGAACAGAGATAAACGTCACTCCTGAAAGCGACGCTCCAATCATTCCAAACGCCACCAAATACCAAGGCGAGTTTTTGTTAGCTTTAAAAAAAGCATCATTGCCTTCTCCCTTTTTACTTATCAGACTGGAAATTAAGATGAGTAATCCGAAATAGCCAAGAATAAGCAATAAAATTGAAGTAGGTTCCATGTGTGTTTATTTGAAAGTGCCAAAATACAAAAAGCAATGGAACGACGTAACTTTTCAAATTAAAATATAGCGATAGCCAATCTAAATCCTCATAAAAAAATGTACTTTTGCGACTATGGAATTTTCATCAAAACTTATTGAACAAGCTGTCAATGAAATGGCACAACTTCCCGGAATTGGAAAACGAACCGCTCTTCGTTTGGTCTTGCACATGCTAAAGCAACCTGCTGAGCAAGTCAAGTTTTTATCGGAAGCTTTATTGAAAATGAGAGAAGAAATAAAGTTTTGTAAAAGTTGTCATAACATTTCCGACGAAGAAGTTTGTGACATTTGCAGCAATCCAAGACGAAATCAATCCTTAATTTGTGTGGTAGAAGACATCCGCGATGTAATGGCAATTGAAAACACAAGACAATTCAATGGAATTTACCATGTGTTAGGCGGAAAAATTGCTCCCATCGAAGGTATCGGACCAAGCCAATTGAACATTAATTCATTAGTAGAAAAAGTAAAGTTAGGTGGGGTGGACGAATTAATTTTTGCCTTGAGCTCAACCATGGAAGGCGATACAACCGTCTTTTACATCTACAAACAATTGAAAGGTGTTGAAGTCAAAATATCCACCATCGCCCGAGGAATTGCCGTAGGAGATGAATTGGAATATGCCGATGAAGTGACGCTGGGAAGAAGTATTCTTCAAAGGGTTCCTTATGAAAATGCAATGAAAAGCAGTTAATTAGCCTGCAACCTTTTTGATTTTCATCGGGATAAACTATATTTGTTTGCTAAAACTGAAATTTAACTGCTATAGGAAGTCCTATTCTGTTGAATTTCCATCATTAAAATTGATATTAATACATGCTATCTAATGAATAAGAGCTTGTTTATTGCACTTCTTTTACCGGTACTTCTCTTGATTTCTTGCGTACCACAAAGTGATTTAACCTATTTACAACAAAAGAACACGCAGACCAATCAAATTGTGAATGAGGTTTCAAAAAAACCCTATCGCATACAATCAAATGATGTGTTGGTGATTACAATCAAAACATTAGATCAAAAGTTATCCGAGATGTTTTTAGCATCAGCTGGCAACAATGCAGGGCAACGACTTTTTAATGAACAAGCCATCTATTTTGATGGGTATACCGTTGATGATCATGGTTCGATTCGAATTCCGGTTTTAGGAGATGTTTTTGTATTAGGTAACACAACCGATGAGGTTCGAATTGAAATTGAAAAACGACTTTTAGACGAGTATTTTAAAAAGGAAGCTAACGTTTTTGTCAATGTGAAATTAGGCGGTTTGCGATATACAATCAATGGCGAAGTAAACAGTCCGGGAACCAAACTCTTGTTTCAGGAAAAAGCGAATATCCTCGAAGCTATTGCCAATGCCGGCGACATAACCATGGTGGGAGACCGTAAGAATGTATTGTTAGTAAGACAAATGCCTCATGGAACAGAAATGTATAATTTGGATTTAACCGATGCCTCAGTGATGCAATCACCGCATTACTACATCCAACCAAACGATTACATTTTGGTAAATCCTTTGAAACAAAAATCGTGGGGAACTGGAACAACAGGTATTCAGTCCATTTCAACATTAATTAGCATATTGTCCTTGGTTACAACGGTAATAATATTAACAAGTAGATAAAAACAATGCTTGACTCAAAAGACTTTTTGCTTTTTGAAAATCAAAATAAATTTGATTTTAAAGGGTTTCTGATAAAAACACTCAGTTATTGGAAGTGGTTTCTTGGTAGTTGGATAATTGCTTTTGCATTGGCTTACAATGTGAATGTCAGAAAAGAAAAAATTTATGCATTAGACAACACTATTGCCATAAAAGAAGAAAGCAATCCACTCTTTACCTCCAACACGAGTTTAATTTTTAATTGGGGGGGTACTTCCGATCAAGTGCAAAATGTAGCCATGACACTTCGCTCTCGAACGCACAACGAAGATGTGGTCGAACGGTTGGAATTCTATTTGGATTACCTTAAAAAAGGAAAGTACTACATGGAGGATGTGTACGGCAGAACTCCCTTTACTGTAGAAGTGACCAAAGACAAAGAACAAATTCTAAATACGCTTATTGACATCACTTTCATAAATGAAAATGAATTTGAATTGGAAATCCCAATCACAAATGAGGAGGTGCGTGTTTACAATTATGCCGCAAGAGAAGCAAGTTCCACGCTTGCTACTTTGGGTACTTTGAAAAAGCGGTACAAAGTGGGTCAAAATATCAACTTACCCTTTTTAAATATAGCGATTCAACTCACGCAAAACCCGGGATTTATTACTGATAAAAAATACCACATCAAATTCAATGATTTTGATAATGTAGTGTCAAAGTACCGATTAATTAAAACGGACATTGAACCTAAGGCTCCTTCAATTATTAAGCTTACTTTACAAGGAACCAACAAAGCCAGATTGGTAAAATACCTGAATGCAACGGTTGAAATCTTAATCAAGAAACAACTAGATCGCAAAAATAAATTTGCTACTAACACCATCAATTTTATTGACAGTACCTTAGTGGATATGGGTAACAAACTGAAAGAGAATGAAGACGAAATGAAATCATTCAGCAAAGACAAAGATGTCTTTCAAATTGAATCCGGAGGGCAAGCCTTAAGTCAACGCCTATTGGAATTTGAATTGCAAAAAGATGCAATCAATAGAAAGATAGCCTACTACAATAACCTTAGAAACTATTTAACTAAGAGTACTGATTATTCAAAATTACCGGCTCCTTCTGTTGCAGGTATCGAAGATCAGAACATTGTTGCCAATGTGTCCAAACTAATCCTGCTTTCAACGGAGCGGGAAGAAATGGCATATACCGTCAAAAACGAAAAGCTTTTCAAAGACTTTGATAAAGACATCGAAGCGTTGAAAAAAGTAATTCTGGAAAATATCCAATCGGCGAAATCCGGACTTGATTATGATATGAATCAAGTGAATGCCAAAATGGGACAAATTGATGGAGAAATAAAAAAATTACCGGTGGCCACGCAAGAGTTGATGAAAATCACCAGAAAGTTTGATTTAAACAATGTAATTTTTACTAAATTCCTTGAAAAAAGAAATGAAGCTGATATTGTAAAAGCTGCCAATTTATCAGATTTACATTTCATTGATACAGCCAAAGATATCGGTAGGGGACAAATCGGCCCTAATACAGGGGTGAATTATATCCTGGCTTTCTTATTAGGTTTATTGATTCCGTTAATTGTAATTTTCACGATTTTCTTTTTAGAAAATTCTATTTTAAATACGGAGGAAATTGCCAAACTGACCAAAGTGCCAATCATTGGCGTGGTAGGAATCAAAACCACGGATTCGGATTTGGCTGTTTTTGAAAAACCTAAGTCAGCCTTAGCAGAATCATTCAGAGCGATACGATCTTCACTACAATTTTTATATAAAAAGAAAAATATTGAAGGTACTAAAACGTTAATGGTAACGTCGTCAATCAGTGGGGAAGGAAAAACCTTTTGTTCCATCAATATTGCTACAGTATTTGCTTTGAGTGAAAAGAAAACAGTAGTATTAGGTATGGATTTACGTAAGCCAAGAATTTTTGATGACTTTAAAATTAAAAATGATATTGGGGTGGTAAACTATTTAATTGGACAGAAAACGATTGAAGAAATCACACAAAAAACCCACATTCCTCATCTTGATGTGATTACCTCGGGACCTATTCCGCCGAATCCTTCCGAATTGATTATGGGCGAAAGTATGCAGGAAATGATGGAAGCTTTAAAAGCCAAATATGATTATATTGTATTAGATACGCCTCCGATTGGTTTGGTAGCGGATGCGATCGAATTAGCACCTTATGCGGATGTAACACTCTATGTGATGCGTCAAAATTATACTAAAAAAGACATGGTTAATTTGTTAAACAACCACAGTGAAAGAGGTGAAATTAATAACGTTAGTATTATTTTTAATAGTTATGAGTCTAAGGCCAAATATGGTACAGGATACGGCTACGGGTATGGCTACGGCTATGGCTACGGGGCTTATGCAAGTGGTTATCATGTTAAAGAGGAGCCACAGGGCTTTTTGGCTAAACTATACGCACGTTTAGTGAAGAAAAACAAATCAGATAGTTAGGAAATAAAACAGGATATAATGAAGATTTTAATTACGGGGGGAGCAGGTTTTATTGGTTCAAATCTAACGGAATATTTTTTGAATAAAGGATATCAAGTGACGGTATTGGATAACTTTGCTACCGGTCATCATAAGAATATTGCCCCTTTTTTAGAACTTGAAAATTTTCAATTGATTACGGGAGATATTCGAAATAGTGGGGATTGTGAAGTAGCAGTTAAAGGGGTAGACTATGTTTTGCATCAAGCAGCGTTGGGTTCGGTGCCGAGATCGATTAAGGATCCGGTGGTGAGTAATGACGTGAATGTGAGTGGGTTTTTGAATATGTTGGTGGCTTCACGAGATGCAGGTGTAAAACGATTTATTTATGCGGCTAGTTCGTCTACCTATGGGGATTCGGAGGGGTTGCCTAAAGTGGAGGAGGTGATTGGAAAGCCTTTATCGCCGTATGCGATTACGAAATATGTCAATGAATTGTATGCTGCTATTTTTAGTAGTACGTATGGTATGGAAACGATTGGCTTGCGTTATTTTAATGTTTTCGGGAGGCGACAAGATCCTAATGGGGCGTATGCGGCAGTGATACCTAAGTTTGTAATGCAGTTCATGAATCATGAGAGTCCCGTGATTAATGGGGATGGGAAGTATTCAAGGGATTTTACGTATATCGACAATGTGATTCAAATGAATGAGTTGGCCATGCTGACTACTAATCCGGAGGCTTTGAATACGGTTTATAATACGGCTTTTGGCGATCGAACAACGTTGACACAAATGGTGGGGTTGTTAAAAACCTACTTGTCGGAATTTGATGCTGCCATTGCGGAGGTACCGGTGATTCACGGACCGAACCGTCCGGGGGATATTCCGCATTCTTTGGCCAGTATTGCGAAAGCACAACAATTATTAAATTATTCACCTCAGTATTCATTTCAACAAGGTTTACAAGAAGCCGTGAAATGGTATTGGGACAACTTAAAATAAAAATAGGAATGAAAATTACAAAAATATGCTGTATTGGGGCAGGTTATGTTGGAGGGCCAACCATGGCTGTTATTGCTCAAAAATGTCCGGATATTCAAGTTACTGTTGTAGATTTAAATGTAGATCGTATTGCTAAATGGAATGACCCGAATGTGGAAAATATTCCTATTTACGAACCGGGATTAAGTGCCGTGGTGGCAGAAGCCCGAGGTAGAAATTTATTCTTTTCCACGGAAGTGGATCAAGCGATTGAGGAAGCCGAAATGATTTTTATATCGGTGAATACGCCTACCAAAACCTATGGTACCGGTAAAGGTTTGGCGGCAGATTTAAAATATATTGAATTGTGTGCCCGACAAATTGCCCGTGTGGCCAAGACCGATAAAATTGTAGTAGAAAAATCAACGTTGCCGGTTCGAACGGCAGAAGCGATTAAAAGTATTTTACACAATACGGGAAATGGCGTGAAATATCAAATTTTGTCGAATCCTGAATTTTTAGCGGAAGGTACAGCTGTAGAAGATTTGTTTGCTCCGGATAGGGTGTTGATTGGTGGTGATGCTACGCCGGAAGGGCAACAAGCCATTCAAGCGTTGGTGGATGTGTATGCCAGATGGGTGCCGAATGAACGTATTCTGACTACTAATTTATGGTCGTCGGAATTGTCGAAATTGGTGGCCAATGCTTTTTTAGCTCAACGGGTTTCATCGATTAATTCCATTTCGGAATTGTGCGAAAAAACAGGGGCTAATGTCGCGGAAGTGGCCAAAGCTATCGGTATGGATAGTAGAATCGGACCGAAGTTTTTGAAAAGTTCGGTAGGTTTTGGTGGTTCTTGCTTCCAAAAGGATATTTTGAACTTGGTTTATATTGCTAAATCCTATGGTTTGCACGAAGTGGCCGATTATTGGGAACAAGTGATTTTGATGAATGACCACCAGAAACGACGTTTTGCGAAAAACATCGTGACTACTTTATACAATACAGTGGCCGATAAAAAGATTGCCTTCTTAGGTTGGGCCTTTAAAAAAGATACGAATGACACCCGAGAATCGGCTGCGATTTATGTGGCTGATGATTTGTTGAACGAACATGCCAATGTAGTGGTGTATGATCCTAAAGTTTCGGAAAAGCAAATGTTGAACGACTTGGATTATTTGGCCACCCGTTCGGTTTCTGAAAACCATCGTTTATTACAAGCGGCTTCCGATCCGTATGCGGCTTGTGAAGGGGCTCATGCCATTGCTGTTTTAACCGAATGGGATGAATTTAAGACCTATGATTGGCAACGCATTTATGAGAAAATGAACAAACCTGCTTTTGTGTTTGACGGCAGGAATTTGTTGGATGGGGAACAATTGACGGCTTTAGGGTTTATGTATCAGACGATTGGGGCTTAGGAGGGTTGCGGGTTAAAAAGTTGCGGGTTGCGGGTTGGAACGCGGGCCTGCCTGCCGGTAGGTAGGTGAGAAGGATGGCTTTGCCAACGCTGATTGGGTTGGGTCTTCGACTCTTCGATAAACTCAGAGCAGGCAGGCTCAGACTGACAAGGTATATGTAATTGTGTTTCGTTATAAGTTTAGGAACTGTTTTTAATAGGACTAACGATTTTCTTGGTACTATTACAATTCAGAAACGGACTGTCAAGCTGAGCCTGTCGAAGCTTTTTTTGTAGTGGAGAGGTTTTTGAAGTTTGGATGATGATTGACGAATTTTGAATGATGAAGTTTACAGGAATATTATAAATTAATTATACCCATAAGGGAATTAAAAATAGAAGAGATGGCTATAAAAATAGCAGTTATTGGATTGGGTTATGTGGGATTGCCATTAGCTCGTTTGTTTGCTACAAAATATCCCGTAGTGGGATTTGATATTAATATGCAACGGGTTGCTGCTTTGAATACCGGAATTGATGCTACGTTAGAAGTAGCTGCTGCCGAGTTGAAAAGTGTATTGGTTGACGCTCCTTCGGAGGCTATCGGACTTTATTGTTCGCACCAACTGGAGGATTTGGCGGCTTGTAATTACTACGTGATTACGGTTCCTACTCCCGTGGATAAAAACAACCGACCGGATTTGAATCCGTTGTACAAATCGAGTGAAACGGTGGGGAAGGTGCTGAAAAAAGGCGATATCGTTATTTATGAATCTACCGTTTATCCCGGAGCTACGGAAGAGGAGTGTATTCCCGTGTTGGAACGCGTGAGTGGCTTGACTTTTAACGTTGATTTTTTTGCGGGTTATTCGCCGGAACGCATCAATCCTGGGGATAAGGAACATACCGTTGATAAAATTTTAAAAGTAACTTCAGGCTCTACTCCGGAAATCGGCAAAAAAGTAGATGCTTTATACCGTTCGGTGATTACGGCCGGAACGCATTTAGCACCCACTATTAAAGTAGCTGAAGCCGCCAAGGTGATTGAAAATTCGCAACGCGATATCAATATTGCTTTTGTGAATGAATTGGCTAAAATTTTCAATTTATTGCAAATCGACACCCATGCTGTGTTGGAAGCGGCGGGAACCAAATGGAATTTTCTTCCGTTCAAACCCGGTTTAGTGGGTGGCCATTGTATTGGTGTTGACCCCTATTACTTAGCTCAAAAGGCACAAGAATCGGGCTACCACCCGGAAATTATTTTGGCCGGAAGGCGATTGAATGATAGTATGGGTGAGTACGTAGCTTCGCAAGTGGTGAAGTTGATGATTAAAAAAGGGGTGACGATTAACGGAGCTCATATTTTATTATTAGGAATCACTTTTAAAGAAAATTGTCCGGATGTTCGGAATACCAAAATTGTGGATGTTTATCATGCGTTGGCGGATTACGGTATCACGATTACAGTGTATGACCCTTGGGCGAATCCTGAGGAAGTGATGCATGAATATGGCATACGTTCTACGGATGCGGTGCCTTCTGCTACTTTTGATGCGGTGGTATTGGGAGTGGCTCATAAAGAGTTTTTGGAGTTGGATTTGAAAGGGATGTTGAAGGACGTGAGTGTGTTGTATGATGTGAAGGGGATTTTGGATGGGGTTGATGGGAGGCTTTAGGGAGAGAGTGGCTGAGGCGAGAGAAAAGAGGCAAGAAGCATTTTTCGGAACGCGTATTTTTTCTGTAATTCTAAGTGATTATACCGAGCGAAGTTCTTAAGATGAGAAAGCAGCTTTTTGCTATTTTTGTGCTACTATTTTACACGCATTTTTGTCATCCCGACGCAGGAGGGATCTCATTATGTTTGGAGTGTTAGTTTTTAAGTGTTGATTTTATAATTTGTCATTTAAGATGATTGAATTTACTGAAGGATATCATTCCTATTATGTTTACATAATTACTAATAATTATAGAACAACATTTTACATCGGTGTGACAAATGATTTGAGACGTAGACTGAAGGAACATAATGAAAATATTGAAAATGGTATTCTCACTTTTGCATCTAAATACCAATTGAAAAATTTGGTTTATTATGAAAAGTTCACGTGGATTCAGTTGGCTATTGCAAGGGAGAAAGAATTGAAAGGTTGGCGAAGGGATAAGAAGATTGAACTGATACGCGATTTTAATCCTGACTTTAAATTTCTAGATGAGCATTTTATTTAGATGGTTTTGTAAGCAGTGTGTGATTAACAGTGCGTGATTAGCAGGGATTGATGAACTTTGTGTGACTTAGATTATGGGATCCCTCCTGCGTCGGGATGACAAGCAGTGCGTGACACGCAGTGTGTGATTAGCAGGGATTGATGAACTTTGTGTGACTTAGATTATGGGATTGCTTCGCCAGTTCGCTGTCGCTCGTGTCCTTCCGCTGAGGCGGGACAAGCCTGCGTCGGGATGACATGGCATTGAGAGAGGATATTTCGGCTATGAAATGACCTATCATTTATAAGGACACTAGGGTTATTGGTTACAACTAGTTATATTTTTAAAGATACATTTAATGAAAAAAATACTTATTACCGGAGGAGCCGGGTTTATTGGGTCGCATGTGGTGCGGCGGTTTGTAACGAGGTATCCGGACTATCAGATTTATAATTTGGATGCGTTGACGTATGCCGGGAATTTAGAGAATATTGCGGATATCGAGAAGGCTGCGAATTATACTTTTATCAAAGGGGACATTACCGATGCTCCTTTTATTACTGCTTTGTTTCAAGAGCATGGCTTTGACGGGGTGGTTCATTTGGCGGCAGAATCACATGTGGATCGTTCGATTACGGACCCATTGGCGTTTGTGAAAACGAATGTTATCGGTACGATGAATTTGCTTAATGCGGCTAAAGAACTGTGGAAAGGAACTAGTGAAGGCAAACGTTTTTATCATATCAGTACCGATGAGGTCTATGGCAGTTTGGGGGCTACGGGTTTGTTTACCGAAACGACACCGTATGATCCGAATTCGCCTTATTCGGCATCTAAAGCCGGTTCCGATCATTTTGTACGAGCTTATGGGGAAACCTATGGCTTACCTTATGTGATTACGAATTGTTCTAACAATTATGGACCGAATCATTTTCCGGAGAAGTTAATTCCTTTGTTTATACATAATATCATTACTAATAAACCACTGCCGGTTTATGGAGACGGTAACTATACCCGTGATTGGTTGTATGTTATTGATCATGCCGTAGCCATTGATTTGGTTTTTCATGAGGGTAAGAACCATGAAACGTATAATATCGGTGGGTTTAATGAATGGAAAAACATTGATTTGGTTCGCTTGTTGTGCCAAAAAATGGATGTGCATTTGCAGCGAGCTCCGGGTACTTCTGAGCAATTGATTACGTATGTGAAAGACCGTCCGGGTCATGATTTGCGGTATGCTATTGATGCTACAAAAATAAACCGCGAATTGGGTTGGCAACCTTCGGTTACTTTTGAGGAAGGGTTGGAGGAGACGATTCAGTGGTATTTAGCCAATTCGGAGTGGTTGGAAAGAGTGACCAGTGGGGCGTATTTGGAGTATTATGAGGGGCAGTATGGAGGGTAGGAGTTGCGGGTTGGAAGGTTACGAGTTGCGAGTTTCGGGTTTCGGGTTTCGGGTTTGAAAGTTTCGGGTTTCGGGTTGAAGGTTAGAACGCGGACCTGCCTGCAGGCAGGCAGGTGAGACGGATGGCTTCGCCAAACGCTGATGAGGCGGATTTTTTAGAGTTGTGTAAATTCATTTTTTTATTGAACACAGATTTTAATAATTGGAGAAATAAAATAAAATAAAATACAAAAATTTGTGATTATCCTTTAGATTTTTGTTATCAGTGTTCTAAAACATGTGTACTAAATAGGGTGGAACGCGAATCGCACGGATGGCTTCGCCAACTCGGATTTTTAAGATAATCTCAATTATATGCACTACTGTCAAGCTGAACTTGTTTCAGCTTCTTTTTTTTAGCTCGGTTTGTAGGGTGGTTAATTTTTATTGAAAGCAAAGCAATTACCGAATTTAGCTTCACTTGGGGCTATTTAGTAAGTCTTTTTGAAAGTTGAATAAGGAATAAGGAATAATGAATTTTGAAGTTTAGGGTTGCGGGTTGGAAAGTTACGGGTTGAAGGTTGGAACGCGGACCTGCCTGCCGGCAGGCAGGTGAGACGGATGGCTTCGCCAAACGCTGATGAGGCGGATTTTTTAGAGTTGTGTAAATTCATTTTTTTTATTGAACACAGATTTTAATAATTGGAGAAATAAAATAAAATAAAACACAAAAATTTGTGATTATCCTTTAGATTTTTGTTATCAGTGTTCTAAAACATGTGTATTAAATAGGGTGGAACGCGAATCGCACGGATGGCTTCGCCAACTCGGATTTTTAAGATAATCTCAATTATATGCACTACTGTCAAGCTGAACTTGTTTCAGCTTCTTTTTTTAGCTCGGTTTGTAGGGTGGTTAATTTTTATTGAAAGCAAAGCAATTACCGAATTTAGCTTCACTTGGGGCTATTTAGTAAGTCTTTTTGAAAGTTGAATAAGGAATAAGGAATAATGAATTTTGAAGTTTAGGGTTGCGGGTTGGAAAGTTACGGGTTGAAGGTTGGAACGCGGACCTGCCTGCCGGCAGGCAGGTGAGACGGATGGCTTTGCCAACGCTGATGAGGCGGATTTAACCGCAAAGTTCGCAAAGGTTTACGCAAAGTTCGCAAAGGAGTAAACGCAGATTTACCGCAAAGGATGCTAAGATGGGAACGTAGATTGGGCAGAACTGCCTACTGTTAGAATGAACGGATGGCTTGGCAACATGTATTACTCTAGTTTACAACATGTAAAAGACCTATTACCCATCACCCATCACCCATTACCCATTACCTTTTACCCATCACCTATTATAATACTCCCGATACCAAGAAACAAATGCTTCAACGCCTTCCGAGATTGGAGTGTTTGGGGTGTAGCCGAAGTCGCGGGTGAGGTCTGAGACGTCGGCCCAGGTTTGGGCTACATCGCCGGGTTGCATGGGGAGGTATTCTTTTTGGGCGGTTCTGCCGGTTGTTTTTTCGATGGCTTCAATAAAATCCAATAGTTTTACCGGTTTGCTATTACCTATGTTGTATAACGCATAGGGTGGCTTCCATTGGTCAGTTTTGAGGGTTTCGATTATCGACAGCATGCCTCCGACAATGTCATCTATATAGGTGAAATCACGGGATAAATTCCCTTCGTTAAATACTTTAATGGGTCGGTTGTTCAGTATCGCATCGGTAAAGAGGAACATCGCCATGTCGGGTCGGCCCCAAGGGCCATATACCGTAAAAAATCGCAATCCGATGGTTTGTATGCCAAACAAGTGCGAATAGGTGTGTGCCATTAACTCATTGGCTTTTTTACTGGCTGCATACAAACTGATGGGGTGGTCTACCGCATCGGTGGTTTCAAAAGGTACTTTATCATTCAAACCATACACACTGGAGCTGCTGGCATAGACCAGTTTTTTTACTTTATAATGACGGCAACATTCCAGGATGTTCAAAAATCCCGTAACGTTACTGTCGATGTATTGGAAGGGAGCTTCTAAGCTATAACGCACGCCAGCTTGGGCGGCGAGATTAACTACAAGGTCAAAGTGGTGCTTGGCAAACAAGGCTTCCATCACTTGGCGATTGGCTAAATCGCAGGCGATAAACTTGAAGTTGGCGTAGTTGAAGCTACCACAAGTGACGTTTTGTTTTATGTCTTCTTGAGCAATTCCCAATTGCCCCAAGCGGTCGTATTTTAATTGGGGGTCATAATAGTCATTCAGATTGTCCAGACCCACTACGTCAAAGCCTTTAGTAAGCAATTGTTGTGTGAGATGAAATCCGATAAATCCTGCGGCTCCGGTTACTAAGATGGTCATAGTTGGGTTGGGTTTGGTTTTTACTTGCTTTTTTTACACGTTATTGTTTAGGGTAGGTCAAAGCTACATTTTTTATGGGGATTTGCAAAATGGATTTTTGGAGGGGGTGAGGTTGAGGTACTGAGGTACTGAGGTGCTGAGGTGCTGAGTTTTTGGGTTGGGGTTTAAAAGGTTTGAGGGTTTAAAAGTTTTAAAGTTTAAGGGTTTAAAAGTTTAAGGGTTTAAAAGTTTAAGGGTTAAATTCAAGTGATATGCTTTGTGTGAATTAGATTATGGGGTTGCTTCGCCAGTTCGCTGTCGCTCGTGTCCTTCCGCCGAGGCGGGACAAGCCTGCGTCGGGATGACAAACAGAGCGGATAAGCAGGGTATGCGATTATAGTTATAGTAGCTGACTTATTTTGAGTGGTTTATCGCTTTGTTGTAGAAAAAGTTGTGTTTTACTTAAAAATATGTAGTTTGTCGATGTAAAAGTGTTGTTTGTCGAAATTTTAACAAGTCAAACTTACTTTTATACTACATTTAAATCACCAAAAACAAGTATTAGTTTATTGTCAAAGCCTAGGTGCCATACTAGTTGGCGACTTTTTAGGGATTACTCATGCTTCTTACTTCACTAGAACAGTTTTTTCTTATTTTCTTGTAAGAATTCTAATTTTTTATAGTGTCGTATTCGTAAAATATGACCCTTTATCGGGTGAAAAGGTGTTTGTGTCGAGTTTATTATCTAATTTCTTGTTACTGTTCTAGTTTTGACCACCGTTATGCTATAAAAGATTATTAATCACTCCAAAATCTATTTTTATTATGAAAAAAAATGTACTTTATTTAAATCGAATTTTTAGCTCCAATAAGCTAACCGAAACGTTACAAAAGATGCCTTTGTTTGGCTTTTTGTTTTTATTTGTGGCAGTGTCCTACGCTAAGTCGGTACCGGATGCTCCAATGACCGCTCCTGCAGCACCTATTGTGTTGTTTTCGGATAATTTTGCGGGATTAACGCCTAATGCAACTACAGCATACTACAAAACGGGAGTTGCCCAATATGCTCTTGGAATATCTGAATCAGGAACTACAGGGATTAGAAGAGGAACCAATATTGTTACTTCATCTCCTGGTGTCAATGGTCTTTATAATACGCAAGCCTGGACAGATGCTACATCTCTAAACACAAATCAATACTATGAGTTTAGTATCACGCCTGATGCTAAAAAAGAAATTGATTTTACTTCCTTTGCTATAGAGGGAATACGTTCAATTGTAGATAGTCGTGGTGGACCGACAAGTTTTCAACTAGGTTTCAGCTTAGATGCCGGTTTTTCAAATCCGGTTTATTTAAACACAATTACTGTAGCTTCTAATGTTACTACCATTTCATTAGCGTATACTTTAAACCATGCTTCGCTGCAAAATGTAAAGGGACCTGTGTATTTTCGATTGTATGCCTTCAATTCAGTTGGAAATGGGCAGCCAGCTAGTAAACGATTTGGTATTTCTGATTATTCTATCAGTGGTGAAGTTTTTGACACCCCTTCTTTTACCGGTGTTTCCCAAAATGAATTGGTATGTGGAGCTAGCTCTGCTTCTTTAAACTTAACCGGGTTACTACCTAATTCAACTTCTACTATCACGTATGACTTGAACGGCGGTACGCCTGTGAGTCAAACCGGTGTGGTGGCTGATGGTTCCGGAAATGCATCACTTAATGTAGTTTTGTCGGGTAATCAAGCCGGGCAAGTGGTTACGATTTTATCTATCGAGCGTACGGATCTACCGTCGAGTGTGGAAGACTTGACTGCCAATAACACGGTTGTTTTAGTTTTTTCAGGTCTTACTACTTGGTATCAAGATGCTGATAATGACGGGTATGCCATAACCGGCGGAACTACAGTTGATGCTTGTGACCGACCAACTGGTTATAAAACATTTGAAGAATTGTTAGGTGTTGGGGATTGTAATGATGCAAATAACACTATCTACCCCGGAGCTCCGGTGATTTGTTATGATGGTATCTCACAAGATTGTACTACGGATGTGAATGATGGTTGTCCAATAGTTTTATCACGGTTACGTAATGATAATTGTGGTGCAACTTTAACCAGTATCAATCAAACTTTACGTGGCGATGTTCGTTTATCAGCCATTCCTGCCGGAAATAGTATTACTGAATATAGCTTTTTTGTTAAAAATTTAAGTACTTTAGAAGAGCGTGAGGTATTTACCTCAAATTATGTTTTTCAATTGGGTTTCACGAATATTGCACAATATGCTACAACCTATGAGATACAAGTAGCGATTCGCATCAACCAACAATGGATGCCATATGGCCCTGTTTGTTTGGTTACTACACCGGGACTACCTACTACCACTTTGGCAAATTCGTCATGTGGAGCTCAGTTGGTTTCTATGAATAATATTATCCGTGCCGTTGGGGTACAATCCGCTACACAATATGAATATGAAGTTTCTTTAATTGAAGACGAAGCTGTAGTGGCTACCACCTCTGTTTTCACTGGTGGAGCTTCATTTAATTTGACTTTAATCACCGATCCTACTTTCCCAATTAAATTAGGAGCTGAGTATCGTGTACGTGTAAAAGCAGAAGTACCAACTCCTTCGGGATTACAATGGTCTCCTAATTTTGGAGCAGCTTGTTCGGTGTTTAGTCCGA
>NZ_BMFG01000018.1 GCF_014638005.1 Flavobacterium orientale
GGTTGCGAGTTCGAGAAGAACTTTATTCTCTCAGAAAGCACGGAAAAGGATTGCTACGCACTATTTAGTTTTTGCCACTAAGAAAGAAAGACACGAAACTTAATTAGCTGAGATTGCTTCGCCAGTTAGCTTACGCTCGTGTCTTACGGAATGAACTGTGACTTGAAAATGGGCTTGAAAACTGCTTCGCTGTAATGGATTGGGCCGATGGGTTTGTTGGTTCTAAGTAGTAGCACTATTTAGCACTTACTTATAACTGGCTCATTATCGTAGTAAAGAGGTGTATTTTCTGTATTTAGGTTACTATATACTTACTATATTATTATAATATACTTACATTATAATTACTACAATTGTGATTATACCTAAACTATTCTATACCTTTGCTCTTTAAAATCGCTTTGGGTAAAAGCAACTTACTCTTTATATTATGGCTAGACAGAAAGGATTACTTATTATTGAAGGTACGATTGGTGGTTTGAATTTTTATTTACGTAAGGGGGAACCTTTAGTTCGTGCCGCGGGAGGCGGTTTTACGGCTGAGGCTATTCGGAAGAGTCCGAGTATGGAGCGGACTAGAGAGAATTATTCGGAGTTTTCGGGGTGTATGAAGACGGTGAAGCATTTTAAAATGGCGATGGTTTCTTTTTTGCGTCTTTTTAAGGATGGTACGATGCACCAGCGGTTGGTTAGCTTGATGACTCAGATTAAAGATTCGGATGTGGTTTCCACTCGTGGGTCGCGTCATGTTGGGCAGGGTGTTTTAACGGAAGCGGGAAAGGCGTTGTTGCGAGGCTATGTTTATACTCCGGGTCCTACTTTGGAATATGTGTTGGGTCAACCCTATTCGTTTCAATGGGATGGTGTTGGTTTCAGTATTCCAAATTTTTCAATGAAAGCGGTGCGATTTCCTAAGGGGGCAACGCATTTGGAGCTTCAAGTGGCTGCTATGCGGTTTGAATTTAGTACGTATGCCAGTGCTTTTGTGACCGGTGAACCGTTGGTTTTAGGAAAAAATGAGGTGATTTCAAGTATTGCCTTGGCTCCTACTTCGTTTCCTGATGGGGAAGGTACAGCGATTGGTTTGGTATTTTTACGGTTTTATCAGGAGGTGAATGGGGTGCGGCATGCGTTTAAGGAGGAGAAGTATGTGGTGATGGAGGGGGTTTTTGTTTGAGGTGGTTTTGGTTACGGGTTGCGGGTTGCGGGTTACGAGTTGCGGGTTTCGGGTTGCGGGTTTCGGGTTGCGGGTTGAACACAGATTAAAAAAATTAGAGAAATGATAACAATAAAAGATTGTTGGATTTTTTCGTTCACAGAAAACAGGGAAATTGAAGTGTAATATCGGTTTTTTGCCACGAATTACACTAATTTTCACTAATTAGAGCTTCGCTCTTTTTTCCTCTGACAGAAAACACGGAAAGCATGGAATTTGCGGGGAAAGTTAGGTTTTGCCACGAAGTTGAGAAGGCACTACGTTTTGGATTGTTGGACTATTCGATTTTTGGATCGTTGGGGGTATTTTTATTCTTTCTTGGATTGTTCTACTTTATCTTTCCATGTTTTGCTGAGCTCGGGGTAGTCGATGGCGATTGCGGCGGGTTGGCGTTGCAGTCGGCCTTCGTTAAAAGCTTTAACCAGGATGCTTTCGATTAGGAAATCTTCTGTAACGTCGAAAGGTTGGAATTCGGTTTTGAGGTCGATGTCAAAAAGTTTGGCTGTATTGTTGGACCAGAATGCTTTCCAACCACTTTTTAAATCCTTTATTAAAGTAAAGGTAGATTTGCCGGTTTGACGGTGGATCAGTTTTACTAAAATTTGACCTTCTTTGCGAGAAAGTTTTTTGAGTTGGGCTTCAAATTCCTTTTCCATATACTTCTCGACAATTTTGAAATATTTCTTTTTCTCTTTCTCTGTTTTTAATTTGGCCATGTTATTATTCAACATTGTCAAATTATCGGCACCCGATTTTGCATAGGGATATACTTTTAGTACCCTACGTTGGAGCAGAAGGAATTTTTTTCTGTCCTCGTCGGATTTGCTTTTGCTTTTTCCGGTAACAACTACTTCATCCAATTCTAATGATGACCTTAGTATGGAATCATTACCAATCAGATAATAAATAACCGTAGAATCTTTTTTTGTCTCTTGGGCAAAACCGGAGTAACCTAAAAAAAGAAAAAGAAAAGTAAAAACGTATGACTTCATAACTATTAAAAAGGTATGTAAAATTATAGAAATAACGGTAAATTATGCAATCTTATTTATAATTTAGCAAAAAAATATTCTATGGCACCAAAATCTATTTTAAATTCAAAATCCCTTACCTTTTTAGAGCAGTATTTAAACAATGCCTCCCCGACAGGTTATGAATCTGAGGGTCAAAAATTATGGATGGATTATTTAAAACCTTATGTTGACACTTTTATTACTGATACTTATGGCACTGTTGTTGGGATTATTAATCCCGACGCCCCTTATAAGGTTGTAATTGAAGGTCATTCTGATGAAATTTCCTGGTATGTCAATTATATCACTGATAATGGTTTGCTTTATGTTATTCGCAACGGTGGTTCTGACCATCAAATTGCTCCTTCCAAAAGAGTCAATATTCATACCAAAAAAGGAATTGTAAAGGGTGTTTTTGGTTGGCCAGCTATTCACACCCGAAATCGAGGGAAAGAAGAAACGGCACGAATTGACAATTTGTTTATCGATATTGGCTGTTCCACTAAGGAGGAAGTTGATAAAATGGGTGTGCATGTTGGTTGTGTTATCACCTACCCTGATGAATTTATGATTTTGAATGAGTCGAAGTTTGTTTGCCGTGCTATTGATAATAGAATGGGCGGCTTTATGATTGCTCAAGTGGCCCGATTGCTTCATGAAAACAAGAAGAAACTCCCTTTTGGTTTGTATATTACCAATGCCGTTCAGGAAGAAGTGGGTTTGCGAGGTGCCGAAATGATTACCAATACTATTCGTCCGAATGTGGCGATAGTTACCGATGTTTGTCATGACACCACTACTCCAATGATTGAAAAAAAGATTGAGGGTGAAACACAAATCGGCAAAGGTCCCGTAATTACTTATGCTCCTGCGGTGCAAAATAATTTGAGAGAATTGATTATTGCTACAGCAGAAGCGAATAAAATTCCGTTTCAGCGTTTGGCTTCGTCACGAGTTACCGGTACCGATACCGATGCTTTTGCTTACAGCAACGGCGGTGTTGCTTCTGCTTTGATTTCTTTACCCCTGCGTTATATGCATACCACTGTAGAAATGGTGCATCGGGATGATGTTGAAAATGTTATCAAATTGATTTATGAAACTTTATTGAAAATAGAAAATAACGCCTCTTTTTCTTATTTCAAGTAAACCGGAACTGCCATTATGATAAATCCTTCTACTACCGGTTGGATCGAAAAATTTATAAGCAATTATTATTTGCCTGTACCATTGTCTACTATTGACGATGCGGGATTTTATTCTACTATTCGAAAAACGGGATTTATCTATGGGCATGTAGTTGCTATTCCTACCCGAGAACCTTTGTCGTTTAAGGATTCGACTACTGAAGAAATTATTAAGATTGCTTTATTGAACAGTTTGTATGGTATTTTTGAGATTACCACTAAAAAATCAGACGAGCAAGCCTTCATTAAAGCTCTGTTGGATTTTTATACCGTTTTGCAACCTGAGAGTTTTAGTTTTTTAAAAAAGATACTTCCCACCGAAAACCATTCCATTCGGTTGGAGAAAATTATTAATGAGCGTGTCAAAACCAATGACAACATTATTAATAAGAACTTTTCGCATATCGTTACGAATGCTTTGTTGTTTATTGATGTTTTGGCTTTTCAAAAATACCTCTTGGAAGGAGCTCTTTCCAATAATTACTTAAGAAAATTTGAAGAAACCATCATTAATACTGTAGCTCTTGCTTTAAAAAACAAGAGTAAAAAAACGCAGTATGATGATTTGCTGATTAAATTGTTTGAAAGTTCGGTACGCTACACCAAATATTCCAACAGCACCATTGACTCTTTGTCTAAAATTGATTTTTCGGCAGTAAAGAGTCCTTTAGAAAAGTATTATATTTTGGATTTGGTTGGCATGGCACTTTGGAGTGATGCTGTTTTAGAGCCTGCTGAGACTCAATTTTTTAATGAAATTGGGTTGTTGTTTCAATTAAATCCGGATTTTATTGCTGACAGTTATTTTGAAATTGACTTTTTTATTAAAAAACATAAAAAAGAGATTCCTTATTTCAATTTCTCGAATCCTATTAAGCATTTTTATGATCAGGCGACACAGAATGTGATTCTTTTAATTACGAGAAATAAAAGGCGTCTTCAAAAAGAGTTATCGGAGAGTAAGGAACTTGTTCTTTTGTTGGCTGCTTCCACGCATAGGGAGTTGGATTCGTCTGAAAAAAAGAGGATGAAGAAGCAGTTGTTGGATGTTTGTAAAACTATCCCTTCTTTGACTATTTTTTTATTACCGGGTGGTGGTATTTTGTTGCCGTTGTTGATTAAGTTTATTCCGCAGCTATTGCCTTCGACTTTTAATGAGAATTTGGATCAATGATGGAGGGGGTAATGGGTTTAAGGGTTTAAGGGTTTAAAAGTTTAAAAGTTTTTTGCCGCTAAGGGAAGAAGGCACTAAGTGGATTGGGTTGGGGAGCTTCGCTCCTGTTTTTTGCCACGAATTACACGAATTACACGAATTAAAATGGATTTGTTTTTGATAGTGACGCACTTGATTTGCACTTTGATATGGTGTAGATTGAAAATGACATTGCTTTGATGAACTTTTACATTGGTTAGGTGAACTTTTACATTGGTTTGATGAACTTTTACATTGCTTTGGTGAACTTTTACATTGGTTAGATTGCTATTGACATGGCTTAGATTGACATTGACGGTACCCAGGACGTTGTTGACGGGTCGCAGGTTGTTGTTGTCGGGAGGCAGATTGCTGTTGACATTGATTAAATTGACAATGACGTTGGTTAGATTGACGTTGACATTGATTAGATTGGCGTTGACATCGCTTAGATTGGCATTGACATCGCCCAGAATGGTGTTGACATCGCATTGTACGGGTTTGACATCGCTTTGAACGGGTTTGACATCGCTTAGTGGGGGTTTGACGTGCCTGTTTTGGAGTTTGACGTGCTTTTATATACTGCTTGAAAGTTTTTTGATTATTTAGTTTTTAGATTTTTTAAGTTTTTTGGGTTTTGATTTTTTGATTATTTTAGTTTTTTGATTATAAATTACATTTAAATGCGACTGTGATGTGGTACTAGTAAAAAGAGGATTTTAATTATGAAAAAATTTACATTTCAATTTTATAGCAGCAACTATTTAATTAGGCCTATTCTATTTTGGTTAGTAGGTCCACTAATTTTAATGTTATTTATATTTATTTTCCAAGGGGCAAGTATTCCTATATTGATCAAATCTTATTTCATCACCGTATTATGGTTGATCCCTTTTATCCCTCTATGGCTTTTTATATTGTATTTTAATTACAAAAAACATAATGGTAATTCCATTTTACTAGTAACCGATAACTATAACAAATTCATTTATAAAGAGTTAAATAATGAATTTGTATTTGAAAAAAGTGAGATAGCGAAAATAGTTGTTTATTTGAGTTACCCAGAATATGAAAAGCACTTAATTACTGCTTTTTGGACTGAATATTATTATGTGAAAATTGTTTTAAAAAATAATACTAAAATTAAAATTACGTGTTTGTTGTGTGACACCCTAATTGATTATTTAGATGATGGTAAAATAATATATAAAAAGAAGTTTTTACCGTTAATTTAAAGAGCAAAGCAGTTTATTAAATTACATGTGTGTTTTTACTGTTTCTATAATTTTTAATTGTTTTTCCAGGTTGTCAGTTTTAATTTCTACTTCCCAATTTGGTTTATTTTTTATGAATTCTGTCCACAATGAAAAATGTTTCTCAAAGTGATTTGTTGCATTAAGTTTGTCCAAATACAGAATTGCTTCCATTGCGTCTCTTTGTTCAAACCATAAATCGTGTTTTGTTAGGTAGTAGTCAAGATACAGATTTAAATAATCAACGCACTTTGGCAAATTAAATGAAGCAAAGACCTTACAGTAAACCTTGCCGGCAAAAGCTACTTCACTTTTCAATAAATGCGTTCCTATACTATCAATGAATTGAGTTTGGTTGGTAATTGCAGCAAAAAAAGCTCCTGTTTGTCTACTACGCCAATTGAAGTCCCCAAGGTTTGTTTGTATGATATCCGTTGTGATTTCGTGTTTAATTGTAGTTAACTTATTTATCCATTCAGTGTTTGTATTACCGATATTAAGATAATATGGAATTATCCATCTGTCAATAAAATCTTTTTCTAACTCAAAGTTATTATTAAACGGCTTTAGGTCATCAAAGGGTGGCGTGTGTCGAATTGTCGCACCTGCTATGTGTAATTTTATTGCTTCGATTTCTTTGTTGTTCATTCTAAAGCCAACTATCAAGTTTATCAACCAAATATATGCACTTTTTATGCTTTTAGGAAATGCATTGATTGTGGGTATGAGCGTGACGATTGCACTAGCGGGTGGTTGTAGGCAGTTTTACTTAGGCTTTAAAATAAACGTTTTGTATTTTTCGTCAATTCCATATTTTCTCTTTGCTTTTTTTCTGTCAAGCTCAATAAAGGTGTAATTACCAAATTTTAATTCATTAAAAATTGATGCGGTAATAAATGTTATCTTTTTATCTCTTATAATGTAAAAATTCAGAAATTCTTTTTCTAACTTTTGTTCTAAATAATTTTCATCATAAAATACCACTCCTGTTTTTACTATAACCAAGCTATCTTTTGAAATGATTAATTCTGATTCACTTAAATCATTACCAAGAGTAAAACTACTTTTAGGATTCTCATTTGGATTCCTAGCAACTTTATATACACCATTATCTAATTTATAATTTAAAGTGTTTGCAGTTGTAAAACTACCTATTCTTTCAAAATATTTTAAAATCGTATCATTTACGATTGTAACTGTTCTACTACAACATTCATTTGATTTATATACTTTTTCTTGAGCTAAGCAAATGCTAAAGAAAAACAAAAATATAAAAGTTAAAACATGTCTCATTATGTTAAAATGTATTTGTTGGCTTTAACGACTATAAGAAAAATTTTAGTTTCTCTAAAGAAAATAAAATATTTTAAATCTTTACCTTTTAATTTAAATCTTAGTTAGTTCTGTTATTATAAGGTTTTAAAAAAAATAGCCTACAACGTCAGTTCGTCTAAAAACCTCTATCCGAACTGATTTGAATTAATTACTACGTAAATATATTGGTTTTACCTTACAATAAAAACCTTTTTTAAAAAAAGAAGAAGCAATTGTTTCAAAAATAAAAAGGGTGTAAAAAGCCTTAAAAACATCTTTTAAGGACCAAAAAAATAAAGCAAGTACATTAAGGTACCGTTTGAGCATATTTGGGTCAATTAAATTAAAAATCCGCTTTAAATTGTAGGCAGTAAAAATAAGACCTACATCAGCCGAGGCATGTTTTAGTGTTTTTTTGGTCATGATATAATAAAAGTCCCATTGTCTTTTTATAGTTCCGTAGGGATGTTCCACAATGGCTTGCCTTCTGCGATAGGTTTCATAATTATTTTCTATTCTAATCTTGTTTTGATAAATCAAATCTGCGTGCTCAGAACGTTCTATGAGTCTGCCTTTGGCATTTTTAGTACATTTAGAAAACAAATCACAGGCTATACAAGCACTGGTTTTATAATGCTTCATTTTGGTGAGCGATTTTCCGTTTTTCTTAGTGTACCAATTTCCGTTGGAGGTTAGTTGTTGATTGGCAGGACAAGTATAACTATCGGTTGGTTTGTCATAATTAAAATATTCCACATCAAAAGCAGTGTCAGGAGCGTGCGAGGCGACCGTTGGAATGGCAACCAGTACGTCAATAGCAAGTCGGTTGGCATACTCAAACTCGCTACCGGTATGATAGCCTTTGTCATAAATAGCTGTAAAGTTAGTGTGACCTAAAATAGTTTTAGTTCTTCGAAGCATTCCACCCATAGCCTTTGAATCATTTTCATTGGTCACTTTAAAATCAATCGGAATGTTATGTTTAGCATCTACAACCGTTTGCACATTGTAAGCTACTTCCGAGATGTTATTGCGAGTCATGATTTGCCTGCTATCGGGATCGGAAGTTGAGATTTGTGTTACACCTGTAGTATCGATGGTGTTTTGATACTCAAGGTATTTTTGTTTTTGAAGTTGGTGTTTTTTAATTTTATGGACTAGACTTTTTTTTTGATCCACATCACCATCTTCTTTAGCTAGAGCTTCATTGTATTGCTTGAGTTTCTCATCGATATAAGCAATGTGACGTTCAATTTTTCCGGGATTAAAATTATTTTTCTTTGAGTTTTGTGCTCTGAGTTTTGTGCTGTCACCCGCTACCAATTCACCACCAATGAGTTCAAAGTGAGCAGCCATTTGAACAGTAGCTCTAAAAACACGGGCAATAGCCTTGGGATTGTCTTTTCTAAAATTAGCAATGGTGTTGTGGTCAGGCACAAGCCCTTTCAAAAGCCACATGAGTTCAATGTTACGAGAGCATTCTTTCTCCAAGGTTCTAGAAGAACGCATCCGATTCAGATAGCCGTAAATAAAAAGTTTAAGTAAATCTGATGGATGATAGGAAGGTCTTCCGTTTTCCACAAAGTCAAAAGCAAACCCATAATCAGACAGTGTAAGACTGTCAACAAAAAGATCAATAAGCCTAACTTGGTTATCCTGTGCTATCGCATCATCTATCGAAGAAGCAAAAAGCGGAAGTTGGTTTCTGTTGGTTCCGTTGATAAATTTCATAGCTAAATATACTGAATAACAACGAGATACGCAAATAAATTGAGAGGGTTTTAATACAAATGATATAAATAAAAGGAAAGAGGGTTTTTAGACAGTTTGACGGTCCATGTATAAAACGTTGGAGATTGCGGTCTTCGTCTCTTTCTGCCGTTGCAAATGCTGATGCGGGGCAGAATACTTCGCACAACCACTTAAACCCCAATGTTTTATACATGATGTTGCCAAAAGTTGATTTTATTGTCTTTGTAAATTCTGATTAATCACATAGTGAATATACAAATCAATATCAGATTGCTCATTATAAATCCAAGGTGGCATTAAACTCAATGCTTCCTTAATCTTTAAATCTATAAGCTTTATTTGAAAATCAGAATGTTCAACCCTTTTAATCTTAGAGGGCGGATTAGTCATTATCAAGAAAGTTAGCTCCAATTTCTTATCAGGTAAGTTTCCTGTAATTAATTGACTTTCGAAGGTAGCGTTATTATCTGATGCTATTTTAAATGAGACCTTATACTTTTGATATAAATAAGTGTCCCATAAGTTTTCAGGAACTTCAACTAATTCAATAAACATGTAATTTGCAAAAGCATATCCACCTAATGGCTCAGACTTTGAAGAATACTTTAAATCTGGTGATTTCAGAATATACCATTCTTCAGTATTTCCATTTTGTATTATATCTCCATCCTTATGAAATGGAGTCGGACTATTAAGCAGGTGTTTTTTAGAGTTAAAATCATATTGAACAACTAGCTTTTTTCCTTTCTTATCATTTATTATCCATGTATCAATTGGTTTATTGGAATCATAGCTACCTTCAGAAAGTACCATACCTTTATCCGTATAATAAATCCATTTCCCAATTTTGCTTCCTTTATCAAACTGCCCTGCAACTTTCGGTTTGCCATTAACATAAAACAATTCAACCTTTCCATGAAGCAATCCATTGTTATAATTCAGTTTTCGAATCAATTTACCTTTTCTGCTATAGGTTATCCACTCTCCATTTTTTAATCCATTGACGAATTCCCCTTTTTCAATCAATAATCCGTTGCATTTAAGTTCAAATTGTCCATTTAAAACAGGAGAAATCTGTTCAATCTTTTCTTGGCAATTACAATAATCAAGTTTTACGGTTTGTTGTCCGAATGAAATGTTAACTGTCAATGCAGTCAGTAATCCTAAAAATAGTCTTTTCATATTATACTGTGGGTTTTTATTTTTTTCAATTGTTTGCAACTTGTAAATAACATAAAATATATAAACTTTATATGCTTTTAGGAAATTTATTTGTGGGTACGAGCGAGACGCTCGCACTAGCGGGGGCACATAACTAGTAAATCTCATCAAATATATACACTTTTAATGCTTTTAGGAAATTTATTGATTGTGGATGAGCGAGACGCTAGAACTATTTTTGAGCTATCAGATTGTTATTCTTTTTCTTGTATTACAATTTCATCAATAAATTTCTTTTCTTCCTCTGTCATTTTAATTTGTTCCATTGTCAAGTTAGGGTCTGGAATATACCACTCAAATTGAGCAAAGTAATCTTTCAAATCTTTGCTATTAAAGGAGTAACAATATTGAGCATAAACAGTATTTCTCAAAATTTTCAAAGTCTCTTTCGAGTATTTTATTTCTTTTTCTAAACTTAAACTACAAATGCCAAACACCTTTCCTTCTTTTAATTTTTCAAGGTCCGTTGGTCGAGTGATAAATGAATTTTCGCAAATTATTCCAAACTCTATATTCTTTTCAGGTTTGAAATTTGAAACTTCAATTTGAAGTCTACCTGATAGAATTCTTACCATTCTGCCGTTGTCTTCATTATTGTCAAATTTTTTACCCGTTACCTTCCCACTACCAATAATTGACCAATTTGCATTCTCTCCAAAAATGTCATTAACGTAAAAATATTTGTTGCTTCCCAAGTCAAAATTTATGGTCAAGTTTTTAATTGTCCCACCTGCCCATTTAGCACCTGTTGTTAAAATGTAATTATAAAATTGGTCAAATTCTACGTTTGAACTTGCAGGAAAAGAGTAACTATGATTTATTTTGTTAAGTCCGGGCTTAAATGTCAACTCGAACAGATAAACAAAAACGCCTTGTTCAAATTGTGAAAATTGAAAGTCCTTTGGTTCTTTTAGTTCACAGTCTTCGCATTCTGCTGCTTTGAGTTGGTAAGGAAGTATTTGTCCATTTGCTAAAATTATAAAGTCGGCAATTTGGTTGGTATTGGAACTATTTTCAGACACGTCACCAACTGCTGTCGGTGCTTGAAAACCAATCATTAGTTTCCTTTCTACATTTTCAGGGTTGTTAAACTCGAAAAGAATGTCAACTCGACAAATTTTGTCCTGAACACTGAATGATAAAACTTCTCTGTCGAGTGAAATTTTACTCTCTTTTGTCGGGTAAATCACTCCACCACGAGTCAAATAAACTCCGTCATTCCCGTAAACGGAAATTGTCAAAATGAGTGTCAATATTGTTGTTATCGCTGTCTTCATATAATGAGTGCTGTTACCACACGTTTTTTCTTTCCAAGTCATACTTGTATGGGTTTTCAGAGTCATTTAGTCCGTTGTGATAAATTAAAAATTCAGCGTGTTTGTCGTCAAATTTGATAATCTCAATTTTATTAATTCCAATTAAACAAAGGTTGTCACTATGAAAAACCTCTTTGTCAAAAATCCCAAACCTTGTTTGAGTAATATTTATGATTTCACCGCAAGCTAAAAATCCATTTGTGGAAACTGATATTTTGTTGGTTTCGTCAATTTTTTGTTGATACACAACTTGTCTGAGAATAAGTGTCAGAATGCTCAAAACGATTAAAGGTATCAGAAGAAAAACGGTCAACATTTTCTTTTTTGTGTTTTTGAATAAAGCGAAAAACAAGATTGTCGAAACAATAAATGTCCAACCAATTGTCGAAAAGCTATAAAGTCCTTTTAGTTTGTATCCATTAAACTCCAAAATCATTACTATTAAAAACAAAATTGTTGAAGCGATCAAAATTCTTCCAATTAATTTTTCAACTGTCGGAAAGGTTGTCTTAGTCAGAAGTGGAATGCAATTCAGTCCTATTATAAATCCTATGAATATTATTATCGCTGTCATTTTTTAAAATGTGTGGTACGTACTAGTTATCATCAAATATACACTTTTATGCTTTTAGGAAATCATTTGTGGGTATGAGTGAGACGCTGGCATAGTTATCGGGGGGAGGCTCTCCCTGTCAGTTTCTGACAGGGCAGTCTACTCGATTAGTGGCAGTTTTTATTTTATAATCTGTTTTTAATTGTTAGAATTTCTTCTGTCAACTTAATCAATTTATTATTTGTTTCAAATTCATTTTGTTTAAGTACATGACCATTATCTTCACAAACATATAGATCAATTAAAGAACCCATTCCAGCACCAATAAAATCATTCATAATGCTTTTTGAGTTTCCATTATTTTCTTCTAATTTCTCTATTGCGACTTCAGTTCGTTTTACCCATCCATTTATTTTATGCTCTTCAAAGAATTTTTTCAGAACTTCTAAACTTTCAATAATTTGATTATTTGCCACGGTCTTTAAATATTAATATGATTTTGTTTTTTACTTTTTATAAACTTGCTTAAAATCAAAAAGGTTAATATAAACATTGCTATTTGTATAATAAAAACTGGAATTAGTGAATCTGACTCAGCATATCTGTAGCCAAAACTAATTACAGAAACAGGAAAAGTTATCAGCAATCCATATAAGGACCAATTTCCATAAAAAAAGTCTTTCGGATAAACTGAGCAAATAGATAATGTTCCAAGAGATACATAAATTAATGATATAACAAATGCTAATTTATTTTCTGCAATAAAATTTTTATAATTCATATAATCAACTTTTTAGGCAACTTTATTAAATTTAGCGAGTTAATTGCCGCTAACTAGTAACTAACTTCAAATGTTAAACTTTTTATGCTTTTAAAAAATTTATTAATTTGGTTAGGAGCGAGACGCTCGCAGGAGCTGGGGGAATTAGATAATTGGTACGAGCGAGACGCTGGCACTAGCGGGGTTAGCTAAAACTAGCATTTTTTTTATACACGGTGTTATGTACAGATTTTTATTCTCCACAATGTAGATAATTTTTCAGAGTCAAATTCCAAGATTCTTCACTATTAAAATCCTCGATTAGTCCATTTCCATCTTTTTCAATAAAAGCTTGAATTCCGTGTTGAATCATATATTTTGGATAGTATTTTGGAATTCCAACTTCTTGAATGGATTGACAAACAGTGCGTAAAGCTTCTGAACCTCTAACAAATAAATTATCAAGACTGCTTATCATTTCTTTTTTATCCTCTTCACTTATGTTCATTAGAATATTTTGTTGAAGAACTAATAATGCTTGATGTGCACTTTTGTCTTTTACTCTGTAAGAATCATATCTTCCATAAACACCAGCAATAGCAAATAGTTTTGCCGCTTTTTCAAATTCTTTTTGTTCAATGCATTTTCCCATACCAATTAATATGTCAGCAGGATTGTGTTCATTCGTAATTTTTGATAATTCAACACATTCACAAGGATTTGGCGATTCTAAATTTCCTTCTGCTTCTAATGATATTGTTTTTTGAGCTTGAATGTTATTACTTCCAAAAGCTAGAATAATGAGAATAAAAAATTTTTTCATTGTTTGTTTTAATTTGCACATAACTAGTAAATCTCATCAAATATATACACTTTTTATGCTTTTAGGAAATTTATTGATTGTGGTGATGAGCGAGACGGTTGCACTTACAGGGACGTTCGGCAATTTATTTATAAATTTGCAACTTTCTGATTTAGCAACTCCACATTGAAATTAACCTTTGCGTTTAGTGCTTTGAAAACTTTCAATATTGTATCAAATCGTGCGTCAGTTAAGCTATTTTCAATTTTCGAAATTTGTGCTTTTTTTACACCAACTAATTCGCCTAATTGTTCTTGAGTCAAGTTTCTGTCTTTGCGAATTTGCTTAATTGTTTGACCAATAAGTTCAAGCTTCAATTCATTTTCAAAAGCATCTCTATTTTGAGTTCCTTTTTTTCCAACGAATTTATCAGTTACTTCATCTAAACTATATGTTTTCATACTATTATTTTTTTTCGTTAAAATATTTTATTCTTAAAGCTTCTGCTTTTTCTATTTCTGCTTTTGGAGTTTTGTCTGTTTTCTTTATAAAACCATTTGACGAAACTACAATTGTATCTAGCTTGTTGGATTTGTCCCAAAAAGCAAGTAATCTAATATACTGCTTATTGTACAAAGTTCTAAATTCCCATATTTCCCCATCAAGTTTTTTAAATAATTCGTTATCATTTACACTTCTTGATTTCCAAATATTGTAAAGTATTTTTTCTCTCGACTTTTGATCTAAACTTTCCAAAAATTCCATTACAGGTTCAAGAAATTCAACTTTGAATTTATAATCCATTTGACACTTTTAAATTATTTTCGGCAAAGATATAAGTTTCCTTTTTAAGAAACAAATTTTCTTAGAATTTCGGGGCGAATTGCTGAAGCATAACTAGTAAATATCATCAAATATATAACTTTATGCTTTTTGGAAATTTATTGATTGTGGGGATGAGCGAGACGTTGGCACCAGCGGATGCAGTCTACTCGATTGGTAGCAGTTTTTTATCGTCATATTTCATATATCCAATCTACTTCAAAGTTATTTTCAATGAAAGTCAACGGTTCAATATAGTTAAGCCTTAACTTCTGTAAAATGTCCAATGACAAATTATTTACTTTAAACCAGTATGTTTTGTTATCTTTCATTTTTTTATGCCATTGACTTGAATATAAGTTTGTCAAAGTATTTCTTAATTTATGGAAGTCTTTAATTATACCTTTGTCAATTTGTATATAGTCAGATATAGAAGATAAAAATGTGGGTTCAAATAAAACTTCAATTCTACCTTCAATGTCTTCTGTAAAATTAACTAATTCGTCGTCAGAATATTTAGTCAAATCTGTTGCACAAATAAAAAGAATTAGTCTAATTTCGTCAGAGTGATACTTTTTAATTTTTTGGGCTATTTCTGAATTCTCCACGTAGTTAGTAGTTATATTTTTTTTGGATTATTAATTTTTTCAAACTAAATGTTTGGTTGTAGATTTATTTATCTTTCAAATGTTAGATTATCTTTCTAAAATTACCACAAACTTGTAAATAACATCAAATATATAAACTTTTTATACTTTTAGGAAATGCATTTGTGGGTAAGAGCGAGATTATGGCACTAGTGGAGGCATAAGCATTGTGTGACTTGGATTATGATATCCTTCCTTCGTCAGGATGACAAACTGGGCGTGATTAGCTTTATGCAAATTGGATTATGAGATCCTTTCCACCTCGGCGGACAGGCATTCGTTAGGGTGACAAACTGGGCGTGATAAGCTTTGTTTGACTTTTTCAAGCTACAAAATCCTTACCTTAATGACAATAGGCACGAGCGGGAGGGTTTTTCTATTCAAACTGTTTGTCAATTTGTTCTCTGTCATAGTCAAGTATCCAGTCGTTATGTTTTTTATAAATTGGTCGTAAGGTTTCTTTGTCAGCCGAAATAATGTCAAGACCCCTGTCGTCATACATATGAAAGATAAGTTTCTTGTCAATATTAACAAAGTAAATTTCTTTTCCTGTTAGAAAACCGTTTTGATCAAGTCGTGGTTGTCTTGACGGAAAGTCAGTATGCCCAATTGCTTTTAGAATATTTTTATAATTAATTCTGTCAGTAGCTAATTTAATAATTGCAATATTCCTAATGTCAAATTTGTCGTCTGGTTCATAAAGTTGTAACTCTTTCGAGTAACTTATTTCGGTCTTCTCTAAACTGTTAATTTGCTTAAATGAAAAGTTTGAAAATCTGATTTTTCTGCGTTTGTATTTGTAGTCCATAAATACCAAAAACAAATTATCGGAATCGGCAAATGCAGTTTTGAAAATTGTCGAAGCTCGTCTTGTTACTTCTTGAAAATATTCGTCTGTGTCGGTTTTACCAACTTGTAAGTCAAAGCGAAGTCCGAAGTCCCAACTATAAAACAAAGGTTTCCGTAGTCTTAGTCCTTTGAAATTGTCGTTTAAAAATTTTCTATATTCTTGTTTTGTTGTCAAGTTGTTGTGGTCTTTTTAAATGTCCGATAACGTCATGAGGCTTGCTTTCAGTGGCGTTGAACCAACACCAAGCCATTACAAATATAACAAAACATTCCATTGAGCAGCGGATTTTCCGTAGGAAAATCCGGAAGTAGCCATTGAAGCAAACCGCTTTTTTGCGTTCGTTTTTTTATTCAGTTTTTTTTAATTTTTCTAATGTTTCCAAGAGCCAATCTCCATTCACTTTTTTGAGTACTTTATTTCTTTTAATCTGTTCTTCAATTAAGATAATAAATTCTTTATCGTTAAACTCTTCTATTGCTTCCAAAATCAATGAGCCAAATTCATCAATTTTTAGAAGTTCATTTTTTAAAACATCTTTAATCTTTTCGTCTTTTCGTTTAGCTAGTCCAATAATTGCTTCAAATCGAGTGTTTTCATCAGAATCATTTATTCTTTTCCACAAAGTTTCTCGAATTATAGGATTATCGGTTTCAATTTGTGTTCCAATTCCAAATGTTGCCCAATCTCTAATGTCTGAATCTTTATCTTTAGTTAATTGAATTAATGTAATTATTGGTTTTGTTTTATCAATTGTAAGAATTGCTGAAACTAAACCGTGTCTGACATTAACACTTTTATGATTTTTAAAAGAACAAACTATGTCAATCTGCTTTTCTGTTAAATTATCATTGTTATGTCCAATTGCATAAAGTATTGAGCTAATTACATTCTTGTCTTTTTCAGTTTTAAGTAAATTAAAATATGTTTTTAAAATTTCTTTTTGATGTAATCTTGGATATCCAAATTGAGCTAATATATTTATTGCGATAATTTTTTCTTTTGATATTTCCGATTTCGTTAACTCAATACTCTTTTCAAAAATATCTTTTGTTTTTCGTTTTCTTAATTCACTAATATATTTCCAGTAATTTTCATTTGACTTATTATTCAAAATCCTGTCAAATAGTTTTTCGTTGGAATAATCAGTTAAACTCATTTAAATTTAGTTTTAAGATTTCGTTTGGCTAAAATGATGCACAACGTTTTGGCGCTTGGCGAAGAAGCGGATTTCGAAGCACGAAACTTTCTGCCAGCACTGAACTTGATACGAAGCACAAAGCTTCATTTAAGCACTGAACCCGCTTTTTTGCCAAACGCCTGTTATGCGGTCGTTTTTTATTCATTCTTTTTTTTCTGGGTGATATTTATAATAGTCAGGTCGTTCGGTATGCTGCCAAAGAAACTTGTATCCAGTCTCCATTATTTCCATGTCATAAGGTCGTTTAAAGTGAAAAATATGTTCGGGGAAACTTGCTATGTATGATGCCCCAATAATTATAATTCCCGAAATTGTCCAAAGTCCAATTGTCACGATTTTGTATGTCTTTATTTTTATCAAGTATTTGTTGATACAAAACACTATTGCAAACCAAATAAAGAAATAAATAAGAATGTCGGCAATTAGTTCTATGACAAAAATTTGTAACGACATTGAAGTGTGCCAGCCGTCACCAACAAATGGAAATGGGAAACCGCTATACAAAGTGTCAGGTGCGTCAACAGGTAAAGTATACCACCATTTTGTAATTGTCCCAAAGGAAATTACAGTCAAAGGTAAAATTAGTTTCCATGTTAATTGTTTCATTTTTGTCGTGTTGTCTTAAAATGCCGCATAACTAGTAAATATCATCAAATATATACACTTTTTATGCTTTTAGGAAATTTATTGATTTTGGGTACGGGCGAGATGCTTTCACGTGGGAGCTGTTATCTTTAACTTTTCTATTTATTTCCAAAACTGCCACCACCTTTTTCGTTTTTTAATTATCTCACCTATCATCATTCCGTTCTTCTTTATTATTAAGTCGTATTTTGGCAATTCTGAAATTTGTATTTTTATCTCAGTGTCATCTTCTAATCCTGTAGATTTAATTAAAAGTGTTATTTCTTCTTTCTTATAATTTTTGGGAATTACTATTTGAAAATTTCCTGAAGCATCAGTCTTGGTTTTAATTTTTGTACCTTTAATAATTACTGATGTTTTAACCGGATATTCTAAATCCTCATCAACGACTTTTCCCTTTATTATTTTACGAATACTGTCACTTGAACTTGTTTGATTTTTATTGTCTTTTTTATTTTCAGATAAATCATTACTATTCAATTCTATCTTAAAATTGTTGAATTCAGTAGTATTTGAATAACTTACCGTTGCTAATGACATTAAAGCAAAAGTTGCTGCAATTTTATTCCAACTCTTTATTTTATTGGTTTTATAGGTTTTCAAAACCCTATTCATTTGGTTACGATTTAGCCTGGCACAAATTGATTCTTCCTTATTGTTTAAAAAATTAATAATTTGTTCGTCTGTCATTTTGGTAAAGTCCGTTACACTTTTAGCACAAATACTGCAAAACTTTCCCCTTTCAAAATCAGACATTGTCGTCCAATTTATCTTGTTACAAGGATTATCAATCGTTATTTTTAGACTGCTGTTTTTCATAAAGTTACAGATAACTAGTAAATATCATCAAATATATACACTTTTTAGGCTTTTAGGAAATCGTTTGTGGGTAAGAGCGAGATTATGGCACTAGTGGAGGCATAAGCATTGTGTGACTTGGATTATGAGATCCTTTCCACCTCGGCGGACAGGCATTCGTTAGGGTGACAACTATTGGTGTACCTGCCTACTGCGTAGGAGGTTTGCTTCGCCAGTTCGCTATCGCTCCTGTCTATGTCGTCTTAGACATCTCTCGGAATGACAAAAATAGGGCGTGATTAGCTTTGTGTGACTTGGATTATGAGATCCTTCCTTCGTCAGGATGACAAACTGGGCGTGATAAGCTTTGTCGGATGTGGATTATGGGGTTTTCGACCTAGGGCCTTCGTTTGGGTGACAAACTGGGCGTGATAAGCTTTGTGTGACTTTTACTAATTACAAAATCCTTAACTTAATGACATTACGCTCGCACTATCGGGTGTATTTTCCACGAAGAAAGAAACGCAAGCACAAGCCCAGCAATTGATGCAAGCGGTTGTGCTTGTTGCACAACTCCCCAAATATACCAAAAAAATCTTGCAAAAAAGATTCATTTTTTGTAATTTTAGTCATGCAAGGAAAAAAAGAACTCACCCCAAAAATGCTCTATCAAGTTCATTTACA
>NZ_BMFG01000019.1 GCF_014638005.1 Flavobacterium orientale
AAGGCAAATTTTCAAAGATAGGTTCCGAGCTGAAAGTAGTATAATCAGAAACAGCAAATGTCAAAATACTACCATAACCCACTACTATACTGTAAGCTCCAAAAGAATCAGTAATAACAGTACTAAGTCCTTCAGCAACAACAACACCCGCTAAAGGTTCATTAGTTGCCAAATCTCTAACAACCCCTGATACGGTATAAGCAATAGGAAAACACCCCCCTTGTTCACAAGCAGTACCCGGTGGACAATTGACGAAGCTACACACCGAAGTAAGTAAAAAATCAAAATTAGGTAGTGACTCAAAAAATGGCTCACTTACTAAATCTAAATAATCGGCTTTTGACAAAGTTAAAATATCGCCATAAACCAACTCGATGGCATAGTAACCTTGTGCATCTGTTACAGTAGAATTGAGAGAGCTCGAAAGTGTAACTCCCGACAAAACAGCATTGGTATCAGCATCTCTAACCACACCGGAAACTACATAAACTATAGGATAACACCCTCCTTGTTCACAAGCAGTACCTGGTGGACAATTGATTTCCAAGCATAAATCAGTTGAAGTAGTAAAAGAACCGAGAGCAGTGGTTGGTGTTAAGTAATTAATGATACCACCGGTAAATGCATTAAACTCGTACACCGCAACATAATAAGTCAAACCGGGAGTTAAACCGGTAACCACCACTTCACTGTCAAATCCATTATAAACAGCATAGGTAGCATCTCCAATTGAAGTTCCGGAACCAAAAAAACTATTGGCAGTATATGAGGTATGCTCAGAAGGAGCAGCAATAATAGGACTACCCTCTTTTACGAGAATCAAACGCTTTTGACCACTTCCTGCACCACAAGAAATACGTAATGAAGTAGCAAGGATATCCGAAAAAGTAAGCTGTGAAGCCTGTATTTGTGGCGGACCTAATGTGGTAAAACTTCCGGAAATGGGAGGCCCCAAATAAACCGGAGTACTACTACCGTTAAACTCATACACATTCGTATAATAAGTAGTGCCGGATGTTAGGTTTTGTAGCGTGATATTGGTTGCATTACCTTTATATACTACATAATTCCCATCTCCCAAGTGGCCCGCATATCCAAAGTATTGATTGTAGTTGTAATTGGTATAATCTTGAGGAACGGCATTAACTTGAGCATCTTTTCGTGCAACTACCATTCGATTGGAACCGTTACCATTTGTCCATGAAACGTTTGCACTCACTGAAGTGATAGCATTGAAACTCAGTACCGAAGACTGAAGAGTTGGTGGAGATAAAGTAGTGCCTGAAGTACTAGCGTAATTATCGATTAAATAATCGGCAGTAGCTCCAGTTCCACCATACTCAATAACGGCAAAATGATAGGTTTTAGAATGCTCCATACCGGTTGCATGAACAAAATACCCAGTTCCGTCATAAATGACTTTATGACTATCTCCCAAGTCCTGTCCTAAAGTAAAATTAGCGTTTGAAGTGTATGTTTCACCATCTGTTGGAAAAACAGTAACAGGACTACCTTCACGAGCAACAATTATGCGTCGTTGGCCTCCTCCTCTATTTCCAATATAAACAGTCATCCCACCACCGTCATGACTTTGAGTAAAAACATTAGTACTAGGGGTTAGTGGCTCATATCCGATAAAATAACTTGCTGTTCCCGGATTTGTGGTAGCATATACAGGTGCATTAACACCATTGCACTCAAAAACTTTAAAATGATAAGTAGTACCGGGACTGACAGAATATACGGTAGTATAAGATTCTTGCCCCAAAGCCGCACCATTGTAATAATAAACGGAACGTTGCCCGGGAGCAACTTGTGTCCCACTTCCAAAATAACTACTTGAGTTATAAGAGGTAAGATTTTGAGGCACCGCATCAACAGGTTCTTCTGCTCTACCTATGACCAATTTACGATTTCCGTTTCCATTAGTCCAATACACACGAAGTTCCTGTTGATTTACTTGTTGAACATAAACAGAAGTTGCCTGAATTGATGGAGCGGAAGCAGTTGACCCTGATCCACTCAAACTGGAAGTAGTGAGGTAATTGGTAAGTGATTCAGTACCATTGTATTCAAATAATCGAACATAATAAGTAGTACCGATTTCTAACCCTGAAACTTCTACACTTGAAGCGTTACCATCATAAATTATTTTTTCTCCCGGAGCTATTTCAGTAGCTTGCATAAAGTTCGAATGGGCAGTATATTGAACTCCATTTTGTGGTAAAGAGGCTATAGGTGCTTGCTGACTCATTAGTGCTATTCGTCTTAAACCGTTCCCATTTGTCCATTGAATCCGAAAGGAGTTCCCTTCCACAGAAGTAAAATTCAAATTGGTTGTTGCTACTGTAGGAGCGGGTGGTAAGGGTGTTGTAAAAGAAATGAGTGCAGGATTGTCTTTTTGATAAATCGGATAGTTACTACCATTAAATTCAAAAGCGGCGATATAATAGGTAGTATTAGGTTGAGCATTAGTTATCGTTATGGTGGAACCTGTTCCTTTATAAATCACCTTATGCCCTTCAGCCACATTCCCATAAGTATTTGACAAATTTGGACTATTGTTAGCGTAGTAACTGTTTAAATTGATGGGTTCATAGGTGGTAGACTCATTGGGTCGCAAGACAACAAACCGCCCATTGCCATTTCCGGGATTTAACGTTAATGTGGCCCCATAAGCGGTCACATTTGTCACTACAATGGCGGCTACATTCTGTTGGGGTGCTACAACAGGCCCTGAAAAACCAGTAGCATAATTAGTCACATTATAATAACGGTTAGATTCGGAACCTGCATATTCAAAAACAGCAAAATAATACGTAGTACCACTAGTTAATCCATTGACAACAAAATTATTACCAAAATAACTATACATCACTTTGTTCCCATTACCTAAATCCGGTGCTAAGGTAAAGTTGGTGTTTGGAGTATAGGTAACCCCGTCTTGAGGAAATTCAGATACTGGTTCATGGGCTCTAACTACAACTACCCTACCAGTACCGTTACCATTTGTCCAGCTCATACTCAAACGGTCGCCTTCAATGGAATTAAAAGAAATAGCTGTGGCCGATTGCGTGGGGTATAATAAAGTTTGAGCGGATGTTGTGGTAGGATTGGTGGTCAAATAGACTGGACCTGTTGTTCCATTATAAGTGACAACCATAAAATGATAACTAATACCGGGTGTCAAATTGGTTATACTTATAGAACTTCCGGTTCCTTTGTACATAACAAAATTACCTACTCCTATTTGAGAAGCACCGTTAATCTGTTGATAAAAAGTAGTATTTGCTTGATAAGAAACAAGGTCAACCGGATTTGCGTTTACGGAAGACGCTTCTTTGGCCAACACAATAGAATATCCGCCATTACCCGGTGTCCAAGACAAAGTTAAAGTGTTTGAACTCAAATTAGAAACCTGAGCGTTGGTGGCTTGCACCGTTGGAGCAGACAAAGTGGTAAAACTGCCTGCATAATAAGGACTCACCAAATAGGAACTGGTAAGACCCGAACCATTAAACTCGAAAACAGCAATATGATAGGTAGAGCCCGGTAATAAATTAGTAAGCGTTGTACTGGTTCCTGCTCCGGAATAAAACACATATTCGCCCAATGCAACTTCTTGACCGTTTCCAAAAACAGTACTGGCCAAATAGGAGGTTCCCTCAATGGGGACAAAATTTACCGGAAAATCTTTTCTCGCCACGATAAGGCGAGAACTCCCATTTCCTTTTGAAATACTTAATCCGGCACGATCACCTTGAATGCTGTTAAAGGTGACTGCAGTAGTGGCTGTTGTGGGGGCTTGTGAAAAAATGGTTCCGGAAAAAACCAGAACAATCAGGAGTAGTAAACGATTCATAACACTTTTTTTAAAATTTAATGTAAAGTAAATGCATCGTTAACTACTTAAATAAAACAATGGTAACAGATGATAGCACTGGTGTAACATTTAACCCTCTCTAACCCTTTCAGGGTTTTAAACCCGGAGAGGGTTAGAGGGTTAACCCCTCCGCTCAGTTGGCGTAACCCCAAACTGTTCTTTAAACGATTTAATAAAATAAGAAGCCGAATTAAACCCGGAAAGATAAGCCACCTCGGCAATTTGTAAATCGGTTTTCAGCAGTAAAGCATCGGCGATTTTTAATCGATTTGATTTTATAAAATCACCGGTAGATTGTCCGGTTACCGCTTTAAGTTTGCGGTGCAATTGCATGCGACTCATTCCCATAAAATCACAAAATTGGGTAATATCAAAAGAGCAATCCTTTATATGATCATCCACCACGGTTTGAAGTTTTTCCATAAACTTCATTTCTGTGGTAGAAACGGCTAATTCTGAAGGAGTAAAAGTAACCGCATGTTTGTATTTTTCGCGGAGCAATTGCCTACTTTCAATTAATTTTTCAACTTTCAATTGTAGTAACTCCACATGAAATGGTTTTTTAATATAGGCATCTGCTCCTTCGGAAATACCTGTACGCTCTGCTTCCTCATCTGCTTTTGCGGTCAAAAGCAAAACCGGAATATGTGAAGTGAATTCAGAAGTTTTTAAAGCCTGACACAACGCCAAACCGTCCATTTTGGGCATCATAACGTCTGAAATAACCAAATCAGGCAATTCTTTTTTTGCGATTTCCAGAGCATCTAAGCCGTTGGTAGCTTCATAAAGCAAATAATTGGCTTGAAATAAAGTCACTAAAGCGGCTCTGAGGTCTTCATGATCTTCAACAATAAGAAGGGAAGCGGTTGGCTTGACAGAAGGTTGTGATGTCGATTCATTAACAGGTTTACCGGGTGCTATTTCATCGTTAGCATAGTGTTCTTGAGCTAAAGGAAGTGTCAATTTAAATACTGCTTTATACTTTTGTTTGGCATAAAATACCAGAGTTCCTTTGTGCAATTCTACCAATTCTTTAGCCAAAGACAAACCAATACCCGAACCCTCTATCGTTTTTTGTTCTCTGTAAAATCGATCAAACAATTGGTCGGGTTTTTCAATAGGCTTCGCAATATCGTTTTGTACTGTTACTTCCAATTGTTTTGATGAAGTTAAGGTAGCTTCAAAGAGAATCACTCCTCCGGAAGGACAAAACTTAACGGCATTAGAAAGTAGGTTGGTAAGAATTTTTAACAATACATCCTCACTAAACCAAGCTCTTTCCTGAATCGAAAGTTTGGATTGTAAGGCTATTTGTTTTTCATGGGCTACATAAGCAAAGGAATGCACCAAAGAGGAAACCATCAAATACAAATCGCCTTCACTAACCCGCAAGGCTATGGTGCCTAATTCTACTTGCGTCAAATCGTGAAGTTGGTCAACCAAAGTAATAATACGGTCTTTATTTTTGGAAACCGTAACCAACTCATTTTTCACTTCAATGGGAAGGTTCGGATTGGTCATTTGTTGCTGCAAAGGAATAGCCATGAGCGTTAAAGGTGTCCGAATTTCATGAGACAAGTCGGAAAACAATTTGGTTTTATAAGCATTGATCGTTTTCAACTGTTCTGCTTCATCTTGTTTTATTTTATAATTAAGTTGTGCCATAAAGTACAAGTACAACCAATATAAAAACAATAAAAACAAAAAGGCATATACCACAAAAGAAACTGTATTGGCATACCAAGGTTGTGCAATCGTAAAATGAAAGGTATCACTTGATGTGCCCCAATAGCCGTCATAATTTGCCCCAACTACTTCAAAGGTGTAGTTACCGGGAGGTAAATTGGTATAACGGGCAAAAGGTATGTTGCCGGAGCTGTTCCATTTTTCATCCAAGGGCAAAAGCCGGTATTTGTATTGATTTTTTTCGGGTAAAGAAAACTGCAATGCTGCAAAGTAAAAGGTTAATGTATTTTCTTTATGGGATAAACGAACCGCTTCGGATATATCGAGAGGTGCATTAAACACATCCACTTTTGTGATTTTTGTTTTGGGTACTACCGTATTGCTTTGAATAAATTCCGGTTTGAAGGCATAAAAACCTTCTAAACTTCCAAAATACAATTCGCCGTTTGTAGCTTGGTAATAAGCACCGGTATTAAATTCTGTAGCCAAACCGTCATAATTGGAAAAATTGACAACATTGGGTTTTGAATCAAATCCATTGGGAAGATAGAACTTAGTAATTCCTTTGTTGGAACTCAACCACAAATTAGGGTTGGAGTCGGATAAAATACCATAAATGACCCCATTGGCAAGTCCGTCTTTTTCAGAAAAATTATAAAACCGTTGGGTAGCAACATCCAACACATCCAATCCTCTTCCGTTTGTGCCAATCCATAATAAATTTTTATCCTTTTCATAATATAAGGATTTGATTTGATTGGAAGAGAGGGAATGTTCTAAAGGGCCTGATTTATAAAATCGGCTACGTCCGGTTTCAGGATGAAAACGGATAAGGCCATTGTAATCCGTTCCCAACCACAAATAACCGCCACCTTCACGAACGGTTCGAATAGACAGTTTGGAACCTGTTTCGGTTGCTGTAGCAAAATCATAGGAACGCAACAAACGTCCTTTTTCGTCTACTAATACTAATCCCATATCACGGGTGGCTAACCACAATCGGGCTTTTTGGTCTTGAAAAATTTGCCAAATAGTATGCGGCCCTGCTCCTGTTTCTTGTAAGAGCGAAGAAACCCGACCGTTGGAATCAAAGATATGCAAACCACCTTCCTGAGTACCCACCCACAAATCCCCGGATTTATGTGAAAACAAACTCATAATTCGATTGGATTGCAAACCGGGTAAATTGGTGGTTGTAAATGTTTTCCATGTTGCCTGAGTGAGGTCATAGCGAGTCAAGCCTTTTCCACTGGTGCCTATCCATAGAAAATTTGCCGCATCTTTGGCAATCGCCCGAACCACATCAATAGAAACGTTTTCCGGCGTTTGAGCATTTAAATAAGGGGTGAATTTTTCCAAAAAAGAATCATAATAACTCAGTCCGCCCCCATCGGTACCAAACCAAAGTGTTCCGGAATAATCTTCAAAAACACTCAAAACATCATCATAATGAATGGTTCTGGAATCTCTTTTTTGATGTTTGAAATGCGTTAGGGTTTTTCTGTCCGGAGCTATCAGGTACAAACCATCGCCATAAGTGGCCACCCAAAGCCGATTTTTAGAATCCGCATAAATGGCTTGAACATTCAGCGAGGCGGGCAAAGATAATTTAGGAAAGATGGCAGAAAAAGGCTGTATATGAGGCTGATTCGGTGTTTTCACCCAAAGCCCTGCTCCATAGGACCCAATCCATAACAATCCGGAATTATCTTCTGTGATTGAACTGTAATTTATTGAAGTCGCTTCTTTTAAATAGGACGTAAAGGTTTGGGAGATTGAAGACACCTCACCTACTATACCGGAGCCCGCCAAAACAACTTTTTTGCTCTTGGATTGTTTCAAGTCGAAGAGTGTAGCATCGTCGGCGTCTGGCAATGTAAATCGTTTTGGAGCCTTGTCTTTACTCCCTTGATAAAACAAACCGGAGGCATGGGTACCATACCATAAAGTAGCTTGATTATCTACTAAAAAAGCGGATAGACTAAAATCTAAATCGCTCTTTTGAAAAGTAGCTGTAGCTCTGTCAAAACGGTATAAATTCCGATCGGAAGGTAGTGCCCAAACACTACTGTCAGCAAAACAATAGACTTTACCCAGATAACTGTAGTTTGGTTTGGTTATGTCTTCAAATTGTAAAGGAAAAACTTTAAAGTCGTTGCCATCATATCGGTTTAATCCATCCTGAGTCGCAATCCACAAAAAACCTTCAACATCTTGTGCAACAGATACAGCACTGTTTTGGGACAATCCATCAACAACCGACAATTGCCTAAAAGAAATAGTCGATTGACTTAACGCCCCAAAATAAAAAAATAAAAAGAGTAGTTGTAAAAGTCTTGTCATGTAATTATAAAACAATGTCTAATTTACAAAAAAAGTACTACATAACAGCAGGTTACAAAAAAAAAATCAGTAATCTATAGGGCTTTATTTTTTGTTCCTATAAAAAGGTATTCATCAATCTCATGTACAAGATCTTCAAAATGGTACCGCTGTTATAGTATTTGTTACAAGAGCGATAGTGTAAGTAGTTTTTATTTTGAACCTTTGAAAACACTACTTTATAAGCATTTGGTGTCATTCAATTTTCCGATTTTTTTAATGATAGAAAACCATCAGTTCATGATAAAGAAAAAGATACTAAATCTAAAATAACAAACGAAATATGACTACAGCTACTTCAAAAATAACACAACCGATGGCTAAGGGATGTGGTTGCTTGGCGTTTGTTTTTCTGGAGTTTTTTGTATGGGGTATTTGGACCACTATCACTTCGTATTCAAGTACGGTTTCCCTAGATGCCGAAATAGTTGGGTTCATACAAAACGAAGAAGTCTTTATGGACGCTCGAGAAAATAAAAGCCAAACTCCTATAGTTTCGTATCAATACAAGGACAAAGTGTATCGTGACACGATAACTTATAAAATCAACACGGATAAGGAGTTCATTGAAGGAGCACCGTTGAAGGTAATCATTAACCCCGACCAGCCACAATTTACGATAGAAGAAAGCACAAGTACATTTTATTTTTATATTTTTTTCTTGTTTTTAAGCAGCATTTCCTTTGTGGCTTACAGACTTTTAAAAAAATCTGCAACGCTATTTAAAGGCAATACGACAACTGAAATCAATCCTATCCGTCAAACAAACACTGACGCAATTCCAAAAAAAACAGCGTTTATAGCATCCGTGGAACAGCAAGCTGAAAATAGTGTAAAAAAATCCAATGCACAAGAACTAAAAGAGGCTCCGCCATGGTTAGCTATAGCTAGTGCGGTGCTCCTTATTATGATAGGTTTAGGCATGGTCTATTACAAATATGACAGGACACAAACTAGTACACTTTTAACGGAAAAGGGCGTTAAAACAAAAGGAATAGTAACTGAAGTATTCCGAGGGGCAACACAAAACACCGAAAAGAAAGATCGCTATACGATAACCTATTATTGGGAAGAAGTCCCGTATCAGTATGAAATCCAACTTTCCTTGGCACATTACGCACGTAACGAAGAACTCCTGCTCCTGATTAACCCGGATAATCCTTCTCAAGCTATGCTCATGAGTCATGAAACATTCAATCAAGGGAGTTATCTTTTTGGTCTATTTTTAGTTGTAATGGGAATACTGATTATTAGTTACCAAAAAAGAAAATTGCGTACAAAATAAGTCTGAAAATTTTATCCTTTCACCTCCGTTCACCTCTTGCCTCTTGCCTCTTGCCTCTTGCCCCAAAAAGAAAGACCCCCGATTTCTCGAAGGTCTAATCTATATTGCTGTGCACTACTGTCGCACTACTATCTGACTTCTGTCATGCTGAACTTGTTTCAGCATCTCAGCATCTCAGCATCCCAGTTACTGCTTCACAACTCGAATCATTCTCGTTTCCTCTCCTTGTGTCACAACCACGTTGTAAACACCTGTCGGGTAGTTGGCTCCAATGTTCGTATTATTAGCTTGGTCAACGGTAATCGTGTTGTTCTCCAACAAACGTCCCATCATATCATAAACCGTTACTTGCACCGGTGCTGTATGGTTTCCTTTGATATCTAAGTTGAAACTGTCGTTGAACGGATTCGGATAGGCTATTGCCGTAAATTCATTAGCAAGTGGACTGTCCGAAACAGCATCACGTGTGAAATCAACAGGCGTTGGCTCAGGTGTTCCTCCAGGAACTGTGA
>NZ_BMFG01000020.1 GCF_014638005.1 Flavobacterium orientale
TTTTTATTGTTAATTTTTTAATAAAAACGATGAATTATTACAAATTGTTTTACTAAACACGATGTATGGTAGTGATTTTTATGATTATTTTTCTTAAGAAATTGGGTTAAACGGGTCAATTTTAGGGTTTTACGGGGTGTTTTTTGGGAGGAACCGGGTGAAAAGTGGTGTTGTTTGGGGCGAATTGGGGTGGCTTGGGTGCGAATTGAATGGGCTTTGGAGCGAATCGGTTGGGCTTTTGAGCGAATCGGGTTAGCTTGAGAGGGAATTGAATGGGCTTTGAAGCGAATCGGTTGGGCTTTTGAGCGAATCGCTTGGGCTTGAAAGGGAATCGCTTGGGCTTGAAAGGGAATTGGATTGGCTTGAAGGCGAATTGGGTTGGCTTGGGAGGGGATTGCGGGTTGCGGGTTGCGGGTTTGCGGGTTTCGGGTTTCGGGTTGCGGGTTTCGGGTTACGGGTTGCGGGTTGCGGGTTTCGGGTTACGGGTTGCGGGTTGCTGCCTGATTTTGTTTGCCCTAACCCTAAAGGGAGCAAAATCAGGACGTTTGTCGTTATTTGGTTTTCAGTTTGGGGGTTGTTGCTTGCGGGTTTGCGGGTTTCGAGTTGCGGGTTGCGGGTTACGGGTTGGTGGTCGAGTTGGGAGGGTTGGTTTCTCGCAATCCCGATAATTATCGGGAGCAGTGACGCAAAGATTTAGAGGGTTGTGTGAAATATGTTTTGGAATTTAAGGGAGATTTTGGTTTTGGTTTCTCGCAAAGTGGTAGTAAAACCTGTTAGAGGACTACTTTAATTTGTCTTTGGATGAGACAGGAGGAGGGGATTGCGAGTTGCGGGTTGCGGGTTACGGGTTGGTGGTTGAGATTGGGGGTTGGATTTTTTAGTTTTTTTAGTTCTTTAGTTTTTTTGATTATTTGGTTGTTTTGGTTTATTTGTTTTTTAGTTATTTGATTCTTTTGTTTTTTGATTTACTGATTTTTTAGTTTTTATTATTTATTTGTTTTTTGATGAAAAAATTTGGGTTGTAGATTTTTGTTAGTTATTTGATTTTTATTATTTTAGTTGTTTAATTATTCGCCAGATGGAATTAGTTGTTAGGAAGATTTTTCATAGGGGTGCTTATCGAATAGGTTTGTTTTTTGAACGGGATTATTCTGTGCAGCAGCAATTGAAGGGCATTGGTGCTGTTTATAGCAAGACGCATCGTTGTTGGTATATTTCTTATTCAAAGGAGCATTATGGCGTTTTAAAAAAGTTATTCCCCAATTTAATTGTAGCCCAACCGGTGGCCGGCGAAGAGAGCAGCCGTGACCTTCCACCCATAGCCAAAAGCGAACGTCAGTTAGGTTCTTCTGAAAACATGAACAATCCTGACCATATAACAAAGAAGACTTTGTTAGCCGATAAGTTGCGGTTAGCATTATTACCCAATTTGGGGAAGTATTGGGTTTTTAAAATTCGCTATGTTCAAGCTGTTGTTAATCAATTGAAATTGGTTAAAGGGGTTTATTGGCATTCTACTTATAAGGTTTATATGGCCATGCGACATCCGAAGGTTAAGGAAGCTTTGGAGCGAATTTTGGAGGTGTCTTCTTTTTTTCCGGAAGATTATTTGGAGAAGGAGGTTGTTTTTGAAGGTAAATCCATTGTTTTGAGGGTGCATCCTGAAGATTCAAAATGGATGGAGGTTTATGTTCCGGATATTTTGGTAGTTCGGGAGAAGGTGAAGCGTTTGTCGATGGTTCGCTATAGCAAGATTAGGTCGTGTTATTTGTTGCCTGCTACGCCACAGGTTTATGAGGCTTTGTTGTTGCATTTTGAACCGAATCGGATATTGATTGCTTCGGAATTGCCGGAGGGTTATTTGCACAAGCGAAATGTGGTAAATCGGAAACAGCTGGATTTGAGTCAGACCAAGTCGCGGTTGTTTGAGCAGGTTCCAGAGGCTGCTCATGGTTATATTTCGGGGATGGTGGATATGTTGTTGGCTTTGAATTATAGTAGTTCGACTTTGCGAACGTATTCGCATAGTTTTTTGCAATATTTGCGTGATCATGGGTATCGGGATCCAAAAGAGATTAGTTATCAAGAGACCGTCAAATATTTATCGTCGTTGATGGAGCGGGGTTTGAGTTCTGCTTCGGGTCATTCGATGGTGAATGCGTTGTTGTTTTATTATCAGCAAGTTTTGCATATCCCGGGTTATGAGTTGAAGTTACCTCGACCTAAGAAGGAGAAGAAGCTCCCAACGGTTTTGACGATGGACGAATGTTTGCAGATTTTTAGGGTGGTTGATAATCCGAAGCACAAGTTGCTTTTGTTGATTGGATATGGTGCGGGATTGCGTGTGAGCGAGATTGTGAGTTTGGAATGGCGGGATATTTTGTTTTCTGAGCATAAAATTCATGTTCGTAATGCCAAAGGAAAGAAGGATCGGATGGTGATGTTGCCGTTTTCGATTGTGAGTTCTTTGGAATATTACCGACAGTTGTATCAAACGCAAAAGTATGTTTTTGAAGGACAATTTGCGGGTGAGCCTTATAGTGTTGGCAGTGTTCAAGCGGTGATGCGGGATGCTTTGAAGAAATCGGGATTGGAGAAGAGAGCAACAGTTCATACGTTACGGCATAGTTTTGCTACGCATTTGTTGGAGAATGGCACCGATATTCGTTACATCCAGAAGTTTTTGGGTCATGCAAGTATAAAGACCACAACCGTTTATACGCATGTGAGTGCAAGTGCTGTGAATAAGATTGTGAGTCCGCTTGACCGTTTAGCAGACGAAAACCATAAGAAAAAACTTGATTAATTTTTGAAAAAGATGAAAAAGTTGTATATATTTGATGATATTTACTAGTTACCACCAATTTAAATGAAACGACATTTGAAATACATAATTCTAATTCTAACATTTGGATTGCTCCAAAATATAGTTGCGCAGGAATCAAAAGTCGGAATTGTAACGTTTATAAAATATAGAGATACGAACGACAAATTCACCGAATCAACGACTGACTCAACTGTTGCATATTTCAATAAAAGGAAACATAGTATTTTAATTACGAATAAAAAAGATACAACTCGACTAAAAACAGATTCTCTTGGGATTTTTAAAATTCCAAAGCAATATTTTGATTATTGTAGCATAACTGTCAATCCTGAAACTAAATACTTAAGAGAAGAATTTCTATTCATTGAAGGACTTGGTAAAATGGACAGTCTTAAATTTGAAATTTATGACTATCACATTTCTAATATAATTGACTCTACAAAAGCACCTGAATTTTATAACAAATTCAATACTAAAAAAGCAGAACAGGACTTTTTTGCTGGAAATAAAAGATATTTACTTGGAAACGGAGCTACATATTCAAATGATTTCATAGAAAAATTGAAATCAAAGTCTGAAAAATTTGGATTTAAAATTGAGTATCCCGAAAAAATGCACGGAACTTTGGCTGAACATAGAATTCTGTTCAGATATAATGAGCGAATGAAGGAATTATTAGGAATAAAAAACTGGTGGTAACATCGGCTATAGTTCACTGCTACGTAGTTTTACTTTCGGAAAAACTACGCATCTGTGAATGGTTGGTGTTTATTTATTAACTTTAATGCTTAACCAACGCAGCGAAACCATAGCCGAGGAACGTTGTACATAATTTAAAAAATGCGAAAACTAATTTCAATATTGATGATTTTATTTCTGATTTTTAGTTGTAAAATGGCTAATCTTACTGATGTTGAAAAACACTATCTGATTACTGACAACGGAAATAAAAAATTCTATCTGATTGACTTTATAAAAGAAAATCAAGAAAGAGGAAAATTGGGCGAAATTCCAATGGTAGTTGTTGATGGAAAACCAGTTACATATCATTATAAAGAGCTGAATGAAAAAATCGGAATTTCCAAAAATGATATTAAGCGGATTGAAATAATGGAATCTGAAAAAAGTATCCCTTTATTTGGAAACGCAGGCAAATTTGGCGTTGTTCAAGTTTATACTTATTGAATTGACATAAGGCCGGATGAAAAAACTATGTACAACAATGTATAACCGCAATTACGGCGGATTCGACTGCGTCCGAATCCACGCGTAATTGCTACCGTCGGTGCTTATCCGAAAAACATTAAATTTAATCCCGTAACTGCGGTTATACTAGACGTTAGCAGCAATTTAAACCAACTAAATCAATAAGAATTGACAAAAGAATATGAAAGACCATTAACAGAATCCGAGAAAGGGATTTTGAAAAGACATATTGATGAAGCAAAGGCTGTATTTCCTAAAAAAATAAAGCTGATAATTCTTCAGACTTTAGCAATAATCAGCTTTGCTATTATTATATATTATTTTCCAAAAATTTGGTTGATTATTATTTTGGCTATTATTTCTTTCTTCATTATTTGGTCTATTTATCTTGACATTACTCACCTACTAAAACTTCCTGAATTTCTTGAGGAAAAGAAAAAGGTAATTAATACAGGAGTGGTAAGAGTAAATGAAATAAATATTGACAGATATATCAAAATTGACAACTTTGAAGACGAAGGAAATCATTTTATTGTAGAATATAATGGAATGTTGTCATTAATAGGTGGACAGGAATTTCTTGGTGTTAGAAAATTAAAAAATAGGATTGAACAAATTGAAATCTTGAACTCTGAAAAAAACAGAATATATTACGATAAAGTAAATAAAACAGGAAAAGATATTAGTCCATATTATGTGTTCAAAAAAGGAATTTCAGACAAATTAGTGGAGTCCGAAATTTGGGAGAAACTAACCAACCGAAATCCTTTTTCTGGAAAACTAGAGGACTTGAACGAGTTTATAGCAGAGGACAAACAAAAATAAAAACAGCTGCTAACACCGTGTATAAAAAATTGCTAGTTTTAGCTAATACAAAGTTTGTTGCCCGTTTGCTGGCTTCCGATTTTCCTTCGGAAAATCCTCGCCCACAAACACGCAACTTTCCATACACGAACACGTTGGCGGTAATTTAGAACAATGTTTAATTTATTTAAAAAGAAATATCGAAATGAACACAGTCTTCCGAAGAGAATGTGGTTGAATGAACATCTTTCTGAAAAGGAAATTGAAAAGTATAAAAATATATGGAATCAAATTAGTGGTGCGAAATTTATTGAGTTAATGGATAAAAATTTCACACCATACATAAAGTCCCTTGGATTTAAAGGCTCAAAAAATAATTTTTACAAAAAAAATAAGCCTTGGATTTATACCGTGAATATTTTCAAAGATAAATATGGAGGAAGTTGTGCAGTAAATGTTGGTGTCCATCTTGACTACATTGAAAACCAAATTAACACATTGCCAATTCCAAGTAAATTTCAAGTTGGAGACTGTATAATTGAAAAAAATATTCCATTAGACAATAATAACTCTTGGTTTTTTTATGGAATGAATGAAAATGAAGGAATTGAAACAGTTGAATTAATTATTAAAATGTTCAATAAAAAAGGTATACCTTTTCTACAAAAATTTGAAAAATATCCAAATCCCTTTGATGAGATTAACTTTGACGATTTATTAAGTCCGACAGAGAAATTTAAAGAATTCGGAATTGACTCAAAAAAACTTGATTGGATTCATTTTCATATTTTCTTAAGTAAAGTAAATATCGGAATTAAAAACTATGATTTAGCTAAACAAATTATTTTAAAGGCTTGGAATGATGAATTCAATGCTGAAAGATTTGATAAAAAAGGAGTTTCACCTTTATTGAAAGAAATAGAAGAAATAGGAAAAAAACTACCGCCAACAATGGCTATAAACAATTGGGGCGAAAGTGATAAAACGTAAGTATAAACATAAAACAAAGGTCGGTCGTAAACCGAAAAGTTAGGGCTAAAAACCCCAACTGTTCATAGCCGAGACCGTTATAGGGCATTTGACCTCACTCAAAACTGAAAGGAATTTGAATAATAAATATGGCAAAAAATAAAAGAGAAAAACAAAAGAAAAAAACTAGCTCTCTTAAGAAAATCGGATATATTTTACTGTTTGCTTTACCTCTTTTTGTTCTGATATATTTTAATAGACAAAACAGACTAGAAAAACTAAAAAATGACTCATTTACAACATATGGAATAATAGAAAAATTAAGACCTAATTCCCAAAAAGGAACAACTACTCGAAAAGATGTTGTTTATTTTTATTTTGTAAAGAATGACACTGTTTTCCATAAAAAAACGGACTTAACAGAAAACGGAATTAAAAGGTTGGGAATTAAAATAAATGACTGTTACGAAGTTAAAGTTGTTAAATCGGATTACGGAATTTTTGACATTGACTTTAAAAAACGGAAAGACACTTTAATTGATAAAAAGGATTATAAAAATCAAATTTATAACACTAGCATACATAGAAATATAATTGAATAAAAAAAACGCACTACAACACCGGCTATAGTTCATTGCGGCGGAATTTCCTACTCGGAAATTCCTGCGTATTTGCTAACTTTGGTTTACGGCGGAAAATCCTCGCGGATTTATCCGCAACGAAACCATAGCCACAAACGTTGTGAGCAATATGAACAAACTGCTGTCATTATTAACTTTACTTCTGATTTTCTCCTGTTCTGGAGTAAAACGAAAGACTATTGACTTCGGGCAATTCGAAATAACTGTTCCCGAAAATTGGAAAAAATATGAGCGAAAAGGAATTGACAGTTATATTGGCGGAATTATTACAGAGTCAAATGACAGCTTGAATTTTGATTTTGGAATGTATTCGGCAGATATAAGTGAACAAAGTTTACCAATGATTTATGACTCAATCAGTTTAGCGGAATTGACAAAAAAGGAACGTGAATTATTGCCAAATACAAAGCATTTAATTGTTCAGGATTTATTTAATTCTAACGTTGATTTTGATGAATATTTAAAATACGAATTCGAATATGACTCAATTGACTGTTTCAAAGCAAAAATAATAATGCCAAGAAATAAAGGTTATGGAGGAACAGGAATTTATATAGATAGCTTAGCTGGAAGTAACCGTAATTTTGACAAAATCAAATTCGGATTTTATGGCTGGTATTTGAACGACAAGGTACAAGCGGAATTTATAAAAGCTCTTAAAACTTTAAACTTTAAAAAATACTGCTCACAACATCGGTAACTGTTGCACAACCTTTTCAAAAAACTAAATTTTCATACTACTCATAATAAAGAACCTCGTTTAGTGCTTTCTAAGCGAGGTTTGTTTTTTGAAGGAAGTTAGTATTCCTAAAAAAAGTAAGGC
>NZ_BMFG01000021.1 GCF_014638005.1 Flavobacterium orientale
TAGCTATTATGAACGCACAAACTAGATGGAATGGACAAATTTTTCACTGGTCTGCTATTCAAAATGATTTAAATGCGTATTTTAGTGATAGAATAAAATGAAATGACACAGTTTATTGAACACTCCCAATAAAACTGGTTATGCAATAAGTGAAACGCTAATTTTCACCTAAACAGACAACAGACAACAGACAACAGACAACAGACAACAGACAACAGACACTACTCCCTCACACTATCATGCACATGAACATGCACGCCACCGTTCCACAACGTTAAAATGTCTGTTGCAACTGAAGCTCCGCTTCCGGCAGCAATGGAAAGTTGACTTCGCCAACCGGCTAAAACACCGCAAACATAAATGCCGTCTTTCACCAAATGGTCGTGATTCTTTAATTGAATACGATTTTTTTCAGCAATCGTTTTTTGATGTGGTATAACGAACGCTTCCAAACCTTCAATCGTAAAAGGATTTCCGGCTCCAATGCCAATAACTACAAGTTTGGTTTGATAAACAGATTTGTTGGTAACCACAGAGAAATTGCCGTTTTCTCCCTCAATTTTCAACACTTTTTCACTCGGAATCTGAGTAACATGAGGATAAAGGGATTGTAGTTGTTCTAAAGTTTCTACCAATAAATCTGCTCCTAATTTTCCGGCCGAAATACCATAGGCATTGTTGAATACAGCATCTTGTAAAGAAGATGATTTTTGGTGGGTAATTATGCCAATTTTCTTTGAGGCGGCAAAGGGTTTTTTGAAAGCAGAACCCAAAACTAAACCACACGAAACCGACGAAACACCGCCACCAATCAATAAAACATCAAATTGCATTAGTCCTTAAGTTTGTCTTCAATAGATTTTGACATTCTGAAAATCAATAATATTAAAATTGCACAAAACGAAGCGACAATTCCTATCATAGCAATCACACTGTCGTTGCTTAAAATATTATCAAAATCAAGTTGCGTTACATTAAAAACAATTAATGCAAATGCAAGAATAAAAAGTATATAGTGTAAAATTTTCATCAGAAATAATTCTCAACAAAGGTATTAAATGAAATACTATACAAAAAGCCCTTTAACATTAGCTGCAAATAATTTAACAGCAATAGCTAACAAAACAACACCAAACACTTTTCGAATGACGCTCAACCCGTTTTTGGTGAGTAATCGCTCTATTCGTGAAGATGATTTTAAAACACCATAAACCAATATAATGTTTAGCACTATCGCAATTATAATATTCACGGTTTGAAACTCAGCCCGAATGGATAAAATGGTTGTCATGGTTCCCGCACCGGCAATCAACGGAAATGCAATAGGAACAATAGAAGCAGAGGTTGATTCTTCATCACGATAAAGTCGGATGCCCAAAATCATTTCTAAGGCTAAAAAAAACAAAACAAACGAACCGGCAACGGCAAACGAGTTAATGTCAATGCCAATTAAACTTAAAATAGTTTCTCCAACAAACAAAAAAGCAATCATTATCACAGCAGCCACAATCGATGCTTTACCCGATTGAATATGACCTACTTTATTGCGTAAATCAATAATAATCGGGATACTACCAACAATATCGATTACGGCAAAAAGTACCATTGTAGCCGTAAAAATCTCTCTTAAATCCAATTCCATGACCTTAGTTTTGAGTGCAAAATTACCCATTTTTATTGCTTATACTGCATAAAAAACAAGAAATAATTATGAAATAACTACCCCTTCTATCAAACAAACCTTTGTACCTTTGTACTCATATTTTTATTCAAAATTTTATGTTTCAATTAGGTAAAACCATCGTTTCGGAAGAAATTCTGGAAAAAGAATTTGTATGTAATCTATCAGCTTGTCAAGGTGCTTGTTGTGTGGATGGGGATGCCGGAGCACCTTTATCTAAAGAAGAAACTATTATTTTAGATGAAATTTATCCTAAAGTAAAGCCCTTTCTTCGAAAAGAAGGAATTGAAGCAATTGAAAAGCAAGGCACTTGGATTAAAGGTGAAGATGGCGAGTTTGAAACACCTCTAATTAATGAGCAAGATTGTGCCTATGTGATTTTTGACGGAAAAACCGCTTTGTGTGGTATCGAACAAGCCTACAACCAAGGAATCATTTCTTGGAAAAAACCGGTTTCTTGTCATTTGTATCCCATTCGAGTTAAAGATTTCTCTGATTTTTCAGCAGTTAATTATCATAAATGGGACATTTGTAGTCCGGCTTGTTCTTTAGGAAAAGAATTGGAAGTTCCCGTCTATAAATTTGTCAAAGAAGCTTTGGTGAGAAAATTTGGCGAAGAATGGTATTTGGAACTGGAAAAAGTGGGAAAAGAATACCAAAAAGAAAAGTAGTTTTTTAAAAAGTTATCTTCCCAATTATTCCTTAAAAATTTACTTTTTCCCTCGCGACCTCCAATAAAGTAGTTTTTAATACGTTAAATAACAACGAGTTATGTTTGTTTTTTCAAAGTAAGAATAACATTACTCGTTGTTAAAAACTAAGCCCGATTGTGAATAAGTTTGGCTTTCATTTACCAATTTGAATTGCAATCTTTGTAACTCTCAAACACCAATTAATTTAACGCAACATAACTAAATATAGAAAAAGATGGCAGCAGTAGAACCAATTTTGCAAGAAAATAAAGATAGATTTGTAATTTTCCCCATTAAACATCACGATATCTGGGAATGGTACAAAAAAATGGAAGCAAGTTTCTGGACCGCAGAAGAGATTGATTTACACCAGGATTTATCGGATTGGAATACCAAATTAAATGAAGATGAAAAGTATTTTATCAAACACATTTTAGCATTTTTTGCCGCTTCTGACGGAATTGTAAATGAAAATCTGGCCGAAAACTTTGTTAACGAAGTACAATATCCCGAAGCCAAATTTTTCTACGGATTTCAAATTATGATGGAAAACATCCACAGCGAAACCTATTCGTTGTTGATTGATACCTATGTAAAAGACGAAAAAGAAAAAGACCAATTATTCCATGCCATCGAAGTGTTTCCGGCCATTCAAAAGAAAGCAAATTGGGCTTTAAAATGGATCAGTTCTGATTCGTTTGCAGAGCGTTTAATTGCTTTTGCTGCCGTAGAAGGCATTTTCTTCTCAGGAGCATTTTGTTCGATTTTCTGGTTGAAAAAGCGAGGATTAATGCCGGGATTGACTTTCTCAAACGAATTAATTTCGCGTGACGAAGGCGTGCATTGTGATTTTGCAGTGCATTTGCACAACCACCATTTGGTAAATAAAGTTTCAAAAGCCAGAATCACCGAAATCATAACAGATGCTTTAACCATCGAAAGAGAATTCATCACCGAATCACTTCCTGCAAGTTTAATCGGAATGAACTCCACTTTGATGACACAATATTTAGAGTTTGTTGCCGACAGATTATTGGTGGAATTAGGCTGCGAAAGAGTGTATAATTCAACCAATCCGTTTGATTTTATGGACATGATTTCATTGCAAGGGAAAACCAATTTCTTTGAAAAAAGAGTAGCAGAATACCAAAAAGCGGGTGTGATGAATACCGATTCAGATTCGCAAAAAATTAGTTTCGACGCCGATTTTTAACCCAGAACCCTTCGAGGGTTCCAAACCCTCGAAGGGTTCCAACCCTCGAAGGGTTCCGAGCTTCCGGGATTAGTTTCCCAAAAACAAGTTACAAATAACCCAAAACAGCAAAAGGGATTTTCTGTTTTAAAAAACAAGTAAGAGTATGTATGTAGTAAAAAGAGACGGCCACAAAGAGCCGGTAATGTTTGACAAAATTACAGATAGAATTAAAAAACTATGCTATGGTTTGAATGATTTGGTCGATTCTGTAAAGGTCGCCATGAGAGTGATTGAAGGATTGTATGACGGGGTAACTACTTCAGAATTAGATAATTTAGCAGCAGAAACTGCCGCTTCGATGACAATTGCTCATCCGGATTATGCACAATTAGCAGCTCGTATTGCTGTTTCCAACTTACATAAAAACACCAAAAAATCGTTTTCAGAAACGATGTCCGACATGTACCATTACGTGAATCCACGTACAGGTCAAAAAGCTCCTTTGCTTTCCGACGAGGTGTATGAAGCAATTATGGCCAATGCTGTAGAATTGGATTCCATGATTATTTATAACAGAGATTTTAACTATGATTATTTCGGTTTCAAAACATTAGAACGTTCGTATTTGTTAAAAATCAACGGAAAAATTGTAGAAAGACCACAACATATGTTGATGCGTGTTTCGGTGGGAATTCATTTGAATGACATCGAAGCGGTGAAAGAAACCTACGAATTAATGTCGAAAAAGTTCTTCACACACGCAACACCAACCTTATTCAACGCCGGAACTCCAAAGCCGCAAATGTCTTCATGTTTCTTGTTAACCATGAAGGATGATAGCATCGACGGAATTTATGACACGTTAAAACAAACAGCTAAAATTTCTCAATCAGCGGGTGGAATCGGACTATCCATTCACAATGTTCGTGCAACAGGTTCTTACATTCGCGGTACAAACGGAACATCAAACGGAATCGTACCGATGTTGCGTGTTTTCAACGACACCGCTCGTTATGTTGACCAAGGTGGTGGAAAAAGAAAAGGAAGTTTTGCCATTTATTTAGAAACATGGCATGCCGATATTTTCGAATTTTTAGATTTGAAAAAGAACACCGGAAAAGAAGAAATGCGTGCCAGAGATTTATTCTTTGCGATGTGGACGTCTGATTTGTTCATGAAACGCGTGCAAGACGATGCCTCATGGACGTTAATGTGTCCGAACGAATGTCCGGGAATGTGTGATGTTTACGGTGATGAATTCGAAGCCTTGTACCACAAATACGAAGCTGCCGGAAAAGGCAGAAAAACAGTTCGTGCTCGTGAACTTTGGGAGAAAATCTTAGAATCACAAATCGAAACGGGTACACCATACATGTTGTATAAAGATGCAGCCAACAGAAAATCCAATCAGAAAAACTTAGGAACGATTCGTTCGTCCAACTTATGCACGGAGATTTTAGAATATACATCACCGGATGAAATTGCGGTTTGTAATTTAGCCTCAATTTCTTTGCCAATGTTTGTGGAAAACGGACAGTTTGATCATCAAAAATTATATGATGTTACCAAACGCGTTACCAGAAATTTGAACCGTGTTATCGACAGAAATTATTATCCGGTTCCGGAAGCTGAAAACTCTAACATGCGTCACCGTCCAATCGGATTGGGTGTGCAAGGTTTAGCCGATGCGTTTATTTTATTGCGTTTGCCGTTCACAAGTGACGAAGCCAAACAATTGAATCAGGATATTTTTGAAACCCTTTATTTTGCAGCTGTGACCGCTTCTATGGAAATGGCAAAGGAAGAAGGACCCTATTCTACGTTTAAAGGATCGCCAATTTCACAAGGCGAATTCCAATACAACCTTTGGGGATTAAAAGACAGCGATTTATCAGGTCGATGGGATTGGGAAAGCTTGCGAAAAGAAGTGGTAGAACACGGCGTGAGAAACTCATTGTTAGTAGCTCCAATGCCAACAGCTTCCACATCTCAAATCTTAGGAAACAACGAAGCATTCGAACCTTATACATCGAATATTTATACAAGAAGAGTACTTTCCGGTGAGTTTATCGTGGTAAACAAACACCTGTTAGAAGATTTAGTAAGCCTTGGTTTATGGAACGATACCTTGAAACAAGAAATCATGCGTCACAACGGTTCGGTGCAAAACATTGAAGCCATCCCACAAGATATCAAAGAATTATACAAAACCGTTTGGGAAATGAGCATGAAAGACATCATCGACATGTCGCGTCAACGAGGTTATTTCATTGACCAATCGCAATCCTTGAACTTGTTTATGGAAGGAGCAACCTACGCCAAATTAACCTCCATGCATTTCTACGCTTGGCAATCAGGTTTAAAAACCGGAATGTATTACTTGCGTACAAAATCTGCCGTAGATGCAATCAAGTTTACATTAAACAACGACAAAAAAGCAGAACCGCAAGAAGTAAAACCGCAACCGGTTATTCAAAAATTAGAATCCATTGCAGTGCTAAACGAACCCGTAGAAATGACTCCGGAAGAATACAGAGCCATGATTGAAATGGCCAAAAATGCAGGTCCGGAAGATTGTGAAATGTGTGGGTCGTAAATTTATTTTGTTATGAAGATAAGAATTGCAATACTACTTGTTTGTTTTTTTTCTTTGACTTCGTTAGCACAAAACAAAAAGCTTTGGGCTAAGTCATATATTGATAAGAAAGCACCGGAATTGGTGGTGGAGGAATGGATTTCTGAAAAACCAAATACTGAAGGGAAATTTATTTTAATTGATTTTTGGGCAACTTGGTGTGCACCATGCAAAAGAGCAATTCCAGAATTAAATGATTTTCAAGAAAAATTTAAAACAGACCTTGTAATCATTGGAATAAGTGATCAAACAAAAGATGTTATTGTTAATTTTAATGCTCCTAAAATAGAATATTTCAGTGCAATAGACACAAAGAAAGTTTTAAAAAATTTGTATGAAGTTGTCGGTATTCCTCATTGTGTTCTTATAGATCCGAAAGGAATTGTTAGATGGGAAGGATATCCATCTTTAGAAGGACATGAGCTAACAGAGAAAGTTATTAACGATATTATTTCAAAATACAAATAGCAGTTTTAAACTTCTATGATGCAGAAACAGCTAGCTACGGTTAGCTGTTTTTTTTTATTGCAAAGCATGATAAGTAAAATTTTGCTCTGATTTTTTTTTAATGAATTGCAAGTCACAACTATTTTTTTATCTTTAAAGGGTTGAAAGAAAATTTTTGAATAAGTCACGTTCTTATAGATAATGTCATTTTTATGAGGTAGAAGATTACTATCCTTTTGGAATGCTAGTGCCAAACCGACATGGTAGTGCTGAATCCTACCGCTATGGGTTTAATGGGATGGAGAAGGACGATGAGATAAAAGGGGAAGGGAATAGTTATGATTTTGGAGCGAGAATGTTGGATCCGAGAGTTGGTAGGTGGTTTGCACCTGATCCGATAAGAGTATGCTCAATAAACTGTGTCAAATATAAAAAATGGATGTTTAAATTTTTTAAATTTGATTATTATGAGCGAACAATTCGATTTTGAGTCTTTCTCTAAGTCAGCCATAGAGAAATTAAAACAAG
>NZ_BMFG01000022.1 GCF_014638005.1 Flavobacterium orientale
GTGTTGTTCCCGTTTCGGCATAAATATACAATTGTGTAGTGGTGGTTATAGGATCTCCTGCATTTAAAGGTGCTCCTAATCCATTCGGACTTGTAAAATAATTACCAACCGTTAAAGCAGGTAAAAGGTACGAATCACAAACTGTTACATCGGGTAAAGTATCTGGGGTGGGAGTTGTGTTGATAGTTATAGTAAAACTCGTTTCAGCCACACAATTAGGAGTCGTTGCTGATTCAGCATAAACAAACAAAGTGGTCGTTGTGGTGATAACATCATTTGGAAAATAAGCAGTACCTGTACCACCTGGTTGATCAAAATAATTTCCAACAGTTAACAAAGGTAATTGATACGAATCACAAGCTGTTACATCGGCCAAATCATCAGGTTGCGGCGTTGGAATGATAGAAACTTCAAAACTACTTTCATTAGTACAATTAGGCGTAGTGTTGGATGCTGCATAAATATAAACGGTTGCAGAAGTACAAATCAAATCTCCTGCATTGTAGGCAACACCTAATCCATCACTAGCTGAAAAATAATTTCCAACAGTTAAAACAGGCAACTCATAACAATCACATACTGCAACATTCGGTAATACATCAGCAACCGGAACCTCAAGTACGGTTAATTGAATTTGCGTCGTACCATAAAAAGTAGTATTACAATTTCGTTCTACACGAATATAAATAATCTCATCATTTGTTCCGGTATAAGTTGAAGGAGTTCCAATTGGACTCAATCCGTTTTCGGCATCCGAAAGTGAATTATGGAACGTTACAGTATAAGCTGAAGGCTCTAAGCCAATCAAAGCATTGTCAATAGCAATTGTTAAATCAAAAATTTCAAATCCATCACCATCTACATCACATAATGCTGGGATATCTGTAGGTTGCGGCTCAATATCTTCATCAATTAAAATCAAGGTAAACGAAGACGTATTAATACAAGCCTCTCCATCAATTTGAACTGCAGCATAGATTACTTGACCGTCCAATCCGGGATAAGCCGTAGCAGGGTTTATTGGCGAAGCAACATCCAAAGCATCTTGCAAAGAAGTGTGATACGAAATCTCACCTGCAATACCATTAAGGATGGTTGACGTATTTGAAGTTAAATTATAAATACCGTCACAAGAGGTAATATCATCTCCGTCAAGAATACCTGCAGGTTCAAAAAACTCTACAATGGCAAAATCAGTTTGAACACATCCGGCGGCTCCACCAACAATAACGGTGACACCATATGTTCCCGGTTCGCATACACTTATTTGATAGTTTGTTTCTGTTGGTATCACAACACCATCTAAGGTCCATTCATACGTAGCTCCGGTGATGGGAGATGAACCAGCTTGAATTACACTACAAGTGTTTTGACATAAAGCACCACCATTTGCGATTGTTAGATCTCCAAAATTTTCAAAACCATTAGTACCGGTGATGTTTGCAGTACCCACATTAAAGCTTCCTCCTTCAATAAAAACAGCGGAATCCAAAATAGAATCCTGATAATCGCCAATCACCAACTTAATTCGATAAGGAGTATTTGGAAGTACTGTGGCCTGAGCTGTTAAAGGCACTGTTTGACCTCTCATGTTAATAGGCGTATCTAAAACAGGCATAGTTTGATTAAACTGACCAAAGAACTCCGGATTTACAGAGGCACAACCCGCATTATGAGCATTATCTCTGATGGTTAATACCGAAATAGGGGCTCCGTTAGGTAACACCGCTAAATTTTCCCATGTTCCTGTACTCAAATTAGTTAACTTAAACATAAACACATCGGCAAAAGTACACTGGAAACCACCATACTCTTGAGAAGCAAAAATGAAATTAAAACTAAAATTATCAGTTAAAGGAGTAAAATCAAAAGATAGATTTGCAGCGTCATTAATAGAACCGTTTTGGCCAATAGATTGAGCCAAGGCGATTAAATCAGCATCAGTACCTAAGCCACACCCATCACCTCCAACTGCCGGAGTACCATAGTGGCCTTGAACATTTGCAACCGGACCTGTACGCATAACCAAACCTTCTTCAAATGGGAAAGTCGAATTATTTCTTCTAAAATAACCTAAAGGACTCAAACCGTTTCCACAGTTATTAGGCACACTAAAGTTCGAAACTACAGCACAATCTGAATTAATCAAAACTTGAGTAACCAATTGTTGAGCAGTGTATTGAGTAGTGTTTACTGTAACGAATCTTGGAGCAGGTGTATCAATATCAGAACATTGAGGACAGGATGGAACCGGATCAGGAGTGATACTGGAAACAGTAACTGTATTCACTAAGTTACTCGCTAAATTATACGATTGAGGAATCTGAATCTGAACAAGATATTGAACAGTTTCACCTACTGCCAAAACGGGCAAACTGGTAAACATTCCTCCAACACCACCACTTCCATTAGGACCTGACCATGACATGGAGGTGATACCCCCGGGTATATTATCAGATATAGAAACATCAACCGCATCACTTGGTCCTTGATTAGTAATAGTGATAACATAATTAACAGTAGTACCCAAAACATACTGAGCTTGATTATTTGTTTTAGTAGTAACTAAGTTCGCCAAAGGATTTGGCGTGTTCGTATCAACACAATCCGCACAAGCTGGGGTAGGATCAGGAGTAGCACTCGTCACAACCACTTCATAAACCAAATCAGCGGTTTGATCAAAATTACTTGGAATAGGTACTATAATTTCATACGTAACCACCTGACCATTAGTCATCGTGGCTAAAATATCATTCAAATCTCCGGTACCATTGGAACCATTACTACCGGTCCAAGTGACCAATAATGGATCGATTCCGGCAGGAACAACACTTGACACCACAACATTGGTGGCACTGTTAGGCCCTTGGTTGGTTACGGTTATCGTATACGTAGTAGTTTGACCTGCCGTATACGTCGCCGCACCATCAGTGATGACAGTAACGATGTCCGCTTGAGCCAATAATGTAAAACTACTAAGTAAGAAAACACAAAAAAGTAAAATTCTTTTCATATGAGCAAATTTTTATTCGTAATTTAGTTGGTTGTTATATTTTAAACAATAAATAATGTTTTGTTAATTATTAATTAAAGAACCAAATATAAATAATTTATGAGGCCGAGTTTGTTAAATTTGCAAAAAAATACAAATTTCATGACAAATGTTATAATTAAAGAAACAGCCAACGCAAGCATACTAAAATTTGAGCTGTCCGATATAAATTTCAAAAATGCGAATTTCGAATATAAAAACATCGACGAAACAGGCAACAGCCCGTTAGCGAAACAGTTATTCTACCTGCCTTTCGTAAAAACAGTTTACATTTCCGGGAATTTTATTGCCATCGAAAAATTCAGCATTGTGGAATGGGACGACGTAAAAGCCGAAGTGGCCGAACAAATCGAAACCTACATCAATAACGGCGGCGAAGTGGTAACCACTTCAAGCGAAGACACGAAAAAAACACCGATAAGTTTTTATTCCGAAAGTACGCCCAACCCTAACGTAATGAAATTTGTGGCCAACAAAATCCTTACTAAAAAAACGGCCGAATTCAAATCCATCGACGATACAGAGGCATCACCATTGGCAAAAGAGCTTTTTAAATTGCCCTATGTGAAAGAAGTTTTTATGGATGAAAACTACATCTCCGTAACCAAATTCAACACCTTTGAATGGCTCGAAATCACCAACGAAATCAGAAGCTTTATCAAATCGTTTATTGAAAACGGTGGTGTGGTTATTGAAGAAGCCTTAATCAACAACAACCCAAAACAAGAAAAACAAGAAATTGTTAATTTTGACACCTTAGATACTACCTCACAACAAATTATTAACATCATTGAAGAATATGTAAAACCGGCCGTGCAAGCGGATGGCGGAAACATCCTTTTTGATTCCTATAATGAAACCGACAAAAAAGTAAAAGTAATTTTACAAGGTGCCTGCAGTGGCTGTCCCTCCTCAACCTTCACACTAAAAAACGGCATCGAAAACATGCTCAAACAAATGCTTAACGATGAAGCTATTGTGGTGGAGGCCCTAAATGGTTAAAAAACGACAAACATCACTTAAACTCCTTATTTTTAAGGAGTTTTTTTTATTTAAAACCTTTGGAAATGATTCTTTTGTTTACGGATTAGAATACAGAGCATTTTGCTAGTTTTCACTAACCTTGAAACACTACCCTACACCGCTGCTTGTCATCACGCAGGCCTGTCCGCCGCGGCGGAAGGGATCCCATAATCAAAGTCACACAAAGCTTATCAAGTCTTGTTTATCACACCCTGCTTCTCATGCACAGTTTGTCATCCAGACGAAGGAAGACTCCAGCAATAGCGAAAAGGCGAAGCAATCCCATAATCAAAGTCACGCAAAGCTTATCACACCCAATTTGTCATCCATACGTTGGCCTGTCCCCGAGGCGGAAGGACTCTAGCAATAGCGAACAGGGGAAGCAATCCCTTAATCAAAGTCACACAATGCATACCACATCTTGCCTGTCCCGCACAGCTTGTCATCCCGACGTAAGGAGGGATCCCATAATCCAAGTCACATAAAGCATATTATTTTAGGACGGGTCACGTGCCAACAAAATTGAGTCATGGAAGGGCCAAAGCCATAGTAAAGCCATAGTAAAGCCATAGCAAAGCCATAGTTAAAGCAAGTATAAAGCATCAATGGTGACAGATTTTAACAAATATCCTAATTTAGAGACAAGAACAAATAACACAATACAGTCCAAAATATAGTATAGTTGTATAACCATAATAGGATTTATTTAATAACCTGTATAGTTATTTTAGGACGGGTCAACCCCATAGTTACTTCATAGATACTCCATAGATACTCCAATAGATACTCCGACGATACTTTGACTTTAGTTTGACGAAAAGTTTCGTAAACTATAAAAAACTACTTGTTTAGATAAAAAAGACCCGCTAACCAAAGTAATCTTTTCCAACCGGATAAATTTACTAGTACACTTAATTTTATGTAACTCATTCCTCATCCGACTTCCAATCATCCTGATCAAAATCATCAAAAAAATCATCTAAGTTAATAGGATCTTGATAAGCATTTGGATCAGGAGGAATAGCTCCCGGAGGATTAAACAATTCCCACTCATCCCAAAAATAATTAGTGGTATCAAAACTTGCTACCCAATCGATAAACAAAAGTCGGAATTCGTCAATTTCTTTACGAATTAGAAGTACAAAATCTTTATCCATAAATGATTCATGAAAACGCAAACTTCCCACTTGAACATAAAGATGCATCGCATACTCTCTAATTATGGCAGCATTTTGCATACGAATGGTGTACTCATCACCTCCCTCAGCTCCTGCAATTTTGGCAGAAATAATGCTACAATCTTCCAACATCATGTGTTTAGTTGCGTTCAGATAATCGTCATCCACAGGGATAGTCTCCAACAAACCATTGACAAGTCTGAAAATTTCTTCAGCTTTCCTATAAATGGGTAAATTTTGTAATTGATCGATTCTTTTCATACTTACTAACTTGAAATTGTTTTGTACTGCTACTTTTTAAAAAACTAAGTTATTAAATTTTAGATTAAAAATACACTATAAAAAAAACTCCTGATTCCTCAGGAGTTTTTATTGTTTTATCGCTTCAGCGAGAAATGTGCTTTAAATTCTTTCATCTGAGCATCCTCTTCATAGGTTACCGTAAACCAATAATCCGTT
>NZ_BMFG01000023.1 GCF_014638005.1 Flavobacterium orientale
ATAGATGAAGGGTTTTAAAAAGAAGGCGGTGACATACTCTCCCACAAATTGCAGTACCATCTGCGCAGGCGGGCTTAACTTCTCTGTTCGGAATGGGAAGAGGTGAGCCCCGCCGCAATAACCACCTTAAGTCTTTAAGGCAATAGGCTTCAGCCATAAGGCTTCAACTTTTTGCGTGGTTCCATTAAACTTTTGGCTCTTGCCTCCAGGCTAATGGCTAATATCTTAACATACTGAGATAAAAAATATAATTTAGTAGAAAGTTTTCCTCCCCCGACTTGCATCGGGGGAACTTTTTCACATAAGCTTACGGGTTATTAGTACTACTCGACTATGACATTACTGCCTTTACATCTATAGCCTATCAACGTGGTCATCTTCCACGACCCTTTAAAGAAATCTCATCTTGTGGTGGGTTTCGCGCTTATATGCTTTCAGCGCTTATCCCTTCCAAACGTAGCTACTCTGCGGTGCTCCTGGCGGAACAACAGATACACCAGCGGTTTGTCCAATTCGGTCCTCTCGTACTAGAATCAGATCCACTCAAATTTCTAACGCCCACAGTAGATAGAGACCGAACTGTCTCACGACGTTCTGAACCCAGCTCGCGTGCCACTTTAATGGGCGAACAGCCCAACCCTTGGGACCTTCTCCAGCCCCAGGATGTGACGAGCCGACATCGAGGTGCCAAACCCCCCCGTCGATATGAGCTCTTGGGGGAGATCAGCCTGTTATCCCCGGCGTACCTTTTATCCTTTGAGCGATGGCCCTTCCATGCGGAACCACCGGATCACTATGCTCTACTTTCGTACCTGATCGACCTGTATGTCTCTCAGTCAAGCTCCCTTATGCCATTGCACTCTACGCACGGTTACCAAGCGTGCTGAGGGAACCTTTAGAAGCCTCCGTTACTCTTTTGGAGGCGACCACCCCAGTCAAACTACCCACCAAGCAATGTCCCCCACATTATGGGGTTAGACCTCAGATAAGCAAAGGGTGGTATTTCAACAATGACTCCACAACGCCTAGCGACGCCACTTCACAGTCTCCCACCTATCCTACACATCACTTATCCAAGACCAATACTAAGCTATAGTAAAGGTGCACAGGGTCTTTTCGTCCCACTGCGGGTAATCGGCATCTTCACCGATACTACAATTTCACCGAGCTCATGGCTGAGACAGTGTCCAGATCGTTACACCATTCGTGCAGGTCGGAACTTACCCGACAAGGAATTTCGCTACCTTAGGACCGTTATAGTTACGGCCGCCGTTTACTGGGGCTTCAATTCAATGCTTCTCATTGCTGATAACATCTCCTCTTAACCTTCCAGCACCGGGCAGGTGTCAGGCCCTATACTTCATCTTACGATTTGGCAGAGCCCTGTGTTTTTGATAAACAGTCGCCTGGACCTTTTCACTGCGGCCAGCATTGCTGCTGGCGACCTTTCTCCCGAAGTTACAGGTCTATTTTGCCTAATTCCTTAGCCATGAATCTCTCGAGCACCTTAGGATTCTCTCCTCGACTACCTGTGTCGGTTTACGGTACGGGTACTTATAATCTAAGTTTAGAGGTTTTTCTTGGCAGCCCTTAGGTACACTATCTCTTTGTCCGAAGACTCCGAGTACTATCAGTCTTTGCCATTCCAAACGGATTTGCCTATCTGGAATATAGCTACAACCTTCAACGAACTATTCCGTCAGTTCGCGGTACTTTCATCACTGCGTCACCCCATCACAACTATAAGTAGTACGGGAATATTAACCCGTTGGCCATCGACTGTCCCTTTCGGGTTCGCCTTAGGACCCGACTAACCCTCAGCTGATTAGCATAGCTGAGGAAACCTTAGTCTTTCGGTGTGCGGGTTTCTCGCCCGCATTATCGTTACTTATGCCTACATTTTCTTTTCTAACCGGTCCAGCATACCTCGCGATACACCTTCAACCCTGTTAGAATGCTCCCCTACCACTTTACAACTTAATGTAAAATCCATAGCTTCGGTAATATGCTTATGCCCGATTATTATCCATGCTCGTCCGCTCGACTAGTGAGCTGTTACGCACTCTTTAAATGAATGGCTGCTTCCAAGCCAACATCCTAGCTGTCTGGGCAGACAAACCTCGTTTTTTCAACTTAGCATATATTTGGGGACCTTAGCTGATGGTCTGGGTTCTTTCCCTCTCGGACTTGGACCTTAGCACCCAAGCCCTCACTGCTGGTAAACATTATATAGCATTCGGAGTTTGTCAGGAATTGGTAGGCGGTGAAGCCCCCGCATCCAATCAGTAGCTCTACCTCTATATAACTTTATGACCAACGCTGCACCTAAATGCATTTCGGGGAGTACGAGCTATTTCCGAGTTTGATTGGCCTTTCACCCCTACCCACAGGTCATCCGAAGACTTTTCAACGTCAACCGGTTCGGACCTCCACTATGTGTTACCACAGCTTCATCCTGCCCATGGGTAGATCACACGGTTTCGCGTCTAACACTACTGACTAAAGCGCCCTATTCAGACTCGCTTTCGCTACGGATCCGTGACTTAATCACTTAACCTTGCCAGCAACGTTAACTCGTAGGCTCATTATGCAAAAGGCACGCCGTCACCCCATAAAGGAGCTCCGACCGCTTGTAAGCGTATGGTTTCAGGATCTATTTCACTCCGTTATTCACGGTTCTTTTCACCTTTCCCTCACGGTACTGGTTCACTATCGGTCTCTCAGGAGTATTTAGCCTTAGCGGATGGTCCCGCCAAATTCAGACAGGGTTTCACGTGCCCCGCCCTACTCAGGATACCACTATCCTTATCTTCTCTTACTTATACGGGGCTATCACCCTCTATGGCTTACCTTTCCAGGTAATTCTAATTCAATCCGCAAGAAATCTCGTGGTCCTACAACCCCAAGTATGCCGTAACATGCTTGGTTTGGGCTAATCCGCGTTCGCTCGCCACTACTTACGGAATCACTTTTGTTTTCTTCTCCTCCGCCTACTTAGATGTTTCAGTTCAGCGGGTTTGCTCACCTATCGGTGTGACATGTCTTCAACATGCCGGGTTGCCCCATTCGGGTATCTACGGATTAATTCGTGTGTGCCAATCCCCGTAGCTTTTCGCAGCTTATCACGCCCTTCTTCGCCTCTGAGAGCCTAGGCATCCCCCATACGCCCTTATTTTGCTTATGTGCCGCCTAATTCTATTACTAAAACTAGGACTTAATTTGTTATAATAAATTACAACTTTTGTATTTTCTACTTTGTAAATATTTTTATCTCAATATGTCAATGAACTTTCGTCTAGGCAATAGGCAAAAGTGATTAGGCAATAGTATTAAACTAATGGCTAACGCCTTTGGGCTAATGGCTAAACCAGTGGAGAATATCGGAGTCGAACCGATGACCTCCTGCGTGCAAGGCAGGCGCTCTAGCCAGCTGAGCTAATCCCCCGTCTTTAGTTGTCAGTTAACAGTTATTAGTTAACAGTACTTATAACGGCTCACTCAACCCCTAGAATTTCCTTAAGCTCTAAAATAGTAGTCCCGCCCAGACTCGAACTGGGGACCCCTACATTATCAGTGTAGTACTCTAACCAGCTGAGCTACGAGACTCTGTATTTTTTAGCTTATTGTATTATTTGAATTAACAGCGAGAGTAATCAAATCTCTTTGATTCTATTTTCCCAGACTTCTTATGTCTCTAGAAAGGAGGTGTTCCAGCCGCACCTTCCGGTACGGCTACCTTGTTACGACTTAGCCCCAGTTACCAGTTTTACCCTAGGCAGCTCCTTGCGGTCACCGACTTCAGGTACCCCCAGCTTCCATGGCTTGACGGGCGGTGTGTACAAGGCCCGGGAACGTATTCACCGGATCATGGCTGATATCCGATTACTAGCGATTCCAGCTTCACGGAGTCGAGTTGCAGACTCCGATCCGAACTGAGATAGGTTTTGTAGATTCGCTCCAACTTGCGTTGTGGCTGCTCTCTGTACCTACCATTGTAGCACGTGTGTAGCCCAAGGCGTAAGGGCCGTGATGATTTGACGTCATCCCCACCTTCCTCACAGTTTGCACTGGCAGTCTCGTTAGAGTTCCCGACATGACTCGCTGGCAACTAACAACAGGGGTTGCGCTCGTTATAGGACTTAACCTGACACCTCACGGCACGAGCTGACGACAACCATGCAGCACCTTGTAAATTGTCCGAAGAAAAATCTGTTTCCAAATCTGTCAATCTACATTTAAGCCTTGGTAAGGTTCCTCGCGTATCATCGAATTAAACCACATGCTCCACCGCTTGTGCGGGCCCCCGTCAATTCCTTTGAGTTTCAAACTTGCGTTCGTACTCCCCAGGTGGGATACTTATCACTTTCGCTTAGCCACTGAGATTGCTCCCAACAGCTAGTATCCATCGTTTACGGCGTGGACTACCAGGGTATCTAATCCTGTTCGCTCCCCACGCTTTCGTCCATCAGCGTCAATCCATTAGTAGTAACCTGCCTTCGCAATTGGTATTCCATGTAATATCTAAGCATTTCACCGCTACACTACATATTCTAGTTACTTCCTAATAATTCAAGCCCTACAGTATCAATGGCAGTTTCCCAGTTGAGCTGGGAGATTTCACCACTGACTTATAAGGCCGCCTACGGACCCTTTAAACCCAATGATTCCGGATAACGCTTGGATCCTCCGTATTACCGCGGCTGCTGGCACGGAGTTAGCCGATCCTTATTCTTACGGTACCGTCAAGCCCCCTCACGAGGGGGTGTTTCTTCCCGTATAAAAGCAGTTTACAATCCATAGGACCGTCTTCCTGCACGCGGCATGGCTGGGTCAGAGTTGCCTCCATTGCCCAATATTCCTCACTGCTGCCTCCCGTAGGAGTCTGGTCCGTGTCTCAGTACCAGTGTGGGGGATCTCCCTCTCAGGACCCCTACCCATCATCGTCTTGGTAAGCCGTTACCTTACCAACTAACTAATGGGACGCATGCTCATCTTGTACCGTTGGAACTTTAATATTTAAATGATGCCATTCAAATATACTATGAGGTATTAATCCAAATTTCTCTGGGCTATCCCCCTGTACAAGGTAGATTGCATACGCGTTACGCACCCGTGCGCCGGTCTCTAAGGAGCAAGCTCCTTATACCCCTCGACTTGCATGTGTTAGGCCTGCCGCTAGCGTTCATCCTGAGCCAGGATCAAACTCTTCATCGTATGTTGTTAAAACTAATTGCTTAGCTTTGTTTTGTAGACGAAGTGCTAGGTTTTTTCAAATCTTTTCGACTTGCTTACTCTCTCTTTTTTTTCGATTAAACATCGCTGTCTAATCGTGCTGTCAATCCAATATGTCTATGAACGTGTCTTCTTGTTTCTTCGCTTGTTTCTCAAAGCGGGTGCAAAAGTACAACTTCTTTTTGATTAGGCAAACTTTTCGAAAAAAAAATTTGTTTTCTTTTTTCTATAGCTTTTTAATCACAGTTTTTGTCGCTTGCGGAGGGCAAAGATAATACTCTTTTGCTTCTCCTACCAAATCTTTTTTCAGATTTTTTTAAACTCCATTTTAACTCAGAACGTCGCTCTCA
>NZ_BMFG01000024.1 GCF_014638005.1 Flavobacterium orientale
ACGATATTACTTGGTAATTATTTCACTGGTCCTGGTGGCACAGGTCTATTGTTAAACGCAGGAGATTTGATAACCACTACACAAACCATTTATATTTACACCACTAATGGTCCTTGTGCTACAGAGGTGAGTTTTGAAGTGACAATAAATAGCGTTCAAGCAACAACTTTGCCGGACGTTACCGTTTGTGACAGTTATGTACTTCCTTCAATTGAAGTGGGTAACTTCTTCACAGAGCCAAACGGAGGTGGAACACAGCTTACCGTTGGAACACCAATTTCCACTTCACAAACCATTTATATTTTTGCACAGACCAATACAGAGCCAAATTGTACCTCACAAACCAGTTTTGTGGTAACGGTAAACACCACTCCTGAAGTGGCCACCCTACCCAATGCAACGGCTTGTGATAGTTATGAATTACCACAACTAACTGCAGGAAGTTATTATACAGGTCCAAATGGAAGTGGTCAAGGACTTGCTGCCGGAGATGAGATTACCAGCACACAAACCATTTACATCTTCTCTCAGAGCAATACTTCGCCTAATTGTACTGCAGAAACCAGTTTTGTGGTAACGATAGACTCAGTAAATGTTGATCAACTTGATGATGTGGAACAATGCGGTAGTTTTATATTACCAACCTTATCCTCAAACAATGCTTATTATACAGGTCCTGATGGATCAGGCACACAGCTTGCTGTTGGAAGTTTGATAACATCAACCCAAAGCGTTTATGTTTATGCTACCTCGGGTTCTTGTTCAGCAAGTAGCAGCTTTGAAGTAGTGATAAACAACTGTGTGATTCCAAAAGGTATCTCTCCCAACGGAGATGGTAAAAATGATGAATTAGACCTTTCTACCTTTGGCGTTGAGAAATTAAGTATTTTTAACCGCTACGGACGTATTGTTTACAGCCGTACTAATTATACCAATCAATGGTATGGTCAATCTGACAAAGGCGATGAATTACCAGACGGCACCTATTATTTTGTAATAGAGTTCGAGACAGAACCAACCAAAACCGGATGGATTTATATCAACAGAGAGCGTTAATAAAATACAATAAAGCAGGGTTGTTCTTTTAGTAGCAACCCTGCTTAAACACAAACCTTATAATAACATGAAGAAATTATATTTCACACTATTGATAGTTGTAATTGGTCTTACAGACATTACCGCTCAACAAGATCCACATTATACACAGTATATGTATAATATGAACGTGATTAACCCGGCTTATGCAGGAAGCAAAGAGAACCTTTCCTTTGGTTTGTTATACCGCAAGCAATGGGTAGAAATTGAAGATGCACCAACTACGGCTACTTTTTCCGGACACATGCCTGTTGGAAAAAACGTAGGGATGGGACTTTCGCTTATTTCGGATGAGATAGGACCCGTAACGGAACAAAATGTATATGCTGATTTCTCATACACCTTAAATTTAGGAGGAGAACACAAATTAGCCTTTGGTTTAAAAGCAGGAGCTACCTTTCATAAGGTAGGCCTATTTGATCAAATCTACAGCACACTTCCGCAGGCTGACGACCCGGCTTTTGCTGAAAACACAAACAATGTGTATATGAATATCGGAACCGGTATTTTTTACTATACTAATAAATATTATGTAGCCTTGTCGGTTCCTAATATGCTAAAGTCAAAACACCTTGATTTTAACGGAAGAGAATTTGGAACAGAAACCCAGCATTATTTCTTAACAGGAGGTTATGTGTTTGATTTAACAGACAATGTAAAATTCAAACCTTTCGCAATGGTTAAGTCGGCTTTTAATGCTCCAACTTCACTAGATGTATCGACCAACTTTTTGTTTAACGAGAAGTTTGAAATAGGAGCTACTTACCGATTGGAAGACAGTTTTGGTGCTATGGTAAACTATGCCATCAGCCCTAATGTACGTATCGGATATGCGTATGACCATATCGTATCAGATTTGAAGGTAACCACTCCTTCTTCTCACGAGGTGATTTTGTTGTTCGATTTGAACTTCCCGAAAAAAGTTTCACGTTCACCAAGATATTTCTAACCTAAAAGCGACCTAAACAATGAAAAAAGTATATATATCCCTGTTAAGTTTAGTAGTTTTTGGAACTACAACACTAACAGCACAGACTAAAGAAACACAAAAAGCAGACAAACTCTTCAATAGATTGGAATATGTTGCAGCCGCTGAAGAATATCTTAAACTTGCCGAGAAAAGCAAAGGTGACCCTTATGTTTACAAACAACTCGCAGATAGTTATTTCAACACCTTCAATCCGGAGGAAGCTGCTAAGTGGTATGCCAGAGCCGTGGAAAGCGATCAAGATGCTGAAACCTATTACCGCTATGCACAAATGCTAAAAGCACAAGGTAAATATGAAGAAGCCAACAAGCAAATGCAAAAGTTTGCCGCCAAGGCTCCAAATGACCAAAGAGCCAAAGACTTCAAGGCCAATCCGAACTATTTACCAAGACTCCTTGATAAGCAAAAGCAATTTGATTTAAAACCATTGGACATTAACAGTGACAAATCCGACTTTGGAGCGGTGCTTCATGGTGATGTGTTATATTTTACTTCGGCTCGAAATGCCGCTCGTAAAACCTATGGTTGGAACGATGAGCCTTATCTTGACATCTATCAAGCTACTTACAATGTAGATGGCACCATTACCAATGCTACAACTGTAACGGAGTTAAACTCCAAATGGCATGATGGTCCTTCAACACTAAGTGCAGATGGAAATACGATTTATTTCTCAAGTGAGAGTTTTGTAGAAAATGGCTTTGTTAAAGACAAAAGTGTAAATGCTAAACTTGGACGAGTAAACTTATTCAAAGCTACCAAAACGGGAGAGAAATGGGGTAATATCACTTCACTTCCTTTTAACAGCAATAGCTATTCAACAGGAAATCCATCGCTTAGCAGTGATGATAAAACCCTTTATTTTGCATCTGATATGCCCGGTAGTATCGGCGGAACAGATATTTGGAAAGTAGCGGTCAATGCAGATGGTAGTTTTGGTGAACCACAGAACTTAGGAACTAGTGTAAACACCGAAGGTGATGAGAACTTCCCTTTTATCTCACAAGATAACAAAACACTTTATTTTGCTTCTAACGGAAGACAAGGTTTTGGTGGATTGGACGTGTTTGTATATGATTTAGCTAAAGGCGAAGCTACCAATATGGGTAAACCTGTTAATAGTGAGAAAGAAGATTTTGCTTTTTCGTTAAATACAGAAAAAAATGTTGGATTCTTATCGAGTAACCGCTCGGGTGTAGACAACATCTATTTGGCGACTCCGGTTTGTGGGGTAGAAGTAATCACTCTGGTAACCGATGCAAAAACAGGAGCTCCGCTGGCCAATGCTAAAGTGGCTATTGTGGATGAGAAGAAAAACGTTATTGCAACTGAAACCACGGCTTCAAACGGACAAGTGAGTTATTTTGTAGAATGTAACAAAGCCTATGCTATTCAAGCTGCTAAAGACGGCTATGAAAGCAATACCTTCCCGGTTGCTGCAAGCAAAGGTGGCATTCAAAACATAGCGGCAAGCTTGAGCCCGATAGATGTGATTGTAACGGAAACAGAAGTGATTCTAAAACCAATCTTCTTTGAATTCAACAAAAGTAACATTACTCAAGAAGGTGCTTTTGAATTGGATAAGTTAGTTCAGGTGATGAAAAACAACGAGAACATGGTTATTATAGCCAGAGCACACACTGACAACAGAGGAAGCGACAGCTACAACATGAGTTTATCCGAAAGAAGAGCTCAAGCAACAGCTCAATACATTATCTCTAAAGGAATTGCAAAAGAGAGAATCTCCGCAAAAGGTCTAGGTGAAAGCGAACCTAAGGTAGACTGTGGTGAAAATTGTACCGAAGAACAACACGCTGAAAACAGAAGAAGTGAGTTCTTGATTGTAAAGAAATAAATATCAAAACAACTGAATGCTAAAAACAGACTATCATTGATAGTCTGTTTTTTTTT
>NZ_BMFG01000025.1 GCF_014638005.1 Flavobacterium orientale
TAGCTATTATGAACGCACAAACTAGATGGAATGGACAAATTTTTCACTGGTCTGCTATTCAAAATGATTTAAATGCGTATTTTAGTGATAGAATAAAATGAAATGACACAGTTTATTGAACACTCCCGACTTTAACTCCCAATCTATAAAACAAAACTGAAATCGGTTGATCACACACCCTGATTTTGCTTCTGCCTAGGCAGATTGGGGCAAACAAAATCAGGTAATCACACCCAACTACCAACGCCCCATTCCCATCTCCCATCAACCACCACAAAAAAACCTCAATATCAAAACAACCCCAGTACATCTTGTAAATCCCAACTACCAACTCCAAACTCCCAACTACCAACTCCTAAAAAAACCTCCAAAAAAAAATCACAAATCAATTAAAAATCCCTATTTTTATAACAGCAACACCACTAACCAAATAAGGCTCACTACTATATGGTTCCAAAAAAACTGCTCAACAGCAAAAACTATTGGACAGATTACTATTTTTTAATAGTAACAGTACTGGTATCCAGCGGCTTATTAATCGTAGTCAACTTCTACACCATCCGAATTTTATCAGGCTCCCGAGCCTACATCAACGGAGAATCACACTATTCCAAAGCTCAAAAAGATGCGAGCAGGCATCTGGTGGCCTACCTATACAATGCGGATAGTTCAGCATTCCAAGCCTTTACCAAGGAAATAACCGTGCCTTTAGGCGACCAAATCGCACGACTGGAAATGAATAAGGAGGGAAACATAGCAACCATAAAAGCGGGTTTTGTACAAGGTCGCAACCACGAAGACGACCTGAATGATATGATATGGCTCTACCAAAACTTCAAATCGTTTCCTTTCTTTTCCAAAGCGGTGGCAGAATGGGAAGTGGGCGATCAAAAAATCAATGCGTTAGTAGCAGTGGCTTCCGAAATTGAAGCAAAAATAAATGCGAACACCTTAACGCCACAAGACCAACAATTGTTTGTCAACCAACTGAATACGATAATAGACGAACTGACCATCAAACAAAGTAATTTTTCGAAAGCACTAGGCCAAGGCACACGAAAAGTGAAATCGTTATTAGTAGTCACCAACATTTTCTTTATTATCCTGATTATTACTTTTGTGAGCAGCTACTACTTCAAAATGATGCGACGGTTAAAAGCAAACAAAATAAAATTAGAATCCGCCAACAAACAATTAAAAACAGCCAACAAAGAATTGGACCGATTTGTGTACAGTGCCTCACACGACTTGCGTTCACCTATTACCTCTTTAATGGGACTGGTGGTCATCATCAAACACGAAGAAGACGCGGAAAAGCGAAAAGAATATGTCGACATGATGTCGCAAATTCTCCAATCACAAGACCAATTTATCAAAGACATCATTGATTATTCCCGAAACAATAAAATAAAAATAACCATTGAAAAAATCAATTTGAGCTACCTCATCAATGAAACGGTTTTTCAATACCAATTCACAAACCACAACCTGTCGATGCAAGTCATCCAAGAACTGGAAACCGACTACATCTACACGGACGTACTACGACTCAAAATAATCCTGAACAACCTCATCTCCAATGCCTTTAAATACGCCGACCTTACCAAGTCGGAAAACTACATTAAAGTAAAATCGACATTAAAGGGAACTACGGTAACCTTGGAAATCGAAGACAATGGCATGGGCATTAACCCCCAATACCTCGATAAAATATTTGACATGTTTTTTGTAACCGACAGCAACAAAGGCTCCGGCCTCGGCTTATACATCGCCAAAGAAGCAGTCGAAAACCTCAACGGCACCATCACCGCTCAATCCGAACCCAAAGCCTTCACCAAATTCAGCATCACCCTCCCCAATCAACCGGATACCAAAAATTAATTGCAGCAGCATCGTTACCCTTGCATAATGTCTCGTTTAAAAGGTTATAATGAATCGTAAATCAAAAACCAGGAAAAATACAGTCCTAATTTAACCGAAGCTGAAACAAGTTCAGCTTGACAGTTGTGCATAGTATTGAGATTGGCCTAAAAGCATCATCACCTGTTTTTCGATAGATACGTTAGCTTTGGCAAAGCCATATTTTGTGTTTTCTGAGTTTTTCTGTGAATAGCAATTATCCAACCTAACCGAAATAGAAAAAGAGAAGCTGAAACAAGTTCAGCTTGACAGTTGTGCATAGTATTGAGATTGGCCTAAAAGCATCATCACCTATTTTTCGATAGATACGTTAGCTTTGGCAAAGCCATATTTTGTGTTTTCTGTGTTTTCTGTGAATAGCAATTATCCAACCTAACCGAAATAGAAAAAGAGAAGCTGAAACAAGTTCAGCTTGACAGTTGTGCATAGTATTGAGATTGGCCTAAAAGCATCATCACCTGTTTTTTCGATAGATAGGTCAACCAAGGAGAAGCCAAATTTTGAGATTTCAGTGCTTTACGTACGAAGCAACTTTCCAACCTAACCGAAATAGAAAAAAAGAAGCTGAAACAAGTTCAGCTTGACAGTAGTAGCTATTATTGAGATTATTCTAAAATCCTCATCATCTGTCGATAAGCGGGTCAGTCCTGACGAGTGCAAATTTTGTGATTTCTGTGAGAAAAAAAAGACCTTCGATTTCTCGAAGGTCTAGTCTATATTATGTTTAAATTTTCAAACTCTACTGCTTCACAACCCGAACCATCTTCACTTCCTCCCCTTGTGTTACAACCACGTTGTAAACACCCGTTGGGTAGTTGGCTCCAATGTTGGTGTTGTTGGCTTGGTCAACTGTAATGGTGTTGCTTTCTAACAAACGTCCCATCATATCATAAACCGTTACTTGAACCGGTGCTGTATGGTTTCCTTTGATATCCAAATTGAAACTGTCGTTAAACGGATTTGGATACGCTACTGCCGTAAATTCATTAGCAAGTGGACTGTCCGAAACAGCATCACGTGTGAAATCAACAGGCGTTGGCTCAGGTGTTCCTCCAGGAACTGTGATTGCACATGTTTTGCCTCCGTAGTAGTAACCATAC
>NZ_BMFG01000026.1 GCF_014638005.1 Flavobacterium orientale
GTTTTAATTTCTCTATGGCTGACTTAGAGAAAGACTCAAAATCGAATTGTTCGCTCATAATAATCAAATTTAAAAAATTTAAACATCCATTTTTTATATTTGACACAGTTTATTGAGCATACTCTTAAAGTCTTGTTTAGGTGTCCTGTGATTAGTAAAAACTATGTGGATAGCAAATTGAGTCAATTTTAGTATTTTTGAGAGGCGATTATTTTTTAGAAATTGCTTTTTAGGATGAATAACTAACCACATTTTTTATGACAACACAAGAAATGCAGGCTTTTTTAAAGCTTTTAGAAAAACGATTTGAATTGCATAGGCATCGGCATCCGAGGGTAGAGTGGGAGGCGGTGGCTTTGAGGTTGCAAGCGGCTCCGGAAAAAGTTGGGGTATTGTATCAAATGGAGGCGACGGGAGGGGAGCCGGATGTGATTGGTTTTTCTGATTCGACGGGGGCGTTTGTGTTTTGTGATTGTGCGGCTGAGAGTCCGAAGGGGCGACGAAGTTTATGTTATGATGACACGGCATTGGCATCACGGAAGGAATACAAACCTCAAGGAAGTGTCGTGGGCCGGTGTGAGGAACTGGGGATTGAATTATTGACCGAGCAAGAGTATAGTGCTTTGCAGGAGGTTGGCCCTTTTGATTTGAAAACCTCTTCTTGGTTGGCTACGCCACCTACTATTCGGGAGCAAGGAGGGGCTATTTTCGGTGACCAACGGTATGGTCGTGTTTTTATTTACCACAACGGAGCGGAATCCTATTATGCCGCTCGGGGTTTTCGAGGGAAATTGTGGGTTTAGAATACCCTTTTTTGATGAAACCGACCCTTTGTTTGCTAATGGAAGAGAGCAACTTGCTGCTGTTTGTTGTATTTCTTTACATATTGCTTATAAATTTATCAACACGAAAACGTTTTCGTGACTGTATTGACTGTAAAAAAAGCAATAGCACTACTAACCTGCCAAAAAAAATACGATTAAAGTAATATATTTGTTAGATTAATAAATTTAACCCTAATATATTATGAAAAATAAATTACTTCACACTTTTATTTTTAGTTTTCTCATTTTTATTGCTTCAGACAACATGTTTTCACAAAATGCCTTTCGATCCGGAGACGGATGGGGTAATGGTTGGGATAATGATGCATTTACACAATTTGCAATAGGGCAGAGTGGCGGCTGGATTTATGCAAACTCTAATGGTGGAACCCCTGCAAATCGTTATTTCAGGTTTCGAACTACAATTGGTTGTAGTACTGTTTGGGGTCCTTCCGGAAGTGACGATATTCAATTGACTTTGGGAACCCCGCAAGTATTAACTGCTGGTAGTTCAAAGGCCTACTACGTTTATGTCCCTAACAACTCTAATAGGTATGTTTTCAAAACAGAACTTTTAAATGCTTGTGCTAATCCTAAAGCGATCGTTTTTGAAGTAGCAGGAGAAGTGCGTACAGTGACTACTGTTACCAGAGATGTTTCAACCGTATACAGTGGCCAAGTTGCAACTGTCACTGCAACCGCAAATGGTAATTTACCGGTAGGTCAGGCGGTGTACTTGCGTTATACTACCAATAACTACACTACTTCAACCGTCGTACAGATGTCATCTGGTGGTGGCAATTCTTACACTGCCACCTTACCTTCAAGTATTCATACTGCCGGAACAAATGTTAGCTATTATGTGTTTACCTCAAGTGCAGCCGGTGTGTCGTCTGATGGCAGTAATGCTGATTTTTACAGCTTTAATTTAAACAATAATGGTGGGTCTAATTACAACTACACAGTGCAGGCCTTGCCTGATCCACCTAGTTATCTAGTTCATTTGGCCACAACAGCTACTGTTTTTAATCCTTGTTCCGGTAGTGGCAGTTATCACAATGCGATACCTTCGTTGAACTCCAATTTGGTGGTGCAATGGAATTTGGAATTTGCAAACCAGTTTACAAATACAGGAATTTATTATACAACAGATGGTTCAGCACCTTCAGGACAAAAGGGTGTAGCTGCTGGTACAACTACTTATATTGAAGGAGTTTTTGTTTGTGATAATGGGACTGGTAGATTGATCTATACCGCTACACTTCCGCAAGCAGCTCATCAACCGGGGTCTACCGTACGCTATACTATAACAGGATGGAATGGCCCGTTTGGAATTGAAGGCTATGCTACAACCTCCTATAGTTTTAGAAACACAACTCCTTTTATATACAGTTATTCCTTTCCTTCGACTCCAACAATTTCACCTTCAGGAAATGTAGCCATTTGTACGACAGATCCTGTAACACTTACGTCAAGTGTAGGTACTAATTATTTATGGTCAACCGGTGCTACTTCGCAAAGTATTCAAGTAAATTCCTCCGGTTCTTATACAGTTCAAGTGACAAACGTACAAGGAATAAGTAGTGCCCCCTCTGAAGCAACAGTTGTGGTGGTTACACAACCTTCGACTTGGTATGTAGATGTTGATAACGACAATTACTACACGGGCGAAGCTGTTGTAAGTTGTGACTCACCGGGTGCTACCTATAAAAAGGTAGAAGATTTATTAGGTGGCGGCGACTGCAACGACAACGACGCTTCCATTTACCCCGGAGCTCCTGTGATTTGTTATGATAATATCTCACAAGATTGTAATACGGATATTTATGATGGCTGTGCGATTGTTTTATCGCGTTTGCGTAATGATAATTGTGGTGCAACTTTAACCAGTATCAATCAAACTTTACGTGGCGATTTCCGTTTATCACCATTACCAGCGGGGACCAATATCACGGGTTATACTTTCTTTGTTAAGAATTTATCTACGGGTGCTGAACGTGAGGTAG
>NZ_BMFG01000027.1 GCF_014638005.1 Flavobacterium orientale
CTGATTCATTAAACGTTACAGTAGCATCGCCACAGTTGTCAGTTGCTGTTAAAGTAACTGCTGCTGGGATAGCATCACACTGAACTGTCGCATTCTGTGGTAAATCTCCAACGAATACAGGTGCAGTAGTATCTTCTACTGTTATGGTTTGCGAATGAGATATTGAATTACCACAATCGTCTGTTGCAGTCCAAGTTCTTATTATGTTATAAGAACCTAAACACGAACCCTCTATGATTGTTTCATTAAAAGTCAATGTAACATCACTACAACTATTTGTAGCGGAAACAATTGCAACCGCAGGAATAGCATCACATTCAACTGTAATATCTTGTGGTAAGTCACCAACAAATACTGGAGCTGTTGTATCTTCAACTGTTACTACTTGTATATGCGTTGTCACGTTTCCACATGAATCCGTAGCTGTCCATGTTCTAGTTATTACTGATGATCCTGAACAATTACCTGCTGAGGTAACTTCACTAAAAGTAACGGTTGGTATGCTACAATTATCTGTTGCAGTCAAAACAACTGCACTAGGAATATTGTTACATTCAACTGTAATATCTTGAGGTAATTCTTCAACAAAAACAGGAGCTATTGTATCTACAACTGTAATAATTTGTTTCTTAATAGCTGTATTTCCACATGAATCAGTTGCAGACCACAAACGAATAATTGAATAACTTTGAGGACAATCACCTGGAAGTATAGTCTGATAATATACTACATTAACTGAACCACAATTATCAACTGCTGTCAAGGTAACTGCAGCTGGAATTGCATCACATTCTACAGTTATATCTTGTGGTAAATCTCCAACAAATACTGGTGCAGTAGTATCTTCTGATGTAATTACTTGTACATGAGATGTTGTGTTACCACATGAATCAGTTGCTGTCCATGTTCTTGTAATTACGGATGAACCTAAACATTGTCCTGTTGCTACTGATTCTGCGAAAGTAATTTCTACATCACCACAGTTATCTGTAGCTGTTAAAATAGCTACTTCAGGAATTGCATCACATTCAACTGTAATATCTTGAGGTAAATCACCAACAAACACAGGTGCTGCAGTATCTTCTACAGTAATTGTTTGAACGTGAGATACTGAATTCCCACAGGTGTCAGTAGCTGTCCATGTTCTGGTAATCACGGATGATCCTAAACACTGTCCTGCTTCTACTGATTCTGTATAAACTACTTCAACATTACCACAGTTATCTGTTGCTGTTAAAGTTGCTGCTGCAGGAATAGCGTCACACTGTACTGTAATGTCTTGAGGTAAATCACCAACAAATACAGGAGGTGTTGAATCTATAATCTGAATAGTTTGATCAAACTCTACCGAATTACCACAAGAATCTGATACTGTCCAATGTCTTATAATTAATTGATTACTGGCACATTCACCTACTGCAGGCGTTAAACATACACTATTGAAATCAATATTACCATTAACACTCGCTTGTTTTCTTGAATAAATAAACCATGTTCCATTCATCGGACCGGTAAACTGTTCAAAACTTGAAACATAAGAGGTTAATCCATTTATCATTGTTGCATTAGGAGATGTTAATGCTCCGTTTGGAGTAAAGTTTTGGCTTACACCATTTGGTACAAAATTATTATTATCCCATTGTGTATATCCTGAACTATTAGGATAAAACACCGGTAAATATAATTCCTTTATGTTTGGTGAAGGGTCATCACAAAATCCTCCTGTACAATATGGACCAACTAAAATTACCGCTTGTCCACTTGGTGCAACTAGTGTAAATTCTGCTCTCCCTTTTCCTTGATTTGTTTCAAATGATAGAGCTATTTTTTGTATGTCACTTGCAGAAAGAGTATCAAATCCACTTACATTAAAATAGAAGTAATTTCCATTTCCTGCATTTAATGAACCTCCGTTTGAATTACCTATACAATCAGAATCTGTATATGTTGCCGTTGGATTTGGATCACAATTATCTTGAATATTGGTTACATTACCTGTTATACTAGGGTCTGTATTTGCCGTACAATTTTCATTTGCAACTAAAATAATATCTGCAGGTGCAGTAAATGTTGGAGGCGTGTTATCTTGTACAGTTACTATTTGTGTGTGAACTAATGTATTTCCACACAAGTCAGAAGCTGTCCATGTTCTAGTAATAACAGACGAACCTACACAAATTGTGTTTGCTGACTCAGAATAAACAACTGATGCTTCACTACAATTATCTGTTGCTGTTAATGTTACCGCTGCAGGAACTGCATCACAAGATACAGTTACGTTTACAGGTAATGTCTCAACAAAGCTTGGAGCTGTTGTGTCTTCAACTGTGATAGTTTGAACATGAGATACTGAGTTACCACAAGCATCTGTTGCTGTCCAAGTTCTAGTGATTATTGTTGATCCTGCACACGAACCTACTACTTCACTTTCTGTAAAAGTTACCGTTGCTGTTCCACAAGAATCTGTTGCTGTTAATGTTACCGCTGCAGGAACTGCATCACAAGATACAGTTACGTTTGCAGGTAATGCCTCAACAAAGCTTGGTGCTGTTGTATCTTCAACTGTGATAGTTTGAACATGAGATACTGAGTTACCACAAGCATCTGTTGCTGTCCAAGTTCTAGTGACTATTGTTGATCCTGCACATGAACCTGCT
>NZ_BMFG01000028.1 GCF_014638005.1 Flavobacterium orientale
AACCTCGTTTAGTGCTTTCTAAGCGAGGTTTGTTTTTTGAAGGAAGTTAGTATTCCTAAAAAAAGTAAGGCTTAGAAAGTACCTTTTTACGTTTAAAATAATGGTTTTTAAACATGTTGATAGCTTTCCTTGTTCCATCGACACAATTTGGGCTATACTCTTTGGTTTTTTGGATATAAACTTGAGGTATTTCTTCAAGTTGTAAGTCAAGGCTGCCATCAAAACATGTTTGTTGGCTTGTTGTATTCCTCGCGTGTTGACACGCTTCATGCTGGTAAAGTTGATGAGCGTTCCCAAGACCGGTTCTACTGTTTTACTTCGCACCTTGACCATTCGTTTGGCATAATCGGGGTTTTTAGTGAGCTTTTGGTGCATCTTATCATACAGTTCTTTGTGGATGCTGTCGTCTATTTTCTTGAAATTGGTTTTCATTCCACAACATTGCTCTCGAAGTGGACACTTCTTACAATCACTTTCACTACTACGATAGGTGCGTTTGGTGTAGCCTTTGCTGTCAGTCTTCTCGCCTTTAAAGAGTAGTTTGGCATGATTACCGCCTTCTTTGGTGCATTGATAATAGTTTTCTGCTTTGTTGTAAACAAAGCCTTCCCGCTCAGGAACGTATTGTCCAAAGTTAGGCATCCAAGCGTTGATATTGTTATCATTTAGGTATTTTAAGGCTTCGCCACTGCTATAACCTGCATCGGCTAAAACTTCGCCTAATTCTATTTGGTTTTCTTCTAAATTTTCTTTGGTTAGTTCCACTATTTGTTCCAGACACTGACTGTCGCGTTTGTCTGCAAAATCAGCACAGGCTCCGGTGATCACATGGTGTTGGTCGTCTACGGCAAGTTGCCCAAAATAATTGAGTTGGCGTGCCTTGCCGGGTTTTACACTCACTCTGGCATCGGGATCAGTTGGACTGTAATGCGTGTGATTGGATAAATATTTGGGTCGGATTAAGTTGCCGTTTTCGTCTTTTCTGTCGCCTTTGGTACTTCCCTTGGGCTGGCCTTTATAGGTTTCTGTTTTCCAATCATGGTGTTGGTCCACGAGCTTTTTACGTGTTTGGCTAACTTTGTATTCACTGTTTTCATTGAGCTCCTGAGCATAATAATCAACATCATCTAAAACTTCCTTCTCTACCAAACTATCCATCGAAGCATTGGCTTTGATAAAAGCACTATCAACAGCTTGGCGTTTGCCACGAACCATTCCTTTCTCAACACATAAGGAAAGAATTTTTTTGAATAGTTCCATAAACACTTCCTCTCCGTACAATTGACGCGTTCTGCTAATGGTACTGTGCCAGGGAAGAGCTTCATCAATATCATACCGAATAAATAAACGAATATCTAAACAATTGGAACAATATTCAATAAGTTTTCTATCGGAATTGATGTTGTTCAAATAGCCAACCAAACAGATTTTGAAGAACACCACAGGGTCAATGCTCTCTTGTCCTTCGTCTCCATAATAATCTTGTGTAGCTTTGTATAAAAACCGAAAGTCAATGGCTTTATCCAACAATCGGTAGAA
>NZ_BMFG01000029.1 GCF_014638005.1 Flavobacterium orientale
CCGCTATCGCGTCTGCCTGGGTTGGGAAGTACGCAAAGGTGATATCCGGATCGTTGTTTCTGATGATGTCTTCATAGGTCGTTAAATCAAACGCTTCTTCATTATCTCCCGGATTGGTGTTGTCACACACCTCCAATAATGGTGGGGTGCTTACTATCGGAGTTGGAAGTACGCGGATGGTCAAACTGATAAAGCTCTTACATCCCTGTGGACTTGTTACTACCACACCAAGGGTTTGTGCCGGAGTAAGGTTCGTATAAGCCGTTGGGTTAGTAATCGGACCTGTTTCTGATAAGGCCTGAGCATAACTCGGGTAATACGTTACGGTATAGCCCGGTAATCCTTGGGTAATCTCCGCATCTTTTGTCGTTAAATCAAACTCCATAAAGTTGTCATTATCCGGATTACACTGTGCCAGTGGCGTTGGTGTTGTCAGTGCCAATGGCGTGTTGACAATCAACTGGAACGTTCCAATGGAGAAACAGTTCGAAGTGTTGTTGCTAACGCGGTACCATATCGTTTGTGGACTTGTGGTATTGATATAATTTGTTGCCGGAACAATAGCACTGGTATTGTTTTGTGCGTTTGCTTCTGTTGTAAAGTAACGAATCGTATAACTGCCCAAACCTGCCGGTTGTGCCGCTAAAATAATAGCGTTTTGTTGGGTAAGGTCAAAGGCCGTTGTGCCGCTTTGTGGGTTACCATCTTGGTCACATAGGGTTAGATTGGGTAAATCCACCGGAATAATGGGTGATGGATTGACATTTAATGTCAAAGTATAGGTGCTGTAACAGCCCGTAACATCGTTCTCTGCTCTGATGTAGATGAACTGTAGATACGGTGTAATATTCACATACGGACTTGATGGGATTGGATTTACTGCCAATTCCGCATTTTGAAGTGTTTCATAGAAGGTTACCGTTACCCCTGTGGCTCCATTGAGTAAATTGTTTACCTCTGCTGCCAAATCAAAATTACCATAACCTTCTCCATTGTCATCACACAAGGTTAATCCTCCTAGTGGTAACTGCAATATCGGACGGGGTTCTACTCTAAGGTCTACAACTGTCTTGTTGCTACATCCTGTAGTTTCGTTGGTCACTACAATCCATATCGTTTGTGGGTTGGCTACATTTTCATAGTTATCCGGTAGCGGGCTTTGGTTGTTATCTGCATCAGCTTCACTGAAATAAAATGCAAACTCATAGCCCGGTGTTGGTAATTGCGCTGATACATAATCTCTAATAGCGAAAATTTCTCGCTCATCCGTTGGGTCGGTTTCACACAAACTATACGAAGGTAGAGAAAGTGGTAACACCGGTATCGGATTAACCGTAAGTGTTAGCGGTACAATACTGTAACAACCTGTAGCTATTATTTCTACTCGTACCCAAATGATTTGTTGATTTGGAGTACCGTTGCTAAAGCTTAAAACGTTAGCTATCGGGTTGGTGTTGTCTTGTGCTTGCA
>NZ_BMFG01000030.1 GCF_014638005.1 Flavobacterium orientale
TTGAGTTACCTGCACAGTCTGTTGCTGTCCATGTTCTAGTTACAGTTCCTAAACCACACTCATCTAAGTCTGAGCTATCCACATATGTTACGCTTACTTCGTTATCACAAGTATCCGCTGCACTTGGCATACTGAATACTGCTTCTGTTGGACATTCTACTGTGTAAGCTTCACCAACTCCTGAGAATACAGGTGCTGTAGTGTCTTCGATAGTAATCGTTTGTGAAGCTGAACTAGCGTTACCTGAACAATCTGTTGCTGTCCAAGTTCTAGTTACAGTTCCTAAACCACACTCATCTAAGTCTGAGCTATCCACATATGTTAAGCTAACTTCACTTTCACAATTATCAGTTGCCATTGGCGAACTGAAAGAAGCTTCTGTTGGACATTCTACCGTAAAGTCTTCACCAACTCCTGAGATAACAGGTGCTGTTGTGTCGATTACTGTTATAATTTGTTTGTGAATCGTAAAGTTTTTACAATCATCTGTAGCTTTCCACAAACGATCTATTGTATAACTTCCTTCACAATCTCCCGGAATAATAGCTTCAAAGAAGATTACTGTAGCTGTACCACAATTATCTATTGCTGTCAATACTTCCGGTGTTGGGATGTTATCACATTCTACTGTTAAACTACTTGGAGGTAATTGACCAACAAAGGTTGGAGCGATTGTATCCTCTACATTAATTTTTTGCGTATGTGAAACACTATTTCCAGCACAGTCTGTTGCTGTCCATGTTCTGGTAACTAAATATTTACCAGGACAGTCTCCAGGAGTTATTACTTCTGTAAATTCAACTGTAGCATCACTACAATTGTCCGTTGCAGTTAATACTGCTGCTGCCGGAACATCACCATCACATTGAACATTTAAGTTAGTTGGTAAGTCACCTACAAATACCGGTGCAGTTGTATCTTCGAGAGTAATCGTTTGTGAAGCTGAACTAGAATTACCTGCACAGTCTGTTGCTGTCCATGTTCTAGTTACAGTTCCTAAACCACACTCATCTAAGTCTGAGCTATCCACATACGTTAAGCTAACTTGGCTGTCACATGCATCAGAAGCACTTGGTGTACTGAACACTACAGGCTCTGAACATTCCATTGTAAAGTCGTCTCCAACTCCTGAAATTACAGGTGCTGTTGTGTCTTCGATAGTAATCATTTGTGATGCTGAACTTGAGTTACCTGCACAGTCTGTTGCTGTCCATGTTCTAGTTACAGTTCCTAAACCACACTCATCTAAGTCTGAGCTGTCCACATATGTTAAGCTAACTTGGCTGTCACATGCATCAGAAGCACTTGGTGTGCTGAATACT
>NZ_BMFG01000031.1 GCF_014638005.1 Flavobacterium orientale
TGTGACAACACCAATCCGGGAGATAATGAAGAAGCGTTTGATTTAACGACCTATGAAGACATCATCAGAAACAACGATCCGGATATCACCTTTGCGTACTTCCCAACCCAGGCAGACGCGATAGCGGGTACTAACCAAATTATGATCCCAACGGCTTATGTAAGTGCCACGGGAAGTGTTTGGGTAATGGCCATGAACCAACAACAGCCTACACCGGGAACGTTCTGTTACACCTTGGTGGAACAACTACTTCAGGTGAACCCATTGCCACAAGTAGTAGCTTTTGTGCCGGATTATGTGATTTGTGAGCCTAATACGGATAACATCGCCACCTTTACGCTAAACACGCTAAACGACCAGGTGATGGAATCAGGAGATGCGACGGGCTTTACCATTAGCTATTATGAAACACAAGCGGATGCAGACACAGGAACTAATGCACTAGCCAACAGCTATACCAACACCAGTAACCCACAAACGATTTACATCCGAGTGGTGGATAATCAAACGGGATGTGTGAACTCAGTGGCTACGGTAAACCTAGTGGTAGAAGAAGGAGCGATAGCCAATCCGGTACCGGCAGATACAGCAGGCTTAACCGTTTGTGATGAAGATGGTACCAACGATGGATATACGCAGTTTGACTTAACACCTTACGGAACAATTGCTTTAGGCACACAATCACCAACGGATTATGCGGTGAGTTACTATGAAACCCAGGCAGATGCTTTGGCAGGGACAAACGCCATTGCCAGCCCTGAGAACTATACCAACACTACCAATCCACAAGAGATTTGGATTCGAGTGACAAACACTACCACTGTGAGTCAGTGTGCGGCTTTGAGCCCAATAGTGTTAACAGTAAACCAACTACCGGAGGTTACTTTGAACGATGGCTTTATCTGTGTGGATCCGGTGACTTTAACACCACTGGGAACGTATACTATTGATACGAATATTGCCAATCCGGAGTTATATAGTTATGTTTGGTATTACAACGGAACTGAAATCCTTGGAGCTATGGATTCGAGTTATACCACCAGTGATGCAGGAACGTATGAAGTGATGGTGACCAATATTGCAACAGGATGTAGCATGCTTAGCCCGTCCTCGATGACCTTGACCAACACTTCGGCAGCGATAGTTACGGAGGCTGATGTAGTGGTGAGTGGAGCTTTCTCACAAAACCAAACCATCACGGTGAATGTAACGGGCGGTTTAGGCGATTATGAGTATCAGTTAGACAACGGACCGTTCCAAGACAGTAATGTGTTTACAGATGTGAGTGCAGGAAGTCATACCATTACCGTTAGAGATAA
>NZ_BMFG01000032.1 GCF_014638005.1 Flavobacterium orientale
GGGAGTGTTCAATAAACTGTGTCATTTCATTTTATTCTATCACTAAAATACGCATTTAAATCATTTTGAATAGCAGACCAGTGAAAAATTTGTCCATTCCATCTAGTTTGTGCGTTCATAATAGCTAAGTATACCTGTTTTAATATGGCGTTTTCTGAAGAGAATGCACCTTTTGTTTTGGTTACTTTTCTGATCATTCTGTGATAACTTTCTATTGGATTTGTTGTATACATTATTCTTTTTAAATGAGGTGAATACTTGTAAATATTAGCTAGTCTGTCCCAATTTTTATCCCAGCTCCTAAATATTGCAGGGTATTTTTTATTCCATTTTTCTCTTGCAAGTTCCAATGCTTCAAGTCCTTTTTGTTCGCTTGGAGCTTGATAAACAACTTTTAAATCCTTCATTACTTCTCTTAAGTCAGTATGAGTTACATATTTTGCACTATTTCTCATTTGATGTACCAGGCAAAGCTGAACCTCTGTTTTGGGGTAATAGTCTTCAATAGCATCCCCAAAGCCAGATAAGTTATCGATACATGCGATAAAAACATCTTCTAGCCCTCTATTTTGTAAATCATTAAGCACTTGACGCCAAAAACTACTACTTTCAGAATTACCAAAATAGATGCCTAAAACTTCCTTTTGCCCCTCTATTGTAACGCCTAAAATAGAATAGATAGCTTTACTCTTAACTTGACCTTCGTCTCTGACTTTGTAATGCATTGCATCAAGCCAAATCAAGGGATAAACGCTTTCTAATGGTCTATTTTGCCATTCTTTAATCTCAGGTAATATTCGGTCTGTAATGCTGCTTATTGTACCATCTGAAACTTCAAAATCATACATTTCCTTTAAATGATTTTGAATATCTGAATAGCTCATTCCTAAACCATATAAACCAATGATTTTTTTGTCAATATCGCTACTGATACTCACCTGACGCTTAGGAACCGTCTGTGGCTCAAAGCTACCATTGCGGTCTCTGGGAGTTTCTAATTCAAAGGTTCCTAAACCACTTGTGATTGTTTTCGTGCCTTTGCCATTACGCCTGTTTTTTTGAGGTTTTGTCTCTTGTACATGATCTTTTATTTCACTATCAAGGGAGGCTTCTAAAATCATTTTTAGAAGCGGCGTAAATACACCATCTGTACCGGTCAAAGGTTTACCTTGTTTTAATTTCTCTATGGCTGACTTAGAGAAAGACTCAAAATCGAATTGTTCGCTCATAATAATCAAATTTAAAAAATTTAAACATCCATTTTTTATATTTGACACAGTTTATTGAGCATACTC
>NZ_BMFG01000033.1 GCF_014638005.1 Flavobacterium orientale
TGCAAGCACAAGACAACACCAACCCGATAGCTAACGTTTTAAGCTTTAGCAACGGTACTCCAAATCAACAAATCATTTGGGTACGAGTAGAAATAATAGCTACAGGTTGTTACAGTATTGTACCGCTCACCCTTACGGTTAATCCGATACCGGTGTTACCACTTTCTCTACCTTCGTATAGTTTGTGTGAAACCGACCCAACGGATGAGCGAGAAATTTTCGCCATTAGAGATTATGTATCAGCACAATTACCAACACCGGGCTATGAGTTTGCATTTTATTTCAGTGAAGCTGATGCAGATAACAACCAAAACCCGCTACCGGATAACTATGAAAACGTAGCTAATCCACAAACGATATGGATTGTAGTAACCAACGAAACTACAGGATGTAGCAACAAGACGGTTGTAGACCTTAGAGTAGAACCCCGTCCGATATTGCAGTTACCACTAGGAGGATTAACCTTGTGTGATGACAATGGAGAAGGTTATGGTAATTTTGATTTAACAGCAGAGGTAAACAACTTACTCAATGGAGCCACAGGGGTAACGGTAACCTTCTATGAAACACTTCAAAATGCGGAATTGGCCGTAGATGCTCTATCAAGTCCGTATGAGAACATTACACCGTATCTACAGTTCATCTACATTAGAGCAGAGAACGATGTTACGGGCTGTTACAGCACCTATACTTTGACATTAAATGTCAACCCATCACCCATTATTCCGGTTGATTTACCCAATCTAACCCTATGTGACCAAGACGGTAACCCACAAAGTGGTACAACGGCCTTTGACCTTACCCAACAAAACGCTATTATCTTAGCGGCACAACCGGCAGGTTTGGGCAGTTATACGATTCGATACTTTACAACAGAAGCAAACGCACAAGATAATACGAGTGCTATTGTTCCGGCAACAAATTATATCAATACGACAAGTCCACAAACGATATGGTACCGCGTTAGCAACAACACCTCGAACTGTTTCTCTATTGGAACGTTCCAGTTGATTGTCAACACGCCATTGGCACTGACAACACCAACGCCACTGGCACAGTGTAATCCGGATAATGACAACTTTATGGAGTTTGACTTAACGACAAAAGATGCGGAGATTACCCAAGGATTACCGGGCTATACCGTAACGTATTACCCGAGTTATGCTCAGGCCTTATCAGAAACAGGTCCGATTACTAACCCAACGGCTTATACGAACCTTA
>NZ_BMFG01000034.1 GCF_014638005.1 Flavobacterium orientale
CCGCTATCGCGTCTGCCTGGGTTGGGAAGTACGCAAAGGTGATATCCGGATCGTTGTTTCTGATGATGTCTTCATAGGTCGTTAAATCAAACGCTTCTTCATTATCTCCCGGATTGGTGTTGTCACATACCTCCAATAATGGTGGGGTGCTTACTATCGGGGTTGGAAGTACGCGGATGGTCAAACTAATAAAGCTCTTACATCCCTGTGGACTCGTTACTACCACACCAAGGGTTTGTGCCGGAGTAAGATTCGTATAAGCCGTTGGGTTAGTAATCGGACCTGTTTCTGATAAGGCCTGAGCATAACTCGGGTAATACGTTACGGTATAGCCCGGTAATCCTTGGGTAATCTCCGCATCTTTTGTCGTTAGGTCAAACTCCATAAAGTTGTCGTTATCCGGATTACACTGTGCCAGTGGCGTTGGTGTAGTCAAGGCCAATGGCGTGTTAACAATCAACTGGAACGTTCCAATGGAGAAACAGTTCGAAGTGTTGTTGCTAACACGGTACCATATCGTTTGTGGACTTGTGGTATTGATATAATTTGTTGCCGGAACAATAGCACTGGTATTATCTTGTGCGTTTGCTTCTGTTGTAAAGTATCGAATCGTAAAACTACCCAAACCTGCCGGTTGTGCCGCTAAAATAATAGCGTTTTGTTGGGTAAGGTCAAAGGCCGTTGTACCACTTTGTGGGTTACCATCTTGGTCACATAGGGTTAGATTGGGTAAATCAACCGGAATAATGGGTGATGGATTGACATTTAATGTCAAAGTATAGGTGCTGTAACAGCCCGTAACATCGTTCTCTGCTCTGATGTAGATGAACTGTAGATACGGTGTAATGTTCTCATACGGATTTG
>NZ_BMFG01000035.1 GCF_014638005.1 Flavobacterium orientale
AAGTTGCACCACAATTATCATTACGCAAACGCGATAAAACAATCGCACAGCCATCATAAATATCCGTATTACAATCTTGTGAGATATTATCATAACAAATCACAGGAGCTCCGGGGTAAATGGAAGCATCGTTGTCGTTGCAGTCGCCGCTACCTAGTACTGTTGTTGTATAACCGTCTCCCGGTGATTCACAACTTGAAATAGGATCTCCCGTGTAATATTCATCGCCATCAGTATCTAAGTACCAAGTAAACAACACCGGTGGTTCTGCAGAACAGGGGTCTATTTCATAACACCCACCCATATTACAAGCAAAGCCGGGAGGACAAACAACTCCTAAACACATACTGGTAAGATAAAAATCAGTTGATCCGGAAAATTCAATTAAAGGATTTGACACTAAAGTTTGGTAAGTAGCATAGGTCAAGGTTAGTTGAGCACCATATAACACAGTAATACTGTAAAATCCTTGACTATCAGTCTGCACTGTTGTAGATTCATAAGAAATAGTTACTCCTGAAAGAGGTTCCAGCGTTTCATTGTCTCTAACCACACCGGAAACTACATAGACTATAGGAAAACACCCCCCTTGTTCACAAGCAGTACCCGGTGGACAATTGACGAAGCTACACACCGAAGTAAGTAAAAAATCAAAATTAGGTAGTGACTCAAAAAATGGCTCACTTACCAAATCTAAATAATCGGCTTTTGACAAAGTTAAAACATCGCCATAAACCAACTCGATGGCATAGTAACCTTGTGCATCTGTTACAGTAGAATTGAGAGAGCTCGAAAGTGTAACTCCCGACAAAACAG
>NZ_BMFG01000036.1 GCF_014638005.1 Flavobacterium orientale
TAATTCATTCATGGCTTTCAATCTTTACGAAGTGTACGTCCTTGCGGTCTTCTCTTTCACTATTCAGACAAGCAAGATTCCTGCACATAATGCCTTCTCTCTTACCGTTCAAGATGCACTCGTAGCAGTTATATTCAGATAGACCTATATCCTCAACCACCTTGCAATTTACACCTTCAATGCTAATTGTCGCCCCTACTGGGTAATCTGTATTAAAGCATTCGTTGTTTACAATACATACTTCTTTTGCCATAATTCTTTTGTTTTAAGCGTTTAAAATCTGTTTGCCTTATAATTTACCGCCCGAAGCGTGAAAACGTCCCAGAGCGGCTGATTTTGCCCTCATTCGTTATTTTTCGGGCTTCCAGTCAATGCCAAGCCGCTGCAGAACTCCCTTCTCGTAGTATCTTGTCAGCGAATCCTTGGCAGGCTTGTTGTTCGGGTTCTTCTTCAAGTCTGCAAGGTTCTGCTGGATTACCCATCTGAACTTGCTGTCTTGGCTCTGCTGGCTCGCTGGCTGCTGGTGCTTGGCGTGCTCGTAGAGCTCCCCGATGCTCGGTCTTGCTGTTGCCGCAGGATCCTGCGCCCTGGCTGCTGTCGATTGCGGCTGCTGGCTTGTGGCTGG
>NZ_BMFG01000037.1 GCF_014638005.1 Flavobacterium orientale
CCCTAAAATTGACCCGTTTAACCCAATTTCTTAAGAAAAATAATCATAAAAATCACTACCATACATCGTGTTTAGTAAAACAATTTGTAATAATTCATCGTTTTTATTAAAAAATTAACAATAAAAACCAATTTTTAAACGTAAAAACGAAAAAAAAACCCCAACCTATGCAACAACCATTTGGAAATGTTAAAAAAATTCCTATATATTTGTAATACAAACCCAAACGCTTAACAATAAGCCACCTACAAACCAAAAAACACAACTATGGATAGAGTACAACAAAGCAAACGCAACATGTATCTTGTCGTAGAAGAATACATCAAGAAGGTAGACCCCGCAATCCTAGCAGCCATGCCCAATTTCGACACCACCTTCCAAGAATTCCAAGACGGTCTCGCCAACATAAGAACCGCCAGCGAAAACCAACTCATCAACCGCACCGGATACAAAATAGAAAAAGACAATTACCAACAAGAAATGGCAACACAATGCGTCAACATCTCCGCACGCCTGCAAGCCTACGCCCTAAACACCCATGATTTACAACTATTCCAAGCCGTCAAACACAAACGCAACGCCATCATCAAACTAAGAGACGGCAGCTGCATCGACTATTG
>NZ_BMFG01000038.1 GCF_014638005.1 Flavobacterium orientale
TAGTATCGGGCAATGATATAGGATTTGAGTACATCCCTGATATCTGAGTTATGACTACCTATATGATAGGTACTTATGATGTAGGCAATTGTTTTCATGGCATTATCCGAGTAATTGTTTTTCGAATGTTTCTTGGTCATCGGGATCTGGCCAGTTAATGGATTCTTCCATATATTCAATGACTAAGTCCATGAATTGTCCCTGTAATTCTGGGGTAAGTGTTGAAATTTCTGTTTGTACTTCCCGTTGGATTTGGTCGTAGTGATAAGCAAAGATTCTGCGGATACGGGTTGAGATACCGGCATACTTTTTTAATAACTCATTATTTTTCATAAGTCTACAAATTAAAATGTTAATAATTAAATTTTACTCTGCAAAAGTAATATATTTATTTTATATATGCAAACCATGGTTATCATGGCTGAGGAATAGGTATGATATCTGTTATGATTACCTTTTCTGAAGTAAGATTCCAATAATTTCGGATTTCTTTCAAGGCATTAATCATATGTAGATGTTCAGATATTAGTTCCTCTCCAGGATATTTGAGGTAATCTCTTATTTGTTCTGTTCGATAATTGATGGTAAAGGCTTGAGTATCCTTTAGTATAT
>NZ_BMFG01000039.1 GCF_014638005.1 Flavobacterium orientale
AGTGGCAGCTTGATCCAGGAATTCGTTGATGCCACGCTCGTTAGGCTCTTTCCCATTGGCAAAAAGACGGGCAAGGAGCTGGAAACCGGCAATCTCATAGAGCGGCTTATCACTTGCTATCCACTTGTAGGCGATGACAGGCGCATAATCTACGTGCTGCAAAAGGTTGAAGGCAAGCATCTCTGCCATCTCCTGACTCTGTACCTGTTCCATCCATAAATCTGTGATTTCCGGAAGCATCTTATCGGCAGGCATAATGAGTGTAGCCAGAATCTTGCACTCCCGGATATCTTCCTTCCACAGTTCGATGGCGAGGTCATAGTCTTTGCCATATTCCTCAGCCATCTTTTTCAGTTCATAGAATGGTACGCCCCAATTCAGTTTATATCCCAGTCCCTTATCGCGCATAGATTGCGATCCCGGACCGTTCATCAGCAAGCGGAAGCTTCGCTTGATAGTCATCAGTTTCTGATGTGTTTCTTCGTTCATTATATTTAGAGTTTATAATTGATAGTTTATAGTTAACAGTTTATAGGGCATTCTTGCTCAAGGGCGTTAGCCTCCTATAAACTATTAACTATAAATTTCAAACTATAAATAGACTATATT
>NZ_BMFG01000040.1 GCF_014638005.1 Flavobacterium orientale
CACCGGCATCGACATGTACATGGGCTCGGGCGGGGCCCCCGAAGGGGTGCTGGCCGCCGCCGCGCTGAAATGCATGGGCGGGCAGATGTGGGGCAAGCTGATGTTCCGCAACGATGACAAGCGTGGCAGCCGCAGCTTCAAGGGCGACCGCAAGGGTGGCCGTGACTTCGGTGGCAAGCGCGACGGAAAGCGTTTCGAGAAAGGCGACAAGCGTGGTGGCTTCAAGGGCGACAAACGTGGTGGCCGTGATTTCGGAGGCAAGCGCGGAGGCAAGAAGAACTTCAGCGTTGACTTCGACGACGAGGATTAAAGTAAAGAACTGAACTTTCGCATATCAGGAAGTTAAAGGAGTTAAGGAAGTTAAGGAGTTAAGACGTATGTCTTGCTGCTTAAAAAATACGCCAAAAAGACTATTGTCTTAACTCCTCAGCGACCGTAGGGAGCGATAACTTCTTTAACTCCTTTAACTCCTGAACTTGCGAAACTTGAGTTGCTTATTTCTTGATTTCTCTCAATTATCTTTTAAATATCCTTTAAATAATGCTATTTTATGGGGGGAAATGTTGTGTAATCAAAATAATCTTCGTACCTTTGCACCATCATAAAT
>NZ_BMFG01000041.1 GCF_014638005.1 Flavobacterium orientale
CGAAATAGTTGCCACTAATTATGATATTGGTTCCTGGAATATTCTGAATGAGCATGACTCGAAATAGTTGCCACTAATTGTGATATTGGTTCCTGGAACGATCTGAATGAGCATGACTCGAAATAGTTGTAACTAATTGCCTTCATCATTCCTGGAACGCTCTGAATGAGAATGACTCTAAATAGTAGTAACTAATTGCCTTCATCATTCCTGGAACGATCTGAATGAGCAAAGCTCAAAATTGATCCTACTAATTGCCTTCATCATTCCTGGAACGATCTGAATGAGCAAAGCTCAAAATTGATCCTACTAATTGCCTTCATCATTCCTGGAACGCTCTGAATGAGAATGACTCGAAATAGTTACCACTAATTGTGATATCGGTTCCTGGAACGCTCTGAATGAGCATGACTCTAAATAGTAGTAACTAATTGTGATATTGGTTCCCGGCACACTCTCAATGAGCATGACTCTAAATAGTTGCCACTAATTATGATATTGGTTCCCGGCACACTCTCAATGAGCATGACTCTAAATAGTAGTAACTAATTGTGATATTGGTTCCCGGCACACTCTCAATGAGCATGACTCTAAATAGTTG
>NZ_BMFG01000042.1 GCF_014638005.1 Flavobacterium orientale
GCCCAACATGCTGGTGGGCCGCGTGGTCATAAGAACAAGGTTCGCACCCTTCGAGGCGGCCTGCGCGCGGATCGCATTTAGAGCGCGGTCCTGCGCATACTTGTTCGATCCAACCTGAGGAATCAGACCGATCTCTGCGGCGCCGGGACAATCGGGCATGGACGCGAATGACATGCGAACCTGTTCCGGGGCTATGGCTGGATAGCTGGCACCTGTCATCATTGCAGGTTCCACGCATCCGGCTAGCGCGAGCGCGAGGCCCAGCGGCAAAACTCGTTTCATATCAATGTCCTTTGCTACGTCTTCCGTTGGCGTAAGCACGAAAAGTGGCGAGGGTTTGGCAATCAGGCGGCAATATCTCCCACCTCAGGACTGTCTCGAGTCACACCTTGCATAGCTGATCCGCGTTGTAGGTGATCTGCGCCCCGGTCTTGGGATCAACGCAGATGACCTTGCCGTCCTCCGTGTCGAGCACGAAGAGCTTGCGACCATACGGCCCGGCTGTCACTTCGTGACCTTGTTAGAACTGCGGTTCACGCTTGCGCTTCATCACTATATGGGTGCTTCCGCTTTCGGTGCGGGATCGCACTCGCATACGG
>NZ_BMFG01000043.1 GCF_014638005.1 Flavobacterium orientale
TCGGACTAAACACCGAACAAGCTGCTCCAAAATTAGGAGACCATTGTAATCCCGAAGGAGTTGGTACTTCTGCTTTTACACGTACACGATACTCAGCTCCTAATTTAATTGGGAAAGTAGGATCGGTAATTAAAGTCAAGTTAAAAGAAGGACCATTAGTGAAAACAGAGGTAGTAGCCACTACAGCCTCATCTTCAATCAAAGCTATTTCATATTCATATTGTGCAGCGGATTGTACCCCAACGGCACGGATAATATTATTCATAGAAACCAACTGTGCTCCACATGACGAATTTGCCAAAGTGGTAGTAGGTAGTCCCGGTGTCGTAACCAAACAAATAGGACCATAAGGCATCCACTGTTGGTTGATGCGAATCGCTACTTGTATTTCATAAGTAGTGGCATATTGTGCAATATCAGAAAATCCTAATTGGAATATATAATTAGAGGTGACTACCTCACGTTCAGCACCCGTAGATAAATTCTTAACAAAGAAAGTATAACCCGTGATATTGGTACCCGCAGGTAATGGTGATAAACGGAAATCGCCACGTAAAGTTTGATTGATACTGGTTAAAGT
>NZ_BMFG01000044.1 GCF_014638005.1 Flavobacterium orientale
AGCGGTACAATACTGTAACAACCTGTAGCTATTATTTCTACTCGTACCCAAATGATTTGTTGATTTGGAGTACCGTTGCTAAAGCTTAAAACGTTAGCTATCGGGTTGGTGTTGTCTTGTGCTTGCACTTCACTGGTGTGGAAGCTTACTGTATGTAAAGCAGGGTTTAATCCGTTTAATATATTTGGAATAGCCGTTGTTAAATCAAAAACCCCTATACCGTCGGCATTGTCATCACATACTTCCAGTGGAAGGGCTGTTTCAACTAATACCGGTGTTGGGTTGACTTGTAACTCCAACTCCACAACCGCATAACAACCCGTTAGCGTAGAAGTTACGCGTATATAAACAATCTGAATACCTGATGTTGGGGTCAATGTGGAATAATTAGCCGGGTCAACGATTGGGGTTACTCCCAAATCTGCATCCGTGAAAGTCTCATGGTAGCTAATGGTCGAAGTCGCTGCTCCTCCCGTTACTTGGTTAGCAACACTTGTTAAATCAAAGATACCAACATTGTCATTGTTCGGATCACAGTAGGTTAACGGCGTTGGGGTGTTGGCAA
>NZ_BMFG01000045.1 GCF_014638005.1 Flavobacterium orientale
GATGATCCCCGACGGCGTCTTGAACTTGTAAAGCTCCTCGCCGGTCTCGGCATCAACCGCCTTCAGGTAGCCTTCGAGCGTGCCGTAGAACACCACGTCCCCCGCGGTCGCCATCGCGCCCGACCAGACCGAGAACTGTTCCGGCAGCGACCACTTGATCTCGCCCGCGACGGCGTCCCAGGCGATGAAGTTGCCCATGCCGCCATGGCTGCCCGGCGCCGGGAACATCGACAGCGTCGCGCCGACATAGGGCTGGCCGGCCGAATAGCTGACGCGGAAGGGCTCGTAATCCATGCAGACATGGTTGGTCGGCACGTAGAACAGGCCGGTTTTCGGCGAGTAGGTCGAGGGCTGCTGGTCCTTGGTGCCAAGGGCCGCAGGGCAGATGCCGGTGGTGTTCACGTCCTCGCCGTTCTGCGCGGTCGAGTATTCGGCCACGACCTGCGGGCGGCCATACTGGTCCGACGCCGGGTCCATCTCGACATGGGTGGCCCAGTTCACGGCGGGGTCATACTTCTCGGCCACCAGCAGTTCGCCGGTTTCGCGGTC
>NZ_BMFG01000046.1 GCF_014638005.1 Flavobacterium orientale
AAACCATGAAGACCTTGAATTTCTCGTCCTAAGGAAATACACGCCCGAAGAGCGTATAGCAATCGTAAGGGAGGCAATCTACCGAACCGAGAATGTAGGGCTGGTAATCATTGACGGAATACGGGACATGGTGTATGACATCAACAGCCCCAGCGAATCGACACGCATCATATCGAAGCTGATGCAGTGGACGGACGACAGGCAGATACATATCCACACGATACTCCACCAAAACAAGGGCGATGAGAATGCGAGGGGACATATCGGCACGGAACTGAACAACAAGGCGGAAACCGTTCTGCTGGTGGAAAAGGACAAGAGCAACGGGGATATAAGCAATGTTTCAGCCATGCGCCGGAAACTGTCTTCCAGGTTGATCTGAGTCTGGAAAGTAGCCTTCTCGCCCTCGAAGAAAAAATCCTTGTTGGAAGTGAGATAATTCATGCCCGCCTGGGTGAACATGGTTGGAACCTCGGGAATGGTAAAAACCTTATAGCCGAGACTGGAGAAATGTTCAATCACCTTAACCATAGCGGTAG
>NZ_BMFG01000047.1 GCF_014638005.1 Flavobacterium orientale
CTTAACAAAGATGTTAATAGCGGTATTCGCACTCATACCGAACTGTTCGCAGAGTTTATCAAACTGTGCTTTCTGCTGGTTGTCCATACGGACTGTCATTGCTGTCTGTGCCATAAGCCTAAAATGTTTAATTAATAATCATTCTGATTGCAAATATACATCATTATGACGTAAAATATTGAGATAGTATTAATAATTTAATAAAGATTAATAGTTGAATGAATGATATATGCGTAAGGGCACTAGGTTTAAGAGTGGCTAAGCTCATATTGACATTATTACTGACAGCAAGGTTGCTTTAATTCATCTAATTATTCGTTTTAAAAAAAGGGCTAGCCCCATAATCAGGACTAGCCCCCAGTTTTAATTATTTTCTCGATGCAATGAATGTATCTTGAAAGCTGCATAGCACTTCAAGAAAGATTACTTAACCTCAATGTGCTTAACATCGTCTTTCTTCTCCTCCTTGGCTGTCTTAGGAATCTCAACCTTCAAGACACCGTCACTGACCTCAGCGGAAATCTTCTCCTG
>NZ_BMFG01000048.1 GCF_014638005.1 Flavobacterium orientale
CGCGGCGGCGCTGACCCTGTGCTGGCTGGGGCTGGTTGCGGCTTTTTTCCTGATGACCGACCGCACGGACGGGGGCGGCAATGCCCTTGGAATGACCATGACGCTGGTGGCGATCTGCCTGCCGGTGGCGATGATCTGGGTGGCTGCCGTCACCGCCCGCACCGCGCGCGAGATGCGGGCCGAGGCGCAGCGGCTGCAGGGCGCCATCGACGCGATGCGCAGCGCCTGGATGCAGCAGGCGCAGACCACCGCGCTTGGCATGAAACCCTCGGTCGAGAAGAAGCTGGACGAGATCGCGGCGGCGCAGCGCCAGACCGAAACCGCCATCGCCACCTTCACCTCGCGCCGCGACACCGCCGCCAGCCAACCCTCGGCCGACCGCAAGGCCGCGCTCGCCGCCCCCCGCGTCGCGGCATCGGGCGAGGATCAGCCGGGGCTGGCGCTTGGCACCCCGACCGAGGACATGCGCTCCTTGATCGCCCGCTCCATGCGCAGCAGGCCGACGCGGTACTGGTTCTCCATCAGCTCGCC
>NZ_BMFG01000049.1 GCF_014638005.1 Flavobacterium orientale
CTGAGGTATATATGGTTCTGTTGCCTTTGGATTTCTTGCAGAGACTTCCAAGCGGACATCCATCACATCGTTGTGCTCTATATAATGTAATGACAGACACATAGCCGGAGTCACTTTTCGTTTGCCGTTGTCCACAAGGTTCCATGTGTTGTCCCATGGGGCAGACATAATAGTCATCATCCCTGTTGTAGTAGAAGTTCGCTTGGTTGAAGGCATCCTCCTTGAAAGGCTTATGCTGTTCCTTGTGAAACCAGTTGTACTTTACATAACCCATCATTTCTTCCATCTCTAGGTACTCGTAGTTCTCCTCCGAGCCATACCCTGAGTCTGCGGTGACGCTCTTGGATTGCTTTCCATATCTTTTCTTGTACTTATCCAAAAAAGGCTTGAAGGTCAGGGTGTATGTTGGATTGGGATAAAGGGCGAAATTCGTCCAATATTGATTCTCTGTCGCAATTTGAAGGTTATAGGCAGGCTTTGTCTGCCCATTGTTCATGGCATCTTCCTTGAGGCGCATGAAGGTCGCAT
>NZ_BMFG01000050.1 GCF_014638005.1 Flavobacterium orientale
AAAGTACACATATCTATCAAATTTCGTTCCTTTTCATTTGCAAAAGTAGACAATCTCATCCATATTTGCAAGTTTTTCTTTATAAAAGTGAACATTATTCTTTATTTTTCTCATTTCCAGCCATTTTCTTCCGTTCTGTGACGAACTTCGGTGTTGCATTAGCCTCTCGCTTCCCAAAAGTGTCCATTATTGGAAGCTCCCCTTTATAAAACCTCTTCCTGTAATTATTTTGCGTATCATAGCCGATAGCATAACATGGTCTTTTCTCATTGTAATAATCCACGTATACGTCCAAGGCCTCCTCGAACTCCTCTCTTGAATTACATGTCTCAATCTTGAAGTCTATGAACAATTCCTCTTTTATCCATCCGTTGAGGGATTCGTTCACAGGGTTGTCTGTAGGCTTTCCTGCCCTGGACATAGACCTCACAATCATCGTGTCCTTTATCAGCTCATTATAGGCGAGTGAAGCATACACGCTACCTTGGTCCGTATGAAGAACAGTTGGCTCATCT
>NZ_BMFG01000051.1 GCF_014638005.1 Flavobacterium orientale
GAGGAAGAATAAGCCCAGCGCATAACCTATCTGGGTAATGACGGTGATGAGGTTAGCTTTCTGCTCGGTAACATCCAGGTCGTGGCGGATGAGTTCGAGAAGCGGCTGATTGTAGTAGCAGTTGGCTACGGTGAGTCCTGCGACGATAGCCATCATCAGGAGAATGCTGCGGGGAATGCCCTGATTTTCTTTTAGCTGTATCATTTTCTGTCTGTTTGTTTCTTTGTTTTGAGTGCAAAGTTAACTCATTTTTCTGATATATCCGACAAATCATTCGCAAAATGTTATTAAATTCCTCGAAAATATCAATGGAACAGATCTTCCATGGTCAATTCTCTCTGTATGATACTGCTATACTGATTTTTTGCCAAACCATAAGTGGTAAGCATAACCTGCTGGCAACTCTTGCGAGTCTTTGTCTCCTGTTCAAAGATCCATTGGCGATTTTGTAGCGTTTCGGCATATTGCTTATCTATTGTATAAGGCCGGGTAGAGAACTTGATTTCGCAGAGGTT
>NZ_BMFG01000052.1 GCF_014638005.1 Flavobacterium orientale
CATGATTCCCTCGGCTGCCGGAGAGCGGCAGATGTTGCCCAGGCAGATGAATAATACAGTATGTTTACCTTTCTTTGTCATGTTGCTAACTTTTTTTGTTTGCAAAGTTAGCATAAATCTCTGTATTATGCAAGATTTTTCTTCATTTTTCTTCCCACAAATTCTTAATTCTCACTTTATTTCCGTATATTTGCAGCCAAAAAAAGCACATGACAACAACACTTATCATATTGGTTATTACGGTAGCCCTATTCATCTGGGGCAGGGTGAGGGCCGACATCGTGGCGCTTACCGCCCTGGCAGCACTCCTGGTTCTGGGTATCCTGACGCCTGCCGAGGCGCTGGCGGGCTTCTCTTCGCCTATCGTCATCATGATGATAGGACTCTTCGTGGTGGGTGGAGCTATCATGCAGACCGGACTAGCCAAGCTTGTGGGCAATAAGCTCATGGCGCTCTCGCGCGGCAACGAAACCATCACCTTCCTGCTGGTGATGCTCGTAACCTCCTTT
>NZ_BMFG01000053.1 GCF_014638005.1 Flavobacterium orientale
GTGAGACTATTCTTGCCAATGGCATGGCAGACCAGATTATTGAGATGTACGCCATGGGCACCAGCACACGTGACATCAGCAGCTACTTTGAGCGTGAGTTCAACACAACTCTATCAGCCGATACTATCAGCTCTATAACAGACCGTGTATTACCCGAAATCACCGCCTGGAAGTCTCGCATGCTCGATCCTGTATATGCCATTTGCTGGCTTGATGCTATCCATTATAAGGTAAAGGATGAGAATGGCAGAGCTGTCACACGAGCCATTTACAACATTCTTGGTATCAACAAGGAAGGCCAAAAAGAACTGTTAGGTATGTATGTGTCTAAGAGTGAAGGAGCTAACTTCTGGCTAGAAGTTCTTACGGATCTTCAGAACCGTGGTGTTCGAGACATCTTGATTTGTTGTATTGATGGTCTCAAAGGCTTCCCAGATGCCATCCAAAGCGTATTTCCTGAGAGTTCTGTGCAGCTCTGTATTGTCCATCAGATACGCAATTCCA